>NZ_JABBYO010000001.1 GCF_012958305.1 Tautonia rosea | reverse complement strand
ATCATTTACGGGACCGATTTTTCCTATCGAGGAGGAGACGAAACCTCGGCCGCCCGCGTTATGAATGCCCGTCACGAGCTTGACTGGACCTTCTTTGCGAGCGAGGAGCCGATGGAATACGAAGGTCGGACGACGTTGGGGCTCGGTCTCCCCGAACCGATCCTCCAAAAAATCTTTCGAGAAAATGCCTTGAAATGGCTGCCCGGATTGAATGCTTGATCTTTCATGCGGAACGAATGTCAGAGGTTTCGGAATGGTCATCCAGTCGTTGAGTGTCCATCGGGAAATCTCTGGTTAATGAGCCGAAGCATTGCTGTTCCCCTACCGAAAGACCCGAGGAAGGGATGACCGATGACGATCAACCGACGATCCTTCCTCGCCAGCACCGCAGGAATCCCGGCCTCGATGGTGATGGGGGCGAGCGATCGAGACGTCCAGGCTCCGATCGGGATTGGGACTGCGTCCTACTCGATCCGCGCTCGAAAGTACGGAAGAGAGTTTCTCAAGCCTCCACGGTTCCTGTCCTTCTGCAGGGACCGAGGGGCGGCTGGGATTCAGGCTCCGCTGGGAGTGCTCGACCTCGCCGAGGCTCGTCAGATGCATCGTCAGGCTGAGCATTGGGAAATGTACATCGAAGGATCGGTTGGCCTTCCACAATCGAAGGACGATCTCGACCGTTTCCGGGCCGAGTTACGTTGCGTCCGAGCGTGTGGCAGCACCATCGTACGAACCGTCTGTGCATCCGGTCGACGATATGAGACCTTCGACTCGGCCGACACCTACCAAACCTTCCTCAAGACCTCTCGTCGATCGCTGCAACTTGCCGAGCCGATCGCCCGAGCCGAAGGGATTCGCCTGGCCGTCGAGAATCACAAGGACCGTGATGCGAGTGAACTGGCTGAGTTGTTGACTCAACTCGGCAGTGAGGCGATCGGCGCCACTGTGGACATCGGCAACGATCTCGCGTTGCTCATGAGACCTGAGGAGACGGTCCGTCTGCTCGCTCCCTTCGCGGTCTCGACCCATCTGAAGGATGCCCGTCTTTCCGAATCGCCCAGTGGCTTTCTGCTCGACGATGCCCCCCTCGGACTCGGGATGATTGATGTCCCAGCTCTGGTCCGCATCTTGCTTTCCGCGAATCCGCGTCTGAATCTGACTTTGGAGATGATCACCCGAGATCCGCTGGTTGTCCCTTGCCTCGAGGATTCCTACTGGCACTCGTCCCAGGCGTCTGGGCACCGATTGGCCGATACGCTTCGACTGGTCCGTCAGAATCGATCGGATCAACTAACCCAGGTGAGCGGACTCCCTCCAGAACAGCAAATCGAACTCGAAGACGCGAATGTTCTTGCCTGCCTTGATTTTGCCCGGACCAACCTTGCCGGGCGTTGAGCGTTTTCAGATCAATCGATTCCCTCCTGAAACGATCTCCAATAAGCCATTTCGCGCACTCGGAAACACGATCGAGCGATCCAATCCTTCCCTTTTTTCTTGGATTCGGTGGACCTGGCGGCTATGGTCAATTTGATTTTAAACAATCTCCTCAGCTGAGCGTTGAGGGATCTCCAATCCCTCGCTCGGGGTCGTGGTGGAGTGGAGGCTCAGATGCGAATCCCCTCGATGTCCGAGGGTTCGGGTTGGTCCGCGATTGCTGTCGGACTATTCACCGGCCTACTGACGGGTATCGCCTCTGAGCGTGCGGCAAGCGAAGAGCCCGTCCCGGAACTGACTCGGTTTCTTCAACGGTATTGCATCGAATGCCACGGCCACGAGGTGACCGAGGCTCATGTAAACCTTGAAGCGATGGCCGAGACACAAGCCTTCGGTCGAAACTTCAAGGAGTGGGAAAAAGTCTCTCGCGTCCTCCGTGAGCGTACCATGCCACCGGAGTACATGCCTCAGCCCGGGGACCTTCGGAAACAAATGATCCTCCGGTCCATCCAAGAGGGCCTCGATCGCGACGTTGAGCAGCACGCCGGAGACCCAGGCCCGGTCGTCATGCGGCGGCTCACCAGTGCCGAGTACTCCTACACCATTCGCGATCTCACAGGGCTCGATCTGAATGTCTCCGACCAATTCGTAAGCGACGCCGTCTCCGGCGAAGGGTTCACCAATGCCGGCAGCGCACAGTTCATGCAAGATTCGACCCTGGAACGTTACCTGGACGCGGCCAGGATCGTCGCGGATCACGCCGTTGTCGGAGCTGGTCCTCTCCGCTTCTTTTCGGACCCGGGCCAGACTGGCCGCGAACTGTCTGCCATTTCTCGGATCCAGCAACTTTACCGTGAGCACGGGTTTCGGGCTGGTGCAGGGGAGGGGGCTGAGCCGTTCGGACTGGAACGCTACCCTGCGGCAATGGCTGTCGCCTGGCAGTACAGATTCCGCAACGAACTCGGACTGGGTGACGTTGACCTCCCCGAGCTTGCCCAACGTGAGGGTCAGAGCATTCGACTGTGCGAACATTTGTGGGACATCCTCAATCGTCAAAAGATGGCGTCCCCACTCTCAGAGATTGTCGAACGCTGGCAATGCTTACCGTCGCCCTCAGAACGAAACGCGGACGAGATTCGAATCCTCATCGAGGAGCTTGCTGAAGACCTCCGCGAATGGCAATCCACGCTCGCCGCAGCCACCGGAGACGTGGAGGAAGCCGCCGTGTTGGCGGACGGTGCGGTGCAGCTCGATCGAGAGCACTCATTTGTTGTCCCGATCCGTTGGCCCAAAGACACCCCAATTGCTCGATTTGAAGTCTCGGTTTCAACGGTCAGTGACCCACCGGGCGGGTCAGGCTTCACCATTTGGAAAAACCCTCGGGTTCAGTTCCAAAGTCGTGAACGTCGGCGAGGCGATCCCCAGCCGCTCCGCGCTTCCGTGACACCAGAAACGGCCCAACGGCTATCCTTCGGTCAGGGCCCGCAGGGCACCTCAATCGGCGAAGACGACTTCGTGATCACTGGCGAAGCCACCATCCAGGTCGACTTGCAAATTCCGGTCGGGGCGGACTCGGCCCGGTTGATGGTCGACGTCGTTCTCCGAGATTCAGACACGACGTCTGGGGTCGTTCGCTGTCGGATCGCGGACTGGGACCACGGGAACGCGATCCCCGCCGAACTTTCCAGCACATCGTCACTCCTGGCAGACCCCAACGACCCGTCTGTCGACGAATGGCGGCAGGGGGCTTCGGCGTTCGCTCGCCTGCTCCCGAGCATCTCACATCGCGAGCCGGCACCGTCGGATCGTGATCCGATTCCTGCCCCGTTCGACAACGCTTATAATACTGCCGAACGCAATCACTTCCACACAGCGATCAAATACCACCGTGACGACGCCTTCCTCGTCGAACACATTGCCGACGATGAGACTCGACGACAGTTGGATGAAGCCTGGACGGACCTGCTCACCTCGTTCGACTACCACGATCGGAATCTTCGCTTCACAATCGAGAAATTCTCCCTTGATCTTGCTGGTTCCTCCCTCACTGAACTCGATCAGATTCACATCGACCGCTTACCCCCCGAGCCTGCCGCGTTCGTCCGTCGCCTTGTAGACGACTACGACGCAAGTCAACAGGCGCTTCGAGACGCCGAACCGGGTCACGTAGAGGATGCGTTGCACCTTGCGGAACGCGCATGGCGGCGTCCCCTCTCACCGGACGATCGGCAACGCCTTCGAAGCTTCTATCGCGATCTACGGGTGGTGCACGAGTTGGATCACGACCGTGCCATCCGAACGCTGCTGGCTCGTATCCTCGTTTCACCAGCGTTCCTCTATCGAGTCGAGTCCATACCCACTGATCAAGACGGCATTTTTGCGCTCACCGATGGGGAGCTGGCCAATCGACTCAGTTATTTTCTCTGGTCCTCCATGCCCGATGAGGAACTATTGCAATCGGCAACAACCGGCCGGCTGAGCGACCCGACCGAGCTGGATCGACAAATCCGTCGGATGCTCCGCGATCCAAAGGCACGAAGACTGGCGACCGAGTTCTTTGGCCAGTGGCTTGGCTTCTATCGCTTCGACCGCTACCAGGGAATCGACACCACCCGGTTCCCCGAATTCAACGAGCTGCTCCGGGCTTCGATGTATGAGGAGGCCGTCACCTTCTTTGAGTTCATCGTCCGTGAAGATCGACCAGTCGATGACATCCTGTTCGCGGACTACTCGTTCCTCGACCGTCGTCTCGCCGAGCACTACGGAATCGCATCCGAATCGCTCTCAGACAATGCATTCACTCGCGTCAATCAACTCGATCGCCAGCATCGAGGAGGTCTGTTCGGCCTCGGGGCTTTACTCACAGCGACCTCCGCTCCCTTGAGGACGAGTGCTGTCAAGCGTGGGGACTGGGTGTTGCGACGCGTGGTGGGCACGCCGGTCCCTCCTCCTCCGGCTGATGTGGGCTCGATCCCGGCCGACGACGTTCGAGGCGACGGCCTGACCATTCGACAGCGCCTGGAGGCCCATCGTTCCGATGCCTCGTGTATCAACTGCCATGCTCGGATCGATCCGCTTGGCTTCGCTCTCGAACAGTTTGACCCGCTCGGGCGATGGCGCAACTCGTACCGAGACGGCCAACCCATCGACCCCTCCGGCACACTCGCCGACGGGACCATCATCTCTGGACCCGACGGACTTCGGGACTATCTTCATCGCGAACGACTCCAGTTTTACAAGACCTTCAGCACCAAGCTCCTGGGGTATGCGCTCGGCCGAGCCGAGATGGCATCCGATCGACCACTGATCGAGCGTATGACCGACGAGCTCAACCACGGCGCTCGATTCTCTGAGCTCATCATCCAGATCGTCTCCAGCAAGCAGTTCCGAAATCGTCGCGCTGACTCGATCGTGCCTCCCGATCGAGGCGAGGCAGGAGGGGAATCATGACCGTTGCTCGGAATCCGGCGGGCGATCGCCCAATAAGTCGAAGAGGGTTCCTCCGTGGTAGCAGCGGGTTGGCCCTCACTCTTCCCTGGCTTGATTCATTTCCGATCCGAGCCGAGGACACGGGCAAGCGCTACGTCTCGACCAATGACTCTCGACCACCCGTTCGCTTCGCTTGCATCTACTTCTCCAATGGTGTCGAGCCGGAGCACTGGTGGGCCAGGGGGCGGGGCGCAGGCATGGAAATCGGCCCCGGCCTGGAACCAATGCGCCCCTTCCGTGAAGACATGATTTTTCTCCGAGGTCTGTTCAACGAGCAGGCCGTTCGGCATGCAAGCGCCCACCTCGGGCGAATGCCGAATCTCCTCTCTGGAGCCTGGGTCAGTACCGACCAGGGAGAGATCCGTGTCGGCCAGACGATGGATCAGCTCCTCTCCCGAAAGATCGGCAGCAAAACCACCGTCCCGAGCCTCGTCCTTGGGATTGAGCCAACCGAGCTTCGCCTCGAAGACGGCCTCTCGATGATCTACGGCTCAAGCATCTCATGGGCAACCGACACGAAGCCGGCGACCAAGGAAATTTACCCCTCTCGGGTCTACGATCTTCTCGTGGGAGACACCGAGGGCCGACGCCTCGATCGTTCAATTCTTGACCATGTGCTGAATGATGCCCACGAACTCAAACACCAGATCGGACGCGACGACCGCCGCAAGCTGGACGAGTATCTTGAATCCATTCGAGACGTCGAACAACGCATGGATCGCGCCTCGAAAGACGGCCGACTTGAGGGCTGGCGACCAACGCTGGAGAAGCCCGATCTGCCTCGTCCTGGAGATCAGATCCCGCAAGACATCCCAGATCACATGCGGCTAATGATGGACCTCATCGTCCTCGCCTTCCAGATGGACAAAACCCGTATCGTCACCTGCATGCTCAACAACGACCTCTCGCAGATGAATTTCGGCTTCCTCGAAGGCGTAACTGGCAGCCTACACCTCGACCTGACGCACAACGGACGCGAGCCGGAACTCGAGGCCATGTACCTCAAGACGAACCAGTTCCATGTCGCTCAGTTCGCCTATCTGCTCGACCGCCTCAAGCAGATTCCCGAAGGCGACGGCACAATGCTCGATCACTCACTACTTATGTGTTGCTCAAACCTCTTTGACGGCGATCGGCACCAGGCCGACGAAATGCCAATCCTCCTGGCAGGCAGGGCAGGTGGAGACTTATCGACCGGACGCGTGCTCGACTACCTCGATCGCAACCACGAGGACCGCCGCGCCTGTAGCCTCTACCTCTCCCTGATGGACCGGATGGGCGTCTCCTTGACCCAGTTCGGTGATGCTGATCGACCTCTTGCGGACCTGTAAGATTGCGGGTCGTCGATTCGATCGATACGTTGAACAGGGATTTCGTAAGGACTTGCTCCGCGGAGGGGAGGAGACGGATGTTCGGACTTGACGATCAACCAACGAGGCTCTGCGATGGTCAGAGCCGTCGTGAATGGCTCCGCATCGGCGGCCTGAGCGTTCTCGGCCTCGGCCTGGGCGACCTGCTCCGGGCGGGTGCCGTCCCGAATCCGGCGATTGCCGGACCGACGTCCTCTCCACTCGCTCATGGGCTTGATGGCGTGACGTTCGGTCGGGCGAAGAACGTCATCTACTTGTGGCTCCAGGGCGGCCCCCCTCAGCACGAAACCTTCGATCCCAAGCCCGACGCTCCCGCTGAGATTCGCGGTCCTTTCCGTCCCATCGCCACCAACGTTCCTGGCATTCACTTCTGCGAGTTGCTCCCTCGCACCGCCCGCATAGCGGACAAACTGGCGGTCGTCCGGTCGATCGCCACCGACGACCCGAACCACGACGTCAGCGGCTACTGGGTCTTGACGGGTTATCCTTACGGCCCCGGTAGCGCTCGCCAGATCAAGCCAACGGACTGGCCCTACTTCGGCTCGATCGTCAAGATGCTCCGGCCAAGCGAGACGATGCCGGCCCTCTCGACGGTCTGGATTCCCGACCTGATGCGGCTCAATGACAGTGTGACCCCCGCCGGTCAAACCGCTGGGTTCCTTGGCAGAGCCTGGGAGCCGGAGCGATTCGTCGGTGATCCCGCAGCGATTGATTATCACATTGAGGGTCTCGAACTTCCTCCCGAACTTCCCCAACTTCGGGTCGACCGTCGTCGAGCCTTGCTCGGTCAGCTCGATGGACACCTCCGGGCGGTTGAACAGGGCGGAGTCCTCGACGGCTGGGATCGATATGCCCAGCATGCCTACGACCTTGTCTCCTCGGGTCGGGCTCGGGCCGCATTCGATCTGAGCCAGGAACCCGCGAAGGTTCGTGATCGCTACGGCCGAGATTCCTGGGGACAGACCGTCCTGCTGGCTCGTCGGCTGATCGAGGCCGGCGTGCGACTGGTCCATGTCAACTGGACCCGAGAACCCGGCGATTCCGCCGTTGATAATCCGATGTGGGATACCCACGCACAGAATGCCGACCGCCTTCAGGATGTCCTCTGCCCCCAGTTCGATGTCACCTTTACGGCCTTACTTGAGGACCTCGAATCGCGAGGACTGCTCGACGAAACGCTGGTTGTGGCCATCGGCGAGTTCGGTCGAACGCCTCGGATCAATGCGCAGGGTGGTCGCGATCACTGGGGCAATGTCTTCAGCTTCGTGATGGCAGGTGCCGGGATTTCCGGAGGACAGGTTTTCGGTTCGAGCGATCGCGACGGTGCGCTGCCGGCCTCCGAACCGATCCGGCCCCACGACCTCACCGCCACCATCTTCCACTTACTCGGGATCGATCACCACGGCACCTTCCCAGATAAGCTCGGCCGCCCACAGCCAATCACACGTGGCGAGCCCTTGTATTCGCTCCTCGGTAATGCTCCTGCAACGCTCGATCGTTGCGAACCGGGGGGAGACCCGGCGTTTGTCCCCCCATACGACGCGAGCAAGTTGCTCGATACCGACTTTTCCTCGGGTCGACCACTCATCGCGGTGACTCCTTCAAGCCGAGACAAAGGCTGGAGAGCCTGGCCAATCGGTTCCGAAACCGAGCCGAACGGACTGATCGTCCGGCCAATCGAGACCCCCGATCGCCAGATCGCTCTCGGTGTCGCTCCCAATGCCACCGTCGCTTCAGGAGCCAGTGCTATCCTTGCGCAGGAGATCCGATCCGCTCGCGGAGGCGAATACACCTTCACCGTGACCGCTAGCGGCAGCGGAGACTCGCCGGAACAGTTCGACGAGGAGTTTCTCGGTCGATTCTCCTGCCGACTTGTCCTCTTTCGTTTTGCGAATTCCTCGAAGAATCCGAGAGAGGTTCAGGAACTCGCTTCGATCGACTTCCGGCCAACCTTTGGAGAACCCCGCTCTTTCACCCTTGAGCGCTACCTCGGCTCGACATCCGGGAACGTGAATTTCGCAATCGGCCAGGGCCTCGGGGTTGCAGTGGTTGTCCAGAACACAACCGGGCAGGCCATTGAGGGCTCGAACACTCAGGAAAGCCCTTCGGCAGCGCTCAGGATCCATCACGTCTCGTTGAGGTTCAGTGCCCGACCTCGCCATGAGAATATGCTTTGATCTCAAGTTGCCACGTCTCACCCTGAGCCCATCCGAACAGCCTGAACGACGGACCAATCTGATCGGAAGAATCAAGGAATCGTAATGACCATTTTGGATCAATTTCGCCTCGATGGCCGGAGAGCCTGCATTACGGGTGGCAGCCGAGGGCTGGGACTGGCGGTCTCCCGAGGGCTTGCCGAAGCCGGGGCCGATCTCGTCCTGATTGGCCGGGATCCCGAAACACTCGCCACAGCACAGCAGGAACTCTCGACCACCGGCCGTCGGATCGACCTTCTTTCGGTCGACGTGGGCGACCCCGGGTCAAGCGAGGCAGCGGCCTGTCGGGTACTCGACGAGTTCGGTTCGATCGACATCCTTGTCAACAACGTCGGCGGACGCCGCATCCCTACCCCAACCGAGGACCTCGACCTGAGCGATTGGCAACGGATCATTGACCTGAATCTGACTAGTTGCTTCCTTTGGTCAAAGATCCTGGGCGGCGCAATGCTTTCTCAAGGGTGGGGCCGGATAATCAACGTCGCCTCGATCAGCGGCCTGATCGCCACCAAGGGGATCGGCGGTCGGGGCTACGAATCGGCCAAGGCCGCCATGATCCAGTTGACCCGGGCTCTGGCGGCCGACTGGGCCGATCGCGGCGTAACGGTCAACGCAATCGCCCCCGGCGGTTTTCTCACCGATCCGAACGTCCGCTGGTTCACCGAACGCCCCGAGTTGCGCACAAGCATGGAATCGATGGTTCCAATGGGACGGCTCGGCCAACCCCACGAACTGGCCGGGCTTGCCCTGTACCTGGCCAGCGACGCCTCATCGTATATGACCGGTGCGACCCTGGTCATCGACGGCGGTTACACGCTCTGGTAAGCCTCAAGCAGATCGGATCAGAGAATCTCCGAAATCACCTGTCCGCCAGTATCCGTAAGCTTTTCCTCGCGACCGTCGTGGATCACGGTCAACGCGAACTGATCGAGCCCAAGCAAGTGGAGGATGGTCGCGTGCAGGTCTCGGACGTGCTTGGGCGACTCGACAGCGCGGAGGCCGATCTCGTCTGTTGCACCAACCATCACACCACCCTTTACCCCACCTCCCGCGAGCCACATGCTGAAACCGAAGGGATTGTGATCGCGTCCGGTGCTCCCCTGCGACATCGGTGTACGGCCAAACTCGCCACCGCAGACCACGAGCGTCGAATCGAGCAATCCTCGACGCTTCAAGTCGGTGAGGAGGCCTGCGATCGGCTTGTCGGCTTCTCCTGCCATCCGCTGATGGTTCTCCTCGATATCACCATGGGCGTCCCAGGTCATGTTGCCCGGCCCACCGCCGTGATAGAGCTGGACGAACCGTACCCCTCGCTCGACCAGACGTCGAGCCAGCAGACAGCGTCTGCCGAACTCCTCGGTTTCGGGCCGGTCGAGCCCGTAAAGCGATTTGGTTTCTTCCGTCTCGCCGCCAACATCGACGGCCTCGACTGCATGCGATTGCATTCGGAAGGCAAGCTCGTACGACGCGAGCCGGGCCCCCAGAACCGGGTCGACCGCATCCCGATCTCCGGCGTGGTTCAGGTCGCGTAGAAGGTCGAGCGCAGCCCGCTGTCGATCTCGGCTCCGTCCCCCCGAGGGCCGAAGATTCAAGAGTGGCGTCTCTCCCGACCGGAATGGCATCCCCTGATAGACCGGTGGCAGATAACCTGACCCCCAGCAAGGGGGCCCGCCCGTCAAGGGGCCGGCAGGGTCGAGCATCACGACGAAGGCCGGCAGGTTCTCGGTTCCGTTCCCCAGCCCATAGACCGCCCAGGAGCCGAGGCTCGGGTGGCCCATCAACTCTCGACCGGTGTTCATCTGATACATCGCCGGAGCGTGGGTGATGCTGTCGGCGTGACAGGAACGGATCACCGCCAGGTCATCCGCGCAGGTCGCCAGGTGCGGGAAGAGGTCCGACATCACCAGGCCACTCTCTCCGCACGGCCGAAAGGTCCGCTTCGAGCCGAGCAACAGCGATTCGTCGCTTGTCTGCTGAAACGTGACCTTGCCAAAGCTCTCCGGAGTACGCTGACCGTGGAGCCGGTTGAGCATCGGCTTCGGGTCAAATGTCTCCATCTGGCTCGGCCCGCCCGTCAGAAACAGGAAAATGACCGACGTGGCCCTCGGCTCGAAGTGCGGAGCGCGGGCGCCGAGTGGATCGTTCAGACGTCCCTCCTCCGCCATCGCCTTGGGCAGGAGGCCGTCCCGGGCGAGCAGAGAGGCGGCGGCCATCGATCCGAATCCGAGTGCGCTTCGAGAAAGGAACTCCCGGCGACTCCGCGCGATCGAGGCCCCCGGGCAGAAGGCAGGGTGCGACGCCTGATTGTTTCGCACGAGATCACCCCTGGGGCAGAAAGACTGCGGATGATCGCACTGATCAATCCACATAAAGGAATTCATCGAGATTCATCAGGACCAGGCAAAGGTCCGAGAGCGCTGCGCAAAGGGCCGGATCAACTCCTTCGGAACGGAGTGATGGAACTGGGGCCTTCGCCTCGGCCTCGGCCTCCAACAGTGCGGTCTGGCCTTCAAGAAACTGCCGGGCTCGCGCTCGTTCCTCTGGCCGAGCCGGGCGTGACAACGCGAACTCGATCGCTCTGTCAGCCAGAAGGTCCGGGTCCGGCCCAACCTCGGCGAGCAAACGCCTCGCGAAGTTTCGTGACTGTTCGTCGAGAAGCGAACTGTTCAACAAGGCCAGCGCTTGGCCGGCGTGAATGCTGATGTTCCGCTCACCGCAAGAGACCAGCGTATCCGGCGCATCGAACGCTTCCATGAAGGGCAGCGGAATATTGCGCTTCACAAACAGGTAAATGCTTCGCCTTGTGTATTCATCGGGATCGGGGGTCGGCTCCCATCTCCCCTTGTAAACCTGATTCGCAACCTCGGGTTCCAGGGGTAATCGAACTCCCGGCCCTCCAGGAGTCCGGTTCAGAGTACCGGCCACGGCAAGAATTTGGTCACGCAAGACTTCCGCCTCCAGCCGACGCCGAGGCATCCTGCTGAGCAATAGGTTATCCGGATCCTCCTCCAGACCTTGATCCGATCCCTTCGACGACTGCCGATACGTTGCTGAAGTGACCATCAACCGGTGCATCGCCTTCAATCGGAAGCCACCCTCGGCGAACTCGACCGCCAACCAGTCAAGCAAATCCGGATGGGTCGGCGGCTCGCCCATAATGCCGAAATTATTCGGGGTGGCCACCAACCCCCGTCCGAAGTGGTGCTGCCAGAGGCGATTGACCATCACGCGAGCCGTCAGCGGGTGCGATGGATCAGCCAGCCACCTTGCCAGCGATGCGCGACGCCCCGCCGTCCCCGACTGAGCCGCTGTTTTTGACATCCGATGAGGGTCCGGACCGTTGATCGCTCCCGGAAACTGAGGATCAACCTGGTCGAGATGATGACCAGGTTCCCCACGAAACAGGATGAACGTCGGCGGCGCATGTGACTCAACCTCTGAGACGGTCATCACCCCGGCCGGAGGCTCAGGCTTGGTCGCGTCGTGGGCGTCGATCGCGGTAACCAGCTCGTCGCGGCGAGCAGGGTCTTCTCCTGATCCTGATTCATCCAGCGAACGCAACTCCTTTCGGAGCCGATCGCGTCTCGACTTCCATCGCTCCAATCGCTCGTCGAATGCCCGCTGCTCCGAGTCAGAGGCGAGCGAGAGGTCTCGAAATTCAGTCCCGGCGAAGAACGCCTGAAGACGAAAGTAGTCGGCCTGAGGAATCGGATCGAACTTGTGGTCATGACATCGGGCACAGCCGATCGTCAGACCGAGGAAGGCCGATCCGATCATGTCGGTCATCTCGGTCAAGACTTCCTGTCGGTTCTTCTCCTCTTCCTGGTTGCCCGCGTTCAGACGAAGCGGCCCGAGCCGATGGAGACCCGTTGCAACGTGGGCGATCGGATCATCCGGTGAAAGCTCGTCGCCCGCAACTTGCTCGAGAACGAAACGGTCGTAGGGCAGATCATCGTTCAGCGCATTGATCACCCAATCGCGGTATCGCCAGGAATGGGGGCGAGCATCGTCATACTCGTATCCGTCACTGTCCGCGTATCGGACCACATCAAGCCAGTGCCTTCCCCATCGCTCTCCATAATGCGGTGAGTTTAGAAGTCGGTCGACAACCCGCTCATAGGCATCCGGCTTCGAGTCACCCAGAAACGCCTCAACGTCTTCGGGCGTCGGGGGGAGTCCTGTCAGATCAAAGCTCACTCGGCGGAGAAGGGTTGCTCGATCGGTAGACGGTGCAGGCTCCAGTCCGAACTCCTCCATCCCCCGCAGGATAAAGGCATCAATCGGATTTTTCACCCAGTCGATCAACATCGGCTGAGGCACGGTCGGACGATCCGGAGGCGTCCAGGCCCAATCTGCGAGATCCTCCCCCACAACCATCGAGGGAACCGTCGTGCTCAGAACCAACCCGAGGAACACACTGATCCCTCGAATCCTTACCAGGGAAGTCTGCCGGCCAGGGGAAGCGAAGACCATGATCCTCTCGCCCGGGGGAAGACCTCGCGAGGATTGTCGGGTTCACCTCAAGACCCATTGCAGGGCCAGCCCGCCCGTCCTCGCGTCGGTTCAAAAGAATCGGGTTGGCGTGATACAACGACCGTGATCATTCGAGGTTAAACAAAGATTCTAGCGATGTCGGTCCATGGAGTCCAGCAACACCATTCCTCCTTCTGAGAAACTCCGGACTCCTGACCAACCGCGTACCTCATCGGAGCTCAGGCGGAGCTTCCAGAGCGTCAAGCGCTGGGAAGGGAAAGAGCGGAGACTGGGTTCGGGCCTCGAACATGAGCCGCTCAATCCTCGAAACCAGCTCGGGGTGTTCGCTAGCCAGGTCGTGCAACTCTCCAGGATCAGATGCGAGATTGTACAGTTCGATGCTCAGATCCTTGCCTCGCATCAAGTCGGTGCGAACCCCTTTCCAGTTGCCGAGGCGAAGCGCCTGCTGACCTCCGTAGGCAGGAAATTCCCAGTAGAGATACGCGTGCCGCGACTGATCCTCAGGTCTGCCGAGTAAGGTTGGAGCCAGACTCAGACCGTCGATGTCGTCAGGGATCAGGTCTGCCGAGCCTGCCAGGTCGAGCAGTGTTGGCAGAATATCCGGGAAGTATCCGACGACATCGGTGGTGGTTCCTTCCGGGATGCGGCCGGGCCACCGAGCGATCGTCGGCACGCGGAGGCCCCCCTCGTACACCTGCCCTTTCAGCCCTCGGAAGGGACCGGTCGAGTCAAAGAATGGACTGTCGGCGCCGCCCACCCGGTCGTGTGTCGGACCGTTGTCAGACGAGAAAAAGACGATCGTGTCGTCGTTCAAGCCGAGTTCTTCGATGGCTTCGAGAAGCCTGCCAATCTCATGGTCAAGATAGCTGACCATCGCTGCGTACCCCGCGTGGGGCGTCGGATGCGAAGTATATCCCCTCGGGTTTTCGTTGATCCATTCGGGATCATCGCCCAGCGTGCCACGGTACCGGGCGATCCACTCCTCGGGAGCCTGGATCGAGACGTGAGGGATCGTGACCGGCAAGTAAAGAAAGAAGGGGCGATCCTGGTTTTCTTTGACGAACCGGAGTGCCTCATCAGAGAATGCCTCCTGAGCGTGGATGGCCCCCGTCTGGCCCCGATCGTTTCCGGCAAGCGGCACCTTCTCGCCATTTTTCCAGAGAAAGCGAGGATAGTGATTGTGTGCGTGAGCCTGGCAGAGATAGCCGAAGAACAGGTCAAATCCCTGCCGGTTCGGGTCGCCGGACGACCCTTCAAAGCCGAGTCCCCACTTCCCGATCGCTCCGGTCGCGTACCCTCGTTCCTTGAACAACTCGGCAAGCGTGACCTCTCGGTCAGGAATGGGATTCTGGCCGGGAAAGAGCCCACGATCGTCATCCCGGATTCGGCCCGGAGGATTGCCATTGTTCCGAATAAAGGAATGGCCCGTGTGCTTGCCAGTCATCAAGGTACAGCGAGCCGGGGCGCAGACAGGACTGCCGCTGTAGAATGAGGTGAGTCGCATTCCCTGTGAGGCCAGTCGATCAAGAACTGGTGTCCGAATCCGTTTCTGACCAAAGCAACCAAGCTCGGCGTAACCGAGGTCGTCGGCCAAGATCAGCACCACGTTTGGAGGACGGTCGTCGGTCGCATGGACCCTGTTGCTTCCTCCCAAAGCAAGAATCAGGGTGAAGACGGCTCGAACAATCACGGTCGTCTGCGATCGACTCATGGCATATCCTCGGTCTTGATCGGCCGCGTTCCTCAAAGTTCGATTCCAATCCGCACCCCGAGTCGACCATCCTCTCGGAGGATTCTCCGAGGATCAAACAGGAAGCTGCCGCCAGGGAACCTCCATGGACCTTTCCGCCAGTGTTCGAAGGGATCCCCCCAACAACCCAACCAGAACCGTTCGGTCCCTTGCGATTCGGACCTTACAGGCTCAAAGCAACGCCAGGTTCGACCGATTCCTCATGAGCCATTAATGGATGAGAAAGACTCATGGATCTGGAGCAACTGCACGCCATCGCCCATCACGAATTGCGCAAACAAGGTTTGCACGGGTGGACCTTCGGACTGGCACAGACCAAACGCCGCCTCGGAGCGTGTAAGTATCGACTTAAACGGATCGAAATTGCCGAATATCACGTCCGAAACAACCCAGACGAGATGGTGCGTGACACCCTCTTGCACGAAATTGCTCACGCGATCGCCGGGCCAGATGCCGGACACGGCCCAGCCTGGAAGGCCGTCGCGATCCGACTGGGAGCCACTCCTCGATCCTGCGAGACATCGAACACCCTTGCCGTGCAGCCAGGAGACTGGCAGGCAACCTGTCCATCGTGTCAGAAAACCGTCCACTACTATCGCCAACCGAAGAGCCTGAGCGGCTACCGTTGCAAATGTGCCGCCCGCTCCCCCTTGACCTTTGAGTACAAAGGAGATCCGGCTCGAATGCCTGAAGTACCACTCACAGCGCAGTGCAACGCTCGATGGGAATCGACCTGTGCAGCGTGCGGAACGCAATACTTCCGAGTTCGTAGACCAAAGAGTGGGGTGTACCGCTGTCGATGCTCACAACGTCTTGAACTCGTCTGGCGTCCGAGAACACCTGAATGAACACGTCGGGTCGTCGAGCAAGAATCGACGACATGCGCGCACCAAGAACCATGGTTCTTCCGGACACCCGAGGGTGACGGGACAAGCACAATCAGACGAAGCGGAGTGGAAAACCGAACCCTGGTGTGGACCTCAAACGGCTTCGGTGCCCCCGGCAATGGGAGTCGACGATTCAGGAGAAGACTTCGTCGCCTTGACTTTTTGACGCGGGAGTTCGGCCTGTCGTACAGCGCATTGCGGATGAATCCCGGCCCGCGAGTAAACAGGCTGCTGGCAGACAGGGCAGCGTGCGCGGGTCGAGACCGGGGTATGCAGATGCTTCGAATTCATCAAGGGCTCCCGGTGGAAGGGGAACAGGTCACCGAGGAAGCCGTTCCAGGGGCGACCGCCGGAGCGATCGAGGAGCCCGCACACGCGAACTCCTCGAATGAACCCATCGTAGCGGCAGCTCAATAACGCCGACCGCCGCCCCCATAACCACCGCCTCCGTAACCGCCGCCACCGCCACTCCGGCCTCGGCCGCCGCCTCCGTACCCGCCACCACCCCGGTCTTCACGGGGCTTGGCCTCGTTCACGGTCAGCCGACGGCCGTCATGTTCGCGATCATTCAAGCCGTCGATCGCAGCCTGAGCCTCGGCCTCGGTATCCATCTCCACGAAGCCGAATCCCTTGCTGCGACCCGTTTCCCGGTCCTCGATGACCTGCGCACTTTGGACGGTGCCAAACTGCGAGAACAACTGCTCCAGGTCTGAACTATTGACCGAGTAGGTCAGGTTGCCGACGTAGAGTTTCTTGCCCACCACTGCTCTCCTGGACGCAAACAGACCGGCCCTTCGTGACTTTCCGGGCCGGAGAGAAAGGGGCTCAGCGTAAGCCCGAATTGGCGGGAACGGCGAAGGAGGAAGACGGATGCAGGTGCCAGTAACGGTCCCACCTCGCTCACTCGGTCGTCAAACCAACCGGTTTTCATGATAACAGAGAACTGGCAGCGAAGATAGCATCTGACTTCGATTCGGAGGGAAGATCGAATCAGAACTGTCGCGCGACCTCATTCCATGCTCAAGAAAGACTTCGTTAGCTTCGACCCCGAACCGGAGCGATGGAGTTCCAGTTTCCTTCGATTGCCGACCAGGAAATGACCAGGCACATACACACAGCCATTGACTCGAATCAGGTCAGCTTTGAAATCACGGGAGAAATTCCGTCCTGGAGCGATGATCGAACAAATAATACTAAATAGTGCTTAATTCAGAATGTGAACTATTCTAAATCGACTCAAATCGGGCTCTCGGCATGCCCCAAAATTGAGCCCGTACGGCGCTCCTTCTCCTGCACGATTCTGAAAGAGTGTGATCGTGTGCGGAATCTCAGAAACGACGAAGGGCCTCTTTGAGCAAGGCAACCACACTCATCGAATCGGTAATTTCGCCTCGATCGATCATCGCACGTGCCTCGATCCAGGAAACGCGTCGGACTTCCAGTTGTTCCGTTGGTTCGGGCTGATTTGGTCCAGGAGTCAGTTGGGTGGCTCGATAGAGGTATCCCACCTCATCACTCACGGAATTGGACAGATGCATTGTCCCGAGGAACTCCCAATGCCCGGCAGTCAGACCGGTTTCCTCGACCAGTTCCCGCCGGGCAGTTTCCTCCGGAGACTCCCCTGGAGGGCATCCCCCCTCTGGGATTTCCCAGGAATAGGCATCGAGCGGATATCGGTACTGGCCCACGAGCCAGACCGAGCCATCCTCTTCGACCGGCAGCACGCCGATCGCTCGATTTTTAAAGTGAACGACTCCGTAAATCCCAGGAGCCCCATCAGGTCGAATCACCTGGTCTTCCCGGACGGAGATCCAGGCATTTTCATAGTGAATCGAGCCGGAAAGGGTCGTCCAGGGATTGTTGACCCCTCCGGTCGGGCCTTCGCTGTTGCGATGAAGTGATTTCGAAGATCGATCAGACGCCAACGGATGGCTCCAAGGGTTGAGGCCTGGTTCCAGGAGCAATCCCGTCAGGCATTGGCCATGGCCGACTGCAGCGTGACCCCCATGTCGGCCGGACTCTTTGCGACCAGAATCCCTGCCTGTTCGAGCGCGGCGATCTTGTCCGAAGCCTTGCCTGATCCTCCAGAAATGATGGCACCCGCATGCCCCATACGCTTGCCTGGAGGAGCGGTTTGACCGGCAATGAAGGCCGCGATCGGCTTGGTAAATGCCCCCGACTTCACATAGGCCGCCGCCTGCTCTTCGGCGTTGCCGCCAATTTCTCCCATCATCATTACGGCATCCGTGTCAGGATCGTCCTGGAACATTTTCAGGACCGAGACAAAGTCGGTCCCGTTGACCGGGTCCCCACCAATGCCGACGCAGGTGCTCTGGCCAATCCCGAGGTTCGTCAACTGCCAGACCGCTTCATAGGTCAACGTACCGGATCGGCTCACCACTCCAACTCGTCCCGGCTTGTGGATATATCCCGGCATAATCCCAATCTTGCAGGCTCCCGGAGTGATCACTCCTGGACAGTTCGGACCCACAAGGCGGGCAGACGGGTGATGTGCCTTCAAATAGGCCATGGCGCGGGCCATGTCCAGAACCGGAATCCCCTCAGTGATCGCAATAATCACCCGGATGCCAGCATCGGCCGCTTCCATAATGGAATCAGCTGCGAAGGGAGGGGGAACAAAGATCATGGAAGCATCGGCTCCCGTCTCGTTCACCGCTTCATCGACCGTGTCAAAGACCGGAACTCCCAGGGTCGTCGTTCCTCCTTTCCCGGGGGTGACACCACCCACGAGCTGAGTCCCGTACGCCTTACACTGCTCGGAATGGAAGGCTCCGGCCTTTCCGGTAATGCCCTGGCAAATCAGTCGGGTGTTTTTATCGACAAGGATGCTCATGGTCTTCTGGGATTCTGGGCGTGTCAAGGTGGGCAAACCCACCGATCAAGAAACGATGGGCGTCGCCCACCCCACAGGATTCCGTCGTGATTTCTACGACAATCGGGAATCGAGGATCGTGCCAGGACCGATCAGGCAGACTTCGCCGCGGCAACGACCTTCTGGGCCGCGTCGGTCAGGCCCTTCGCCGTGATGATCTTTCGTCCCGACTCTTCGAGCAATTTCATGCCTTGCTCGACATTTGTCCCCTCAAGTCGGACGACCAGCGGGAGCTTGAAGTCAATCTCGTCATAGGCGGCCAGAAGTGCGGCGGCGATCGTGTCGCACTTCATAATTCCACCGAAAATGTTCACCAGGACTGCCTTGACCTTGTCCGATGCCAGGAGGATCCGGAATGCTTCCAGGACCTGATCCTTGTTCGCCCCACCACCCACATCGAGGAAATTCGCCGGCTCACCACCATGATATTTGATGACATCCATGGTCGACATGGCCAGCCCGGCCCCATTCACCAGGCAGGCGATATCGCCGTCGAGTTGAACGTAGGAGAGGCCGTGCTCGGCGGCCCTCATCTCGTTCGCATCTTCCTCGGCGGGGTCGATCAAGGCGGCAATGTCGGGGTGCCGGTATAGCGCGTTGTCATCGAAATTCAGTTTGCAGTCGAGCGCGAGGACTTCGCCGGCATCGGTGACAATGAGCGGGTTGATTTCGGCAAGTGAGCAATCGGAATCTAGAAAAAATCGTACGAAATTCTTGAAGAACTTCTGACCATTCTTTGCTGCTGGTCCCTCAAGCTGAAGGGCCTTCACCAGCTTGCGGGCCTGGAAATCCGCCAGTCCCATTCCCACATCAATCGTTTCTCGGTGAATCTTTTCGGGAGTCTTTTGAGCGACATCCTCGATCTCAACCCCTCCCTCGGTCGAGGCCATCAAGACCGGAGCTTGCACCGCACGATCAACTGCCAGGCCAAGGTAAAGCTCTCGCGAGATGTCATGACCGACCGCAACGAGAACCTTGTTGATCTTCGCTCCTTCGATTCCGGTCTGATACGTGATGAGGGTCTTGTTCAGCAGGCTTTCGGCAGCCTTGCTCGCCTCTTCAGCGGATCGAACGAGCTGAACGCCTCGTGCCACACCTTCGGGGCGAGGCGTCTGACCGGATGCAATGGCCAAAGCCTCGGCTCGATCCGCGTCCGGACCGATAGCGATCCCCTTGCCTCGGCCACCGGCATGAACCTGGGCCTTGACCACGGCCAGCGCGCAGCCGAGTTCCCCAAACGCTCGGGCGGCTTCCTCGGGAGTCGTGACGACTTTCCCCTCTTGGACGGCGACTCCGGCGGCCTTCAAGAGGTCCTTGCCCTGGTATTCGTGAATCTTCATCGTCGGTCGCTATCCTTCGGAATTCGAGTCGGCCTCGGACTTCTGGAGTCGTTCGAACCTATGGTGTCCCATACAGGGATGTTCGAGGGAAAAACACTGACTGGTCGTGGAGCAGAGGACTCCTGATCGATTGAGATCGAGAGATTGCCTCGAATCAATCGACGAGGTTCCAGGTCTCAGCGGTTCACTTCGTGGAAGATGGAATCGCTGGATGGGGCCGAGAATCCCGGATCATCACCGTCGATCGCAACGAATCGCTCAGCTCAACGCAGGACAAACCGAAACGTCTCTCTTGAATCCTCGCATCGTGGCTGCGATTGGTTTTACCAAACGAGCGAGGCGCACTGCCAGTCCCCACTGCACGACCTCAACGTCGAGGTTTGCGGGGAATCAGGCGAAGATCGTGGCGAAATTCTTGCTCAACCTCCTTGGAGACTTGATCTAGGTCCAGATCAGTCCACCAATCCAAAGACGGGGGCGTGTCTTGAGTTGAGGCAGAGAGAGAGGCGATGGGCTCCTCAAATTCAAGGACCCAGGCATCCACTTCTTCCTCAGAAAGCGGGTCCAATTGTGCCCGATCTGCCTCGTTCGAACGCATCGTTGCCTTCACGTGCGCATGTCGATCCGACCGGAGCGTCTCAAGATCATCGAGAAAATCGTCGGAGGAGCGAGACGTCGCCCTGCGCCGCTCTGCGGCTCTGCGAATTCGGCGATCACTGGAGACGACCATGAGCGATCGAGGGGCCGAATCCTGAGCAATCAGACGTTCGATCCTGGTATCGGCGTCGTCATCGTCGATCGCATAGATGACCGTCATCCCCTTGCAGATCGACTCGGGGGCCTGATTGAGCGGTAGGCTTGACGCATCAAAGACGATCGTCGTCGTACTGGATTGGTCCACACCAAGCTTGAGCGCGAGTTCATTCAGGAATCGGAGCCGAGCCCTGCGCAATCCGTCCGGACCGAATCGACGGTTCATTCGTCCGGCAGCATGCATCAGGTTGTAGCCGTCAATCAGCAATCTCATCGGGATCACCCGGTCGACGATGCTGCAGTTCGGTGTTTAGGCTCCTTTACGAAAGTATAGTCAAGAACCGGCGTTGCGGCAAACGCGCCGTTCAATTTGGCCAGCGGTTCAGGACCGCCTCATCGAGGCTCGGAAACGTCTCGATCAGCGTTGGAAGCCCGACGATTTCGAGTGCAACGAGGACCGTCGGCGATGGCTGTGCAAGCCGGAGGTTCCCCCCATGACGTCTCAGCTTGAGCGAATAAGCCATCAAAACCCCGATGGCCCGTCCCGAGAGCGAGGCGACGGGAGCAAGGTTGATCACGACATTCACGATCGCGTTCGGCTGTCGAGTCAGCCAGTCCAGGCAATCGCGCAACGGCTCAATCGTGTCATCCAGATCGAACTGGCTGATTGTCGGGGAAAGGACAAGCACATCGTCAATCTGCTCAATTCGCATGCACGAGGGTGTTTGAACGTCGAGGTCAGACGACGAACCTTCGATCGTCTCTGAGTTCCCTCCCGACTCACCATTCCCAGTTTCCTCCCTGAAATTCCTTTCCATCACCCTGTGGGGCGATTGCTGGCCCCCCACCGGAGAGCCGATTGCGGAAGGCTCGAGACGATACGGACCGATCGAAAACGCGCCACCCATCATCATTGCAACCGAGGTCGATCGGAACCGATGTGCACCGATCACCGTTCCATTGCTCGAACCCAGATCATCAAGACACAATTGACCGTCTCGAAGACCAATCCAGGCATGAACTCGACTGACCGAGGGATGGCGGAGCCGAAGTTCACACGGAGCATCACGCCCGATCCGTAAGCCATTTTCGGGAATTCGAAGAGTTCCAAGCACATTCCCATCGCGTTGAACGGTCAGATAGATCTGGGATCGGACCGCGTGCAACTCATCAGCCTGGGAAGGTCGAGTTTCGATCACCTGACGAGACTCCGAGGGCGAATCCGATCGCTGACTCAAAACGTCGAACAGTTCGACCGGAACCGGACTGACAGCGACCGGCCAGTCACCGCTCAACGCGGAATGAAGATCCGGAGCAACTTCGAGCATCTCTTCGAGGCCACAAAGGTCGATGATTCGCAAAACCTCCGCACCAACATTGCAGAGCTTCATTCGACCTCCCGGTCGATTTGAGCAGAGGCGATCGAGGGTCGTGAGGATCTCAAGAAACTGGCTGGAGACTTGCTCGACTCGAGACAGGTTCAAGACAATTCGCAAACACCCGGCGGTCGTCAAGTCTCGGAGCTCACCGCGCAGTTCCGCCAACGGAACATCATGAGTCAGGCGTTGGTCGAGTAATTGAACGACCGTCACATCACCCCGATGCTCGATCCGAAGCCGTTTCCAGCCCTGATGCCGAAAGGTCCGTTGCGTTTCGAGAGATTCTGGATTGCGAACTCGGCGGAGGGCGGAATCAATCGGGAGCTGATCAGGACCGGAGCGCTTTCCCGATCGTCGAGAAACTCCCTCGATGCGAGAGGTGATCCAGTCCTCAACCAGACGGTCTGATTCCCGCTCTCCGAAACACTGAGCGCGGACCTCATGCGGTCCGCGATCGGCCCGATTGGCCGCCGAGGTGCGCGCGCATTCCATCATCAAGGCTCCCCAGGTGAGGAGAACAGTGGAGTCGAGGAGCCCGGCAGGGTGCTTGGACGAGCCGGGCCACCAATCGTTCGGTTCAAACCGCGTCGAACCTTACGATGATCTTCAGCGTGATCGGCGCATGGTCCGGCCCGACTTTTTTAAGGAAGCCATCTTCTAGCCCAGGGGAATCACGAAGTGGTCAGCTCACCAGAACGGAACCGGACCTCACCATTGACAATGACCGTGTGGGCCCGTCCGGTCACTTCCCAGCCGCCGAACGGGGTGTTTCGACTTTTTGATCGTGAACGACTGGGATCGATGACCCATCGGGCTGCGGGGTCAAGGAGTGTCACGTCTGCGTCGAATCCGGGGCGAAGACTTCCCTTGCGATGTTCTAGACCGAGCAGTTGGGCCGGGGCGATCGTAAGCATCCGGATCGCGGTCGGCCAGTCGAGATGCCCCGGTTCGATCAGGTACGAGATGGTCAATGGCACAAGCGTTTCGAGTCCGATGATCCCAAAGGGAGCCAGGTTCAGCTCGCGGGCCTTCTTCTCCGGGGCGTGAGGCGCGTGGTCGGTAGAGAGAACCTCGATCGTTCCGTCGGTCAGCCCTTCAATCACAGCCTCGACATCGGACTGCGTCCGCAAGGGCGGGTTCATCTTGAAGTGTGAATCAAAGGATGCGAGCCGATCGTCGGTCAGGGTGAAGTGATGGGGGCAAGCCTCGGCCGTCACGCGAACCCCGCGTCGCTTTCCTTCCCGAACACATTCGACCGCCCTTGCGGTCGAGATGTGCTGGATGTGCAGTCGGCCCCCCGTGACCTCGGCCAGGCGGATATCCCGAGCCACCATGATGTCCTCGGCCTCGGGAGGCATGCCGGGTATCCCGAGGCGCATCGACTGGAACCCCCCGTTCATCACACCGCCTTCGGTCAACTCCATGACCTGGCAGTGCTGCATGATGACCTTGTCGAACATGCTTGCATATTGCAATGCTCGCTTCATCAAGGCGGGGTTGGCAACCGGAGCGCCGTCGTCGGTGAAGGCAACGGCACCGGCCTCGACCAGGCGGCCCAACTCGGCCAGCTCGGACCCGCTTCGCCCTTTGCTGACGGCGCCGACGGGATAGACGTTGCACTTCTTTGCGCGTTTGGCCTGAAGGACGATGTACTCGACCCCCCCGGGGGTATCGAGAGGAGGGATCGTGTTCGGCATGCAGGCGACCGTAGTGACACCACCGGCCAGGGCCGCATCGGCTCCGGTGGCGATGGTCTCGTCCTCCTCATTGCCTGGCTCGCGAAGGTGAACGTGGCAATCGATCAGGCCGGGGCAGACGATCAACCCGGTTGCGTCGATGACCTCGTCCACCTGATCTGGGCCGTCGCGACCAACGGCCAGGACTTGCTTCTCGCGGAGCCAGAGGTCGAGCGTTGCATCAATGCCCTGGCTTGGGTCGATGAGGCGGCCGCCCTTGATGTGGATGGTGCTCACGGCAAGGAGTCCTTCACGGCAACACGGGCGACCTCGCATCCGACGAGCACGAGCGGGGTCTCCTCGACTTGTAGAGAATTCTGCACGTCGGGGTCGATGACGACGAGCCGTTCATCATCCCATTTTCTGTTGGTCGGCGGCGGGCCAATGGTCAATCGGGCTGATTCGCAAGGGCGGCTCGCCCACTGACGAGGTACAGGACCGCCATGCGAACCGCCAGCCCGTTGGTGACCTGATCAAGGATCGCTGAGTTGGGACCATCGGCCACCTCGGGAGTCAGTTCGACCCCTCGGTTGATCGGGCCGGGAGCGATGAGCAGGACATCGGGGCGAGACCGAAGGATTCGCTCCTGGGTGACACCGTAGAAGTAGAAATATTCCGATACGGAAGGAAAGAGGCCGCGCTGCTGGCGCTCGGCCTGAATGCGAAGCACATTGATCACGTCGAGCCGTGGCAAGACCTCATCGAGGTGATATGCAACCTCGCAGCCGAGTTGCTCGAAACCGCGGGGAACCAGGGTGGGAGGACCGCAGAGAATCACCTTTGCCCCGAGTTTCGTCAGGCCCCAGATGTTGGAACGGGCGACCCGGGAGTGGGCAATGTCGCCGACCAGGCCGACGGTTAAACCCTCGATCCGTCCTTTCTTGCGACGAATCGTCAGGAGGTCGAGTAAGCCCTGGGTGGGATGTTCATGGGCACCATCCCCGGCGTTGATGACTGACGAACGGACGTGCTTGGACAGCAGGTGAGGGGCCCCGGAGATCGAGTGGCGAACGATCATTACGTCGCTGCCCATCGCCTCGATGTTGCGGGCGGTGTCGATGAACGACTCCCCCTTCGAGAGGCTTGATGTGCTGGCCGAGAAGTCCTGGACATCGGCCGAAAGACGCTTGGCGGCCAGGCTGAAACTGGTCCGGGTGCGGGTCGAATTTTCAAAGAACAGGTTGAAGACGACCTTGCCTTGCAGCGCAGGAACCTTCTTGCGAGGACGGTCGGAGACCTCGGCAAAGGACTCCGCGGTGTCGAGAATCGCAATAATCTCCTCGGCGGAGAGGTCTTCGAGTCCGAGCAGGTGGCGTCGTGTCCAGGTCGCGGCCGAGGCCGGCACAGTGCTCACGGCGGTTCCTCCTTCGCCGAAAAGCCGATCAGTCAGGAAGGCGGGTCTTGCGCAGTCACGGGCCAACGCGGACGACCTCGTCGGCCGGGTCGATCGGGGTCAGGCGGACCTCAATCCGATCGCCGGTGGAAACTTCGAGCAACTTTCCCGAGTAATCCGCCTGGATCGGGAGTTCACGGCCGCCTCGGTCGATCAGGACCGCTAGCCGAACGCGGGCCGGTCGTCCCAGGTCGCACACGGCGTTCAAGGCGGCGCGGACTGTGCGGCCGGTGTGGAGCACGTCGTCGACCAGAACGACTTCGGCGTCGTCGACCTCGAAGGGAATGTCGGTCCCTTTAAGCACCGGCCAGTGGCCCTGACGGCCCAGGTCGTCGCGGTAGAGGGTGATGTCGACTGCGCCGACCGGTGGGACGGCTCCGCCGATCAGCTCGGCCAGACGATCGGCGATGGGCACGCCTCGCGTCCGGATGCCGATGAGGCAGAGGGGAGTCTGCGGCATCCGTCCCTCGGTAATCTGCCGGGCAAGGTCCTGGAGCAACTCGTCCATGACGTCCGGCCCACAGAGGCGTGATTCGGCTCGCGACATCATCCGATGGACCTCGGTTCTCGATCAGCGCACGACCAGTTCGACGCGGCGATCGTACCAGCCGAAGGCGCGTCCGACAAGCAAGCGATGCCTGTCCCAGCCGTTGGAGAAGGGATCGAGAAGGAGGGGAAAGGCCAACGCCGGGGGGGTCGGTAGGGGTCGTGCAACCCAGCGTTGGCCCAGGGGGATGTGACTGAGAGAAGGATACGAGATTCCAAGGCGTCAGTCCTTCAGGAAACGTCAAAGCTTCGATGAAGTTTTCATGAGACGCGTCGCTCCTCACTTCGCAGTTCTGGTTGATGGGTCCAAGGGGAGTCTACTTCCTGGACCTCAAGGTGGAGAACAGGTTGAGTACCGCCTGGGTGATCCTCGAGGCGGCGTCGACCTCAAGGTAGCTGGATCGGGCTCGCCAGGTTTCGTAGCCGCCCAGCTCGTGATGGGCTTCGGTGGGCAGGTAGCCGTTGTAGCCGTTGGCCAGGGAGATGGTGAAAATTGAGGGGAACGGGCTTTCCTGCTTGAGTTGCAGGCCGATTTCGACGAAGACTTCGCAGGGAATGGCCGCGATCGAGAGGTCGCCGATCCGAAGCGCCTGGAGGGTAACGGGCACGGTCGAGGGGTATTCGCTCAGGAGGATCGATTCGCGGGCATAAATCTGTTCGAGCGTGGTCATGATCGGCCCTTCGGCGGCCTCGACAATCGCTCGGGCTCGCTCCAGGTCCTCGGAACTCGGCAAGCGGACACCAAGCTGAAGCTCAGTGGTCTGGGCGTCGAGGGTCAGGTCGGATCGGTAGTCGAGCGATTGGGCCACCCTCGCCGCCTCGGTCGCCAGCTCGTCGGCCACGAGCCGCATCTGTTCGTAAGGCGGGCGAGCGGCCCGGGGCTCTCGGAAGTTGATGTTGTTAATGTCGCCGCTGGTGCCGTTGGACATGATCCCCACGAAGGGAGGGTCGAGCCGGTCGGCGTCGAGCAACTCGGCAACCCGGTTCGCGAACATGCCGAAGTAGTCGGCCGACACCTCGCCACCGCGGGTCCCGCCGACATAGTGGAGGGAGTAGTTCGCCAGGAGGGCGATCGGGCGGCCGTCTCGGGATCGCGCGGAGAGGACCCAGACCTCCGGATCAATCGGCCCGGCCGGCTTGACGAGATCGGGACTGCCGGCCCCCGGATTCATCCGAACCTTGTCGGTCCCGCCAAACGGGTTGGTGAGGGTGACTTCGGGCTTCAGGTGCCAGCGACGGTTGTGGACCTGGCGATCGTTCGATCCGGCTCCCCAGGCAACCTCGGCCGGTTCGAGGTTGTTGACCGCGCGTCGGACACCGTCGCTGATGCGTCGGGCGAGGAACTCGGGATAGCCCGGAACGGTGTCGCTCTGGAAGACCGGGGCACAGGTCGGGGCCGAGTGCGTATGGGTCGCCGAGATCAGGACGTGATCGGCCGGGATGCCGGTGGCGGCTTCGATCTGCTGCTTGGCGTCGAGGACCACTTCTCTCGGAATCATACAGAGATCGACCACGACGATGGCCAGGCGGTTGGTTCCGTCGTCGAGGACGAGGCAACGGGCGTGCGTCTCGTCGTGAACGTTCGAGGCGAGCTGGTCCCTCATGTTGCCGTTGAGAGACGACCCCAGGGCGGGGGTGGTGTTGCTCGTCGCCGCCCCGGCGCGAAGGCCGGCAGGCTCGGCATCCTGGGCATTGATCGTCGAGGAGCCGACCAGCATCGAGGCCAGCGCAAGGCATGCAGCGAGGAGCCTTCGGGAAACCAACCGATCGGGGGGAATTCTCGTCATGGCATCGAATCCTGTCGACGTGGACAATCGAGGGTCGCGGGTGGTCCCGGACCACGAAGGCCAGTCTCCCGATGCCGGTCAAACGATGCAAGGCCCCGAACGCGGGATGCTGCGTTGAATCACGGGGGCCTGACGGGACCGCCGCATGGGGGACGGCGGCCGTCATCACCAAAGCCCCAGAAGAAAAGGGCCGACTGGCCTGGCTCTGGAGCGGAGGGGGGTTCGACGGGAAGGAGTTGGGCGCATCCCACCGAGCGGACGGAAGGCCGGACAGACGCGGAAACCGCCCGGCCCTGTGGAAGCGAAGTTACCAGCTGGCCTTCTTCATGCCGGGGATCTTGCCTTCGTGGGCGAGCTGGCGGAGCATGATGCGGGAGATACCGAACTTGCGGTAATTGCCGCGGGATCGGCCGGTCAGGGCGCACATCTTGCGGTGGCGGACCTTGCTCGAATTGCGGGGCAGGCGGGCCAGGGCGGCGTAGTCGCCGGCTTCCTTGAGCTGCTTGCGCCGTTCGGCGTACTTGGCGATCAGCTCCTCGATCTTCTTCATCTTCTCGACGCTTGACTTCGAGGCCATCTCGGCCCTCCAACTCAGGACTCAGCGATACCCGGACCGGACCCGGAATTCCTCCCTCACGTTGGTCCGTGCAGGGGACCATCGACCGCGAGGCTTCGAATCAGACGATCATACCCGCCCGCAACGCCTTCCGGGAAGATGGTTCTTCTGCTTCCGTTCGATTTCGAATTGCCAAGGAGCGAGGGACGTGGGGCTCGTGGTGGATCGGAGCGACGTCAAGGGCGGTTCACGTTGGGGCGGCCGTCGTCTCAAGGATGCTCGCAAGGTCCAATCCGAAGGGAGAAGGGGAATCCGCGGAGGGGACGTTGGACGCGGCTCCTCAGATCCGAGGGGCTTCGGAGGTGGCTGGGATGAGTGGATTGGTCGGTCAGCGTGAATTCGGCGTATCTCGGGGGGTTCGGGGGGTGGATTGCGGAGGGACGATCGCAGCGGACGGGGGGTTCGGATCGGTCCGCTCGGTTTCGGTGCGCTCCTCGGTGCGCGGTTCGGTGCGCTGAGAGACGGGGGAGGAAGGGTCGGAAGTGGTATTGCGGATCGCCTGATCTGATTGGGGGTTATGACAATCGGCCCCCTCGGAATCGGGCCGCTGCGGAGGTTCGTTTCGAGAATCGAGGGGGGTCGGTGCGGGACGGGCAGGGGGCGGAGGAGGAACGAAGGCGGGTGCCTCGGTACGTCGGGAGGAGGAGGCGTTCATGAGCTTCGTCTCGCGGGCGAACGTTTTCGAGCGTTCGGAGCGGAGGCGGGTCAAGGCGTTGAGGGATTTGTGGAAGTCGCGGAAGGCGTCGCGGCGGTAGCGGTGGCGGAGCTGACCCTCCTTGGAGGTGTCGACGAGGGCGGCGGCCTCGACGGCCTGGGCCTGGGGGGCGTCGACCTCGTCCCAGACGATCGGCCGGAGGGTTTCGAGCCGGGCGATTTGGTCGTTGACGAAGGCGAGGAGGCGATCGGCGGCGGCACGGTCGCCGATAGACTCGCCGGCGTGGTGGAAGGTCTTCGGGAAGCCGACGGCGGCGTTCTCCCAGACGAAGGCAGGTTCGCCTCGCGGGTCGGTCGGACGGGTCGGCGCGTGACCGAGCAGGTTCATGGCGGTGATCAGGTCGGAGCCGATCCAGCCTCTCCCCGAGACGATCGCCGATCGCAACTGCGTCCAGTGCCGGAGCATCCAGTCGATGCCGAAGGCGCTCTCGTGCATCTCGGCGATGACAGCTTCGGGGTTGTGCTTCAGGTCCTGGGCCTTGCGACGGATGGCATGACGGCGCTGCTCCTGCCAGTCCTTGATCGCCTGATGGATGCCCGGCCTGAGGCGTGCCTCCTCGGCATCGACGCACCGCAAATAGCGCACATATTCGATTGCCGCCGACGCGATCAACGCCTGTTCCGGCGGCGTTTCCGGGAACGCCTTGGTCGTCCACTGCGCAACGATGACCTCCATGCGCTCCCGTTCCTGATTGCAGAGCAGGCGTTTCGCGGTCAGGCCGTGGGTGATTGCGTTGGCGCCGGGTGATTGCTGGATTGTCTCGGAGTTCGGGCCGATCGGGTGCGAAGGGTTCGGGGTCATGGTGCCGCCTCGATTCGATGGGGTGCGATGGAGTCACAAGGTGCGTCTGATTCCTGGCTGATCCTCGCTTGCCTTGCCGAAGGTCGGTCGGCGCGGACGGGGATCGGCCTCACACTTGAGATCATCGAGAAAATCGAGGGTCGTAGTCACTTTTTCCGGGTTGTGAGGCGGGGATCGAGCAGTTTGGGCATGGTTGCTTCACGCCTTTCGTCAATATTTTTCTCGATTTTCGCTTGTCCCGTCTCAACCAACCCCCATATGGTTAGATGGACGATCTGGTGTTGAAGCGAAGATATTCGCCCAAGCATTTCAACCCGGGTATCACAAAAGGAGCTTCACATGCAAAGGTTGTACTGGCCTGTGGCAACCTGCACCTGCCTGATCGCCTCGCTTTGCTCGTCTGCAACCCATGCACAAGAGGAACACGCGGAGCTGACAGAATACAAGAAACTCGCGAAGGAGATTGTTGCAAAGGGCGAGAAGGGCGATACCAGCCAACCGGTCAAGCTTCAGGTCACCTACCGTCGTCTCGATATTCATGGAAAACCGGACACATTTTTTGCTGGCAATAATGGCGATTACTATTGGCAATTCGACATCAACGGACAGCAAGTGGTCCACAGACCGAGAAACCAAGACCTGAGCATCGACCCAGGGCGGAATATTGATCTCGATGCTTCCAAGATGATCAACGTTGGGAAAGGTGCAGTCATCCGTCTCTCTGGCTGGGTTATGGATCGGGACGGTGCCACGAACGGAGCCGACGAGTGGTGTGGAGATTTCGACATCCATATCAACGAGTCTTCTATCCCGCTTGATGGGAGCGCCTATGATACGAGTAAGAAATTCCAAGGTGTCAAGACTTCTGGACAGACAATTCATATCAGCATCAAACGTCTGTAATGCAGCGCGTATGTGAGTAGCCAGATCACCTTCCGAGTTAAGTTTGTCCGCGGGTGGCCCGGACAACTTCCGAGTTGTCCGGTTCGCGAAGCGATGAGAGGCGTTCAGGAGAAGCCGGGCATCGATGACAGCGACGGCGGGGCGGCACTGGCGGATGAAAGGTGCTAATATCTGGGTGCCACTGGCTCTGCCAGTGCCCCGGTCCGGCCCAGCACTGGCAGAGCCAGTGGCACCCAGCGTTCGATTGAGACATGAGCACGCGCACACAATAACACAAACGTGGGGCCGATGCTTGATCGCCTTACATGCGATCGACAACGTCGATGCCGAGGACGTTGAGGCCGAAGGCGAGGGTGCGGCCGGTGAGATCGCAGAGGGCGAGGCGGCTGGAGCGGCGCTCGGGGGACTCGGCCTTGAGGACGGGGCATTGCTCGAAGAAGGAGCTGAAGTCGTTGGCGAGGCCGAAAAGGTAGTCGGTCAGGATGTTCGGCTTCAGCTCCGAGGCGGCGGTGTCGAGGGTCTCGGGGAGGCGGACGAGGGTGAGGGCGAGGGAACGCTCGGCGGGGTGGGTGAGGAGGATGGGGGGGCGGGCGGCGCGGATCGCCTCGGGGGTGGTTTCCCCTTTGCGGAAGATGGAGCGGGTGCGGGCGTAGGCGTACTGGAGATAGGTGGCGGTGTTTCCGGTCATGGCGACCATCTTGTCGAGGTCGAAGACGTAGTCGCTCAGACGGTTTTGCGACAGGTCGGCATATTTGACGGCGCCGATGCCGACGACCTCGGCGACGCGGGAGCGTTCGTCGTCGGAGAGGTCGGGGCTGTTGGTGTTGACGACCTCAAGTGCCTTGGCGACGGCCTCGTCGAGCAGGGATTCGAGGCCGACGACGTCGCCGGATCGGGTCTTGAAGGGGCGGCGATCGGCGCCGAGGATGGTGCCGAAGGCGACGTGGTCGAAGCGGACGTCGGCGAATCCCCAGCGTTTGGCCACGTCGAAGACCTGCTTGAAGTGGTCTCCCTGGCGGCTATCAACGACGTAGAGCAGGCGATCGGCGTGGAACTCGTCCTCGCAGTACTTCACCTTGGCCAGGTCGCTGGTGGCGTAGGTGAAGGCGCCGTCACGTTTTTGAACGATCATCGGGGCTTTGGTCGCCTGAGTGAAGACGACGGTGGCCCCTTCGCTGGGTTCGGCGAGCCCCTTGGCCTTCAGGTCGTCGACCACGGCGGGGAGCATGGCGTCGTAGAAGCTCTCGCCGAGCTGGACGTCGAAGCGGACGCCGAGGCGTTCATAGATGCCTTCGAGGGCGCCGAGGCAGTGGGGCATGAACTGCTCCCAGAGCTGGCGGTTCTCGGGGTCGCCGGCATGGAGCTTCGCGGTTTCGTCGCGGGCCTGCTCGACGACGGATTTTCCTTCGGCCACGGCGGATTCGATTTCGGAGCGGGACAGGCCGGAATCGCCGAGGAGCTTGGCAAAGAGGGCGTCGGCCTCCTCGGCCTTGCCTTCAACTTCGAGGGAGCGGACCTTGTCGAGCTTCGGGCCATAGTCGTCGGCGAGCTTCATCTTCGAGGCGGCCAGGCGATAGAGGCGGGCGAGTTCGCCGACGGGGTCGCGGCCGTAGGCGTCGGGGTCGCGGTGATACTTCCATCCCCAGAGGATCTGGCCGAACTGGAGGCCCCAGTCGCCGAGGTGGTTATCGCGGATGACCTTGTGACCAAGGCAGGAAAGGAGACGGGCCAGGCTCTCGCCGATGACGGTGGAACGGATGTGGCCGACGTGCATCGGCTTGGCGACGTTCGGCGAGGAGTAGTCGATGATGATCGTCTCGGGAGCCTCGACAGGCTCGACACCGAGTCGATCATCGTTCAGGAGGGTTTCAAGCACCTCCGTCAGCCATTCTGAGCGCAGGCGGACGTTGAGGAAGCCGGGGCCGGCGATCTCGGGAGGGTCGGCTATCGGATCGAGCGTGACACGATCGGCGACCTGGGCGGCGAGTTCGCGGGGGTTTTGCTTCGCGCGCTTCGCCGCTGCCATGCAGCCGTTGGCCTGGTAGTCGCCGAACTTGGGGTCGGTGCTCGGGCGAACGGCCTGGGCGAATTCGTCGGGGGAGACTCCCTCGGGAGCAGCGTCGGCAAACGCTCGGCGGAGGCGCATCAACACGTTCATGGGTGGCAGCGGCGTCTTGGGGGAGGCGAGGGATCTCTGGAAATCAAGCGGAGGGCTGGTCAGGTGCAGTCGGAAACGAGGAGGAGTCCTCATTCCATTCGATGCGGGGGGCATCGCCCCAGATGTCCTCGATGGAGTAGAACTCTCGGGCGTCTTCCGAGAAGACATGAACGACGAAATCGCCGTAGTCAATCAGGGTCCAGCGACCTTCCTCGGACCCTTCGATCCCGAGTTTGAACTCCTTGCGTTGCTTCATCTCGTGATCGATCTCGGAGATGATGGCGTTAAGCTGCCGGCGGGATGGGGCGGTGATGACGACGAAGTAATCAAACAACGGCGTCGATTGCCGCAGGTCAAGCAGCACGACATCCTTAGCGCGGTTTTCCTGCGCGATCCGGGCGCAGACCTTGGCCAGCGCGAGGGCTGATTCCTGTCGCTCGGGACTCGATCGCGACACCGAGGCGGGGTCGATGTCGTCCTGGACGTCGTGGTATCGAGCTCGGCGCGGGAGGACCGGGAATTCCTCTCGGAGCGATTCCTCGTCGGGCGAGCCTTCGGGTTTGGGAGCGTTGGTGTCGGGCATGGGAGCTCGCGAATGGGCTCGGATCATCCGAGCGAGGGAGAAGACTGAACGGAGAGTCAGGAAGCAGATCTCAATTGACCCGAAACGACCGTTTCCGGTTCGTGCGATTGGTTGATTCTACCAGTCCTCGCATTCCTCGACCACGGCCGCAAGAACCCGTCAGGCTGTTCGGATCGGAAAAACTTTGGCGGTTTTGTGACTAAGAGTCGGTTGAATCTCGATAGTGATGGTAAGGGCCGAAGGACGAAGGTCTTGTCCTTATCGCAGAAGCCCGGTCTTTTCTGGTCTTGAACCCTTGTCATCGACGACCCTCCTTGGGCACGGCGTTCTCGTTGTGCAGTGGACGATTGGGTCGCTCTCGATTGAACACCCTCATGTGACTCGCACCGTGGAGTGAATCGAAATGGCGCTGAATCCCCTTCGAAAAACGCTTGGTCCTCTTGGTGTCCGAAGCGTTGAAACCAGCTCGGCGTTTTCAATCGAAGCCGAGGCGGAGCTTGCCCGATTCCGAGCACGCCGCGACGAGCTGCAACGCAACGTCCGGCGAGGCGAATTAACCCCCAAGGTGGCCCGACGACTCGCTGCGGAGACCGCCGCTGAAATTCGCCAGTCGCTTTCGCAACAATCAGTCGGCTTCAGCGCGGTCCCGAGGTCGTTTCTCGATCGACTGGCAGAGGTTGCCTCAACGCGAGAGCGATCCCGGGATTCCGCCTCACTCGAATCACTGCAACGGGAGACGAACCGACTGCTACGCGACTCGCTAATCGAGCAGCAACTGCGCAACCGGGAGGAGGAGTTCAAGGGACAGGCGTACCTTCGTCCGGTGGCAGGAGGCGTTCCGGCCCCTTCGCTGGACAGCCTGCTCCGATTTCACGAAATCGCCACGCTCGCTCGGGACGAAGCAGCCCGGGAATGGGCCAGGCGACAGCTCGAAGCCTATCGCCCCATGGCCCCCGATCCGGATGATCAGCGCCAGATTGATCTGGTCTGCGATCGGCCCGATCGGGTCAATCCTCGACTCGTCGGTCGGTATCTTGAGCAGCTCGACGGGGGATCGACCGATGACCTGGAAGCGTTCGCCGAGCATGCGCTCGCTGCTCACGATGCGAACGCCTGTGTCGCCGCCTTCATGCTCGCCAGGAATGCTCCTGAGGGCGCTTCGCTCGGCTGGGTCCGACGGGTGCTCAATGGGCTCGATCGCTTTCCCGATGCCGCGCTCGTGACCCTTCGAGCCTGGGAAGCGGAAGCCCGAGCCGAGGAATCGGAGGTCGCTCGGGCCGAGGCCGATCGCATCGCCATGATCATCGAGGCAGAAGCAGCGATGCCGGCACTTCAGGCTCCGTCCGATGCCGATCTGGAGCGAGCCTCCCGCGTCGAGGGAATGCCACTGGCCGGTCCTGACGAACCGATCGGCCTGGTCATGGGTCGCCGAGGGTTCACGCCCGAGGAATTCTCGGTCCTCGGCGCGAAGGCAACGGAGGAGCATGACGCCTCGATGGATCTTGGCTCGAACCCTTGAGCATCCGCTCGCATCGCACTTCCCGCGACATAGTCAAGTGTTCACATACAAGAATTTGAAGACCATTCTGATAAATTCTCGAACCTCTCGCCAACGCGCCCTTACCTCGGGGCGCGAGCGATCTTCGACCGGAGTGTGAGCGGTGAGTACAGCCCCTTCCTTCTCCAGCAGAGCGATCCCTGAACGCTGGATTCAAATTGTCGAAGCCATCGTCAACGCTCCATACGCCTGGAGCACTCCGGACGACGTGATCGAGGCGACCGGAATTGACGAGGAGGCCCTGATCGACGAACTCGCTGACATGGATATCGAAGGATGGATTGATGTCTGGGAGCGTCCCGACGGTCTGGTTGTTACGCTCTCGGTCCTCGCGGCCAAGCGTTTCGGGTGCCACCTAATCGAAATTGATCCTCCCCGGACTCTCCGGTGGGCCAGGGAAGGAGAGGCGGAGCCACCTCCGCAGGTGACTCGATCGACCTCGATGGCGCCGTTGTTCGCGATCATCGACCCTCACCCCGGTCCCGAGTTCGAGATCGAAGCCAATGAGCGCGCGGCCCGATACCAGGCGAACGGCCGATTCGGGACTTTCCGTCGAGGGGCAGGGCAGGGTGAGCCACCCCGACCAACGCTTCTGCTCGGAAGCAACCTCAGTGGGTGGTCGGGAAGCCAGGAAACAGGATCAGACGTGTGCCCTGCCTGTCAATCGCGTCCCCTTCCGGCGCACGCCTACTGTCTTTGCTGCGATCGCTGGGGGCTTGATGCCCCCGATTGGGTTCCCTCACACGGGGGAAGGACGAGGAAGGCCACGACCCGAAATGCCGGAGACGCACGGTACGATCAGACCGATCGACCGAGCAACCCCCATCGACCGCCCTTGATTCGGCTTCGGAGCGAGCGCAATCGTCGCGAGCGATTGGTTCGGCGCGATCGCCTCCGGAATCAACGCCCGACCTGAGACCGACCGACGTTCATCGGCCTAGTTTGGATCATCCGGTCAGTGGATTCGGGGAGGGCCGTTGCTTGCGGGTCCATTCGAAGATTTCGCCTGATCAACCGGTTGAGTTGCGCTGCGATGGTCGCGAAGCACTCGTCCCACGAACAGCCCTGTGCGACTCGCTGGCGTCCGGCCTCGCCAAGGCGTCGGGCCGTTTCCGGCTGATCGATGAGCCACTCCAGCACCGAGGAGAGTTTCTCAACATTGCCGAACGGCACGAGAACCCCCGTCCGGTCATGTTCCACAACCTCGGCCACCCCGCCAGCAGCGGCGGCAACGACCGGTTTGCCATTCGCCCAAGCTTCGAGAAAGACGATGCCAAACGAATCCGTCCGAGAGGGCATGGCGAAGACGTCGATGGCGTCAAAAAAATCTGCCTTGTCGGTCGTTGAGAGGGGGCCGGTGCGGATCAGCCAGCGCTTCGTCGATGACGGGAGTTCCGCCGCGAATCGCTCGAAATGGGGTGAGCTGACCCCTGCCAGAACGAGCGCGACCGGATCATCGGCCGCTCTGAGGGCGTTCAGGGCCATGACCGATTGGACCAGGTCGTTCGTCCCCTTGTTCGGATCCAATGTGGCCAGGTGGCCGATCATCGGCTGGGAAGGGCCGATCCGGTACGTTTCGCGGAACCGATCGCCGCGACCGCCGCAAACCTCGGTCGGCTCATATCCCATTGAGACCTTGACGATTCTGGATCGAGGGATTCCCCATCCCGCCACGGCCTCGGATTCCAGTTCGGTGACGACGACCACCGCATCGGCTTCCCGAAGTAATCGTAACTGGTGCGGTTTCGTGTAATGGCGGTGGACCGGATCGCCCGGCGTCGCAAGGTGGAGAAACGGGGTGAGAATCAGCGGCGCTCCGCACGATCGAGCCTTCTTCCAGGCCGCGAAGGAAAAGTTTGTGAACGGGAAACCGACCGCAAACACGGCGTCGTAGGTCTCACTTGTCCGTTCCAATTCCGGGATCAGAGGCATGTACGAGGCGAACCGACATTGCGTCGGCCAGTGCGGGGCGTAGCTCAGGAGCTTCCCGAAATAGCGTTGCATCGGGATGTGTCGGACGGGGAATCGACGCACACGAGCCCCGTCAATGGTCGAAACGGGCGGTTCATCGAGTCGGGCACGCCGGGGATCGTTGAAATACCAGAGATCGCGGGCATCGCTCGTGAGGACATCGACGCCATGACCCTGATCGACCAGACGGCGGACCATCGCTCGACCGTAGGTTTCCGCGCCTCCGAGGCACGGGGCATAGCGATGGGTATACCAGGCAATCCGCATCGGTCGATCTCTCCTCGCGTCGGGAAGGTCGCTCGGTTCTTCGATCGAAAACTCCGTCATTGGATCCGGCTCGGTGTCGAACTCGTTGGCCCGAACGCTAGCACGCGTTGTGACAATCGCTCCTCGTCGTTGGCCCGTCGAAGACAGACACCCCGAACAACCATCGAGACGGCTGAGCGTTCTCCTTCAAACCGTTTTCGGACCCGAGACAGTGCCAGTGCTCCGTCACTTTCGAGGCGGAACTTGCCTTGAGATTCAGGCAGTGTGAATGGGGGACTCACGTAAAGATTGAATCCCCCAGGAACCACGTTCCAGCTCCAGAGGTCCCGATCCCCTTCCTTTAAAGTCACCGTCCGAGGTCCACCGAGTGCCCGGGCCTCGAAGGCAAAGACAAGGGGCTCGTTCGGGTCGGGATTGGCGAACTCGATCGCAGAAGACTCGGTTGCGAGGCGAACGAATCCATCCCTGGGCAAGAGATAATAGCCTCCCCAGTTCTGGGAGGAGAGTGCGACTGGTGCTCGGGGCTTCGGCATCAATTCACGGTCGAAGACGACCACGGATCCATCGTCGTAGCAGCGGGCATGATCGAGCACTTCGGCCATTCGGTTGATTTGATCGGTTGGGAACTCACTTGCCCGATGCAGGACCACGAAGCGCAAGTCGTGGTGTGTGAGATAGAGCCAGGTATAATCATGGAAGTCAGCATTTCGGATGAGATCAAACTGTTCCGTCCCGGAGGGACCGGGGAAGGTGGCTTGCATCATCCGTGTGTCGGCAAAGGGAGAATTCCAGCTCATCAGATCGTCGTGGGGCCGGTTCTGATGTCCGGAGTAACCGGCGGTTGTCTGTCCGCCGTGCAGCGATTGCCAGTACGTGAGTCGTGCGTTGAATGAATGAGCATTTCCGGAGTTCATGTGCGGGATGTCGACCCAGGCGTCATCGGGATAGTGCTCGCGGAGCCAGGCATAGGCTCCTGGCATGGGAGGCAGCTCCTCGGCCCCGTAAGGGACCTGAGCCAGGTCCACCACCGCAATGAGCAAAACGACGGACAGGGCAAGACCTCTCGTGATCGGTTTGGTCCATCGGGTGCGAAGCTGCATCCAGGCCGCTCCGGCGAGGATTCCCGTACAGACCGGCACAAACAGCTTGAACCGCGCGGGGACACGAATCAGGCGAAAGGGAACGAACCATTCCCAGTCTCGAAGCCAGCCGGCTGGCATGGCGATGCGGTGAGGACCGTACTGCACAGACGATCCAAGCGAGAGCAGCACCAGGATTGCCGCCGACCACCACCAAAAGCCCGCATCCCGAAACTGGACCTTTCCCCACCAGGCCCGCGCGAGAAGCGCCAGACAGACGATCCCGAGATAGGCCATGCCCTCGCCCGGCGTCCGAGTCGCGCCGTACACGTCGATCGGGAAAAATCCCTGGAGGACCTGTCCCGGCATCGGAACGAGATAGGCCCACCAGGGAGCCCCATAACGATCGAACTCTGATCGGGGTCGAATGCCTGCCTGACCGTTGAGGACGTTCCAGATCTGACCGGCGAAGAGCAGCATCAGAAACGGCAGACAAACTGCGACGAAGCCGGTGATCCAGCGTCCTCGAACCCGAAGCCAGCCGAGAACCTCTTGCTTGGGCTGCCTCGACGCCTTCCAACCCAGATACAGGGCTGCCGGGAAGATGGCGAAGACCATGAAATACGCCGCGCACATGGCGAGCAGGATGAACCCCGCCACGGCGGCCATCAATCGTCCCCATCCCGGCCGCTCGACCAGCCGCATCCAGGCGAGGAAGAAGATCGGAAATCCACCAACGTAAATAAGTTCAAGATGAGCATGTGAGTGGACCAAAACTGGACCACTCAGCATTGCCAGCAGACCGGCCAGCATGGCCGCGGCCTCATCCCGAAGCACGGAGCGTGCCAGGAAAAAGGTTCCCAGACCCGTTAGCAGGAAGCCGAACAGCCAGAGAAGATTGAAGCAGAGCACGTCGTTGTCTGTGATCGCCGAGAGGATCAAATAGATCAGCGATTGCAGGTGAAGCGGAGAGAAGTTCCCTATCGGGGCACCGAGCGGGAATTGTAGATCGGGGCAGACCAGGGGGGATCGACCCTGCATCAGGCACTGCTTGTACCAACGCATTACCCAGAGATGCTGTAGGGGATCGGCTGTCGATGGAAGCCGTGTGGTGAATGTTCTGGCAAAGGGCCAGGTCGCCCCCACAATCGCCATCAGATAAAGGGCAGACACCGCGAAGGGTGTCCACCAGGAGTGCTTGCGATCGAGCGTCGAGGGGTCGTGATCGGTCGCATTGGTGCCCACGTACCGGTCCCCATTCGCAGAGGGAGGATGGAGGAGTTCGCGTCGTCGATCCTGAAGCATGAGGGTTGTCTCCTCAGCGTCGGACGACATCGGAAGGGGTTCCCATCAGCACAAGGTCGCCCGGGACCTTCCGGTCGAAGATGTAGACGCGAGCCTGATCGGGGTCGGCTCCCTTGGGAACGATGGTTTCGGGAGACAGCGGACCGATCAAGGACCGGAGGATTTCGCAGTAATCCCACTTCCCGTAGACGTGAGCTTCTCGCGCTACCACCCATCGAGCGTCCTGATCGGCTCCGGCGTAGATCACGTCAGCAAACGTGTAACCCGAATAGTTCCCGTAAAACTGGCTCCAGCCGGTCAGGTCCACAACCTTCTCACCGGGTTGCACATGATCGGCGAGCCATTCGGCGGCATCCCGGTACGCCGCAAAGGGTCCGTTCAAGGGTTCTTGATGTCGGGGAACCGAAGGCAAGATCAATGCGGCAAGGGCCAGGAGCCAGAAAATCGGGCCGGGTCGGATCGCCTCTCCTGAGGCTCCGAGGAGGCGTCCCGGAATGGTGATCGACCGCAGGAGAAAATCGACGGCGAGCGCCGCGAACGGGATGAGGATCATCGCCGGGATCATGGCATGTCTCGGACTACAGTAGCCGCCCGTCGCATGCAGTCTCATGAGCCCGAGGAAGGCGATCAGCAGAAGCACGACGAAGAAGAGCCCCTGCCGAGCGGATCTTGCGTCTCGTCTGGCCCGGTACAACCCGATAGGCACCAGAAGCAAGATCGGAACGGTGACCGCATCCCGGATCGATTCGAACACCACCTTGGTAGCGACCAGGTACGTCTTGCCGACTGATTGATTCGGGTCGAAGGGCCGATTGCGTTCCACCGCCTCGGCTCCGGACGGGGCCGCGGTCCCGATCAGTCGAGCAATGGCCGGCTTCGTTCCAATACCTCCCTTGCTGACCATAAATGGAGCGATGACGAGGGCCGGGACAACGACGAGAATCCCAACCGCCGCCCACCAGCGTGACCACTCCAGACGGGTCGTTTTCAAGGCCGGCATCAGGGCCAGCGTCATGATCATGGAAAGGGGAAGCAAAAGGCCTTCCGGACGCGTGAAATACGAAAGGATGGTGGCGGCGATCATCGGACCGAGCCAGACGAACCTCCCATCCTTCAGGAACCGAAGACCGGCCCAAACTCCCCAGGTCCAGAACAGGAGGAAGCTCCCCTCGCTGAGCACATCCGCCAGGACGTTTGTCAGCACTGGAGCACCGAAGGAGAGGACGCAAGCCATCCAGGCTGCCCGAGCCCCGACCAGTTCCAGGGCGACCAGATACATCGGCACAACCAGGAGAATCCCAGCCATGACCGAGGCCAACTGGGCCGCGCGTTGCCAGTCGAGCGGTTCGTCTCCCCCTTCCAACCCATGAGCCAGTGCAATGGCGACCGGGTAAGCCGGATGATCGATTGACTTCAGCAATCCCCCGACGATCTCTCCGGCTTCAATCACCTTGGCCTGGCGAATGTAGCGGAGACCGTCGGCGTAGATGATCGACGTCCGCGAGGTCTTCCAGATCAAGAGGTTCCCGGCCGCGATCATCAGCAGGACGACGATAAATCCATGTTGCAATCGGCTCATGCGACCCCTCCCTGGGACGCGAGATCCCCAGCCTCCCGTCACGATTCGTGGCAGGATGGTTCTCTGATCAGCGGGTTTTACCGCGATCGCTTCCGAGCGTCGAGGCGAATCGGCCGATCCCCGCGGGATCCCTTGAGCCTTCGACGGGACCCCATGCGGCAGCCGGGGGCCGTGTCTCGAACGCTTTGTTCGGCAAACCGGCGTACCTCGATCCCCCGGAGCCCTCGATCCGAGCCGAGCGTCCGGGCAATCGATCCGACAGCCCTCCACGCGTTCGCGTCTTCCGTCTGGCCGATCCACCGGCACCAGGCATGACGGACATGCGCCTCAAAGGTGATCACCCAGGCCAAGATCCTCGCTTCCCAGCGTGGACGGAACTTCAGGAAATACAGCAACTTACTGTGTCGCGTCACGACCCGAAGCACCGGGTTCACCCGTCTCGACTGCAAGGGGCGGAGGTGCCCGAGCGTGATCGAGTCGTCGAACTCAACGGTCCATCCCCGATCCCTTGCCAAGCGACACAGCGCGACTTCTTCATGGTACAGGAAGAAGTCTTCGTCCATCCCCCCGATCTGCTCCATGACCGACGCCTGAACGAGCAGACAGGCTCCTGTCACCCAGGGAACGGGTCCGGGTCGTGTTCGGCCCAGCGACCAGTACTTCCTACGTGATCGCGGGGTCCAGACTTCGCGAAGGCAGCCGGCCAGTGTCGGGAATGATCCTACCGAGTGTTGCCGGGTTCCGTCTTCGTTGCTCAAGGCGAAACCGACAAGACCCGGAGGACCCTCGGTCCTGGCCTCGTAGAAGGCGATTCGGTGAAGAATTTTCTCGGGAAAATCGGCGTCGGCAAAGGTGTCTGGATTCAGGAGAAGCAGCCAACGCGCGGTAGTCCGTCGCCAAGCCGTATTGACTCCTGCCGCAAAACCGGCATTGTCAGGGCACAGAATGATCTGAATCCCCGATCGGTTCTCGAAATGGGATGGCGGCGGAGTCTCCGAGGCATTGTCGACCAGGATCAGCTCGCAACGGCCGTCGATCCGCTCCAGAGAACTCGCCATCGCCTCAACCAGACGCTCGCAATCGGGCCAGGAGTTGAAGTTGACGATCACAATCGCCAGAGTCGGGGGCGTTGGGCATTGCGGCCCTTCGAGCGTTGCGATGGTCATCCGAGCTCGGCCCTCGTTCGGGAAATGGCGCCGGAGAAGGATTCGTAAGAATCTCTGGAATCTCCAGGACAACCAGACCGATGGTAACGCTTGAGCCGATTCGCTGAAGGCCGATTTCGCGGTAATCGCGTGGCCGGCTCGAATCCGGCCGCTTCCCACGACACCGAGGGAACGGTGCAGACCCGATGAAGGAATCATCCTCCCCTGATCAGCCCTCCGTCTCGTCCCGGGCAAGCGGTTCTTCGGAATCGGGGCGCGTCTTGATCGTCGGGGCACGTCGCCGGCTTCGGCGCCTGGGAACCATGCTCGATCAACGTCCCTGGTCTGGATTACGGATCGTCGGGTTCGTGGATCGCTCGGGCCGAGGGCGACAACTGGCCATTCATCCCGGCTCCGAGCCGATTCCGGTCCTTGGCCGCCTGGAACGACTCTCGGAAGTGATCCGGAGTTCTCGGGCAACGCATATCATCGTGGCACTCTCCGATCACCCGAGCCGGAATTCCGATCCGGAACTTCATGCGCTCCAAAACCCCGAGCTACGAGTGCACTGGATGTCTGACGAGACGGGAACCCCCTCACACGCGATTGGTTCTCGAACTGACATCCCTCACCACCGCTACCAACCTTCGCACACCATCGGCGAGTCGATTCACACGGGCCGAATCGCCAAGCGACTGCTCGATCTGGCCTTCGCGGCACTCGGCCTTCTGGTGCTCTCTCCGCTCTTTGCGGCTATCGCTCTACTGATTTACAAGACCTCGGGTTGGCCGATCTTCTACACCCAGGAACGAATCGGGCAGGGTGGCAGACTGTTCAAGATCATCAAGTTTCGCAGCATGAAACCGAACGCCGAGATCGAGACCGGCCCCATTTGGGCCGCAAACCACGACGACCGATGCACGCCGATCGGTGACTGGCTGCGGCATACCTGTCTTGACGAGCTGCCACAACTGATCAACATCCTGAAAGGTGAGATGAGCCTTGTCGGGCCTCGTCCCGAGCGACCGATCTTCGTCGAGCGATTTCAAGAGGAGGTGCCGGATTACCCGTTGCGCCATGTGGTTCCGGTCGGACTGACAGGCTGGGCTCAGGTGCATGGTTGGCGGGGCCGAACGTCGATCAGGAAGCGACTTCAGTATGACCTTGACTACGTGCGCCGCTGGTCCTTCTGGCTCGACATCAAAATTCTGTTCATGACCGCCCTGCACGTCGCCTTCGGCAAGGTGGATTGGGGTATGCCTCGCAACCGGAGGGTAGACCGTGAACCGACCGACGCTCTCGGTCGTGATACCCACGCATAACGGCCGAAACCTGCTACCCGCTTGCCTGGAAAGCCTCCGCGTGCACCGCCCCGAAGGGCTGCACCTGGAGGTGATTGTCGTCGATGATGCCTCGCTCGACGGCTCGGCCGACTGGGTCAAGGCACACGCTCCCGAAGTCCGTCTGATCCGCCTGGAACGGAACGGGGGCTTCTGCGTGGCCGCCAATGCCGGGATCGCCGCAGCCCGGGGCTCGATCATCCAGCTCTTGAATAATGATGCCGAGGTTTGCGAAGGCTGGGCCGAGGCGGGGCTTGCACCGTTTGAAGATGCCCATGTCGGATCAGTCGCGCCGCTGGTCCTTGTCCGATCCCAGCCTGATCGGGTTGATTCCGCCGGTGATTGCTATGCCTTCTTCGGCTGGCCATCAAAGCGAGGGCACCGCCAGCCGGCCGAGCGATGGAGGGTCGAACCCTCAGGAGAGGTCTTCGGAGCGAGCGCGTCAAGCGCCTTCTACCGGGCCGAGGCCCTACGCAAGGTTGGTCCGTTCGACCCTTCGTACGGGTCGTACTATGAGGATGTCGATCTGGCCTTTCGTCTGAGATGGGCGGGGTATCGTTGCGTCTTCGAGCCGGAATGCCGAATCTTGCACGATGTCTCCGCCACCTATGACCACGGAAACCCGAGCCTACACCGCCGCATGGCAAAGAATGCCGAGGCCCTGTTCTGGTCGAATTTGCCGCTGGGCTGGTTGGCCGCAGCGTTGATCCCGCATCTGGGATTCCTCGCCGTCCAACTGCTCTGGAAGCTGTCGAAGGGAAGGGCGGGTGCGTTTTTGCTTGGTAAATGTGATGCGGTCGCCGAGCTTCCCCGATTCCTGAAGTGTCGGGCTCATCGGCGAGGGCTTGCCAGTACGGCTGTTTCAAAGCCGAACTTTCGGCTGGGGGTCGCACCGGTTCAGGCAGCGGTCGATCATCTTGCTCAACCGATGAAGGCCGGAGCTTACGCCAATCCGTAAAGCTCCGGTGATTGTCAATCCTGCGGTTGATTCCGGTCGGATCAGGCCTTCTTGGCGAGAACGGCGGCTTCCGCGGCCTCGACAACCCGTGAGGCAGTCAGGCCGTATTTCTCAAGCAAGGCCTCGGGCGATCCACTCTCGCCAAACGAGTCGTTGAGATTGACGTAGCGGATGGGCACCGGCTGAGCTTCGGCAATGGCCATCGCCACGACACTGCCGAGTCCGCCGTGGGCCAGGTGCTCCTCGGCCACGACGATGGCTCCTGTCTCCCGAGCCGCGGCGAGCACCGCCTCTCGGTCGAGCGGCTTGATCGTGTGCATGTCAATGACGCGAGCCTCGATTCCCTTTCCGGCGAGTTCGTCAGCGGCATCGAGCGCGGAGGCAACCATCAAGCCATAGGCAATAATGCTAACATCGCTTCCTTCGCGGAGGACGTTCGCCTTGCCAATCGTGAACGGAGCCTGTTCGTCGGTGTAAACCTTGGGTACGTCGGGGCGGCCGGTACGCAGATAGACCGGCCCCTGGTAGTCGAGAATCGCCTTGGTGGCCGCTCGGGTCGAGGCCTCGTCGGCGGTGACGACCACAACGAATCCCGGCAAGGAGCAGGCGAGGCTCACGTCCTCGATTCCCATCTGCGAGGCACCATCCTCGCCGATGGAGATCCCCGCGTGGCTGCCGACCACCTTGACATTCAGCTTCGGATAGGCGACTGCCATCCGCAACTGATCATACGCGTTGCAGAGAATAAACGCGGCGAAGCTGGCGATCACCGGAGTTTTCCCGCACGAGGCGAGACCGCCGGCAATGCCGACGAGGTTGCTTTCGGCAATACCAATATTGAAGAAGCGGTCGGGAAACTTCTTGCCGAACCATTCGGTTCGGGTCGAGTTGGAAACGTCGGCATCGACTACGACCACGTTCGGATAGTCGCCGCCGAGCGCCTCCAGGGCACGGCCGAACGCGTCCCGGGTGGCCTTGCCAATCGCTCGCTTGGACTGCAACGCAGAGGAAGCGCCCGCCATGAGTAATGTCACCTTTGTCTTGTGTGGAATATTCTTGAATGTTCGATCGTTGCGTATTGGGTCGAAGGCTCAGCCACGTTCAAGCGCTTGCTTCGACCTCGGCAATCGCCTCGTCGAGATCCTGAGGCTTCATCGGCTTGCCGTGGAAGTTCGTGTCGCCAAGCTTTTCCAGAAGCTTGAGCATTCCCTGGCCCTTGTGGGTCAAGGAGACGATGCAGGTTGGCTGCCCTTTCACCGCTCGGACGCGTTCCAGGGCGGTCACGACCTCGTTCATGTCATTCCCGTTGATGACCTGGGTGTGCCAGCCGAAGGCGGCAAACTTGCCGTCGATCGGGTCCATGTTCAGCACGTCTTCGGCAGCGCCGGTCTGCTGGAAGTGGTTGCGGTCGACGATGCAGGTCAGGTTCTCGAGCTTGTACTTCGCGGCTGAGGCGGCGGCTTCCCAGATCTGGCCCTGGCCCAGCTCGCCGTCACCAGTCATCACATAGGTATGGTACGACTTGCCATCGACCCGAGCGGCCAGGGCGTGGCCGACCCCGATCGAGAGCCCTTGACCGAGCGAACCGGTTGAGGCCTCAATCCCCGGCAGGCGTTTCATGTTCGGGTGCCCTTCCAGCGGGCTACCCAGCTTGCGGAGGGTCATCAACTGATCTTTTGGGAAGTAACCCGCTTCGGCCATCGCCGCATAGAGGACTGGTGCGGCGTGCCCCTTGGAGAGGATGAAGCGGTCGCGATCGGGCCAATGAGGTTGCTTCGGGTCGTAGTTCATGAACCCGCCGAAGTACAGCGCCGTCACCACCTCGGCGGCCGACATCGAACTGCTCGGGTGTCCTGACCCGGCCTCGGTCGTGCTCTTGAGAATCTCGATGCGAATGGCCTTGGCGCGCTGTTTCAGCTCTTCGAGGTTGGCGGGCACGGTCAATTCCTCCAGGATGCGTCGTCGAAACGGCCCTTGAACATAAGGATCCCGTGTCGGTTTGGGCAAGAGCGCTTCTCCTGAAGCCGAGGCTGATGTTCGTGTTTCGACGCTCGTGTTAGGATCGTTATCGCAGGCGTCGAGGCCTGTCGAGACGTGGCTGAACCCCGTCGCTTCCGAGAACTTCGACCGTCGACCGAGACTCCGATCGTGCCCCGATTTGTTCCCGATAGTCCTGAATTTCTCCAGCTTCTCAAGGGAAATTCCCGAGCAGACCTCGTGAGAATTGCGTTGGAGATCGCCCGAGACGCATGCCCTGACCTGGTCTTTGAACCGTACTTGCGACGGATCAACGACCTCGCCAAGCGGGTTCGGCTTCGAATTCCCGAGGAGGTTGGGACACAGGAGCTGATCCAGCAGATCAACTGGGTCCTGTATGTCGAGGAAGGCTTTACGGGGAACGACGACGATTACTTTGACCCCAACAACAGTTACCTGAACGAAGTGCTCGACCGCCGCACCGGAATTCCGATCAGCCTCGGAGTGCTGTACTTGGGTGTGGCCGAACGGCTCGGACTGCGTCTGGATGGAGTGAATCTGCCTGCACATTTTGTGCTCAGGGCCGATCAAGGGTTGAAAGACCCGATGTTCATCGATCCTTTCCAAGGTGGCAGAATTCTCGATCGGCAAGGCTGTCGGCACCTCGTTTCCTCTCGAAGCGGAACGGTAGTCGATCTCTCCGAAGAGCAGTTCCGGCCGATGTCCACGGCCGAGGTCGTGGCCCGCATGCTCCGGAACCTCCGCGCCATTCACTTGCAGAGCGGCGATGCCATGCTGGCCTCCGCCGTCTTGACGCGACTTGTGGCCCTCGAACCCCAGGAGGCGGGGTATAGGCGAGACCTCGGGATCGTTGCTCTGGGAATCGATCGGCTGGACGAGGGAATCGAACAGCTCTCCGCTTATCTGGAGCAAGCCGGACAGGCCCCGGATGCCGAAACGATCCGGGCCTTGATCCTCAACGCCCGACACCGGCAGGCCCAGGAGGGGGGTCCAGGGGCGAACTGATCGAAACGATAAGCACAATCGGTTCAAGATGCTCCGAGAGCGTGCCGATAGAAAGATGAAGGAGCAAGAGGCGAGCGGCCCGTCCTTGGGTCGGACGCGTTCCGCCTCGATCGCTGGAGTGCCTTCTGGACCGCCGTTTCGACGGGCGGAACAGGGGGACGGAGGAGTGTCCTTGCAGACGCGAAGGGTCGGATGGATCATCACGACCGCGCTGCTGGTTGTCGGACTGACCGGCTGCCGGAATCTGCCCAGGGGTGGACTCGGTCGCGGTCCGGATGTCAGAACTATTGCCGGGGTTGGGATCGGTCCGGAACGTCTGGCGATCCGGGAGGGAGCTCCTTCGACGATCTCCAGTAGAGTCGACCCGCCTGTCGCCGGCGAGGAGCCCGATGAGGTCATCGGACAGGTCGTCGATGATCGCGGTGTCCCGGTCGCCAATGCACAGGTTCGACTGGCCGTTGATGGCACCCCCGGAGGTCGAGAGGTGGTCGGGACGACGAACCGATCCGGCCAGTTTCTGCTCAAGGGTCTACGTCGCGGCGAAGAGTACACCTTGATCGCTGAATGGGATGACGGCAACGAGTTCCTGCTCGGCCGATCGTCGGTTTCGGCGCCCTCGGAGAAGGTTCGGATCGAAGTGGCCTCGGTCGAGAGTGCGGAAGGACCAGCGTTCACATCACGCGCTGGAATGGAATCCTCCAGAGCCGCCTCGTACAGCCGAAATGATCGGGACCTGGAACGGGTCTCGATCTTGAACAATCGACCGCAGGACTCGACTGAGTCACCCGTGCGAGCGGATCGGGCACCAGCAAGGAATCGGACAGGGTGGATCCCGTTTGACTCGGTCAACCGGGTATCGCTTGATCCATCTCAGCGATTCGATGACTGGGTTGAGGACGCACGTTTCCCTGAATCCGACCGCTCGTTCGAACCACCTTCGAGCATGATCGCGGAGGATCAGAAGCGATCTTCCTCTGCGACTGGGGCCGTTCCTGATCGCTTCGAGGGAAATCCCGGAATCCTTCAGGAGTCCTCGGATGTCGATCCGAACGACTTCCCGATGCCGATGTCTTCGGGAAATGAGTCGAGGACCGTCCCTCAGGGATCCTCGGATGCTCGAATCGGGAGGAAGGCGACACGCCTGTTGCCAGAGCCGAGGCCGATGGCGTCGGATTCTCCCAGGACGACGGTTGAAACCGTGCCACTGGTCAGGCGGTTCGAACCCGCCACGGATCAGGACCGAGAACAACCCGACCCGCCCCTCTTAATGACAGATGCACCTCCCGAGACTGATGAACTTACCGGTGAAGTTGCGTCTGAGTACCCCTCAAGGACCGCTATTGACTCGCAACCGGGATCAATGCGGCTGCCTGACGCGCCGATCCGCTCGGGGTCATCCATCACTGCGGGATCACAAACGACGTCCGAGCCTGTCCCGGCGACCGAGGAGCCAGCGAGTCAGCCCGGAGTCCCGGTCGGTGTCTCTCACGCTCCTGAAGAGGGATTCACGTTCCCGGAGCCTTCAGACTCTTCCGACAATCTTCTGACTCGAGACACGAAGATCGAGCCTCAGACCGGCTTGTCCAGCAGCTTCTCGGAACCTTCCCCTGATGCAAAAATGGCCGATGCCGACCGAGGAAATAGGCCGAGATCGATTGAAGAGGAGGTCATCACGGGGGATACAGTCCCAAGGGCTCAAGAGAACACTCGGACCTTCCGATGGTCCGACCTCCCCCCGCCGAGTCCGTTGAACGAGGGAGTTGCGTCGAACGAGCAAGGAGTAGCGGGTACTTCCGAATCCAATGGCCCGGGACGCTGGTCGAAAGGGCTCCTGAAGTGGGTGTCGAGGGAACAGGACGCCTCAGAAACGACGCCCTCGGTCGAACCCGTTGTTCGTTTTGACTCAGCACGGAATCGGCTGGAGGACTTCATTCTTCCCGACCTTCAGGGACAGAGCTTCCAGTTCAAAGAGACGGAATCGGACCACATCTTGCTCTGTTTCTGGGGCACCTGGTGCGATCCGTGCGTGGCCGCGATGCCTCATCTGGCGGACCTCCAGCGACAGTTTGGTCCCAGTCGGTTGCGGGTCGTCTCGATTGCCTACCAGCGGAACGGGGAGGGGGGGCCGAAGTCCCTGGCTCGACTCTCACGACGCTTGGGCCTGAACTATCCGATCCTCCTGGCCCCGACCGACCAGCCTTGCCCGGTGGCCAGCGCGATGGAGGTTCAATACTATCCGACCTTCATTCTCCTCGACCGACAGGGGAACGTCGTCCACCGCGAGACGGGAGCGACGGGAGACAAGATCATGAGGCTCGACCGGGCGATTGCTGCCGCGATGGACGAATCAGTCATGACGGTGACAAAACGGTGATAAGAATCTATGATTTTATGAGAGTCCGGTGATGGTTCCACTTGGATCGACATCGATCCGGAGCGCCGCTGGTTGACGAGGTAGTCCCGGCATCCGAACGATCTCCCCGGTGAGGGCGACCAGGAAGCCGGCGCCGGCGGCGATCTCAATGTCCCGGACGGTGATCGTAAAGCCTCGGGGACGTCCGCGAAGTTTCGGGTTGTCGGAGAGCGAGTCCTGGGTCTTTGCCATACAGATGGGAAGCGAGCCGTAGCCGAGACGTTCGAGCTTGCGAAGCTTTGTCTGGGCCTCGGCGGTGATGGTGATGCCGTCGGCGCCGTAGATCGATCGGGCGATGGTTTCGATCTTCGCTTCGGGAGTCTGATCGAGGTCGTAGAGCGGTCGGTAGGGGGTCTGGGGTTGGTCGGCCGCGGTGACGACCAACTCGGCCAGTGTGGTGGCTCCTGCTCCACCTTGACCGAAGACGTCGGCGGTGGCACAAGGGATCCCAAGCCCTTCGCAGAAGGCGTGGATCACGCCCAGTTCGCCGTCGGTGTCTTCACGACGCTGGTTGATCGCGACGACGACGGGCTTGCCGAAGTGCCGTGCGGCGTCGAGGTGAGCGGCCAGGTTCTCCAGGCCGCGCTCGACGGCCGAGGGGTCGGGGTGTGTCAGATCATCAAGACTGACACCGCCGTGCATCTTCAAGGCCCGGACGGTGGCGACAATGACCACGGCCGAGGGGTTCAAGCCGGCCGATCGGCACTTGATGTCGAAGAATTTCTCGGCCCCGAGGTCGAAGGCGAAGCCAGCCTCCGTCACGGCGTAATCGGCATGGGCCAGGGCCATCCGGGTGGCCAGCACCGAGTTGCAGCCGTGGGCGATGTTGGCGAACGGGCCGCCGTGGACGAAGGCGGGAGCGCCCTCGACCGACTGCACGAGATTCGGCATCAAGGCTTCGTTGAGGATCGCCACCATGGAGCCGGTCACGCCGGTCGAGGAGGCAAGCAGAGGCTCTCCCTGGCGATTGTAGCCGAGGAGGATGCGGTCGAGCCGAGTCCGGAGGTCCTCGTACGACTCGGCCAGGCAGAGGATGGCCATGACCTCACTGGCCGCCGTGATGTCGAAACCCGACTCGCGCGGAACGCCTTGACCGGGGCCACCGAGGCCGAGGACGATCCGCCGCAAGGAGCGGTCGTTCATGTCCATCGCCCGCTTCCAGAGGACCCGGCGGGGGTCGAGGTCGGTCATGCCGAAGTGGAGCTGATTATCCATCGCCGCGGCGAGCAGGTTGTGCGCGGCGGTGATGGCGTGAAAGTCGCCAGTGAACTGGAGGTTGATCACATTCGACGGCTCAACCGTGCTTGCTCCGCCGCCCGTGGCCCCGCCTTTGCGACCGAAGACCGGCCCCATCGAGGGTTGGCGGAGGGCCAGGCAAGCATCCTTGCCGATCCGACGGAGCCCCTGGGCCAGGCCGATTGAGGTGGTCGTTTTTCCCTCGCCGGCCGGAGTGGGGGTGATGGCGGAGACGAGGATGAGCTTCCCCTCGGGCCGCCGAGCCCCGGCCTCAGTAAGGGCATCGAGGCGGACCTTGGCCTTGTCTCGCCCGTAAGGTTCGAGCGCGGATTCGAGGATGCCGAGGTCATGAGCGACCTCGGTGATCGGTCGTCGTTGAAGAGAATCAGCCATTAGTGTGCCAGGCTCCCCAAAATCGGCCCGGCCGAAGTGTTCGCCCGGGGTCGTTCCTTCGATAAGTACGCATTATTTCAGGTTTGCATTGACCAGTGCATCAACACGTTGCTGGACCATCCTTCGGATCGCGGGAGGTGCAATGCGTCGGGCGAGGTAGTCTGCGGTGAACAGGGACGGCCCCATGAATTTCATCCGATGCTTGACCTTGTACCAGTAGTTCTGGCGATCGAGACGTTTCTGTTCGGCAGGGTCAACGTCGATGCGGGGGAGTCCGCTGCGGGGATAGCCTCGGGATTCCATGACGTCGCCCAGGAAGGACTCAACGAGCTGAACCTCATGCTCAGAGAGCTTTCGCTTCCACTGATAGGTGAGCTTCGGATCGGGAGCATCGTAGGTGGAATGCTCGGGATAACTGAGCATTGCGGCATCGTAGGGAATGCCGAGGAAGGAACAAAGCCGGGTCAGCTCCTCAGTCGGATTGGCCGTTAGTTCCTCGAATCGGATCTCCGTGAAGCGCTCGGGATCGATCTGGGATCGGAGAACGTCCCATTGATGTTCGGCCTTCTTCCAGACTTTTGACGCGTTCCAGACGTTGCCGGCCCATCCCATACCGATGACCGATCGGGCGACGTCTCGGGGGTCTCTGAGCAGGTGGATGTAGCGGGCGTTGGGCCAGAGCTTCGGAAGCCGGTGGTAATCGTAATGGATCGTCACGCCCACCACCTCGGGTGAGCCTGGCTTGCGTTCCAAGATCTGGGCGAGAAAGCTCCGGGCAAGGTCGGGATAGGCAAGCGAAGGGTCGAGTTCAAGGTTGTACTTGCGGAATTTTCGATCGAGTTCCAGGAAATTGCGGACCTTCTCATGATCCGGCCACTCGGCGTTCCGGTCATCGGAGAGGATCTGGACGATGAACTCGGCTTCGGAACCGTAGGCGATGAGGGGATGATGCTGGAGCATCAGGCGAAGCATCGTGCTCCCGCTGCGCTCGGAGCCGACCAGGAAGACCGGATGCTCGATCAAGGAGGATGTCATCGAAGTGTGTTTGAAAAGAGGGTCGGGAGTCGTTTTGAAAACTGTACTTCATCACCGTCATGGCAACAACGTTTGCCCTGCGGTCGGGGTCGCCGGGATCGGGTCGGAAGTCGCCCGAGATTGACGACTCCCAACCATGTGAGCGTTCCTCAAGACTCCTCACCGAGATAGGTCGCCAGCCACTGATGCACCTCGTTCCACCAGGTGACACGGTTGGCGGGCTTGGCGATCCAGTGGCCCTCGTCGGGGAAGAAGACGTAGCGGCTGGGCACTCCCTGACGTTGAAGGGCGGTGAACATCCCGAGCCCCTGGGCATCGGGAACACGGAAGTCGAGCGCGCCGTGGATGACCAGGGTGGGCGTCTTGAAGTGTTTGACGAAGTTGCTCGGTGAGTGAATCTGGTAGGCCTCGGGGTTCTCCCAGGGGGTACCGCCAAATTCCCACTCGGGGAACCAGAGTTCCTCGGTGGTGAAGTACATGCTTTGCAGGTCGAAGACGCCAGCGTGGGAGATGAGCGCCTTAAAGCGGTCAGAGTGGCCTGCGATCCAGTTGACCATGTAGCCGCCGTAGGAGCCTCCGGCGGCGGCGATGCGGTCGGGATCGAGGAAGTCGTAGGTTTCGAGGGCGAAATCGAGCCCCTTCATCAGGTCCTCGTAAACCCGGCCGCTCCAGTCGGTGCTAATCTGGTCGGTGAACGTTTGGCCGAAGCCGGTCGAGCCGCGGGGGTTGACCGCGACGACGGCATAGCCGGGGGCGGCAAAGAGGGCGAGGTTCCACCGGGAGTGCCAGCTATTGTGCCACGAGCCTTGCGGCCCGCCGTGGATCAGAAACAGGACGGGAGCCTTCTTGCCCTCCTCCAGCCCCGGAGGCCGGACGAGCCAGCCCTGGACCTCGTCGCCATCGGCCCCGGCGAAGGTGAAGGACTCGGCGGGGGGAAGGTCGAGGGACTCGATCAGGTCATCGTTGTGTGCCGTGAGTGGTCGGAAATTGTTGGGACCGGGGGGATCAACCCAGAGTTCGGTCGGCCGCGATGCGGACGACCGGGTGAAGACAATGGCTCCGTCGGAAGCGCGCTGGGCATCCCCGTACGAGCCTTCACCGGAGAGGATTGGTCGGGGGGCCATCCGGGCCAGTGCGGGGACCTCGTACACAACGCTGTCGCCGCCATCGTCGACGATCGCCAGCAAGGCGGGTCGGTCGCGTTCCCACGAGAAGGAGGAGACGGGGCGGTCGATCACGGCCGTCAACGGAATCGGCGCTCCGGTGCCGAGGTCGGCCACGGAGATGACGTTCAGGACCCACTGATCGGCCTCGAATCCGGATCTCGCCTGACTGACATAGGCAAACCACTTACCATCGGGGGAGAACGAGGGGTGAGCGTCGGCTCCCGGGTTGGCGGAGGTCAGGTTCGTCAGCGCGCCGCCCTCGACCAGGACGGTCCAGAGGTCGGAGTTGGTCGACCAGGGGCGGTTTTCGAGCGGCTCGGCGGTGAAGGCAAGCGTCTTGCCATCGGCCGAGAACGCGTAGTCGGTCGAGCCGCCGAAGGGGGCAGGGGGGACGTTGACGGGAAGGTCGGGGGTCAGGTCGCGGGCCTCTCCGGTTTGGGCGTTCACGACGAAGAGATGGCTACGCTTGCCCTCATCCCAGGACATCCAGTGACGAACCATGAGGTGATCGTAGGTCTGGGCGGAGGTCTTCGATTCCCCCTTCTCCTTGTCCTTCTTGGCGGTGTCCTCGGGAGAGAGGCCGGGGTAAACATGGGCGACGACCGCCAGGTGATCGCCGGTCGGGGACCAGATGGGGCCGTCGACGTCGATCGGCAGGTCGGTCAGTTGCCGGGCCTCGCCTCCGTCGAGGGGGAGGAGCCAGACCTGGCTCGAACCGCTTCGGGAGGAAACGAAGGCGATCGACTTGCCGTCGGGGCTCCATCGAGGGTGGGCGTTCGATCCCTTGGCGGTGGTCAGTTGCTTGGGTTCGCCACCGACCACGGGAACGAGCCAGAGGGAACTGTTGGATCGGCCTGCCTCGCGATCGACCTCGGAAACAACGTAGACGACCTTCGAACCGTCGGGGGAGACCTGGGGGTCGGAGACGCTCTTGATGGCGAGCAGGTCATCGACCGTCATCGGTCGACCGCCGGCGGCGGCAAGGAGGCGGCCGGTGAACGCAAGACAAACGAGGAGTAAGAGCGGGACGAGTCGGGTCATTGGGGGTCAATCCTCAATCGAGGTGCGCGGGCCGGTGCGCCTTCGGGTGCGCTGAATCGCCTTGATGGAAACTCAAGCGAGAGCATGACTTGGACCGAAGGTGCGTGTTCGTTTTGGGAATCGACGGTGTGGGATCAGGTGCGGGCGATGAGTCGTTTCCAGGTTCTGACGGGGTGCGCTTCGGGTGCGCCAGGAGATTCGGGCGGAAATGGTTTTCTTAACAGAGTTTGCGAGAATTGTCGCGGCTCGTTTCGGAACCTTTTCAACAGGATGTTCAGGGACGGGTCGAAAGGTGGCACGTGATCAGGCCTGGTGATCGAGCTGCGAGACCAGCCGAAAGCTTCGAGGCCGATCTCGCCATCCTGCGAGCCTTCCTCTGTAAGTATCGTGAGACCGAGCCTGGGCAGTCACTCGATCAAGAGATTGCTGTCCAGGGATCGTGCCACATCTCTCCGAAGGGACGGGGAACGCTCCGGGCGGATTGACAGGCAGATTACACGATTGGAGGGTTTGGCGCAAGCCCCCGGAGGTCGGGGCGGCCTGGCAATCGGGGGGATGATCTGGCAGGATGTCCGCGTCGATCGACCTAGAGCCCCTCGTCGGCGGCCGGCTTGTTCCTCTCTCCGAGCCCGCTTTTTGGAATCCCCGAGCGGGTGCGGGCTGCACCCGTTTCGAATCGTCGGCGCGGTCGGGGCTGATCCGATTCCACGGAGCAAGAACGCGATGAGCAGTGCGGCAGACGCGAGTGGAGCCTCGCGCCGGGGACTCCTCGGCTACCTGGCTCACCATCCGAAGGGGTTCTGGTTCATCTTCTGGGGAGAGCTGGCCGAGCGGAGCAGCTACTACGGCATGAGGGCCATCCTCTTGCTGTACATGTCGACCCAGCTCGGCCTGGGAGACCAGATGGCCAGCTTCGCGATGAGCCAGTTCATCGCCGCAGCGTATTTTCTGCCCCTGGTCGGGGGGTACATCGCTGACAACTATTTCGGCAAGTACTGGACGATTGTCGGATTTTCGATTCCTTATATTCTCGGCCATGTGATTCTTGGGGTCGAGAGCGTGCCGTTTCTCATCATCGCCTTGGCCTTGCTGGCGATGGGAAGCGGGGTGATCAAGCCAAACATCTCGACCTTGATGGGTTTGACCTACGATCAGAAACGTCCGGGAGAGGAACAACTGCGAAGCGACGCCTTCGCCATGTACTACGCGGCGATCAACATCGGATCGGCGATCTCGACCTTCATGCTGCCGTTTCTCCGAGATCAGTACGGCTATGCAATCGCCTTCCTGTTCCCGGCGGTCTTGATGGCCGTGGCGTTCGTCTTCTTCGCGGCGGGGAAGAAGCATTACGCGGTGGAGGTGATCGACCGGACGCCGCCAAGTCCGGAAGAGAAACTTCAGCGCCGGCAGGTGATTCGGCGGATTTTCGGCCTCTTTTTTGTCATCTGCTTCTTCTGGAGCATTTTCGATCAGCAGGCGAGCACCTGGACCTTCTTCGCGAGAGACCTGCTCGACCTGAGCCTCTTCGGTGTGACGCTCGCTCCCGACGCCGTGCAGGCGTTCAACCCGGTCTTCGTTTTGACGCTCTTACCGATCGTGACCCTCGGCTGGCGAGGGTTGGCCGCGTGGGGCTATCCGCTTCGGGCGACCGACAAGATGCTCGTTGGCTTTGTCTTCACGGCCCTGAGCATGGCGATGATGGCCGTTCCGGCGTGGATGGCGCACCAGACGGTCGATCGACTCTCGCAGGACGGGGCGCACTTCGTTCTCTTTGACGACGAGGCAACCCCCGAGGTGGCCGAGATCGCTGAGCGAGGGGGAGGATACTCGATTGTTCATACGGTCGCCGATGTGCAAGCGCTCGAGCTGGACGGCTCGCCGCAGGTGGTGTACGTGCCCCAGCTTCCGTTGTCTCCTGAAGGGATATATGCCAATTACATCTCCGACGGGTACGACTTCATCACGCTGAGCGACAAGGCCGATCTGGCCCTGAAGCTTCAGTTGAATCGGACCGAATCGCCGACGAACCGGGTCGCTCGGGTTCAGTCGGTGGAGGAGGTGGCGACCCTGGAGATCGAGCCGGGAGCCGAGCGGGTGGCGATGCTCGGCGCGGGGGATCTAGGAACGGGAGCCTCCGAGGCACTTGTCGGGGCGATTGAAGAGCGCTATCCGGGGATTGTTCGTCCCGGAGTTGGCGGGCCGGAGCTGGTTGAGGCGGTGACGAAGCGGTATCAAGGGGCGATCGAACTGCCCAAGCCGTCCGTGATCTGGCAGATTCTTGCCTATGTGATTGTGACGGTGGCGGAGTTATGCATCTCGGTTGTCGGCCTGGAGCTGGCCTTCACGGCCGCGCCGAAGTCGATGAAGGGGTTCATCACCGGCTGCTTCCTGCTGACGGTCTTCTTTGCCAATCAGCTGAACGCCGTGATTACGCCGCAGTACCCGAAGATGCCGGCGTATGTCTTCTTCATTCTGATGGCCGTGATGATGATTCCCGTGTCGATGGCCTTCCTCTTGATTGCTCGACGGTTCAACCGATCGGTCGAGCGGTTAAAGGCTGAGGAAGCCTCGCATCACGACTCGGAAGGAAACCCGCCCGAAGGGCCGATCGAGGGGCACGTTCCGCCGGGAGATTGAGCCGTCGATCGAGACGCTCGTTCCTTCGGAAGAAGTGTGGCGGAACGAGGTTTGGAGCCTCGGGTGGAGAGACCGGCCGAGGCTCCCAAGAAAATCAAGTGGGCCCAGGAACGATTGCTCAGGAGCCGTTCCCGCCGATCTCGACGGGGGCTTCGGTCTTCGTCTGGGATTCCACGTCCGTCTGCGAGTCGGGTTTCACTTCGGTGAGGCTCGTGATCGGCAAGGACTCGGCCAGCCAGCGCGAGACGAAGGGCTCGCAGGCAACCGGGCCAGGTTCTGGATAGAACAGCGGGCCCCGGATCAGCTCGACGTGATTGACCGGGATGACAACATGCTCGGTTGCCCCCTCAAGACGGGTTGAGGCGACGGCAACGGCTCCGTCTCCGGTTCCTTCGGTCAGCACGTCGAGCACGTCGGGCAAGTTTCGAAGCGCGAGTCCAGCAAGACCACCGAGGAAGCCGGCGCGGCGCTGAACCTGGCGGTAGCGGGCCTCGATCGTCTCTCGGACCTCTCGCGAGAGGAAGCCAACGTCCCCGGCCAGAATGTAATAGGGCACGCCTTCTCGGGGACGACTCCGGGCCAGTCGGGAGAGAAAGCGACTGCCGGGCGAGAGGTCCTTGGCAGCGGCGCTGATCTGCTCGCCGAGGACCATCAAGGTACGGCCTTCAGGGTCGATCGAGGCCCGAATGGCTTCCAGCACCTGAAGGATGTCCTGAGCGGGAGCCAGGGCCGACCCGGCATTGGGAGGGCCGATCAAGATCAAGGAAGCCACATCACTGTTGTAGTTTGGCCCCTCCACGTAACTTCGGGCGAGCAAGGCCCCCATCGAGTGACAAAGGATGCTCCAGGGCTGCGCGTCGTTGTGCTCGTTTCGAAACGATTTGAGGGACTCGATAAAGGCGGGGATCGTCTGAGAGAGTTCCTGGTTGTACGGATAGTCGTAAAGGACCACGCCGTAGCCCTGGCGTTCGAGCAACGGGGCAAGGTGGACGAACGAGCCGGAGGTGGAGTTGATGCCGTGGATGAGGCAAACCGTCGGGCGGGTTGGGTCGTTGGGTCGGTAGGAGGGGCGGGGGTTGAGCCCCTTGAGTCGGGGGCGAAACCGGCGGGCGGGAGCCTCAGCCTTCGGTGACTCGGCACGGGCGGGTTCGTCTGGGGACGCGACGACGATTGGGGGAGCCTCGGTCGAGGTCAGGGGGGACCATCCGGCGAGCAGGAAGACGAGCGTCGGCAGCATGGGATCTCCTCGATCCGGAAGTCCGTGAGGAAGGGGAGGGAACCGTTCCATCAGCCCCTGAAGATAAAGTAAACCGCGCCAACCAAACAGAACCCCGCCCAGAGGTAATTCCACCGAAGCGGCTCGCCGAGGTAGAGCATTGCAAACGGGACGAACACACTGAGCGTGATGACTTCCTGGAGAATCTTAAGCTGTCCGACATTCAAGACCTGATGCCCGATCCGGTTCGCGGGAACGTGGATCAGATACTCGAAGAAGGCAATGAGCCAACTGACCAGGGCGACGAGCAGCCAGGGCCGTTCTTTGAAGCCCTTAAGATGGCCATACCAGGCGATCGTCATGAACACGTTGCTCGCCATCAATCCCAGGATCAAGACAACGACCCGAGACATCTCCGGAACCCCCAGGGGAGCTTGCATCCGAAGCCAGAAGAATCGGCCCCGGTGGCCGGCACGCTCAGGTCAATCGTCAGACAAGCCAGTCTATCATAGGAGTCGCGACTCGTTTGGTGGAGATGAGGTGGCCGGCCTCGCCGAACGATGCACGACGCATCGGGCCGATCCTGCTCGGCCCGATGCGTCACAGATCAATGAATGATGGAGGACTTTCCGGCTGCGGCCTGCTCCATGAGGTCCTGAACCCGGGCAACCATGTCTTCGGGATCGACCAGGGTCCCTTCGATGGCCAGGGCATTGGACCAGAGTTGCAAGGCACAGAGATGGATGAACGCCTCGTTGGACGGGTTGTTCGAAAGCTCTGCCAGGCGAGCGATGAGCACGGCCTTGGGGTTCAGCTCCAGAACGCGACCAATAGGGGGAACGTCGCGGTTGGCCTGCTGAAGAATACGCTGCATCTGGGTGCTCAGGCCGCCCGAGGCGTTGACGAGGCAACATGGGCTGTCGGTCAGCCGCTTCGATTCGCGGACCTCGACGACGCGGTCGCCGAGGGCTGACCGGAACAGTTCCAGGACTCGTGAGAAGCCCGAGCCGGTTGATTCGGTCGGAGGAGTCTCGATCTCCGGACCAGGCAGGTTGAGATCGGCCGCGTCGATCGATTTCAGGTCCTTGCCCTCGAAGCGGCCGAGCGTGGCCATGACGAACTCGTCGATGGGGTCGGTCAGGAAGAGAACCTCGACCCCTCGGCGGCGGAAGATTTCGAGGTTCGGGCTCTTGCGGATCGAGGAAAGGTCGGGTCCGCCAAGGTAGTAAATCGAGGTCTGGTCACTTTGGGCTCGGGACACATAGTCGCCGAGCGAGGTCAACTCCTTGCCCTGTTCGTCTCGGGACGAGGCGAAGCGGAGCAGGGACGCGATTCGGTCGCGGTGCTCGAACTCGGAGACGACCCCTTCCTTAAGAATCGGGGCGAACTGGTCGTGGAAAGCGCGGAAGGTCTCGGGGTCGTCCTCAGCGAGCTTGGCAAGGCGATCGAGGACCGCCTTAACCAGGACCCCCCGGATGCGACGGATGACGGTGTTGTCCTGGAGCGTCTCGCGAGAGACGTTCAACGGTAAATCCTCGCTGTCGACCAGGCCGTAGAGGAAGCGGAAGGAGTCGGGCAGGAGATCGCGGCAATCGTTCTGGACCAGGACTCGGCGGGCGAGCAGGTTGATGCCGTGCTCGGTGCGGCCGAGGCCGAGGCGTTCGAGGTTCGATCGGGGGCAGTAGAGTAAGGCGCGGAACTGGATTGGAGAATCGACCGCGATGTGCAGGTGCCAGAGGGGCGACTCGTCCCCTCGGTGGGCGAGGTGCTGATAGAACTGGGCGTGCTGCTCGTCGATGACCTGCCCTTTCGGCTCGACCCAGATGGGCCGGACGTCGTTGACCACCTCGCCGCCGACCTTGATCGGGTGGGGGATGAAGCGGGAATAGGTGCGAACGATCTGGGTGATGCGGTCGTCTCGCGTCAGGTCGCGGACGTCGTTCTTGAGGTGGAGGATGATCTCGGTGCCGCGGTCGTCCTTGGCGATGGGGCGGATCTCGAACTGGCCGGAGCCGTCGGAGCGCCACTCCCAACCCTGGTCGTCTCGGTAGCTTCGGGAACGAACAGTCACGTGCTCGGCGAGCATGAAGGCGGAGTAAAACCCGACGCCGAACTGACCGATGAGCGAAATGTCGGCCTTGGCCTCGCCAAGCTTGCGAAGGAATTCGAGCGACCCGCTGCGGGCGATCGTGCCGAGGTTCTCGACCAGCTCGTCGCGGGTCATGCCGATGCCGTTGTCGCGGACGATGAGGTCGCGGGAGTCGGGGAAGCCTTCGAGGGTGATGGCGAGGTTCTCGGCAGCCTCGCGGTGCGCCTCATCGGTCAATGAAACGTAGCGCATCTTGTCGAGGGCATCGGAGGCATTTGAGATCAACTCTCGGAGCGCGATCTCTCGGCTCTGATAGAGGGAGTGGGCCAGAAGGTGAAGGAGCTGAGTAATTTCGGCCCGGAAGGTGAACTGCTCGGGCTCTCGGGTGGCCGTCGACATGGATCGAGACTCTCCTTGAGAACGACATGATGGATCGTCATCAGGACGTGCAGGTCAATCAACAAGGAGCCTGCGTTCGCCTGGACCGAGACGCAGCCAGCGTGCCACTTGAGGAGGAATTGCCGGAACTCCTGAAATGATCGAGAGTAACGCAAGAATCGTTTGGCCGTGGGGGCCTCGCCTGGTCGTGTCCAATCCTGCCAGAATGGCAGCCAAAGCGCGGCCGGTCTCTGTCACCGTGACTTCGCCTTGAATAGGATAGGAAGATCGGAACCGGTGGTGTTCGGAATCGTCAGTGGAGCGTCGAGGAAGGGGCGAGCGCGATGTCAGACCAACACGGACAGGGAGACCGCAGGCAAGGCCCCGGATCGCCTCAGGGGGGGCGGCGGGGGATGATTGGGATCAGCCGGATTCACGATTCGGAGGATTATGAGCTGGTTCACCCGCGCTGCGTCTTGCAGCGGCGGTCCGATTACGAGGAAGGCTTGACGCTTTGGAAGGAGGGGGACCCGGAAGGGGCTCGCGATGCCCTTCGCTTCGCGCTGGAAGGGTGCGGAGACAATCTCTGGGTCCATGTGGCCCTGGGGCGGATCGCTTTGGAATGGGACGAGGATTTCTCGCTCGCCCGAGGGCACTTCGGGTACGCCTTCGAACTGGTCGAGCGGGCCTTGCCCCGATCGTTCGCCGGACGCTTGCCGCGGAAGATCCCGGGGAACACGCCATTTTTTGAGGCGGCGGAAGGACTTGCGGCCTGTTATGAGGGGCTCGGGAAGAAGGGGGAGGCGATGCGGATCCGCACTCAGGCAGAACGGCTGGGACGGTCGTAATCGTGACGTCGTCTGCATGATTCCCGATCATTTTCCCGGGTTAATTCTTGACACGGAGATGGCGGAGGAGTCTACTGCGCCCTCACATCAGTGGTGCGCCATTCCTTCACGTGCGCAATCGCTCAAGGTTCAGCGTCTTGACTCCTGGACGGACACCGAGCGGGACCCATCTCCATGAACCTCTTCATTCCCCCCCCCCCAATCTTCGGGCCGTCGGCGGCGCGTGGCTCGACCGCTGATCGAGGCCCTCGATGCGATCTGCCCGGTCTCGGTCTTCCTGCTGCCGATGCCGATCTCTCCGTCGGCTCCGGGCATGCTCGCGGAGGTCACCGGGCCGGGACCATCCCTCTCGGATGATGGGGAGGAGGTGGAGGGGCGTTCGCGACCCGTGCAAGGACGCGGAAGCGTCTCGCTCGCCATGCCGATCGAGTCCGAGTCGGCCGAATTGTCCCGACGACGCGGATCGGTGATTCAGGATCGCGCCGCGATTTCTCGAAGATCCCTCACCTCGGAACTGACTCGACCGCTCGTCCAGACGTCGATCGAGCCGACGATCCCGTCGGTCCTCATCGTGTCTCCCTCGGGAGTCGATCACGACGCTTCCTCGTTCGAGTCCTTCGCAATCCCCGCCACGCACGTCGCGGTACCGCAGGCCTCGGGGACGGTCTCCGCGGAGCCTGCTCCGACGACCGCCAGCACGCCCTCGGCGCCAGGCATGCCGCACTCGTCGGCACCCGTGGCCCTGGCGGACGACGACGGGATTCGGCCGATGACGCTGCCGCCGTCCGCAGCCGACGGGGATGGTCTCGACGCAATGGTTTCCGCACGCAGCGGAGGCAGTGGTGGGGATGGGGGTAGTAGTGGCGGGGGCAGTGGAGGGAGCGGGGGTAGTGGGGGCAGCCCTCCTTACCCTGAAGTCTGGGCTTCGGGAGGCGGCCTGAGTGGTCCTAATGGGGATCCACCGAATTACGATCACATGGGGAATGTTCCGGTAGGTTCAGTCGTGTATTTCTGGGTTGAGTCACCGGATCCCCTCAATTGGCAGATTGCGACGATCGATTGGTCGGGAGGGACGCCTTATGCATCCTATCTCTCCGCTGATGCGAGCCAGGCCCCGCCCGCATCGATGTCGGTCTCGACTCACGCCAACACGACAGGCCAGTCATATTACTTTATTGTAGATTCGAATCCACGCACATACACAGTATCTGTGAGTGTGACGTATGTGCAAGCTCTGGGAACTTCCGTCCAGGTTCAAGCCTCATTTGACTCGATAAAACCTTCGGCAAGCTTAAGTGTTTATGATCAAGGAACTGTGAAAATCGAGCCCTCTTATCCACCACCAAACGGCGGTGCGGCTTTGATTCAGTACGACAACTGGGACAATCATGGTCCTGGCTCGACACATTTTCCAGCCAACGCAGGCATGAGGATCCAGGCGACCACGACGACTTATGAATTCGGTGGTTCGTTCATGTTTTTGCAAACGATCCAGCCACAACGGAGTCTGACTGTCAATTTCGGAGGGGGGAATCAAGATTATGTCTGGTCAGATGGAGTAGGTGGAACTGCCCTAGACTCTTACCCGAATACCCAGATTTCGTACATCACGGATAGCACGTCGGCGACGCCCATCGCCGCTCAATGGGACATGGTAGCGTGGGCTGGGCCGAAACAGAATCGGATGGGTGATACTCCCTGGACTGGTCACTCGAACGCAGACGCTGTTGTCTCGATGCAAGTCGGAATCGTCCCGCCGGGTGTTCCAACCAATCTGATCTTCGAGACGTTTCAGACTTACTTAATGTATCGGCCACAAGACGGAGTCTGGGTTGCCCTGGCTCAACTGGACTGGAAGTGGTCGGGGGGGATGATCCGCGACACGAACGGCGATCTCATCTCGGACCAGAACAACCCGCCGAGAGGGCCAGCGGCGACGCTGCGCACACCACCGCCGATCGGGCCGAGCTGGGATGGCTTGGGCGCGAACTATCGGTTTGAACCGGTTGCCCCGTGAGAACCAAGGAGTGAGACCGATGAAGAGGCGAACCTGGTTGCAAGCGACTCTGGCGGGGGTCGCGGCCCGGAGCATCGCGTCATGGGCGTTCGGGCAGGGTCAAGGCGTGGATCGACGCGTGCCTCGACCGGTGGGAGAGGATGGGCCGAACGAATTGGCGATGCGGCGGATTACGCCCCGCGCGGCGATCGGGGGCGGCCCGCTCATGCGGATGCACGCCGTCTCGATGAGCCCTGACGGTTCCATCATCGCGGCGGCCGTGTTCGAGGAGAACGTCTTCAAAACCTGGGATGCGGACGGGCGTGAGCTTCTGAATTTCTCGGAGCACTCCGGCCCCATCCAGGCCCTCGCCTTCGGGGCCGACGGCCGGCGAATCCTGTCGGCCTCGCCCTCGGGTTCCACCGAGTTCCGAGGGCGAAGTCCGTTCGTCAGCGATGTCCGTTATGAGAATTCTCTTGTCAAGTCGTGGGAGGCGTCCACGAGCCGCTGGCAGCGGGATTACACCGGGACGAACGGGAACGTTCTTGGCCTCGCCCTGGCGGGAGACGCGACGGTGGTGGCGCTCGACGATTCCTCGACCCTTCATGCCTGGTCGCTCCTCGACGGGGAGAAGGTTTTCGAGGTGAAGGGGTCGGAGGCGAGCAGCCGGGTCGGCTGGCAGCCCTCGATCCAATCGCGGTTCGGCGCGAGTCGCGACGGGCGTCGCGCGGTCTCGCTCGATCCGATCGTGGACCCTGGTCAGGTCGAACACCCCGAGCGTACCATCAGCCTCTGGGACGCCGACGCGGGGAGTCATCGGATGCTCGACGTCGGCATCGGAGCAATCTGGTCGGTCGCGATCAGCCCCGATGGCGCCTCGGTAGCCGCGGGCGGTCGCGACAATCATATTAAGGTTATCGAATTCGACTCGCATCGAAGGGTCTTTGATGTCATTGTGGGGGATTTTCGAGAAGGTCCCCGGTTCCTCGCCTTCAACCCCGGGGGATCCATGCTCGTCTCCGGCGATCGGGACGGCGTCATCCGACTTTGGGAGACTCGAGAGGGCCGTCATCGGCAGGCGGCCTGGGGTCCGGCAGGATACGTGCGTGACATTTCGTTCTTACCGGATCGCTTGAGGATCGTCTCGGGCGGTTTCGCCGAGACCGGTTTCGAGCGGAATCCGGGGGGTGGCGGCTCCATGACGTTCGAGCCGCTGACGATATGGGACGTCCCGTATCTCCGGTGGCGGTAAACCTCGGAGACTTTCCTTCGATTCGCCGCATCCTCTTCGCCTCGCACCACTGCTACCTCGACGACTCCAACGGCGCGGCCGTCGCGAGCCGGGAGATGATGCAGGCGCTGGCGAGGCGGGGGTTCGGGGTCGAGGTGCTGAGCGGGTCGATGCTCGACCTCGATGAGGACTACGACCCGAGGGCCTGGGTCGCCGGGCGGTTCGCGGGGTGGGAGCAGGGGGATGACCGGGCGTGGACCCTCGACGCTCGTGGGGTCCAGGGCGAGACCCCGGATTCCCTCAAGCTGGACGTCCGGGGCGTCCCGGTCACGGTCCACCTGCACGCGACGACGAGGCCACACAACCCGCACCAGGAAGAGGGGCGGGAGTTCCTCCGGCTCTTCGAGGAGGTCCGGCGTCGCTTCCGGCCCGACGTGGTCGTCGGCTACGGGGGCAGTCGGCTGGCCGGGGAGGTCTTCCGGAGGGCGAGGGCCTCGGGGATCGCGACCGTCTTCATGCTGCACAACCTCCACTACGGGGATCGCCGGCCGTTCGCCGACGTCGACCACGTCTGCGTCCCTTCCCGATTCGCTGCCGGGTATTATGGCAAGGCTCTGGGGCTGCGGTGTCGCGTGCTCCCGAACCTGGTCGATCGCGATCGGGTCGAGGCGGGGGAGGTCGTGCCCCGCTTCACGACCTTCGTGAATCCGTCGTTCGAGAAGGGGGTCCTGGCGTTCGCCAGGATGGCCGAGGGACTGGGGGAGAGGCGGCCGGAGATCCCGCTGCTCGTCGTCGAGGCCCGGGGGACTGAGCGGACGCTCGCCTCCTGCGGGCTGGATTTGCGCGTCCACGGCAACGTCTTCCTGATGGCCCACACGGCCGATCCCCGGCGGTTCTGGGGGAAGACCCGCGTCTGCCTGATGCCGTCGCTCTGGTGGGAGAATCAGCCGCTGGTGGCCGTCGAGGCCATGATCAACGGCATCCCGGTGATCGGCTCGGATCGGGGGGGGATCCCGGAGACGCTCGGCGACGCCGGCATCGTCCTGCCGCTGCCCGATCGCCAGACGCCGAGCACGCGGACGCTGCCGACGGCCGAGGAGGTCGCGCCGTGGGTCGAGGCGATCATACGGCTCTGGGATGACCCCGGCTTCTTCGAGGAGCACCGCCGCCGGGCTCGCGAAGAGGCACGCCGCTGGGATGCTGAGGTGTTGGAGGCGGGGTACAGTCGGTTTTTCTCGGAGATTCGGCCCGGTTCCTCGCAGGCTCCTTCGAGGGCCTGGGATTCGTCCGGATTGGAGTTCCTGCTCCCCTGAGCAAGTTCGACCGGCCCCCGGATCGTTTGTCCCGGAGGTTCGGGACGGGGTGCGCGTGATGGCTCGCCAGGAAGGGCTGGTGACGACGGAAGGGAAGCCTGGCATTGAGGATCCGGATCGTGCGCGGGCAGGTTTGAGGAGGATCGAACTGATTCGGAGGTGGTGCGAAGGGGGGTTCGCGGGCAACGGGGGTGAGAGGGGTCGGCTCAAGGAAAATCCACCGTTTTGAAAAAAATGCCGTCGCCAGTCGGATCGGTTTTCCGAGATTGTACTTTTTCTATATTGCGGGGTTTCCGGGATCGTTATAGAACGACCGCCGAACGAGACGGGACCGCGAGGCGAGACGAAACGCCCGGTCCGGTGATCGGGACCGATCGGCTGGCGTGTGAGCGAGCTTTCGCGACGCATCCGGCGATCGACCTTGAATCACCAGACGGGATCGACCCGAACCCTCGGGTCGGTCTTCGGCGCGACGTTCCCGAACCTTATTGACGATTGGGGTGGCTCCTCTGGGGCTCATCGCGACGACAACCAGGGTACGCCTCCATGGTTATCCGTCCCCTTGCCGAGGGCGTGGAAGTGCTCGCTCCGGCAAAGCTGAATCTCTTCCTTGAGGTGTTGGGCAAACGGCCCGACGGCTTCCACGAACTCGAGACGTTGATGGTCGCCATCGATCTTCATGACCGCCTGACCCTCGCCGCCGACGACTCGGGGCAGATCGTCCTGACGTGCGACGACCCGAGCCTGCCGACCGGCAAGGACAACCTGGTGGTGAAGGCGGCCGAGACACTTCGAGCGGAGGCCGGATCAGACGCCACAGAACAGCTCGGCGCCCGGATCTCCCTGGAGAAAACCATTCCGGCCCAGGCCGGTCTGGGAGGGGGATCGAGCGATGCCGCGGCGGCCCTGGTGGCGCTGGATCACCTCTGGAACCTTCACACCCCGGCCGACCGGCTCCGCAAGCTGGCCGGTCAGATTGGCAGCGATGTTCCATTCTTTCTGGACGCCCCCGTGGCCATCTGCCGAGGCCGGGGCGAGCGCGTGGAGCCTTTGAAACTCAACCCGGACACGATTGCTGGGTTCCATGCCATCCTGGTCTGCCCGCCCGTGGGTGTTCGCACTGCGGACGCCTTCGCCGGGCTGACCCCGCCGGATCGGCCCGAGCCGATCGAGCCGGTGATCGACGCTTTGCGGAGCGGCGACTCGGAGCGATTGGGCAGGCGCCTGTTTAACCGGCTGCAACCCGTGGCCGAACGGATTCAACCGGCGTTGAGCCGGGTCCGAGCGGCCCTGAACGACCTCGGCTCGTCTGTCTTGGACGGGCACTTGATGAGCGGCAGCGGCTCGGCCTACTTCGGCCTCGCTCGCAACCGCGAGGCGGCAGAGCTCGCCGCCAGCCGGCTCGGCGACCTCGGGATCGGGATGGTCCGGGTTGTCCGATGCGGTCCCTGAGCCAGACATTCACCCCGCGTAAAGGAGTACGGCCGTGGAAATCACCGAAGTGCGCATCAAGCTCATGGAGGACAACTCCGGCAGCAACGAGCGCCTGCAGGCCTTCTGCAGCATCACGTTTGATGACATGTTCGTCATCCGTGATCTAAAGATCATCGAGGGGGCCAAGGGCTTCTTCGTGGCCATGCCATCGCGCAAGCTGACCGACCGATGCCACCACTGCGGCACGAAGAACCACCTGCGCTCTCGGTTCTGCAACCAGTGCGGCGCCCGCCTGGATGAGAATCGCGCTCTTCGCGATGCCGACGGCCGTGCCAAGCTGCACGCCGACATCGCGCACCCGATCAACTCCGGCTGCCGGGAGAAGATCCAGGCCGCAGTCCTGGCCAGCTACGCCGAGGAGCTGGAACGCTCGAAGATGCCCGGTTACGTCTGCCGGTACGACGATTTCGACGACGATTTCGACCCGATGCCGGCCGCCAACCCCTACGAGACCTCGGTGCCTGCCGCCCAGGCCGGCCCTCCGCTGCGTCGTGGGCCGTTGCGAAGCCACACCCAGCACGCCCGGGGGGGCCAGTCGGTCCTGCGGGGGCCGCACGTCGCCCCGCGTTCCGATGCCCGGCATCATCAGAGCGCCCCGGTCGATCGTGACGCCGAGTTCGGCTCGGGACTCTGAGCGATGACGGTGCGGTCGCCTCGACCGTCACAAATCGGTGCTCAACGACCGCCGATCTCCTCGCAAGGTGCGAGGAGATCGGCGTTTCTTTCTTGTTCGGCCGGGGTGGGCCTTTGTCCGTCTTGGATCTCGGTTCGGGCAGGGTCCGCGATGGACGGCATCTTAAGCCTGGGGGAGACTCAACAAAGTCGGCAACCCTTCGAACTGACCACTCTTGGAATGCCCGATCGCAAGGACCCGTTACTCGATCGAAACCTTTCCGGTATCGGATGCAAGCAGATTTCTCCGGGCAACCGTGTCGTCGCTCAACGCGTCTACCCCAAGAAAAGGGACCTCAAGAATCGAGACCGTCACACAATAATCGCCTGGTAACATCGGGATCCGTTCGGTGAAGGTGGGACGAATATGAGTCCCTTTCGCACTCGATCCAATCTGGTTCCCATACGTGTGAGAGAAGACCGGCAATCGTTCACCCTGAGTCGTCACATCCAACTTCCAAATGAAGTTCATGGTTCTCGCGGAGTTGCGAAGATCGAGAATCGCGGAGACATCGATATGATTATGCGTCGATTCCAGGTGTTTGATCCTGACCGAGTACGTGGCCGATGGGTATTGGTCCGAAGTCAAGGTGATGGTGTTGCCAGGGTCGTTCTTCGGGGGACCAGCCGGGGCCTCTGACTCGGTGATGGTGACCTGAGGGGGCTTCGTCGGAGGGACGACCTTCGCATCGACCACGTAAGTTGCGGTCAGGAAGGAGGCAACGCAGAGCGCTGCGAGAACGCAGGAACCGACCAGGGTATTGCGATGCATCGTGACCTCTCCTTGGTGGTGGTAAGGGAATTGTCGAACCGGCAAGGCCGCTGGTGCGCTTGGATCGATTTTGTCCGTGTTTGAACAACTAAAAAAAAGTGAATCACTGTCGTAATGACCACTCCATGATCTTTCCTGACCACAGGAGAGCACGTCAAGGAAATTCCCGAATTGATTCGCTGCTGGAGAGTTGATCGGGGACGTTATGGGAGCGATCTACGCAATCCCTGTTTCGGAGGATCCTCGGCTGCTCAGAATGCGTTTGGTACTGGCCTCTCGTCGTCTGTGCACTAAAATCCTTTGAGAGAATCCGTAGCCAGGAGTCGGAGCACCGGACAACCATGAACGAAGCGATCGCTGGTCCAGCTTCCCGATCGTTCCGGCTGCGTGCGGTCCTGTTTCGTCTGATCCGGATGGTCCTGCTGGTGTACCTGGGGTTGATGCTCGTGCTTTCAGGATTCCAAGCCAAGTTGATCTTTCCCGGCCAGGCGTCACAAGGCCTGGCCGTGTACGCCGTCGTTCCCCGCGACGGGCTGGAACGCGTGGAAATGACGGCCGAGGGGGGAGAGCGGGTGGTCGGGTTGTTCGGCGCGGCCCTTGAGGCAGACGGTTCGCCCCGGGAGGATGCCGACCGACGGCCGACGATTTTGTTTTTCTATGGCAATGGGGATAGCCTGGCCGGAAATCTGCAACAGCTCGAATCGTTTCGGAGGCTGGGTGCGAATGTCATGATCGCCGAGTATCTCGGCTACGGCCTCAGCGGCGGTCAGGCCAGCGAACAGGGATGTTACGCCACGGCTGACGCGGCACTGGCTCATTTAAGGAGTCGAACGGACATTGATCCGAGTCGGATCATCGCCGCAGGGTGGTCGCTTGGCGGGGCGGTGGCGGTGGACCTGGCAAGCCGGGAGGAACTGGCGGGGCTGGCGGTCTTCTGCTCGTTCACGAGCATGCAGGACATGGTGCGCCGGTTCTACCCGATCCCGGGCCTCGGCCTGTTCCTCAAGCACCGATTCGAGAACCTGAAGAAGATCGAGGGCATCCGATGCCCGACCCTGATCGGCCATGGCTCGGACGATCAGATGATTCCCGTTGAGATGTCGGACCAACTGGCCTGGGCAGCCGGAGGGCCGGTGATGAGCTTTCGGGTGCCGACAGACCACAATGACTTCTTTCTCGCTGGGGGTGATCGGATTCAGGCCGAACTCTCGCGGCTGGTGGAACACGTCGCTTCCACTGGTCGATGACCGGGGATGAAGCGGATTTGCCCTGGCAGCCGATTGGGCTCGAAAGGAGTCATGGGGTTACACTGGGTGCGGAAGGGTGCTCAGGACGATCGAGCGATTCGAAGTCGTCCTTACGGCAAATCGAACCCGGCGAGAAGTCCTTGTCTCTTGATTCATCCTCTCCCGTTCGATAGATCGCGTAAGACGATCCTTTCCAGATGGGATCCTTCGCGTTCAACGCCAATCGAAGTTCAGGACATCCGAGCAGAAACGGGTAAACACCCATCCCCTGTGCGGAGCGGGTCGGAACAAGGACAAGTTCGGCGGACTGGATGTGCCTGGCCATGCGATGCGTATCGATGGTTCCTTCCATCCCAGGCAGGAGGAACAGGGTTACGGAAGGCAAAAAATGATCGGGATAGAGGACCGGAGCCGCACCCGCCATGGAAAGAACCGCTGTGGGGTGGCCTTCTACGCGACGAAGGACCTCCTGCCACTCCGCTTGCTGTTCAGGGCTCGTCCAGAGTCCGCGAGAATCGGCCGAGAAGCTGCCACCGTCCCAGGCCGCGACGACCTCTCCGGGAATGCTTCGATCCGCGACCAACGCAAGGGTGGCCAGGATGGCGACAACCAGGGGCCATGGAGCGCCGAGCCCGCCGAGGGCCGTTATGCCCAATATCAAGAGATACGAGTAGTATAGCCAGGAAACTTCTCCCGCGAAGAAGAAGCAAAGAAAGCTCATGTGAAGGATTGCACAGGTCAAGACAATCTCTCTTACGTGACCATGTGAGAGAGATTCGTTCCGTGCGTCACGCCCCTCACGTCGGATCGCCAGGGCCAGCACTCTCAGCCCCCCCGCGATCAAGGCAACCGTCGAGGCCAACCAGAACCCGAGTTGGGTTCCGAGATAGTGGCGAACTCCCGCATTGTCAGGAAGCCAGAATCGACGTCCTGTTCCGAAGAAAAAGCCGTAATCCGCATCGCGATAGAGCGAGGCAACCTGAAGTGGAAGAATACTTCCGATGAGCGGTCGTATTCCGAACACCACGGCGAGTACGACACCGAATCCGAGCGCAGTGAGGAACGCTGGTCTGATCTGAGACCAGCCTTCGCGTAACCGGTCTGACGTCCGACCGATCAGTTCCCTGGCGATGAAACCCAGCAGGACCAGGCCGAGCACATAGGCCATGCTCGGCTTGGTCAGGACGGCGGCCGTGGCCAGGGCAAGCGCAATGTGGCGACGCCCTCGGGCCTGTTCGGCCAGGGCGTGACAGATCAAGACCGTCTCCAGGGCATGGCTTAGGCTGGGATGGGTCGAAGGCAAGGCATAAGGAATCGTCACGATCAGAAACACCACGCCTGGCACGCCAACGCGCAGAGCCGACGCCAATCGTGCCATTCCCCAGGCCGCGAACACATGGCTCAGGACCATGAAGCCCAGGTAGGTCTGCGGGGTTTTCTCAAAGAGTCCGAACCCGAATCGACCCAACAGAAGCGGCAGTAAGCCATACGGATAAAAGTAGTCGACAATCGGTTGCTCCCCGCGATCAAGGAGCGCTTGTACCGTTAGGTTCGCGCCCCAGTCGGCGAAGAGGAAGTTGTCAAAGGTCGAGACCGTTGGGAACCGTGCCAGGAAGAGTCCGACAAACCCCACAGTCAGGACGGCCCAGAGCCAGATCGACCGCGTCGGCCAAGGTTCCAAGGTCACGCCCCTTCTTGATCCTGGAAGGGATTGGCAGGATGCGACGTAGCCAGGCGAACACGACACGAACAGTGCTGATCGGTTTCGTGATGCACCGGGAGAATTTCCCCGTCCTTTTTGGTCCAGGGCATGGCGCGGTCAATTCTTCCCGGGTCGCACCTTCCCTCGACACAGATTGACGGTAACACCTGACTTGAACCGCGTCAAATTCGACATCGCAACCGACGCTCGACGATTCAGAGACAGGCCGAGGATGTCTGACGCTCGGCTTTGGTGACGTTTTGAACCTGATCGAATCAGGCCGGTTGGGTCGCTCGGAGGAGTCGGTCTCGCACAGCGGCCCAGTCGGGGAGGTCGGGAGGCATCAGGACCAGGATCAGCTCGGCACCGGAAGCATCGCAGTGATGAAGGGCATCGTAGAGGACTCGGGCAGCGCGTTTGGGGTCGGCCAGATCGATTCGAAGCCGAACCCCGAACGGACCGAAGGCTTCGGCAGCGGGTCCGATCGAGAGCACAGCGATTCGGTCGGCAGATGGGAGCGGTGGGATCGGCTCGCCGGGCTCAACCCGAATCGCAAGGGTTCTTGGCGCGTAATGGATCGCCATCAACCCTGGACTGGCGGCGGGCTCATCGAGGTTGTGCTCGAACGTCAAGGCATGACGTTCGAGCACGGTTCGACCAAGGGTGAGTGAGAGGGCCTCCGCCTGAATCGGGCCGGGACGGAGGATGCGAGGGGGATCGCTCGTCAGATCAAGGACAGTTGATTCAAGCCCAACGGCGGTGGGGCCGGCGTCGAGGATCAGATCGATCCGTCCGTTGAGGGCCTGGGAGACGTGTTCTGCCCGGGTGGGAGAGATGCCGGTCGAGCGATTGGCACTCGGCGCGGCCAACGGGCGGCCGACCCGGGAGATAAGAGACCTTGCGACCGGGACATCGGGCACTCTCACGCCGACAGTATCGCGTCCGCCGGTAACAAGGTCGGGGATGAGGGCAGATCGAGGGAGGACGAGCGTCAATGGGCCCGGCCAAAAGTGCCGAGCAAGGGTTTCCGCGGCTTCGGACCAGTGGGAAACACAACGGCGAGCGAGTTCGGGGCCGTCGGTGTGGACGATCAAGGGGTTGGTGGATGGTCGGCCCTTGGCGGAGAAGATGCGGGCAACGGCCTCAGGGTTCGTGGCATCGGCACCGAGGCCATAGACCGTCTCGGTCGGAAAGGCGACGAGACCGCCGGCGAGGAGGATCTCGGCAGCCTCGATCAGGGCCGGGGCGTCCGGGTTATCGGGCGCGATCGATCGTATCGGGGTGGCTCGGGTCACGGGAGGGCTCGTCGGTCCCCTGGCTTTTCTGCTTCTGCCGGGCGGCGATGCCGGTGGGCAGGCCGCTGGAAACACGGTCCTCGTACGAGGCTCGAAGCGTCTCGTACAGCTCGTTGCGGCGATCGTAGAGCCGCTTCAGTGGTCGGGGTTGGCACCGGGCGAGGGCGTGGGCCGTGATCAAGGGGAGCGCAATCGTGCTGTCGGTGTAGCAGACGACAGCGTCGGGCAGGCGTTCGGGATCGACCTTGCCCCAGGTCATGGCCTCGTGAGGCGTCGCCCCCGAGAGGCCGCCGGTGTCGGCGCGGGCGTCGGTGATCTGGAGGAAGTAGTCATGTCCCGATTCTTCGAGGCCGAGGACTTCCTGAATCTGCGGCTCGGTCTGAAGAATGAAATTCTTCGGGCTGCCGCCGCCGAGGATCAGGACGCCGGAGGTGCCACCACTGCGCTTGGCGTCGTAGACGATGGCGGCGGTTTCGTTCACGTCGCGGAGGGTATCGAGCTGCAAGGCCCCGCCGGCAAGGGACCGTTCTGCGGCGTTCATACCGATGGAGCTGTCGCCAGGGCTGGAGGTGTAGATGGGGACACCGGCCTCGTAAGCAGCCGCGAGGAAGCTGTTGCCGGGTGTGCCGCCAAGGGCGCTCGAGCGGGCATGAAGATACTTGCCGACCTCGAAATGGAATTCGGCGGTGCTCATGGATCGCGAGAAGGCGTCGCTGGCGAGCAGTTCGCGGTAGAAGGCGTCGGTATCAAGCAGGGTCTTGTAGTCGAAGACAATGTCGTAGATGCGAATGATGTCGTGTTCGCGGAGCCGGAAGTCGTCGAGGCCGGGAAGGCTCTGGTGGAGCGGCAGATCGAGGGCGTAATGGGTGTCGTGGTAGAGGTTCGCCCCTGTGGAGACAATCCAGTCAACGAACCCGGCCTTGATGAGGGGGATGAGGCAGCTCATGCCGAGGCCGGCGGGGGTCAAGGCCCCGGAGATCGTCAGGCCGACCGTGCAATCCGGTTCGAGCATCTTGCGGGTGAAGACCTGGCAAAGTTCGCGGAGCCGTCCGCCGTTGTAGCTCAGCATCGCCTGGTCAATCAGGTCGGCCGCCGACACATCGCCCGTGACCGAGGGAGGTGCAATCCGGTGACGACTGATCTGATGAAGATACGCGTTCTCTGCCATGAACCAACCCTCAAAAGGGGGGTCTCGGACGACGAGGCAAGTGACAGGAGGGATCGATGAACTCGATCCAAACGCTTCGCCCGGCGGGGAGGCAAGTCAAGGCTCGCTTCCCCGCCCATTGTCGGCGCCTGGATCAATCACGGCCGCACGGATCTAGACACTCAGGGCAAGAGGATGGCTGCGGCGACGACGGTGGTCCAGTGCCCTCGGGCATGGCCGACGGCTGTGGCGGTGACTTCCTTGGTCTGGTAGATGACGTCGGCGATCTTCCAGATCTCGCGCTTCTCGTCCCAGGAGCTATCGGGGTCGAATTCAACGCCGAGCACGGTGGCGAGCATCTCGGCGGCCAGGTCCTCGGCGTAGTCGGCGGCGAACTTCTCGCTCTGGCCGTAGGCGTGGTGCTCGGAGAGGTAGCCGAAGCGGTTGCGATCGCGAGGGATCGCCACGCCGACACTGGCGGCGCAAAGTCGGTTCGGCTCGGCCGTGGCGCACTCGCTCATGACGCAATGCACGATCTGGCCGGGTTGAAGCTGCGGTAACCCTTCGTCGATCGAAATCTCCTCGCAGTTCGGAGGGAAGATGCTCGATACGCGAACGAGGTTATAGTAGGCGATCCGAGCATCACGCAAAGCCAGCTCGAAGCTTGAAAGCTTCTCACGATGCACGCCAACGCCCTTGGTGAAGAACAGCTTCTTGGGGACATACATTTCGGAGTTCTTGCTCCCGTGAGTAGCCATCCCGGATCGGAGTTGACCAGGATGTGGCGAAACGAGTCGCCCGGAGGGTCCGGAGAAATCGAATGGATCACTGTATCCGTTCGAGGACCCTCTCGACAAGAGATGCAGTCGCAGTTCCTCGAAGGCTCGGGAAGCTGCGATTTCGTCGGTTCGGTTCGGGTAAGATCAATCATTGAGGACGAGGTCGTTATTCCAGGAGACCGGAGCCGAGGCTTCGACACCGATGCGTCAGTCGGGTTGGCAATGGAAGACCGGGTGGATCGGTGCAGGCCTGGTCCTCGGATCAGCCGCGCTCTTCACGATCAATCGGAACCCGGAGGATGGGATCGCCTGGCTGCCGATCGGGCTCGGAGTCCTGGTCGGCTGTGGACTGGGATTCCTGGCGGTGGTCTCGACACGGCATCGACGCAGGGATCAGGACGATGGGGACGAATTCTCGACCGATCGAACGCTCGCGCCTTCATCAACACCTCACGACCAGCGTCCCGCAGACGGGGAGGTGGGCGTCATTCCGATCGTGGGAGTGAAGGGGGCTTCTCCGGTCGAGGGATGGGAGTTCCGCCGGTTTGCAGGGCTGGAGCCGCGTCCGGAGGAGGGAGTTTTCCGGAGTTATCGAGTCTGGGGACGTCGGTTTCCTCCGTTACTCGGACGGGTGGCGATGGTCTCGCTCTTTGTGGGTCGGGATGGGAAGGCCTGGTCGATCGATGAGTTGATCAAGGCCCATCGCGCCTTGCGAAGGGCGGGAGCCTGGATCGAACGGGAGGCGATTCGATGGCAGGTTCCGGTCAATCTCGACCTGGCCGAATGCTTCTTTGCAACCGTCGAGGAGGACACCGACCGCGAGGTTGCGATCTTTCGACCCGATGAATGGGGGGATGCCGGACTGCCCGACCCGGACGCCGAGTCTCGGATTCTCGGAATCCTCAGCCGATCGGCGAGTCAGCTCGGCTTCGTGGACCCCGTAGATCTGCTCGGTCGGATCGGCCGCCGAATCGAGGCCGACCAGATCGTCTGGCTGCTGCATGTCCGACGCGCCGGCAAGTCCATCGCCTTGCCGAGTGACGCGACCGGGATTCCCGGAGTGGCCGTGGCCGTTTGCTATGCCCGGGAAGATGACTTCGAGGCTCCGATGGCAGGCCCACCGTTCGCCGATCCGATCACCTTCGTTCACGAGTTGATGCACCTCTTTGGTGCGAGTGACAAGTACGACGTCTCCCTTGCCAGCTTTCCGAGAGGGACCGTCAGTGAACGCGATATCATGGTCCTGGGAATCGAATCCCTTTCACGACTGCACGTGGACCCGCTGACCGCCGTTGAGATCGGCTGGGCTGCGTCTCCAACTGATCGACCTACCGGCCCGAAGCGTCCGTTGCGGAGTAATCCGGTTCGAGGTCAAGCTCCCTCGGCAAATGAAAAACGCCCGAGACGACCGTGAAACACGATCGTTCGGGCGATGGGGCGAATGCCAGGAGTTGTCAGTGATTTTCCCAGCCGGTCGATGATATCAAAAGAAGGCGACGATCAATTGACCTCAGCTGCCTGGCCCGATTCGACGAGACGGTTGATGATCTCCAGGGCGTCTTCGGCCCTTCGAAGATCAGCATATTTCGCCATCGGAGCCGAGGACGACCCATCACCGTAAATTCCGACGATGGTACGAAGCCCATTCGACTCGCCGACGTCCGCTCGGAGAAACAACCCCGACCGGATCAACGAGGCGAGGTTGCGCTGCCAGAGCTGGACATCGGACAGTTTCTTCGTCGAGAGCATCGGCGAGTCCCCCCGCGGTATGAGGACCATCCCTGGCCGGTCTCGGCGTCGTGAGACGCCCCATTGATAATGTAGACGATAGAAAACCCGAGTGACGCTGGACGGCTCGATTTTCGATCTTCGAAGTTCGGGTCGAACCAATCACCCTCGGATTGAATTGCCGGGAGATTTGAGACCTGATCCGCCCTTGAGCCCCGACGTGTCTCGAAGGGCTGAATCCTTTCTGTCGATACTTCCGGAATCGGAAGCGTGACCCTCACTGACTTCGGACATGAGAACTGTAGGAGCAAACCAGGGGCCGGGTCCAGGAAAAGGCACAGAATTCCATCCAACCAATCGCGTTCGATTTCGCCCGATGTTTCGTTCAGAAAACATGACACGACGGACGTGGATGGAGTTCACCCGATTGCCAGACCCTGGAGAACTCACCGCAGCCCCTTGTCCAATCAAGCGTTACGCTTCTGAGGAAAGAGCGCTGCTGTGTTCGCCGGGAAGTTCCGGCAGTCTTTGGAACCGGAAACGACGGAAAGACACGGAACCCAGGGACGATCGGAAACCTTGAACGAAACCGTTCCTGGGGAGATGAGACATTTTGGCAGTCGATTCTCGAAACGGCATGATGCCCAAGGAATGGGCATTCGTGCCAAGAAGGTTGACGAGGGATTGGCCGAGCTAAGGCCCCTTACTCCAGGGCCTGCCGCTTGTGCCAGTCGGGAGCGAAAATGTTGAAATGTCCTGGTCGAAAGGGAAGGGATCGAATGACCTCCTCATTGAGAGTGACTCCCCAACCAGGTCCATCGGGTAGTGGGAAGACCCCTTGCGAGACCGCTGGGCATCCAGACGCCGCAGCCAGGGCCGGATTGCCGGATTGACCGGACGGCAGGGGAGCATCGGCCTCGAAATCGTTGAAGGTCTCCATGATCCGGAGATTTGGCAAGGTGGCCGCGATGTGAAGGTTCGCGGCCATGGCGACCGGCCCGGCGACATTGTGGGGAGCGACGAGCATTCCGAAACGATCGGCCAGTGAGGCCAGGGTTTTCAGCTCGGAGACCCCACAGCAGTGCGTCAGGTCGGGCTGAAGAATCGCACAAGATCGCTGTTCGAGGAAGGGGAGAAATTCGCCTGTCTGGTAAAGCCGTTCCCCGGTGGCAATCGGAATGGACACGGCGTCGGCCACGCGGCGATGCCCCTGGGCGTCGAGCGGATCGACCGGTTCCTCGGCCCAGCCGAGGTCGAGCGGTTCGAGGGCCCGGATCATTCGGATCGCATCGGTTACGCCGAACCGGCTGTGCATGTCGAGGAACAACTCAACATCCGGCCCGATCGCCTCGCGAACGGCTTCACAGAGCTGAACGACTTCCAGCAGATCGGACCGGGACAACGAGCCGTGGAGGGTGCCGAAGGGGTCGAACTTCAAGCCGCGGTAACCTCGGGCGACGACCCGTCGAGCGGCCTCGGCGAAGGATTCAGGAGAGCGATCGACGCGGTACCAACCGTTCGCATAGGCAGGGATCGTGTCTCGGACGGCTCCACCTAGAAGTTTGTAGACCGGGACGCCAAGCGCCTTACCCTTGAGGTCCCAGCAGGCCATCTCGATCAGGGAAATGGCCGTGGTGACGATCTCGCCGGGCCTTCCTTGATCGCCGTGGATCATCGTGTGGACGAGCTTTTCCGTGTCGAAGGGGTCGATGCCGAGAACGTAGCGATCCTTGATCGCGTTGAGGTAGGCCAGAAGTGCCTCGGTCCGGTTCGTGAGACGAGCCTCGCCGAGACCGACGTGGCCGTCGTCGGTCATCAGCTTGACGAATGTGAGGTTCCGCCAGGACGTTCCGAGAACCAGGACTTCCAGATCGGTGATCCGCATACGCGACGATCCCCCTTGTTCCTCATCGGGAACCCTGTCGGCTTGCGAGCCAGGCATCACGAGCCAGAGCCAGAGCGCCTTGGATCACGACCGACTCGCCGAGGGCAGAAGGGACGAGGTCAAACGAACCTCGGAAGCCGGGAAAGACGAGTTGATCGAGGCGACGGCGGATCGGAGCGAACCAGAGGTCGTCTCCGATCAAGGAAACACCGCCTCCAAGAACGATACGCTTGAGCCCGATCAGGGTGACGGCATGGGCCAGGCCAGCGGCGAGCGCCTGGGTCGCCTGTTCGAGAATCGCGAGGGCACGGGCGTCTCCCAGGCCGGCGGCCATGGCGACGACCTCGGCGTTGAGTTGTTCGGGATCGCCATCAACGAGATCAGAGAGGGTTTCCGCCCCTGGCTGTCCAGAGGCGATCGCCTCTCGGGCAAACCGGGTGATCGACCAGCCGGAGGCGGATTGCTCGACGGTCCGGCCCCCCTGGCCATTCGAGTCAGGAGGAATGACCCAGACGTGGCCGATCTCGGCCGCGCCGAGACCGGTCCCGCGGTGGATTCGGCCGTCGAGGATCAGGCCGCCGCCAACCCCGCTCCCGATTGTGACGTAGAGCAAGGGGGAGGCTCCCCCTTTGCCGGCCCCGAAGCGGGATTCGGCCAGGCCAGCGGTATCGGCGTCGTTTTCAATCGATACGGCCTCGGTCTGGAATTGCGATCGGCCCCAGTCACGTAAGGGGAAGCGATCCCAGCCGGAAACGTGGTGCGAGGTGATCGTGATTCCCTGTTCCACATCGATCGGGCCGCCGAAGCCGATGCCGACGCCTTCGATCGCATCTCGGGTCAGGCTGTGAGCCCAACAGGCGCGGTCAGCCTCTTCGAGAATCTGATCGCGGAGGGCCGAGGCCCCGGAGGCCGGATGGATCCGAGCTCGTCGGAGTTGCACGATTGAGCCATCGCCATGACCGAGGCCGACCTGGAGTTTCGTGCCGCCGATCTCGACGCCGAGCAAGAGCGGTTTGGCCATGACGAGCCGCCTCTCAGGCTCAATAAGGGGTCAAGCCGAAGATTCCGAGGCATCAGACCCGGACATGCGTCGGTAGAGGTCACCAATGAGCCAGTGGAAGGCAACCAGGTGCAGCGACTCAGCCGTGCCCATGTCATCGACCGGGCAGTGGAGGCTGTGATGAGCCATTTCCAAGAGCTTGCCGCCGGAATAGCCGGTGATACCGACGGTCGTTAATCCGTTGGCGTTGGCCCATTCGACCCCTTTGAGAATGTTCGGGCTGTTCCCCGATCCGGAGATTGCTAGCAGCAGATCCCCGGGTGAGGCGTAGGTCTTCAACTGCTCGAGGAAGACGCGGTCGTAGCCTTCGTCGTTGGCCCAGGCCATGATGCCCGCAGTATTGTCGGTGAGGCTCAGGACCTTGAGGCGCTTTTGGGACTCGAAGTCACGCAGGGTGCACTTGTTGAGGTCCTCGCAAAGGTGCGAGGCACTCGACGCCGAACCGCCGTTCCCGATGACGAAGACGAACCGATTAGCGTGGTAGGCACGCTCGATCAACTCGGCCACCGTCTCAAGTTGCGCGGCGTCGATCCGCTGGATCTCGCGGCAGACACGATCGAGATACTCCCTGGCACCGAGGTTCGCGGCGAGCATGAGGGGGTCCGTCCTTGATGAGGTCACTCGGAGCCCTTTGGAGGTGTTTAGGCGATTGATTCCGAGCATAGCCGGGATAGTCGATCGCGCCAATTCCAGGAGCGGGACTTCGGGAACGCGGGTTTCTCTGGGTTCGTTCGGGTCGGTCCGATCACGCGGTCCGAGACGTAACGCAGTTGGGAAGGAAGACCAAGGCCCTCTTGTCTCAGAAGGGCTGGGCGGAAATGATCGGTGGAACACGTCATCGTGCATGAGGAACTGGGCAGAGGGAATCTCGACGCCCTTGCAACGATCCTCCAGGTGTCGAACTCAGACGCAGGGACGGGCCATCCATCGTTGAAGTCGAGCCAATCGCAAGCGGAGGGCACGTCCCGATGTCGGAACAGATGAGGAACGCTCAAGAACCCGTCGGACGGCTGGTGTCCGCATTGAAGGCACTCGCTCAGCGGGTGGCTGAACGAGTCGAGGCTGAAACCAAGCTGGATCAGGATCACGCACAACGAACCGAGGCCGCCCGTCGAGCGTTCGAAAACGCGAACAAGGCGAACGACCGAAGGTTTCAGCAGCAACGTGCCGAACTGGATCAACGCGCGAAGGAGATTCCTGCTAAGGCAACTGCCACATTCGAAGCCAGAAAAGCGGAGGCCGACGCCACCTTGAAGTCGGAAAAAACCCGCGCCGAGCAGGAGTATCGGGAGCGGATCGAAACCATCAAGCAAGCTCAGGCCGACCATCGATGGGAGGTCGGTACGATTTGCGAGGCGGGGCTCAACGACGCCAAAGGGGAACTCGAACGGACCCAAAATCAACTGACCGAGGTCAACAGCCGACTGATCGCCATTCGGGCCGAGATTGATCAGCATTTAAGCGCATGCCGCCTGCAATCGGCAGTCAAGGGACTTGAGGTCGAGCCGGGGGCAAACATAACGACGGACGAACACCCCACGGCCGACGCCGCCAATCTTGCACTCGATGAGGCGGAGAACCGCTTCGACGACCTGCGCAACCTTGCCCTTCCCAGGCTCTTTCGAGGAATTCGACCGGCGGGAATGGTGCTGGGCCCCACCATCCTGGGAGCCATTGCGGGTTTCTTTCTCCGCGAGGGTTGGATCGGACCGGCGGCAGGTGGAGGGATCGGCGTGGTGGTGGGAGTCATCCTGACGATCTGGCTCTATGCGACGGCTCGCGTTCAGGTTCAGCGGGCCCTGGGACCGTTGCAAAAGGCAATCGGCAGTGCCACCGATCAGGTCGTCCGCTCGCGCAAGGAGGCGGTCGCTGCTCATGATCGTCGGGAAAGGGAACTCCTGAGCACTCGCGATCGCGAGCAAGCTGCCGCCGATGCCCGAGCCAAGACCGCCGCGGCCGAGGCTCGAACCGAAGCCCAGGCCATTCTCGCTTCGGCCAACGAGGCCCATCAGACTGCCATCGCAGAGACCACCACAACGCGAGACGACCTCCTCCGCCGCATCACTGAGGAGGTGGCTCGAATGACACCGGAGATCCAGACTCAATTCGAGAAAGAACGGGATCGCCTGAACGCCGAATATGATCAGGCGACCCTGGCCGCTCGGCAGCACACCGAAGCCGAGGCCGACGCTCTGGCCAATCGCTGGCGTAACGGACTCGCCGAGGTGCGCGATGCCCTAGCGCTGGTCGATGAAGAGATCACCAGCCGATTTCCCAGGTTTGAGGAGGCGGGGAGAGAGGATGCCCCTGTTCCGAAGGAGGTACCCCCGGCGCTGCGGTTCGGTCGGCTCCGAGTGGATCTGGACATGTTTCCCCAGGGAAGGCCAGCAGACCCCACCTTGATGGAAGGGCTTCCCGACCATTTTGATCCCCCAGCGATCGTTCGGTGCCCCGAAGGCTGCTCATTTCTGCTGAAGGCCGATGCGGAAGGACGACCGGCGGTGCTGAGGGCGATGCAGGCGATCATGCTCCGCATCTTGACCGGATTTCCACCCGGCAAGGCACGGTTCACGATGATCGACCCGGTTGGGCTAGGTCAGACCTTTGCCGCGTTCATGCACCTGGCCGATGTCGACGAGCAACTCGTGACCAGCCGCGTCTGGACCGAGACACAGCATATCGAACAGCGATTGCAAGACCTGACCGAGCACATGGAGAACGTGATTCAAAAGTACTTGCGCAACGAATACCAATCGATCACCGAATACAATGCCAAGGCCGGGGAAGTGGCCGAGCCGTTCCGGTTCCTTGTCGTGGCCGATTTTCCGATTCGTTTCAACGAGGCAGCAGCGCGACGGCTCCTCAGTATCGCACAGAGCGGACCGAGGTGCGGTGTTCATGTGATCGTTCTCGTAGATGTTCGTCAGGAACTTCCGCAGGGAATCGACCTGAAAGATCTCGAACGGCATTGCGCGGTCTTGCAATGGCGGGAAGGCCGGGTGCGGTGGACCGATCCGCTGCAAGGCGGGTTCCCCTTGAAGCTCGATGAACCTCCGCCGCCCGAGGTGTTCTCGGGCCTCGTACGGGCGGTAGGGAAGCGGGCTGAAGGGGCGAGTCGGGTCGAGGTCCCGTTCGACTTCCTGGCACCACGTCCAGAGGACTACTGGCGAGGGGATAGCGGGAAAGGGGTATCGATCCCGCTTGGCCGGGCCGGAGCAACGAAAATTCAGCAGCTCAAGCTTGGATCGGGAACGTCCCAGCATGTGTTGATTGCAGGAAAGACGGGTTCAGGAAAGTCAACGCTTCTCCATGCGATGATCACGAGCGCCGCATTGACCTATGCCCCCGATCAACTTGAACTGTACCTGATTGACTTCAAGAAAGGGGTCGAGTTCAAGGCTTACGCGACGCATCGCTTGCCGCATGCCCGCGTCATCGCGGTGGAAAGCGAGCGCGAGTTCGGCCTTTCGGTGCTGCAACGGCTCGATGCGGAACTGGGATCGCGAGGCGATCGGTTTCGGGAGGCGGGTACCCAGGATGTCGCCGCCTTCCGGGCCGCTCGTCCTGACGTACCGATGCCTCGCATCCTGTTGATCGTCGATGAGTTTCAGGAGTTTTTCGTCGAGGACGACAAGATCGCCCAGGAGGCCGCCCTGCTGCTTGACCGCCTGGTCCGCCAGGGGCGAGCGTTCGGGATTCACGTGCACCTCGGCTCGCAGACGCTGGCCGGAGCGTACACACTCGCCAGGGCGACCATCGGTCAGATGGCGGTGCGGATCGCGCTTCAGTGTAGCGAGGCAGACGCCAGCCTGATCCTCAGCGACGACAACACCGCCGCTCGGCTGCTCTCGCGACCCGGCGAGGCGATTTACAACGATGCAAACGGAAGACTTGAAGGAAATAACATCTTTCAGGTGGTCTGGCTACCCGACGAGCGTCGCGAGGACTATCTTCGTCGAATCGAGAACCTGGCCACCGATCGGGGCATCCGAATTCGAAAGCCGATCGTCTTCGAGGGGAACATTGCGCCTGATGCGGCCAACAACGAGCCGTTGACGACGTTGCTTGAGGCGGAGGCTTACCCTGATCCGCTCCCGAAAGCCACGTTTGCCTGGCTCGGAGAGCCGGTGGCGATCAAGGCCCCGACAGCCATGCATTTTCGGAGACTGGCCGGTTCTCATCTCTTGATTGTCGGTCAAAACGAGGAGGCCGCCCGAGGCTTGATGGCAACGGCGATCATCAGCCTGGCTGCTCATCGGCCCGATGCACGATTTGTCTTGCTTGATGGAACACCGGGGGATGATCCGAGGGCGGGCGATCTTTCTCGGATCACGCAAGCACTCCCGAACGAGGCGATCGCAAGTTCCTGGGGTCAGGTGGAGTCAAGCATCGCAGAGGTTGCCAACGAGGTGGAGCGGAGGCGGGATGAGGGAATCACCGATGCTGCTCCGCTTTTTCTGCTCATTCACGACCTGCAACGTTTCCGACAAATTCGCAAGGGTGAAGACGATTTTAGTTTCTCTACTCCAGATCCGAACGAGCCGGCCAAGCCATCGGAGTTGCTCGGAACGATTCTTCGGGATGGACCCGTGCACGGAGTCCATGTAATCGTTTGGGTCGATACGCTAAACAACCTGAACCGAACATTCGACCGGGCGACGCTTCGCGAACTGGAGCACCGGGTCCTGTTCCAGATGTCGTCGGCCGATTCCTCCACGTTGATCGATTCACCGCTGGCCAATCGCCTCGGTATGCAACGCGCCTTGCTGGTGTCCGAGGAGGCGGGACAGTTCGAGAAATTCCGCCCGTACGGACCGCCGTCCGAGCGATGGGTCGAAGAGGCGGTCGGCCGCCTGACTCGTCGATTGTGACACCTCAAGGATGGATCGACTTGGAAATTGCTATGATGCAGACACTTGATCAAGCTCGGCGTCGAGCTGTCACGGCCTTGATTCTGATCGTCCCCGCCCAAAGTTTAGGGGTGGCGGCGATGTTGCTTGCCTTGCAAGGCCCGATCGGACTAAGCATTAATCTGCTGAGCCGGGTCTGGATGGTCCTATTCCCTCTCTTGTGGACCTTGCGGATCGAACGTCGGAAGCCTCTGCTCAAATGGCCGAGCCTGTCTGGTATTGTTGCAGGCATTGTGACGGGGATCATCATGATGCTTGTCATGCTGGGGTGCTACGGACTGGTCGCCGATCAGATGGATCTGACTCAGATTCGAAACCGGGCACAGCAAACCGGGTTTGACAACCCGGTCCAGTTCGCGGCCATGTTCGGATTCATCATTCTGCTCAACTCATTGCTGGAAGAATTTGTTTGGCGTTGGTTTGTCTTTCGCAACCTGGAAACGCTCATTCCCAGACGGATGGGGCAATACGTTCGTCAAGGGATTGCGGTGGGGCTCTCAGCCTTGGCGTTCTCGATTCATCATGTGGTTGCCCTTTCGGCATGGGTGGGCGGGGGCCTGGTGATCCTTGGGAGTGTCGGGGTGTTCCTCGGGGCAGTGGTCTGGTCGGCTTTGTATGCCTACGACCGCACGCTCTGGCCTTCTTACGTAAGTCACATCTTCGCCGACGTAGCGATCGTAATCATCGGCTACGACGTGCTCTTTCGCCCATCGATGTGACGCGGACTGCGTTGCGATGAGTAAAGGAAGCAGAACGTTCAAGTCACGTTCCTCCCCAGGCCGAAATCACTCGATGACTCCCCGGGTGGTCGCGTAAGCGATTGCCCCGAGCTCAGAGGAATACAAACACGGTTTCGGACCAGATTGACTCAAGCTGGACATCCGATACCGATCGCAGAGACGCCAGAGGTGGGAGAGACCCGTGACGGAACCGGATCTGTTCCGATCGGTGACCGAGGCGATTCGCGATTGCAGCGAAGCGGCCCGGCAAACCGCCATCGAACCGAATTCACGATTGTTCGAGGATCTGTCGCTTGATTCACTCGATCTGGTGGCCGTCTTGATGCGACTTCAAGATGCGCACAGTATCGAGCTTGATCTCGACGCAGTTCCTGACTTCCGAAACGTTTCCGATTTGATGACCGAGCTGGGGCGTCAGCTTCGCTTGAAGTCTGCCGCCTGATCGCGTCATTCCAAAACACGCACGTTCGAGGGAGCCGGTCCTTCGGCTCCCCCCTCCTGGCCTCGAAGGATGACATGAGGCCCGAGTGGTACGAATGGCCTGCCTCGATGGATTCGACCCAGGGACGGGACATGAATCAGCAGGAACAAGGCAGGGGGCTCCCCCCCGTCGTGCATCGTCGTTTCACCCAACGTGTTCCGGCGATCTCCGGAGACGCATGGGTTTCTGTCTACCGGGCGATGGCGACGGCTCGACGGGTCGATGAGGCCGAGGCGGACCTAACCGCTCGAGGGCTCGCTTTCTTTTCCTGTTCTGGGATCGGCCATGAAGCATTGGCCGTACTCGCACCGCTGCTCCGCGACGCTGATTACTTGCATCTCCACTACCGCGATAAAGCTCTCGTCCTCGGTCGAGGCGTTACGGCCTCGTCAATGCTGCACAATCTGGTCGCTAGTCAGTCATCCCCTTCGGCGGGTCGACAGATGACCCCGTTTCTGGGTGATCCTGCCTTACATTTGCTTTGTCAAAATGTTCCTGTCGGGAATCATGCGCTGCAGGCTGTGGGGGTTGCTGCGGCAATGGCTGCTCGCCCAGGCCAACCGATAGTCGTGTGTTCGATGGGGGATGGTGCGTCGCAGCAAGGCGAGGTGCTGGAGGCAATTGCCGAGGGAGTGCGCCGGTCGCTGCCGGTGTTGTTTTTGATCGAGGATAATGGACTCGCGATCTCGACCCACACGGCGGGATCCACCTTTTTTTCCCTTCCTGAAGGTTACCCAGAGCCCGAGCTCTTCTACGGTTTGCCCGTTCATCGGTTCGATGGACGCGATCCGGTGATACTGCAATCGGAACTCGCTCCGGTCATCGAAGGGGTGAGGGCCGAGCGGCTTCCTGCGCTCGCGGTCATTTCTCTCGAACGGTTGTCCAGTCATTCGAACGCGGATGACGATCGCGTTTATCGAGCACCGGAAGACGTTGATCGGGCGAGACAGCACGGCGATCCCCTAGCAATCCTCCGCCAACGGATGATTGAATCGGCCGTTCCCAAAAAAATGCTTGATGAGATCGACGCTGAGGTTGATCGCGTGGTTCGAGAGGCGGTGGAGGAGGCCCTCCACGCGGCAGAACCGGCGCCGGTCTTTGCCGCCAAGGCGCCTTTGCCTCCAAGACTGAGTGATCCCTCGTCCGAGTACCGAGGAGCGGAGAATGGCGTCCGCCTGACGATGATCGAGGCGATGAGAGAGGTTCTTCGCCACCGACTCGAGACCGACCCACGTGTCACGCTCTCTGGTCAGGACATCGAAGATCCGAAGGGGGACGTCTTCGGCGTCACTCGGGGCCTGAGCACCGCGTTTCCCGGTCGGGTGATCAATGCAGCACTTGCGGAGTCGACCATCATCGGCAGTGCCATCGGACGCGCAATCGTGGGAGAACGCCCGGTGGCGTTCGTTCAATTTGCAGACTTTTTACCAGTAGCCTTCAACCAGATTCATTCGGAACTCGGCAGCCTATGGTGGCGAAGTGCAGGCAGCTTTTCCTGTCCTGTCATCGTGATGGTTGCCTGCGGCGGGTATCGTCCGGGGCTTGGTCCCTTCCATGCTCAGACGATGGAAGCTTTGGCCGCCCACGTGCCTGGTGTGGATGTGGTCATGCCGTCGAGCGCGGGTGATGCCGCGGGGTTGCTCAATGCGGCCTTCGAGTCTGGTCGGCCGACCATCATCCTTTATCCAAAAACCGCACTCAATGACCGCGACCGGACCACCTCGGCTGATGTAACCACCCAGCTTGTGCCGATCGGTCACGCTCGACTCTGCCGCAATGGTGATGCGCTGACCCTCGTGACCTGGGGGGCAACCGTCTCGATTGCGGAAAAGGTTGCTGATACCATTGAGGATCAAACCGGGCTGCGCAGCGACGTGATCGATCTTCGATCGCTTTCCCCCTGGGACCGGGACGCGGTGCGGGCATCGGCTCGTCGCACGGGTCGTTTGATCGTGATTCACGAGGACAATCAGACCTGTGGATTCGGGGCCGAGGTCGTTGCCGACGTCGCTGAACACGTTGGTTCAACCGTACAATTCAAACGGGTGACACGACCTGACACCTATATTCCATGCAATTTCTCCGCTCAGCTTGAAGTGCTACCCTCGTACCGACGTACCCTGGAAGCAGCTGCGGAGATCCTCACGCTGAAGCTTGATTGGGATGCTGGAGAATCGGATCCCTGTACGACGACGATCGAAGCCCGAGGGCCGAGCCCGGCAGATGAATCGGTGACCGTGCTCTCTTGGAAGGTGACCGTAGGCGACGTCGTTCGCAGTGGAACGCCGATCGCAGAGTTGGTTGCAGACAAGGCAGTCTTCGATTTTGTCGCTCCGATCAGTGGTCGGATTCGTACCCTGCTTGCCTCGGAAGGAGAAAGCCTGCGAGTTGGTGCACCGTTACTGAAACTGGAACCGCTCGACAACCAGGTCCAGGCATTGCGGCGGCGACCGACGCGAGAGGAACACGGTCGCCCGATTCTTCGTCATCGAACTCAACCTGACGCAGTCCATTCGATCGCGGCCCATGCGGACACGTCGATTCGGCTGGTGCGTCCGACCGTCGCGGTTGGGTCAAGGATTGTGTCCAATGAGGAGTTGATAGAACATTTTCCCGGGCGATCGACGGACGACATCCTGAAGCGCACGGGAATCTCAAGCCGCCACCGCCTCGCAGGTGATGAATCGGTACTTTCGCTCGCAGTTTCGGCTGCTCAGCAGTCGCTCGACTCGGCTGGGATCACTACCACGGATCTTGATCTGGTGATCTGTTGCACGGGGACTCCCGGCGTGATGACCCCATCGCTGGCGTGTCGAATTCTGCATGCGCTGGGTGAAGCCTCGGCGACGAGCCCAGAAGTGCCGGCGTTCGACCTTTCTGCGGCATGTTCGGGCTACCTTTATGGATTAGCGACCGCGTATGATTTTACGCGATCGCATCCCGGCGCTCGGGTTCTCCTGGTCACTGCCGAAGCACTCTCGCCTCTGGCAGACCAGAATGATTTTGATACGGCGATACTCTTTGGAGACGCCGCCACCGCAACTTTGATTGGTGGCTCAGAATCCAAATTGCCCAAAGAATCAATCCTCGGCAAGCTTCAACGTCCGGTTCTCTCGGCTCGAGGTGAGCAGGGAACCGTTCTTCGTGTCCCGTCTGCTGGAGATGGTCACATCAGGATGGACGGGTTGAAGGTCTATGCGGAAGCTGTGCGGAGGATGATCACGCTGCTCGAAACGGCTTGCGAGCGAGAGAAACTCACTCCTGGCGATCTCGACTTGCTCATTCCTCATCAGGCAAATGCAAGGATTATTCAAGATATTCGCATGCGATTAAAGCTCCCCGCCGATCGTGTGTTGATCGAGTTGGGAGCGTATGGGAACACATCGTCTTCGAGTATTCCGCTCGCCATTGCAACAGCACATGAACGAACGAACGCCGCACGCACGATCGGCCTGACGGCCTTTGGAGGCGGGTTTACGTTTGGCGCAGCCTTGCTCCGATCGGAGAAATGACGATTGGAGCCCTCCGCAAGTTCGTTCACGATCGATTGGGTCGTGGCTCCTTGGACACCCACATTATGCCTGAACGAGATCCCAGTAGAAATCCATTGTCCATCGGGCAACACTCTCCCAGCTAAAAAAGTGTTCCACCCGTTCTCGACTGCGTATCCCCATATCCTTGAGCTGTTCTGGATCGCTCAGAAGCCGGTCGATGGCCGCGGCAAGGTCTCTCGCGAACTCTGCGGGGTCGTTCGGCTCGTGTGCCTGATGATCGTCGGCACCTCCCCGGGGTTCGAAGGGAACAAGCAGCCCGGTCTTCTCGGGCACAATGACTTCCTTGATCCCGCCAACGGACGAAGCAACAACCGGCGTCCCGCAGGCCATGGCTTCGAGGTTGATAATCCCGAAGGGCTCATAAACGGACGGACAGACAAATAACGCAGCCTGAGAATAAAGGGCGATGATGTCTTCCTTGGGCAGGACCTTGGGGATCCAGAGGATCGGATTGCGGGCTTCGCGACGAGCGCAATCGACATGCTCGGTCATCTCGCGGCCGATTTCTTCGGTATCGGGAGCTCCAGCACAGAGAACTACCTGAACGTTTGACTGAATGTGCTTGATCGCATCGACAAGGTGGATGATCCCTTTCTGTCTCGTAATTCGACCCACAAAGAGGACGAACGGAAGCGAGCGATCAATCTCGTAGCGATCCAGCACGGTGGGATCATGAGTCGGCGTGTACTGATGAAGATCAATTCCGTTGTGGACCACTCGAATCCGATCGGGCGAGACACCGTAGAGTTCCTGCACGTCATCGCGCATGGAATCGGAAACTGCGATCACACCGTCGGCATTCTGGTAAGCAGTGCGTTCGAGCCAGGTGCTGGCGTCGTAGGCCGTGCCCAACTGCTCACGTTTCCAGGGGCGATGGGGTTCAAGGGAGTGAGTCGTGAGGACGAGTTTCGCACCGGCGAGTTGTTTGACCAGGCAGCCAGCAAGGTGTGTGTACCAGGTATGGCAATGCACCACATCAACATCTTCGAGCATGCCAGCCATGATCAGGTTTCGGAGCATCGTCTCCTTGAATTTTTTGTGTCGAGGGTCGAGGTAGGGCAACTCGTATTTTGGCTCGATGCCCCGAACCGAGAAGGTTGGCTCCTCGATTGACTGATCGCCGAAGCAAAGGACCTGAATGGAATGGTGACCGGGTTCGACCCGGTTCAAGGCTTGGGTCAGGTATTCGACGTGCACACCGGCTCCGCCGTAGATGTGCGGAGGATATTCGTTGGTCAGGATCGCGATACGCATGGAACACCCCTCGAACTCAGAACGCGACGGGAGCGCCGCATTCCCTGACGATACGCCGAGCGTGCGTCGGATGCCACGCCCCAGAGTGGTCGCGATCGAACGGTCAGACGGAATTCAGAGATCAAAGAGACCAGGCCCCAGGTTTCTTCATGGACGCGGAACCTGAGCCGGAGACTGGAGATAACGAAGCAGGTCGGCGATCTCTTGCTCCTCAAGGGGATCGAGGAGTCCCTCGGGCATCAGGGAAAGTTCGGAGGTCCGTTTTTCCTCAATCTCGTCTGCCGGCACGATGATGCGGTCAGAAGGGGTCTGGATGGTCACGGTCCGGTCGGTCTGCTCGGCGATCATGCCGTTGATGATGCGACCATCGGCCAGGGCGAAGATGGTCATCCGGTAATCGTCGTCGAGCGTGGCATTCGGGTCGACCAGATTCTCAAGCAGGTAGGACAGCTCGCTGCGTTGAGCCCCAGTTAATTCAGGTCCTACCTTGCTGCCTTCGTCGAACAGGATGTGGCACTGAGCGCACGACTGGGAAAACAAGATCCGACCACGGGCGGGGTCTGCAGAGGCGAGACGTTCGGGGGTCATTGTTTGTTGTAAGGCTTCGATTCGAACTCTGGCCTGCTCGGAGATTGGTCGGTACTCGGGCCAGAGCTTGGTAACACGATCGGTAATTCCTTGGTCTTCCAGGGTCCGGAGTTGTCGAACGAGGAAGGCGGATACGTCACCTCGATCGATTCGCCCCGCCTCCACCGCATCGAGCAGCCGACCGGCAGCCTCGGGACGAGATGCGAGGGAGCTGATCGCCTCTTGGCGAGCCTCCGGAGGAAGTCGTGTGAAGCGATCGAGCACCAGCTCGACGGCAGAAGGATCATTGAGCGTTGAGAGCCCTCGGACAGCATCTCGGGAAAGGTTACGGTCCGACAGTAATCCCCCAAGGAGACCGAGGAGATTGTCGGCACGGCTCCGTACCAGATTCTCCATCGCGTCGCGACGCGCGGACAGGTCCGCCTCCGGGTTCAAGGCGATCACGCGAAGCTCCTCAAGCGCCCGGCCATCACCGAAGACGACGGACAGGGCAAGCACCAGGCGACGCAGCTCGGGATTCCGGCTCGTTCCAGGTCCGTCAACGATGGCGTTCCAGCCTGGAGGGGGATCCACACGACGTAATCCCTGCAAGGCGTCGTTGACTCCGGAGAGAATCGCGAGTTGAAGGGCAGGATCATCGGATCGCGCTGTGTGACGGAGGATCGGAGCAACCCGTTGGGGGTCATTGGCGGCAGCGACCATCAGTCTTCTCGCAACGAACCGAGCAAGGGGTCCGAAGGGAAACTGAGCAGCCAGTTCGACCGCGCGATCGGGATGATCAGGAACCACCGGTTCGATGCCGTACCAGAGCATGAGAGGCAGGACCGGATCTTCTGCGAATTCAGAGCGAGAGGCAATCGCCAAGGCAAGAGGCCAGCGACGATCCGTCGGTATGGTTTGCAGGCTCGACGCGATGAAGGTCAGCACGAGGCCCGAACGGTCTTGATCAGCCAGGCGAGTCAGGGCATCGACCGCCGAGTCTGAGGGATTTCCCGTGTCAACGAGGAATCGGACGGCCCAGGTTCGGACGTGTTCACTCGAATCGTCAAGCAAGCTGATCAGCCAATCCTCATCCGTGGCTCCGATCCCGAACAGGGTCCACAGGGCTCGGAGTCGGAGAACTTCGTCCTCGCGGGTCCGAAACAGGGAACGAAGCGCCTCGCGGGCCTCAGCGAGATCGGCTCCCGACGCAGCCTGTTCCTGCAAGACCCGACGAGCCTGCCTTGCGTACCAGACATTCGGGTGCCGGAGCAAGTCGACCAGGCTCAGTGGATCAAGTGCCGCCACATCTGGCACGGAGGGAGGCAAAGGATCGCCAAAGGTGATTTTGTAGATTCGTCCCGAGGACCGGTGCACCCCGTCGTTCTCGTGGCACTCTCCAGTGTCGGACCAGTCAGCGACGAAGACCCCGCCATCAGGCCCCGAGAGGATCTCGATGCCTCGGAACCAGGGGTCGGACCAGGCGATCGGGTCAGGGAGGTGCTTGGCGGCATAGGTAGCCCCCGATCGTTCGATTCGATCTCGGTTGATGCGTCGACCGTGGAAGTTCAACGCAAAAACGTCTCCTCGAAAGGGATCGGGCCAGTTGTCTCCCTGATAGATCATCAGGCCGGCATGGGCATGGCCTCCCCCAGCCTGATCAGTTGAGGCGGACACACCGTCTCGGATGTCGCTCCAGGCCTCGCGACTATCCCAGTGGACGTGGTCGGCAGTCTGACCGAGCAAGGCGTAAAGGTTCGAACGATCGTGCTCTCCGTACATCCGTTGATAGTAAGCACCCGGGATCACATGCCAAAGGTGGGGAATCACCGTGTTGATCAAAAACAGCTGACCATGTTCATCCCAGTCCATTCCCCAGGGATTGGTCGTTCCTCGAGCAACCACCTCGAACACCTGCCGGGTCGGATGATAACGCCAAACGCCGCAGTTGATTCGGATACGGTCCTCCTCAGGAGTCCCCGGTCGCCCGACTCGGGACGTGGCCTGAATACCGTGCCGGCCGTACAGCCAACCATCCGGCCCCCAACGCAGTCCATTCACCAAATTATGGCGGATCGCGTCCGCTTCCCAACCGTCGAGGATCACAACGGGGGGACCATCCGGGCGATCATCCCCATTGCGGTCTGGGAGGAACAGCAGATAGGGGGCAGCAAGGACCCAGACTCCGCCAAAGCCGATCTCGACGCTCGATACCCGAACTCCCTCGTCCCAAAAGACGGTACGATGATCGAAGCGGCCATCGGAATCCGCATCCTCCAGAATGAGAATGCGGTCTCGAAGGTCGGTGTCGAAGTTGAGTTCGCGCTCGGCGTAGGTGTAATTCTCCGCGACCCAGAGCCGGCCTCGGGCATCGGTCGCCAGAGCGATCGGCTGCCGCACGTCGGGTTCCGAAGCGAACACAGTAGCCTGGAAACCTTCAGGCAAGGAGAGCGCCTGCAGGGCGTCAGAGGCCAGAGTTAACCCTCCCTGGGGATCCTGGGTGTCATAGGGTTGGGGAAACACTTGACCGCTTGCGATCGTCGTTGCAAGCCCCAGTATTGCCAGAGCGACCGCATGCTGAAGAGACTGGCACATGATCCGCAATGCCTCGGCAAGGCCACCGAGGATGACGAAGGGCTACGGCCGATGAACGATCCAGCGGGATCGGAGATCAACCGGAAGCCGTTCAGGTGCCTCGGTTGGAGAGAATTATTGCGACGCCGAGCCGCGCAGGTGGCGGCATCTCTCCGGTGTAACCGAAGCAAGCGGGGAGCTTCAAGTCACTGCCCCGAGCGTTCTCAGCACGACACTCAAGAGGTCATCAGAAGTCCTGACAGGTCGACCTCGAACGGCATCTTCTGTCTCGCTCGTGGTCCACTGATGGGGCCTCCGACTCCAGAATCGTCGAGAGGCTGGGGACCAGTTGCTTTGCCTCGGACAGTGTCAAATCGGGGGCGCAGAGGCGATCCAGGATGGAACGCAATGCCTCGATCCGATCCGCAGACTTTCCGGGACTCCCCATAACCGTACGACCTTGCGATCGACCTCCAAAATAAGTTTATCCATACAAGATGGAGAAGGGCCAACAGTGCGATCATCTCAAGCAACGAAAACCAGATGCCAATTGATCTCTCGAGGCTCACAGTTTGCCAGAATCCGTCGAAAACGTCAACCTTTTCTCCTTTCTAGTGTTTGGTTTATGTTGTTCCAGATTCTTTTTCGGGATTGCGTTTCTCCGGGAAAATGCATGCAAGACCTGTGGGAGACCGCCTGAGAAGTCACCAGCATGCCTATGAATCGTGCAGACCGTATTGGGATGGCGGGCATTCCCCGATCCGTCGAATCAGGCAATTTATGACCAGTCGTCGACGGCTGTTGCTTTGGCCGGGGAAAGGCCAGAGGTCCCTCGGGCAAAGTACGCTCGGACGTCGTCTCGATTAAAGACGAAGATCACGATCATTGCATAGATCAGACGAATCCATGCTCCACCGTCGATCCCCGCTGTAAAGGCGAGGTCGAGGAGGTCGAGGATGACGGTGATCCAGGCCCACGTGAGGTGGAGCGATCGTCCCGATGGTCGACGTCTCCAGGTCTTCCAGGCGGCCAAAAACAGCAAGAGGCTGAGCAAGGACTGCACCAACAACATCAAGACGAACAGACCGACCACGAGCGATCCAAGAACCCCGACCACGGGGCCGAATAGCCATCCCACCGCACCGGCCAGAATCGCGACCACCGCGAGGATGAGAATCCACACAACGTTCAGAAACGAAAGTAAGAGGCTGCAAAACGCGAGTGGACCGAGAATTCCCGGTCGAGCCGGGTTGGAGAAGGACATGGTGGCGACTCCAGGCCTCTCAGAAGGACCGCGGTGCTTCCCAATGATGGGAGCTGGGATGTTCGTCATTCCGCGGCGAGACTTGCGGGAATTCCTGTGGTTACATCGGGAAAGTCGAGCGTCCAGCCCAATTCCGATTTGATTCGATGGTTGGAGATGCGTTTGCTTGCATTGCCCCGAATCGGACCATCGCCACTGGCTTCGGTGAAGGTCGGAGCCGGTCCGCCGAGGGCCTCGGCCAGAAGTTCGTAGAACTCGCGACGGAGGACAGGCCGATCGTCGCTGACCAAGTACCGAGGGCCCGGCTTCGGAGTCCGAAGTGCGAGAACGGCCGCCGAGGCTGCATCGTCGATGTGGACAAGATTCAGATAAGACTCCGGATCGGCGGCGATCGGCTGACCCGAGCGGAGGGCCTCGCGACGCATCAAGCGTCCCGGACCGTACAGGCCGGAATAGCGGAGGATCGTCACCGGGTACATCGACAACTTGGCAAATTCGGTCAGCAAGTGCTCGGCCCGGAGACAGGCTCGCCCCGATTCGGTTTGGGGATCGGCAGGGGTTTCCTCATCGACCCAATCACCACCAAGGTCGCCGTAGACTCCGGTCGAACTGGCATAAATCAACCGTTTCGCCCGAGAAGCGAGCCGACCGATTGTGTGCCTCAGACCATCGACGTAGACCCGGTCGATGGGAGCTCCACAGGAACGATCGTAGCCAACGCAGTAAAGGGCTCGTTCAACCGCAGGCAGATCATCGAGGGACTCAGGAATCAGGACATCCGCGAGAATCGGTTCCATTCCTTCCCTGGCAAGCAATTCCGCGCGGTCGCGAGACCGAGTCGTCGCGAAGACGCGATGGCCAGCCGCCATCATGCGACGAGCAACTCGAATTCCCAAATAGCCACAACCGATGATCAGGGTACTCACGAATCATCGTCCTCATTGAGGTCGAACGCAGGATCGTCGAGCGGAGTAGGGGGGGAATCCGAATCGGGACAACCGGCGTCGAGAAACGCTTGAAGGAACAACTGCGCCGCGATCATATCACGCAGGGATCGTCGACGGCTCGCTTTCACGCCCGAGGATCGCAATAATTCCTCGGCCTCGACGGTGGAATAGCGTTCGTCGACGAAGGAGACGGGGATCCGAGTCTGATCCGAGAGCCACGTTCCCCAGCGTCTTGCCTGTTCAGCCGATTCGCTTTCGGCTCCATCGCCACGCAACGGAAGGCCGACCAAGAGCCGATCGATGTTGAATTCTGCGACCAGGGATCGAAAATAGGTCGCATCGAGTCGATCATTGCGTCGCTGATAGACCTCGACTGGCGAGGCCACGCGCCGATCGGGGTCACAAACGGCGATCCCAACGCGACGAAGTCCGTAATCGAGACCGAGAATTCGTTTCATTCCCGCGATTTTACGCAAGCCCCCATGATCCTGGGAACCGGTTTGCATGTCTTGCGGAAATGACCGAGTGTCCTCCCTCCTCCTCAAGCGCGGTCGAATGGTCCCTCCCGGCTGGCCGAGCCGCCAAGTCTCATAGAGAATCGTCATGGCAAGCGTCGGAACATGGAAGCATGATGCGGAGCGGATGCCCAGCAGCGGTGCTTCATCTGGAGTCGTCACTCTGGCCTGGGATGAGTCAGTCGGACCTCAGCCGCTCGGCTGTGGGACCGAAGCCGAGCCGATTGTGCTGGACTGGTACGGACGAGGAGAGCCCGACCTTCTGGTGAGTGCTCGAGGAGGGTCGTCAGGGAGACGCTCCCGCGTTTACCGATTGCGCTCGTCTTCTGGAGAGACACCTCCTCGATTCGACGAGGGGATCGAGCTGCCGGCCCTCGACGGGCTTCGACTTCCGTGTCCCATTCCGAATGGGCGAGAGAGCCGATTCGATCTGGTCGCGCTCGGCTGCGCAGGACTAGTTTTGTTGAGGAACACCGGAAGCGCGCATGAACCTCGCTTCAGCGATCGAATCGTACTGGATTTGCCTGCAGACCTTGGGCTCGACAATGCTCGGATCGTTCAGATGCTCCCCATCGACTGGGACGGCGATGGGAAGGTCGATCTTGTGCTCGGGATCGAGGGCCTCGACGGCTACTGGCCAGATCCCGACGTTCCGACCACTCAGCAAGTCGGCCTGGACGAGTCCGGCACGCACCCGGGTTTCGACCGCTCGGGACAATGGCGAGGGCGGGCTCCGATCGGCAAGTTGTACTGGTGTCGCAATCGTGGGGAGTCTGATGGCATCGTTCGCTTCGGGCAGCCCGAACTGATCGACCCCAATGGACCGCTTGCCGAGGTTGGCCCTCGGCCGGCCTGCGTCCTGATCGCCTGGGGGCGTTCCAGTGCGGTCGAGGTGGCAGCGATCCACTCTGAAGGCACCCTGCGGTTCTTCCGCAATTTTGGAGGACAACGACCTCCTGTGCTGATGGAACCGCGGCCCCTGACGCAGGAAGATGGTCACCCCCTCCGATTCCCGGACGATCGCACGGTGATCTCTGTGGGCGATCTCGACCGCGATCGGCGCGACGAGTTGATCTTCGGGACCCTGGAAGGGTCTGTGTATGCGGTGCATCCGGGGTCGAAACGAGACACTGGGCGGATTGTTGGCCCAGTGGTTCAGGAGGGGCAAACCCTCCGGCTGCCGGGAGGGGCGGTGGTGACCGTCGGCGACCTCGACGGCGATGGCGGTTTGGACCTCGTTTCGGGTGATGCTTCCGGACGATTGCACTGGCTTATGGACCTCGGTGGACCGGGAGATCATCGCTATGGCCCCCTAGAACCCATCGAGGCCGGAGGAGTTCCGTTCCGGATCAGCCCCGGAACCGACGGCCAGTTACTCGGACCTCTCGAACCGCCGATGGGTTCGTCCAGCCCCGTGCTTGTGGACTGGAAGAACAATGGTAGGCCCGACCTGATTGTCACCGGCCGGGGAGGGGACGTCCTCTTTCTTCGGAATAACGGGCATTCCACCCAGCCCCGCTTCGATCACGCCGAACCGCTTCGTTGCGAACGCCGCCCGTTGGTCTTCCCGTCCCGCGTTCAGCCCGCAGCGATCGACTGGTGCGGCACCGGATTGCCCGACCTGATCGCTCCCGATTTCCAGGGATTCCTCTCGGTCTGGAAACGGGTTGACACCCTGGACGTGGCCCCCCCCGAACCTCTGGTCGACCGCTTCGGCCGCCTGATTCGGGTCGACGGTGCGTTTGGATTGGGGGGACGTTGTAGCCTCTGGGCAGGCAACTGGACAGAGTCGGGACGACCGGATCTGTTGCTCGGGCTTCCGCGGGATGCTCGGTTCGTTGTTCCCGGCATGACAGGAATTTCATACTCAACGCTCGATGAGGTCCCGAATCTGCTGGTACTTGAGAACCAAGGGGACGGCGTGGTGATCCCGAAGCCCGTTCACCTGGCCGATGGCCGCCCGTTTCTTATTGGAGACGACGGAATCAGCCCCAGCGGAGTCGACTGGTCCGGCCGAGGCTCCCTGGACCTGCTCTTCGGTTCCACGGGTGGCTCGGTGCAGGTGATTCCCCGGGAGTTCCTTCGCTGGTAAACGATCGTGCGACGCAGAAGTCCTGCCGAGGGTTTGACACGGAGGTGCACGTCACCATGCCTCGTTCCGACGACACCCGCGAGATTGCCGATGCTGCGTTTCTCTTTGACAATGGTCCTACACCCTCGGCTCCGAAGGATCGGTCGGAAGACGATGACCGAGCACCCCTGACCGAGGCGCCAGAGTCCAACCAGGAAAGCTACGATCTGGCCGAGCGCGCCTCACCGGGTCGTCCCAGGCGGCGACCGCCGTCGGTGAATCCCGAGGGTGTCCCAGAGATTGAGCGATCCGACGCGGGGGTCAACCGACCCTCGGAACTCACCCCCGCTCCTGTCCTGCAACCCTGGAATCGACTGGCAGAGTGGGGGCCGACCCTCGGTCGAATCACGATCGCTCTTATCGTCCTGGTCGGCTTGGTGTACTGGAGCTTCTCCGCCGAGCACCTGATGAGATCACTTGCACTGCTCGGCGTCGGCATGGGGGTCGTGATTTTGCTGAGCTACCCGATTGCGATCACCCTAGAACGCCCGGTTCGGATGACTCCGGAACACGCCGTGCGTGACTATTACGGGGCGCTGGCTCATCATCTCCCGCATCGTCGGAGAATGTGGCTATTACTCAGCTCGGCAGGACGTTCGGCTCCGGAATTTTCCTCGTATGCGACCTTCCTCGCCTACTGGAAAGAAACGATCCGGTCTCTGAAACGCAATGGAGCAGGGGGGTTCACTCCGCTGTTTGTTCGAATCGACGAATTCAAATCTGACAAGAGCGCGGGGCAGGAAGCCGTCAAGGCATCCTACCGGATCTCGTTCTTTCTGAGGGGACGCGAGGACCAGAAGCCTCTGTATTCAAGCTGGGTCGAAACCACGCTTTCGCGCGGTCCGGATCGGATGTGGTACCTCGATGAGGGACGTCTGCCACCCGGTTGAGTTCGATTGGCCCGGATGAAGGACGCAGGGTCGGTCGGGCATCAGATCGTCATCCCCGCCCTCCACCATCGCCAACGAAACGCGAGATAGGCCATGAGGTTCAAGGTCAATACGATCAGCGGGGTGACGGCGAGAAAAGCCACCCAGATCGGCACCCGAGTATCGTCGACAAACGGAACGGCTACGGTTGTCGAACCGAGAAATGAAGGGATGTAAGGCTTTCCATCCTCGGTCGAAGGAATCGGGATACTGAACGACGCGGCAAACGGGCTTGTGATGGTCAGTGAAGAAAGTTGTTGTTCGGAAAGTTGCGTGTATCCCTGCAGGTACCAGACCAGTCCGACAGGGCCAATGAACAGGGTGAGCAACACCAGATACGTCATGACCATTGCCACCGAAGTTCTCCGGCTCAGCGCCGAGCAAAGCAGGCCGACCGAAGTGGTCGTCAGACAGGTGGCCGCAATCAAGGCCAGAAAGATCAAGAGGGTCCACCAGCGGTCGCGGAGTTCCGGAATCAAAATATAGGCAAGCAGAATTTGCTCGGTAAGCAGAAAGGTTAACACCGTCGAAACCCGAGCCGAGGCGAGGAGCTTCGCAATGACGATGGTTCCTGGCCGGAGCAACGTTGTCAGCAAAAGGCCAAGGGTTTTTCGCTCGCGCTCCTGGGTGATACTTCCCGATGAGAAGACAGGCCCGACGAGCATGTTGAACACGAGCACATAGCCAACGTAGTATCCCGTCAGCTCGGGCCGAAGAAAGAGCAAGTAGGCCATCAAAGGGATCGACAGAAACATGCTGACCTGGATCACCAGGCGAAGCATCAAGGTACCCTGACTGAAGATTTCGCTCCGCAGTTCCTTGTCGAGTACAGGGTTGGTGCCGTCAGGCATCAGGTCGGTCCGCTTGGCGGGAGCGAACAGCATATCGGGAAACATCTCTCGATCGATCACGACCCCGACGGCATATTTCATCTCTTCTTCCTCGTCCACGACCTCCTTGCCCTCACTGCCCACATCCGGCGGATAGAGTAGGCGACGATTGATCAGGAGGCCGACAATGACCCAGATCGCAATGCACCAGGGGGGCAGGACCGCGATCGAAACCGCGTCGCGAAGGACGACATTGTTCGTCTGGGTCACCGTGACTGTGATCAACGCCAGCGGCAGAATGACCAGATAACTGACCACAAGGGCCGAACTCGTGCGCCCGAAAAAGCTGGAACAGGCAACGCTGATCAGTCCGAAAGTGCCCGCCGCCAGGATCAGAATGAGATACGCCCGGGTAATCTCCGACAACAAGATTCCACCAAGCAAAAAACAGAGAATCATCAACGGGAGACTTGAGAGAATGAGCAGGATGAGATACGTCGACGAACTGAGGAGTTTTCCCACCAGGATCGTTGACGGTTCCAGGGGGCTGGCGAGAAGCATTTCGTAGGTTTTTCGCTCCTTCTCTCCCGAGATGCTTCCGGAAGCGAAGGTCGGTGCCACCAGGGCTACGAGAAAGAACTGCCCGAGGAAAAAGAGGTTGAACAACCGCTGCGAAACGCCAGGCCCAACCTGATTGGTTGCTTCCGACCCCGCTGGCCAGGCAAAGTACACCACAACACCGAGGAAGGAGACATACGCCAACTGCAGCAGAAATGACCGCGACGAGCGAAGATTGACGAGTAGCTCTCGGGTCAGAACAGGATTCTCTCGGAAAATCATGATGCGGTCGCCGGCCCCGAGGCCGCCTCAGTTGACGATGCCCTTGGTGACCGTCATGAAAACCTCGTCGAGCGTCATCTCAACTTCGGAGAAGGACTGAACGCTGACACCCGACGAGACAAGATGGTGAAGAAGACGAGCCATCTCTGTCTCGCCACCATCGACCTCAGCAGTGAGGGTATGATCATAACTGGTAATGTCGTGAACCTTTTCATCTGCGCGCAAGATCGCCTCGGCATGGGACAGATCGGGGTCTGTCACACGGATTTCCAGACGGCGATGGGTACGAAGCTGCCGCTGAATCTCCTGAACGCTCCCGGCCGCAAGGAGTTTGCCACGCTCGATGATCCCAATCGAGGTCACGAAGTCGGCCAGCTCGGGCAAAATATGGCTCGAGACGAGGATCGTTTTGCCCATCGACCGCAGTTCCGTCAACAAAGCCTTCATTTCGGCTCTGGCCCGAGGGTCGAGACCCGAGGCCGGTTCGTCGAGAATTAGGACGGGGGGGTCGTGGACGAGGGTCTTCGCCAGGCAAAGGCGTTGCTTCATCCCCTTGGAGAGACCGTTGACGTAGTCATCGCGCTTGTGAGTGAGGTCAAGCAGTTCGAGGACCTCGGCAATAATTTTTTTCCGAGAGGTCCGGGGAATCATGTAGGCCACGGCAAAAAAATCGAGAAATTCCCATACTTTCATGCCGTCATAAACGCCGAAGTCGTCAGGCATGAAGCCAATGACCTTGCGCACGGCCATCGGATCTTCGGTCACGGAGTGACCGGCGATGTACCCTTCTCCGGAGCTAGGGCGGAGCAGGGTTGCCAGGAATCGAATCGTGGTACTTTTTCCTGCGCCATTGGGGCCGATGAAGCCGAAAATCTCCCCCTCGCCAATGGAGAAGCTCAGATCATCGACGGCCACGAACTCGCCGTAGCGTTTGGTAAAGTTCCGCACTTCGATCATGGCCGGTCTGACTCCGCGGACGTTCGAGTTTGCAGCATGGGGCCAGGTCGCACGGTGGTGTACCACGGCCCATTGGGAGATGGAGGAGGGCCATAACGAAGGTGAGCCACCACGAGGGTCAACCCTCTGTGCCGGTCGACGCTTGGCTCAAGGTTCTGGCCCGGCATCAGTTCGTCGGTCCAGGCAACTAGCCGAAGCTCGCCGGCATCCTCAGGACGCTCCCAACGATACGCACACAGTTCGTCGAGAAATCCCTGCACGTTGATCCAGTCGGGTCGTTCCTCGGCGGAATCGTCCGGAAGTTGCGGGACCTCGGAGAACGATGGCCGATCCGCTGGAAGTGCGACGCTCGAACCTGCGGAAATTGCTCCGATCGGTGTGTAGCGGTTTTGTCCCCCGGTTGATTCTGACCCCACGTCCACGAGGACCGCATCACGCAGGTTCAACTCGGTCGGGTTGATGATTGTCTCCAGACCCTCTGCGGAGCGTTGCAGGAACAAGCCGCTTCGGAGGTCGAGCATCTGCTCAGCCCGAACCATCGCGAGACTCCTCGGTTCTACCCGGAATTCCAGGAGAGAGGGTTCAGGCGAGGATTGCCAGGTCGATGCGATCGTCTGTTCCCCTCGAATGGAGAGATTGGCGTTGAGAGGTAATGCGAGCGCGGAGGGTTCGCCAGGATAGGAGATGGAGAACGACTCGCGACCGGTCGAGTAAAGGACAGCAAATCGACTGAGGTGGGCCCGAGGGTAGCCCGGCTGAAGCTCGAGCACATTGATCTCATCGCAGGCTCGATTGTACCCCGTATCAATGGCAGCGGCCCGTTCCACTGCCACAGCGAAGCCGAAGGCCAGCAACGGCACAATGACCCAGGCCAGTTCGCGACGCCTCAAGACGTATCGGCAGAGGAGCCAGTTCAAGGGCACCAGGGCCACCAGGTAGGCCAAAATCACCCGGAGGACAAACGGTGCCCCGGGAACCTCGATACCCGATGCCGCCACCAGCCCTTGCCTTGCCAGGCTGGGTAACTTCGCCGTGTCGAGCCAGGCCGCGACTGGATCGCTCGGAAGTGCGGCGTCGATCGGCTCGTCGAGACCGAGCCCTCGGGGAGTGAACGGTTCGGGGCTGGCGAACACGGTCCGTCGAGGCTGGGTCGCTTCCGGTTCGAGATCGCGCCCCAGCAAGCGATACCAGCTTAAATCTGGACCAGGAAGGACGAACAGGGCGTTCGGATCGGCCGGGTTCCATCGATCTTCGGGGCGTCGAAAAATGACACGGCGCACAAAGGTGTCATAGCCCTTCCATCGGAGCAGGGGGGCTTCCTTGGGGTCGAACGCAAGACTTAAGATTCGACCTCGGCCCACGCGACGCTCGATTCCAAAGCGACGCCCCTCGTCGTCGGTGATCCACTGCACATCGTCGGCAAGCGGTGCCAGACCAGATAGGAGCAGAGGGCGATCGGCGGGCAGATCGATCGGCTCGATCGGGCCATAGCGCGAGTTCGGCGTGGCACTTCGCGAGGGAGGCCGCATGCCCGGCAACGTCCAATCGCCCTGCGGATCCTCCAGCCGTTCAATTTTCCAGACCGGAGGAGGATAGTGGCGAGCCAGCGCTTGCAGGTCGTTCTCTGTCAGTGTGGTCGAATCGGCCGAGGGCTCCGCCGGCAGGTAAGGGGCGAGAAAACTCTCGGAATCGGCCAGAAGAGCGAGGGTTGAGGTGGCTCCTCCGGAGATAATGAGCTGGCCTCCCCAGTGCAACCAGTCGATCAGGGCACGCTGCTGACCGACATCAAGCTCACTCGGGTCAAACCCGTCCCAGAGAACGTGGCTGATCGTTGTCCAGGTCAGGGGATGCGTGGGCAGATTCGGCTTGCCGGCTTCCTGGGGAATCACCAGCCGGTAGTAACTGCTTCGCTCTACTTGTTGCTGATCGCCGAGGTCCGTCGTCGCGGGGACCAGCGCCTGATAGCGTTTCCAGATGTCGAAGGACGCCGGATCGTTGGAAAGCACGACGCAGAGCATCTGGTGCGGCATCATGGGCAAGAGCTGGGCCTGGGTCGAGTCATCCGGTCGAATCGCTCCGGGACGGGCCAGCTCGATGTCGAGGGTTCGGGATTCGTGAGGGAGAAAGGCCGGCCAACTCAGCCGCATCGACTCCCCTTCGGGTAATCGAGCCTCTCTGCGAAATGCCACCGCGCGAGGCATATTTCGGAGAGGAATCGGCGCGGTTCGTAATCGGCCTTCGTAATCAGCAAGATTGGCCTGTAATTCCTGGGTGAGGGTGGTCCAGTGATTGGGCTTGAAATAAGTCAGTACATCGAACGGTGCAACCTGAGTGCGATAGAACTCGAACGGTGGACGTTGATTCTTCCGCGACGGGTCCGTTTTGGCTTCGGGATCGGTCAGCTCCCGAAACCGTCGGACAGATTCGCTTTCGATCGGCTCGAGATCGTCTTCGAGACCGAGGTCCTGCGCCAGGGCGACCGAGGAGGCCGCTGCGAGGACCAGGATTAGCGTCATCAATCCTCGTCCAACCTGTAGGATCGTCTGAATCACGATCACATCCTTCCGACGCAGTTCGTCTCAGAATTGCGTGACTTGGCTCCGACCACCAAGATGCTCATTCACTGTACTCTCGTGGAAAGCCCACCGAAAGAGGCCGAGCACCACCATTGATCCGAAGGAATGGGAGGAGACCGTGACATTGCTGTGATGCCCACGTCGACCGGGGATGATTCGGGTCGATCGAGGTACGAGGGATCCGATGGAGACCGTATCAACGACCCATTCTCTTGTGTAAGATCCCGAATCGTCGGCGAAGCCATCCAGGGCTTGTCAGGCATCTCGCGTCGGTGAATCACGAGAACCCCGCCCGGTCCGGTTTCTCGGAGCGGCGGCAACCGAGGAGACTCAAATCGATGGTTGACATCCACCGGAGAGGATTTCTGGGGCAAGCCGGAGTTGTTGCGGGGGCAATCGGGCTGGGAGGATCCTTCTCCACCCGTATCGCCTCAGCAGCCATCGACGAGACGGCGAATTCCCCAGTTGAGTCGAATCGGCACCGCTATCCAATCGGCGTTTCGACCTATTCGTTCTGGCAATTTCGAGGCGAGCGTCTCGGCATCCTTGAGTGTATCGACCGGGCTGCGGCGATGGGATTCGACGGTGTCGAGATCCTGCTGGTGCAGATGCGGGACACATCGAACCCTGCCTTACAGGCGATCAAGAGCCGCGCCCATTCGCTCGGCCTGGCGTTGATGGGCTTCTCCACGCACCAGGGATTCGTCAGCCCCGACGCCGAATTCCGCCGTGCCGAGGTCGAGAAAACACTCGGTCAGATCGAACTCGCCTATCGCCTGGGCATTCCAACCATGCGGATTAACACCGGCCGCTGGGGAACCAGCGGCAGTTTCGATGAACTGATGGCCAACAAGGGGATCGAGCCGACCTTGCCGGGTCACTCCGAGGACGAGGCCTTTGAGTGGGTCATCGCCGCCATTGAATCTCTCCTGCCGAAGGCCGCCGAGTGCGGCGTGGTGCTTGGCCTGGAAAACCACTGGGGCCTCGGCCGGACAGCCGAGGGCGTTCTTCGGATCGTCGAGGCGATTGACTCTCCCTGGCTTCAGATGACGCTCGACACCGGCAACTTCCTGGAACGTGCTTACGAGCAGATGGAAGCGATGGCGTCGAGCGAGGTCCCGCTCACCCTCGTGCAGGCGAAAACCTACTTCGGTGGAGGTCGATGGTACTCGCTCGACCTCGACTATGCCCGAATCGCTTCCATCCTTCGCAACTCTGGCTACCGAGGGTGGATCTCCCTCGAATTCGAAGGAAACGACGATGCCGAGGTCGGCGTTCCCGAGAGCCTCGCTCTGCTGAGAAAACACTTCTCCTGAGCCAATGTGGCCGCCGTCGGCTTACAAGGTCTCGCCAAATCCCGCCGCACCAAGGCCTTCAACCAGGGCCTTGAGGCGATCGAGTTGATCCTTGCGGGCCACAAGCGTCGCCCCTGATGATTGCACGATGACGAGATTCTCAACGCCGAGGGTCGCAATGAGCCGTCCCTCGTCTGAAACGATGATGCAACCGGACGTCTCGACCGCGTGAACCGGCCCCTGGATCGTGTTCCCTCGGTTGTCCGGGGGAACCAAGGCGGTCAGCGCTCGCCAGTCGCCGACATCGTTCCAGCGATACGGAACCTCAAGGACTCTGACGTTCTCCGCATGTTCCATCACCGCCTTGTCGATCGGGATCTTTTCCATCTCAGGATATTCACGGCCAAGCACTTCTTGAAACGCTGGAGTCCCAAGAGTCGCAGCCACTCGGCTGATGGAATCGGCGAGAACGGGACGATGCCGATTCAGGGCGTCGAGGACGGCTCGGGCTCGCCAGATGAAAATCCCTGCATTCCAGACGAATCGCCCGGTGCTGAGAAATTGTTCGGCCGTAGCGCGATCCGGCTTTTCGCGGAACCGCTGCACCCGATAGAGCGGGATTCCCTCGGGGCGGCCGAGTTCCTCGGCGCGTTCGATGTAGCCGTATCCGGTCTCAGGCCGATCCGGTGCGATGCCGAAGGTGACAAAGGCGGTCGGATCGTCGTTCACGACCGAGGCAGCCGCCCGAACCGTTGCGTGGAAGGCCTCGGCCGGCTCGATCACATGATCGGCCGGCATGACGATCATGGTGGCCTCCGGGTCCCGGCTCGCCACCAGGGAGGCGGCCAAGCCCACACAGGCTGCCGTATCGCGCGGGCAAGGCTCGCCGACGACCTGATCGGCCGGCAGGTCGGGGAGTTGCGCGCGGGTTGCCGCGGCCTGATCGGCTCCCGTGATGATCCAGATGCGATCGGGCGGCACGATCGGTTGGATTCGCTCCAGGGTTTGCTGGAGCATCGTAGCTTCGCCGTAGAGGCGGAGCAGTTGTTTGGGACAATTGCGGCGGCTCTTGGGCCAGAATCGGGTGCCACTACCACCCGCCATGATCACGGCGTGGAGCACAACAACGAACCTCCTGTCCGACGTGATCGCCACGCGGCGACGGGTCGGGCCTCACTCGACAACGGGAACGAACTCACACGAGCAGAATCATCGCCGATGCGGGTTGCCGATCCTTTCGGGCTCGACTCCGATCAATCTCCTGGCGATCCTTCCAGTCAAGGGCCAAGGTGAATCGGTCGATCGACGACCAGTCCCGGTTCGATCTTTTGCTTCAGCTCACTGGGATCGAGTGCAAACAAAGGGCTAATCTCGATCCCAAACGGGACCGAGCCGTCCCCTCTTCGCAGAACACTTGCTCCAGCCTGTTCCAACCAATCACCAAAGAGATCGCTAAGGCGCTGTCGGACGGTCGCGGGAGAGTCTGGTCCGGTGGCGTTTTTCAAGGGCTCAAACTCGATCGCGCGCTCAGTTTCGACAATCGACCAGCGATCCGCCAAGGGAAGCGCATCGAAGATAAAGGTTTCGAACTTGACCGCGTTGGGCGCCTCGGGCTCGACTCGCTCTCCGGTTTCGGAAAGATACGGCACCTTTTTCAAGGCTCTGTGAACCGGGAGTTGACCTCCACCGGAAACAAGGCGTTCAAGGAATGCACGATCGAAACAATGAATTGCGATGCTCCCGGCCCAGAGCTGGAGGCCGCCATCGGGCTCTCGACGTTCGGCCAGTTCGGTCGGCAAGTCGGAGTACTCGATGACCTGGGCATGTCCCTCGACCTGCACGACCACGCCGACCTTCTCCTCAGGACGTTGCTTCTCCACGACCTTGAACGAGATGTCTGCCTCGGCCATCAGGTGAAGCCCAAGATAGGCCGGATCGCAAATCTGAACGAGGGGGTTATCGACCTGGAAATAAAAGAGAGTTTGGATGCCTCGATCACGCATCTCCTCCAAACAACTCGGCTGATCGGCATGGTCGCGAGCCGCGAGGGCAGTGATCGTTCCCCCGTGGCCATCGGGACTCAGCGCAAGCGAATCTTTTTCGGCCAACAAGAGCTTGCCGGTGGCCGCATCGACCGCAGGCAACTGCCCCTGTACGAAGAAGCGAACGTGGTCGAGTCCAAACTGGTCGTGATCCGCAAAGAAGGAGGTGGTCGCCTCGTGGTTTTCGGGGCTGGTCATGATGTACAGCGGAATCGACTTCCCGAAGCGTTTCCCCAACGCAGCCAGCTTTTCGGCGTGCAGTTGAAACAGGCTGGCTCCGGAGACGGGACCGATCGGATAGGTTCCTTTCGGCGCGTCGAACCCGAGCCGCGTTCCTTGACCACCGGCCACCAGGACGGCCGCGACCTCACCTGCCGCTAGCGCCGCTTCTCCTCGATCAGCAGCTCGCCGACGAATCACGCGTTCGGAATCGGTCTGAGGAACCCGTCGGACATCGACCGGTTCGACCTGTTCCGGGTCAAGCGCCAGGGACTCATCCTTGGAGGTGTTCAGCACCAGGCGATCAATCAAAAGGGCCAATCGCTGCAGGTCAAGGCGCTGCAGTTGGCCGATCAGACGATTCCGACCCTCGGGATCAAGCTCATCCCAGAATCGAAGCACATGGTTCTGACCGATTTGGTTCAGAAGGTCGACCATCGCTGGGTCGGCGGGCATCGGAAGTCGGCTCCTTATCGCTCAATCAAGGGGCATGATTCGCGAGCGAGAGCCAGGCCTGAGCATCGCCGATCGGCCCGGTCTTCGCCTCGAATACTCCCAATCAAAAGGGGATGGAAAGGCCATCGTAGGCCAACCGGACTCCAGGGGGCAAGCGTTCCTCGGCTGGCCCATGATCGTACGAGTGAGAGAGATGGGTCAAAAAGGCTCGACGCGGGCGGAACCGTTCGATCGTCGCCAACGCCTGATCAAGGCTAAAGTGGGTCGGATGCGGTTCTGGTCGAAGCGCATCGAGGATCAAGGTGTCGAGCCCCTCCAACTTCGTAGCGCTCTCCTCGGGAATCTCCGAAACATCCGTGCAATAGGCGAGCCCGCCAATTCGGAAGCCAAGCACTCGGAATCGGCCGTGATGCAGGCGAATTGGAATGATATGTTCGCCAAGCGCCCAAAACGATTCGTCGGGGCCGATCCGGGAGAACTCGACCTGCGGCACCCCTCCTCGAGGAATTCGCAAGGCTCGTTCGTCAAAGGCGTAGGAAAAGGCCCGGCGAATGGCCTCCTCCACCTCAAGCTCGCAGTAGATCGGGACCGGACCGCCGATCATCTTGGGAAAGAGTCGAGCATCATCAAGCCCGAACAGATGATCGGCGTGGGCATGGGTGAAGAGAATCGCGTGGGCCCGGGGGATTCCTTCTCGGAGTAATTGCAGTCGAAGCTCCGGGGGTGTATCAATCAACAGGTCCCCTGCGGGCAGTCTTACCAGCACGCTGGGCCGAGTTCGAACATTCCGCGGATCCTCCGACTGACACACCGGGCAATCGCAACCGAGTACCGGAACTCCGGTCGAGGTCCCGCTGCCAAGGATGATCAGTCGGCGAGACGATCCGGCTGCCTCCTGCGTTTCGGAATCCTCCACGATCGTGCGGTGCTCCTCTGGTTGGGTGCGGGTTTATTTGAAAGACACAGGGAACGCTTAAGATTCTAACGACAGAAACCTTGCGCCGCGAGCCCGGCATGTCGGCACGTCCTATAGTGCTGGAAAGACCTGATCGAGCCTCGCTTGACCAGGATCTCAACTTTCAATAAAATCTTTTCATCATTGAAGTTAGAGCGGCACACCCTTTTCCGCGGGAGGCGGTCGACAGTCATGGAGGCGACGGTTCTTCTTAGTGACCTGTGGGACAAGACCACCAACGCACTGAATGCCTTCAGCGAAGGAGTTTCCCACGGCCTAGTTCGGGTCTTCGGGAACTCCAACGAGCGTCAGATCCGACGCATGCAGCCGATCGTCGCCCAGATCAACGAGTTGGAGCCAGCCGTTGAGCGGCTTTCCGACGATGGGTTGAAGCAGAAGTCGACCGAATTCCGACAGCGGCTTGCTTCGGGAGAGACCCTCGACGACCTCTTGCCCGAGGCCTTCGCCGTCTGCCGGGAAGGGGGACGCCGATTTCTCAAAATGCGTCATTACGACGTGCAGTTGCTCGGCGGCATGGTCTTGCATGAGGGCAAGATCGCCGAAATGGTCACTGGTGAAGGAAAGACTCTAGTCGCGACCCTGGCGGCGTACCTCAATGCCCTGGAAGGCAAAGGGGTCCATGTCATCACGGTCAATGATTATCTCGCCCGCCGAGACGCGGAGTGGATGAGCCCGCTCTACAACGGACTGGGATTGACGGTGGGCGCGATCCAGTCGCAGATGGATCCCCGCCAGCGTCAGAAGATCTACGGCTACGACATCACCTACGGCACCAATAACGAATTCGGCTTCGACTACCTGCGGGACAACATGAAGCCGTCCCGAGAGTCGCAGGCTCAGGGACCGCTTCATTACGCGATTATCGACGAGGTCGACTCGATTCTCATCGACGAAGCCCGAACCCCCTTGATCATCTCCGGCCCCGCCTTCGACGACGTAAAAAAATATGCCGAGGCCGACCGGATCGCCCGGCAGCTCCGTGAAGGAGAACATTTTGAGGTCAAGGAAAAGGAACGAACCGCCCACCTCAACGAGGTCGGCATTCGCGAGGCCGAGCGTCTGGCCGGGGTCGAGAGCTTCTTCACCCCTGGCAATATGGAATGGCCCCACCTGATTGACAATGCGTTGAAGGCCCACCACCTGTACAAACGCGATCGCGAGTATGTCGTCAGCGACAAGGGCGAGATCATCATCGTCGACGAGTTCACCGGCCGATTGATGGTCGGCCGTCAGTGGTCCGACGGCCTGCACCAGGCGGTCGAGGCCAAGGAACGCGTCAAGATCAAGGAAGAGAACCAGACGCTCGCCACGATCACGCTCCAGAACTTCTTCAAGCTCTACACCAAGCTTTCAGGCATGACCGGCACGGCCATGACCGAGGCCAACGAGTTCTGGAAAGTCTACAAACTCGACGTCGTGGCCATTCCGACCAATCGAGGCTTGCAGCGTGTCAATGAGCCGGATGTGATCTTCCGGACCGAAAAGGAAAAGTTCCAGGCCATCATCGACGAGATTCGAGAAGTCCATCCAACCGGTCGTCCGATTCTCGTCGGTACAACCTCCATCGAGAAGTCGGAGTTGCTCTCCGACATGCTCAAGCGTTACGGCATCGCTCACAAGGTGCTTAACGCGAAATACCACGAGCAAGAAGCCGAGATCGTTGCCCAGGCAGGCCGAAAAGGTCGGGTCACGATCGCCACCAACATGGCAGGCCGAGGCACCGACATCATCCTAGGCGGCAACCCCGAGTTCATGGCCTGGGCCGATCTCAGTCGTCTCAAGAACGAGGACGGCCGCCCACTCTACCCGACCCGGCTCGAAGTCCCACCCGAGGTCTGGAAAGACACCGTCGATCAGTACGAGCCAGAAATGAAGGCTGAAGGTCGTGAAGTTGCCGAACTCGGCGGCCTACACATCATCGGCACCGAGCGGCACGAATCGCGACGGATCGACAACCAGCTCCGCGGCCGATCCGGTCGCCAGGGAGACCCGGGCAGCTCGCGCTTCTTCCTCTCGCTTCAGGACGACCTGATGCGCAAGTTCGCCGGCGAATGGGTGTCCGGTGTCCTCGAACGGCTTGGGATGCAAGAAGGCGAGGCGATCGAGAGCAGGCTCGTCTCCCGACGCATCGAAGGGGCTCAGAAAAAGGTTGAGGAACGAAATTTCGACGCTCGGAAAAACCTCCTCGAATACGACGAGGTCATGGACACTCAGCGCAAGGGGGTCTACTCGTTCCGCCAACGATTGCTCGATGGTGCTCCGACCAAGGATGAGATCCTGACGATGATCGATCGTCAGATCGATGCCGCGGTGGCTCAGTTTCTTGACCCGGATTACGGTCTGGCCAGTTTTGCCGCCTGGGTCGGTCAGCGGCTCGGTGTCGAGTTCGAGGGCCGAGACTTCCGAGGGGATCCTTTCGAGGAAGCCGTCGAGCGAGCCCGGGATCGCGCAGAGGCGCAAGCTGCCGACGCCATCGATGAGGCGATCGAGGAAAACCTTCCTTCCGAAGCCGAGTCGTCCGAATGGAACTGGCTCGCCCTGACGAGCTGGGCCAATGCTCGCTACAGCTTGAATGTGAAGGATCGCGATTTAAGGCGATTTGTCCGGACGGAGGATGGCGAGCCCGAAATCGACCGCCTTGGACTGGCCGACTTCCTTCGTGATCAGGCGGTCGAAACGATTCGGAAGACCGATCTCGAACCAGCCAGAGAATTTGTGAGCCGAGACTGGGGCATCCGATCGCTCGCCGGTTGGACGCATCGCAAGTTTGGCCTGACGACCGATCCGGCCGAATGGTCCGGGAAATCGGCTGAGGAAGTCGCCTCGGAGCTGAAGCACCAGGCTCGGGACCTCTACGCCCGCAAGGAAGCCGAATTCCCAGTCCGGGTGGGAATGAGCCGGTTCCTGGTCGAACCGAAACCGGGCCAGCCAGCCAAGTACGACCGCGAAGGGCTGGCAGCCTGGGCCTCGGAACGCTTCGGAACCACAGTGGACATCGAAGCGTTGAAACCGTTACTTCGTCCCGAAATGGAATCCATGCTCGTTGAGGTCGCTCACGAGCATTATACCGGTGCTCAACTCTACGATGAGCTGCAGACGAAGCTCGACGCCGCCTTCGAAGACAATGGAGACACCGACCCCGCCGCCCTGGCCGAGCTGTCGAACTGGGCTCGGCAAGAGCTTGGGATCGAAACCACCGTCGAGGAATTGACCAGCCTCGGTCCTCAGGGGGCTCGATCAAAGCTCATCGGTGCGCTCGACACGCGCCATCGCCCTGAGATGCGCGAGATGGAGAAAGTCCTCCTGCTCCAGATTCTCGATCAGAGCTGGATGGAACACCTCCGGACCATGGACCACCTGCGCAGTTCCGTCGGCCTCCGAGGCTACGCGCAAGTCGATCCCAAGGTCGAGTACAAGCGCGAGGGTAAGCGAATCTACGACGAGATGTGGCAAGGCGTTTCGGACAAGATCACCGACCTCGTCTTTCGCATGGAGCAGGTTGATCCAGACTTCCTGTCGTACCTTGGGGCTCGCTGGCAACTCGATCGTGCCCGATCGATCAAGGAAGATGCCTCGTCGTCAGGAGAACCGATCGGGGCTGTCTCCTCGGATGGCAGAACCATGCGAGCCCAGCAGGACGCCGCCATTGCCGCCAGCCAGCGACAGGGAGAAACAACCAAGGTCGAACCTGTTCGGAAGGTCGGAAAAAAGGTCGGCCGAAACGACCCTTGTCCGTGCGGGTCAGGTAAAAAATTCAAGGCGTGCTGCATGAAAAAAGGAGGGGATGGAACCCCTTTCTGACCGATTATCGTCGCGTCCGGTGATCGATCGCTCGTCTATCACCGGACGCTAAGTTCCTGCAACGAATACGTTTTCGGTTTTCTCTCGCATGAGTTTCCTTCCCCAAGATTCTCGGCGAGCATTGTGATAGCGCGAAACTGGCATCCTGCTTGCGTGAACCGTTCGGCAATTCGGTTTCGCGGTGATCCAGGGATGTTCCCGCGTCCGATTCGATCTCGACCGCGATGAGTTGATCGCCCTATGGGCGAGGCGGGTCAGGAAAGGATGCCTCGATGCCCTATCTGCTTGATGCGGCTTACTTCGTCTTGCTCACGATCTGTTCGCCAATCTTGCTGGTCCGAGCGTGGCGAACGGGCAAGTATCGGGACGGTCATGCCCAGAAACTCTGGGGACGTGTTCCGAGACGGTTGGGAAGCGCTCCTTGTCTCTGGTTCCATGCCGTGAGCGTCGGAGAGGTACTCCTCCTTCGTCCCTTGATCGCCGACTTGCACCGGCGGCGACCGGACTGGGAGCTGGTGATCTCGACCACCACTTCAACTGGCCTTGAGGTTGCCCGGCGAACCTTTCCCGATCTGGTCACCTTCTACGCTCCTCTGGATTTCTCCTGGTCAGTGCGGCGAGCCCTGAGTCGCGTCCGGCCAACGGCGCTGGTACTGGTCGAAACGGAACTCTGGCCGAACCTGATCCGAGCAGCCTCGAATCAGGGGACACGGGTGGCCGTCATCAATGGCCGGATCAGCCGTCGGAGTCATCCCCGCTACCGCCGATTCCGAGCATTGCTTGGTCCGACGCTTCGCAGGCTCGACGTGGTCGGAGCCCAGTCGGAAGAGTCAGCTTCGCGTTTTCGCGACATCGGGGTGGCCTCAGACCGAGTGACGGTCACCGGCTCGATCAAGTACGACGGTCTCGAATCCCTCCGAGACGTCCCCAAGGTTCGAAACCTCCGCCGGGCGATCGGCCTAGACGATGCAGCCGGGCCGATATTCGTGGCCGGAAGCACGATGGACGGGGAGGAAGCCGTTGCGCTTCAAGCATACCAGGCAGCCCGCCAGGATCATCCCGACCTACGGTTGGTGATCGTCCCTCGCCATCCGGAACGAGGTCCCGATCTCGCCCGCTGGATCGAGAGCCAGGGGCATTCGGTCTGGCGTCGAAGTGTTGATCAGGAGCCCCCTGCGTCCTTGAGCTTGGATAGCTCGCCCCCGGTCCTTCTCATCGACACCGTCGGCGAACTGTCGAGCATCTGGGGAATGGCCGATCTGGCATTCGTCGGTGGCAGTCTCTTTCCCGGTCGGGGAGGCCAGAACATGATGGAGCCCTCCGCCTTTGGTGCTTCAGTCTTGTTTGGTCCCCACACAAGCAACTTCCGGGAAGCTGTCGAGGGTTTACTCGAACGTCGAGCTGCCCGGGTCGTCCACAATGTCACCGAACTGACTGAGGCGCTTCGCGCCGACCTGGCTGATCCGACGTCGGCCCAGGCTCGGGGCCAGGCGGCCCGAAGCTTCGTTCTCGACCAACGAGGAGCAACCGGAAGAACCCTCGCGCTGCTTGATCGCCTCGTCGGTCGTCCTCACCAAAGCGAGATTCTCTCTGGGGCTTCACTGCGAATTGCCTCCGAAGCCGCCTCGTCGGCCGCATGATTCGCTGGAAATTGCCTTGATTGACAGCGAAGCTTCCGTCAGACTGGCGGCGCGTCGGGGCATTCCCGAACCGAGTTTCCCGCAACTCCTGAGCGGCTCGGAATCGGTCCTCCCCATCGGATGCACCCGATGATGGGTGATCTTCCAGCGTTTTCAGGCTGACTGCGGTGGTTCGACCCCCGACTGACCGTATCTTTTTACGGATTCCATCCGAAGCATTAAGGAGTATGCCATGAGCAGCGGCGAAGGAGCGGGCCCGGAAAACGAAGGCCAGGCTGCGGCGCAAGGCCAGGCCCAGGGCGCGACCACCGAGGTTTTCGTCGACGATTCGAGCACGGTGCCGTCGTATTCCAATTTCTGCCGGGTCACGGCGACTCCGGAAGAAGTCATTCTCGACTTCGGCCTCAACCCTCAGCCGTTCGCCACGGGTCGTCAGGACGTCAAAGCCAATCAGCGGCTGGTGATGAACTTCTACACCGCCAAGCGCCTCCTGACTGCGCTGGGGATGACCATTCAACGGCATGAAGGGACCTTCGGCTCGATTGAACTGGACGTCCGACGACGCGCCGGGGCCTTCCAGGCTCAGACCCGCCCGCAAGGCGGGGGGACCGGACCTCAGGGGGTTGTAGGCTCTCCTGGCCCCACCTCCGACTGATCGTCAGTTCCTCGATTTCGGGGATCCGTTGACGGATCACGCCATCGCCTCGCCGGAGCCGTCTGCAACTCGACGGCTCCGGTTTTTTTGCGCGCGGTAGAGTCTGGGACGCTGCTGGCCCCGCACGCAGCCTCCGGCAAATTCCCCTTGATTCGATCAAATTCCATCGCACGTTCGGCTTCTTTGATTCGGGTTGACTCATGTGGACCCCGTCGACTGTCCGATCAAAACGATGAGTCTGAATGAGCGGCCTGCGCCCGCTGATCGCGCCGGTTGCGAGTGCCGCCGGTGCCGATTCGAGAATTGCTGAGATGCGGGTGCCCTCGACGCCGATACCGAGGGGCGCCGGGCGTTTCGGCCTCGGTCCAGGATGGTCGAGTCAGCCCTAAGGAGAGAACCGAATGTCCCAGCCAAACCGCTCGCGGGCGCGGGCCCAGAAGCCGCGAAGTCGCCAACGCCTTCAAATCGAGTCGATCCAGCAACTCGAAACGAAGCAACTCCTTGCGCCTTATCTTCCTACTGCGGCGCGTGTCGCCGTGTTCGATCCCTTTGACAACCAGCCGGATAATGTGAACCGCGGCATTATCACGGTCGAAGCGGGTGAGACCTCGGCCTTCAGCGCGGCGCCTTATGTCTCCGTGTCGCAACTGACACCCACCGCGACGTTCGGCAACAACATTGTCCGGATCGAAGCCGGGCCTGGTGGCGACTTCGGCAAGGGGGTCTACGCCATCACTCGAGGGAACAACGACGCCGGGCCTCCGATCGTCACCGGAGGTCGGCCAGGTGTGATCTATCGCGTTGACCCTGCCACGGGTAATGCCAACGTCTTTTTTGATTTGAACACGGTCCTGAACCAGATTTCGCCAGGCACCACCGCCGAGAACTCTGCCGGGATCGAGACCGGTCTGGTCAACTGGTATGACATCACGTTCGATTCCGAGGGGTATTTTGACGGACTGCCGTCGATGTTCGTCGCCTCGGTTGATCGCACCGACGCCTTGAAGAACGCGATCTACCGGATTGCTCCGGACGGGACGTTCCTGGGGCTGTACCTGGTCTTCGCAGAGGGTCAGGATACCGGAAACCTGGTTCGACGCCCGAGCGCGGTCCACGTTCCCCCAGCTCAGCAGCAAGATTTCCTGCGGGGCATGTTCGCCGGTTCGGGAACCAACGCTCCAGGCTTCACCGCCTTGTTCTTCGATGCCAATGAAATGCAAGGGGCTCAGGTCCTCACAGGACCTCTCCCTCAGGGGGTGAGCAACACGCGACTGACGTTTGGTCCCGAAGTTGGCCTGACGTCTGCGAATAATGATTACGCCTCTCGGGTGTACTCCGCCTTCACGGATTTCGGAACCCCGGGAATTCCGGGTTTCAGTGATCCCGATCCGGGGGTTAGTGGAATTCAGGGCAACAACGGTGAGTTGCTGATTCGCAACAATACCGGTCCTGGAAACAACGTGATTGTTGCGAATGCCGGAATTCAGGGTCTGGTCCTGGGACCATTCCCCGAAGAGCTCGTGGAACTCGCGTCGACTCAGGCCGATGCGACGAATCCTTCCGGGATCGACCGCATCTCCGCCCTTGGAACACCGTTCCGACGGTTCCAGGACATCGCCTTTGACGAATTCGGCTTCTTCTCCTATGGAACGACGGTTGAGGGAGCAGGGGCAGGCGCGTTACCCGTCATTGGCGACCCAACCTTTGCCGGCAGCATGTTCGTGGCAGACCTGGCCTCCGGACTTGCCGTCGGGGTCGATATCCCTGATGTGGATGGGGGTCTGGAAGGAACCCTGGTCCTCCCAGTCCAGGGAGGCGGCGTTGGCGGTATTGTGGTCGACCCTGCCAACCCAACGCAATTGTCCATCGATGTTCCCGGCAGCAACGTGGGTGGCCGGGTCGTCCGGGTCCTTCCCGACGGCACCATCACCCCCTTCGCCGAGGGCTTCAACACCTCCGGAGTGCGAGGTTCGGGAAGCTTCGTTGAGTCGAGCCTGAGTATCACCTTCTCGGCCGATGGCACGACGCTCTACGTCGCCGACAATGACGGTATCTGGCAATTCAAGTCCACGCTCAGCCTGGCGTATTCGACCGCTGGAGAGCAGGTTGGATTGGGCGATTTGCGAACCCTTGGTGTGCCGTTCCAGGGTGAGGGAACGGCGGTTGCGGTGGTCGACACCGGCATCGACGCCCTGACCCCTCAGCTTCGAGGTAGGGTCGCACCGGGCCGGAATATCTTTACCGGAGCCGCCGGGAACGACGACCTCGGCGCCGGAAACGGTCACGGAACCCTCGTTGCAGGGGTCATCTCTCAGTTCGTCCCTCAGGCGACGCTCCAGCCGGTGAATGTGTTCAGCCCGCTCGCCTCGGGCACGACCAACCAGGCCTTCTACGATGCCATCCGGTTCGTGGCCGACACCCCCTTTGTGAATGACCCGGTCCGTCCGGGACAGGTCAATCGGGTGGTGGCTTCGAACTTTGGCTTCGGTACGACGACGACCTTCGACACCGAAGGAACGGCCTTCCGCCAGAATAAGCAGCTCGTCATCGCCTTGAAGAACCAGATGCAGCGCCTGCTGCACCGGGGAATCACACCGATTGCCGCCTCGGGTCAGTTCGGTGATCCAAACGTCCCCGAAATCGGCAATATTAATGGTGAGCCGATTCCGGCGATTCTCAACGAGGTGATCTCGGTCACTGGCTCCTATCCGTTCCCGTTCCGACTCGGACCGACGACTCCTCCGACCGATCCGGCGCCAGGACCGCTTGGCCGGCTCTTGCCGCCCGCCGCGGTCTCGCCAGACTTTACCACCCTTCCAGCCATCGCGGCAAACGATCTGACGATCTTCGCGGATCGCCTGCTCTCGGCTGCGAATCGGACCCATACGACCGACTTCGCCGCCCCGGCGATCGGTGTGCCGACCTACCGACGCACGTTCGTCGGAGACGGCAACAGCCATCTCGTCTTTGACGAGACGGGGACCTCACTCTCCTCGGGTATGGTGACCGGGTCGTTCTCGCTGCTTGCTTCGGCACTCGATTATTACAGCAAGCTCTCTGTGAACGGATCGACGGTCAGCGCCTACCTGACCTCTCCTGTCGGTTCGACCTCCCTGGACTTCGGTCCTGGGATGATCCGGAACCTGGAAGCTTATGCCAATCCGCACGGGATCAACTCCATCCTGCAATGGACCGCCGTCCCGGCCGAGGATGCGGACCTCCCGGGCGATGAGCTGGTCGATCAGCTCCAGCCCTTCTCACTCGGACAGCCGGCCTTCTACCGGGAGTTCTCCCGAGTGGATGTTGGCAACGCTGTCGCGGCAATTGAGGGTTCCATCGCTCTGCCGTACCTGTTCAACACCGGAGCGATCGACCTGATCGACTCCAACAACAACGGGTTTATCACGGCCCAGGAGATCGAAAACTTCGTCGCCAGGGCCAATACCGTCGGCCTGCCCGAAGCAGGGGCGATGGCTCGGTTGCTCGGTGGAACGGCTCGTCCGCCTGGTGAAGACCCTGTCCTGGGGCCTGTCGACTTCGTGACGTCCGGCGTGTTGACCGATGAGGTCGCGCCCCTCGGCTTGACGAGCCAGCTCGAACAGCCGGGAGAGCTGAACGTCTACCAGCGCCGCTTCAACTTCTTCGATTACTCGGCTGACGGCAAGCTTGACGGTGTGGTCTCGGTCCAGCAATTCGAGATGCTGGCCCACACCCTCCTGCCAGCTCCGGACAGCTTTGTGATCTTCGATCGCCAACGCGGTTCGGCCGGCGGCTATCTCATCGACGGGACCCCGGTGCGGAACTGGGCCGACCTGCAACGACTTCTGCCGACCTATGCGTTCGTGCCTCCTCAGATCACCCAGCGGTTCCGGAACTTCACCCCCAACCGATTCGGTATTAATCGAGGAGTGGGTGTGAATGATCCGGGGGCAGGACCGTTCTACGCCCTCTTCCAGACCGAACCCGGCCAGCGGGCTGCTGCAAGGCCTCCTGCTCGGAATCGTCCCGAGGTAGTTCAACCTCCAACGAATCCCGGGCCGGCTCAACCGGAAAACCCTGTGACTCCTCCCGTGGCGTCACCAACCCCCGCCGAACCCCGTCCCCCCTTCACGGCTTCGGAGATCAACGTCGGATCGTTCTACGATCGCTACCTTGGCGTGGCCCAGAGAACCATCCGGACCCCCGGATCGCTCACCACGGCCGCATCGACCAGCGAAGGGAATGAAACTACAACCCCTCCGCAACGCGATCCGAGAGCCTTCGACCTGATCCTCGGCCAGTTCGGCGAGGACTCCGATAACCCGAGGGTCAAGTCCGCCCTCTCCCGGCTTCGACCTGACCAGACCTGATCTGGGCTCGTTCCCTGATCCTCACTTGCAACGAGCCGGTCGACCCTTGCAAGAGGGTTGACCGGCTCGTTTTGCATCTTCATCCGACCGATTTCGGACTGGCTTCTTGACCAGACCTCCTCACCAATCGTCTGATAGAGTCGATTGCGAACCGCCAAGCAATCCAAATCTTCCACAAACCGACTTCGTTTTCACAAAGACCTTTCCCACTGAACAGACGAACGCAGGTCAGAACCGTTGATGAACCCGAATGACGACCCCGCGAACCTCGACGTTGCGGCGTGGGCCTCTCGCGTCAAGCAAGAAATCGACAAGGTCTATGTCGGCCAGCAACCGCTGGTCCGAGGCGTCCTGATCGCCTTACTTGCTCAGGGGCACGTTCTGATTGAGAGTGTTCCGGGCCTGGGCAAGACCTTGCTCGTCCGAGTTCTGGGCCGAGTGCTGGGATGTCACTTCAATCGCATCCAGTTCACCCCCGACTTGATGCCCTCGGACATCACCGGAACCTCAATCTACGAGGAACACACCGGGGCCTTCCGATTCCGACCCGGCCCAGTGTTCACTCAGTTGCTTCTGGCCGACGAGATCAACCGATCACCTGCCAAGACTCACGCAGCCTTGCTGGAAATCATGCAGGAAGCACGGGTTACGGTCGACGGCCAGGCCCACAGGCTTGAACCCCCCTTCCTGGTCATGGCCACCCAGAACCCAATCGAATCCGAAGGAACCTATAACCTTCCCGAGGCCCAGCTCGATCGGTTTCTCTTCAAGCTCATCGCCGATTATCCCTCCTTGCGCGAAGAAGCCGACATCCTTCGACTTCACACCGAAGGCCGCAGCCCTGACTCAATCCTCGCCGAGCGAGTCGAAACCGTGACCTCCCCGCCGGAAGTCCTTGAGATGCAACGGCGCTGTGGTGCCATCCTCACTGACGATCGGCTGATCGAATACATTACAACCATTGTGCGACGCACCCGAGAATGGCCTGCCTTTTCGATTGGGGCCTCTCCTCGGGCCGGTGTGGCGATGTTGCGCGGGGCCAGAGCCTCGGCCGCACTTGAAGGCCGAGACTATGTCATTCCGGATGATGTGGTCGAAGTCGTCCTGCCCGCTCTCCGGCACCGAGTCATTCTGACACCCGAAGCCGAGATTGAAGGACGACGCGTCGATGACCTGTTAGGTGAACTGCTTCGATCGGTCGAAGTGCCGAGACAGTAACGAGTCCATCAACCAACGTCACTTTCGATCGGAACCGGTCACAAGAGAGGCCATCCGGGCCTTGGCATCGCCCCACTCGTCCGTCATGGATTGCCCAAGGAATCCGTTTGCCATCCGATCGATGAATGATTCGAATGCAACGGTGCAGAGTTCCTCGGCCGAATGAGCCATGATCACGACCTCCCGGAACCCGGCACCAGCAAATCCTGCCGAGACACGGGGGGCATCACAAACGACGGGAGTCTCCAGGGAGTCGAAGGGCTTAAGCCCGAGATCCTTCTGGATCCGATCGAGATTCTGGGACTGACGCATCGGCACACGAAAGCGAAGCGTAACCACCCACTCTTGACCGGTGCTCGCTTCGAAGAACGGTGGTGTCGTCCGCGAAGCATTTGGCACCGAAACACGAACGAGGGTTCGCTTCGACCAGTCCGGCTCACCGAACGAACCGAGCTTGGCAAGCCGATCGACGATGAACTCCAGAATACGACCATCCCACCGGGCCGGCTTGCCTGTTCGTGTCAATCGATCACGGGTGTGCCAGCGTCGGCCATCGCTCTCCCAGGGGGTGGCAATCGCCTCGACCTCGCCAATGGTTTCGGCCACCCGACGGGCATCGGCAAGTTCCTTTCGAGCCTCAGCCACCGGGTCGTATCCTTTTCGAGGGGCAAGAGGACCCGCGTCAAGCACGGGCTTGAGGACACCCCCGGTCAGACTTTGAGGGCTGGCTGCGATCACCTCGGGAGGGCCGACCGCGACCACCGTTCCCCCACGCTCTCCCGCTTCGGGTCCAAGGTCGATGACCCAATCAGCCGTTTTGATCACATCAAGGTGATGTTCGATGATCACCACGGTATTCCCGAGATCCGCAAGCCGGTGGATGACATCAAGGAGTTTTCGAACGTCGTCCGAATGCAATCCGGTGGTCGGTTCGTCGAGGACATAGAGTGTCCGACCGGTTTGTGGACGGGCCAGTTCGGCGGCGAGCTTGATTCGTTGTGCCTCTCCTCCGGAAAGGGTGGGAGCCGACTGACCCAGGGCAACATAACCCAGGCCAACATCCTGCAAGGTTTGCAAGACACGTCGAATCTTGGGAACAGCTGCAAACAAATCGAGCGCCGCGTCAACCTTCATGGCCAGGACATCGGCGATCGACTTGCCGCGATAGGTCACGGCCAGCGTTTCACCGGTAAATCGGGCGCCCCCGCACGATTCGCAGGGGACCCAGACGTCGGGTAAAAAGTGCATCTCGATCCGCGTTTGTCCCGCGCCTTCGCACGCCTCACAACGACCACCCGGGACGTTAAAGCTGAAACGCCCAGGACCGTATCCGCGGATCTTCGACTCCGGCATCTTTGCAAACCATTCTCGGATCAGATCAAAAACACCGGTGTACGTCGCTGGAGTCGAATTCGGAGTGCCTCCGATGGGTGTCTGATCCACACCAATCATCTTGTCGATAATTTCAATTCCCTCGATCTCGTCGTGCAAGCCCGGCACCACCTGCGACCGGTGAAGATGCTGAGCGCATGCCTTCATCAATATGTCTTCGACAAGAGAACTTTTCCCGGAGCCACTGACCCCCGTGACCGCTGTAACCACACCGATCGGGAAGGCAACATCGATCTCTTTCAGGTTGTGGTGTCTCGCGTTGCGAATCACCAGAGCGGCCCCCTCCGTGTTGCGACGATTCGAGGGAACCGGAATCGACGCGCGACCGCTCAGATACCGGCCCGTCAACGACTTCGAGGCGTTTCGAACCTTGGTCGGAGCACCATACGCAGTGATCCGACCGCCGAGATCGCCCGAACCGGGACCAAAGTCAAGCAGATGGTCCGCGGCCTCGATCACTTCGCGGTCGTGCTCAACGAGGACCAGCGTATTGCCGAGGTTCCTCAGGTGCTGAAGTGCTCGTAGGAGCCGGGTATTGTCTCTCGGATGCAGACCGATGGTGGGCTCATCAAGAACGTAAAGGACACCGGTCAGACCGCTGCCGATCTGACTGGCCAGACGGATGCGCTGACTCTCTCCCCCCGAGAGGGTTGGCGTCGATCGGGCGAGAGACAAATACTCCAGACCGACATCAACCAGGAATTTCAACCGATCGCGAATCTCCCGAATCAGGTCCCCCGCGATGTGGCGTTCATCGGCAGATAGCTTAATCCTCTGGAAAAACGAGAGGGCCCGACCGAGTGGCCATTGGCTGATTTGATCGATTGTAAAATTCTTGAACCGTACGGCGGCAGCATCGTCTCTCAGCCGTCCTCCCATGCAGGTCGAGCAGGAGGTTTCGGCAACCATGCCTCGAAGTTTCGCCCGGTAGAGATAAGAGAGCCTCCCAGCTTCCTCCAGTGATGGGAAGAGTCCCTTGTACTGGAAGCGAAACCCGGGTTGATCCTTCTCAGCAGGCACCTCGAACCAGGTGGCCCCGGTACCGAACAGGATCATCCGACGATGGCGGGCTTCCAGGTCGTCAAACGGCGTCTCAAGGTCGATGCCCTGGCGATCGGCGAGGCTCGCGATCATCCGCCCGAACATAGGGTTTTCTTCGAACGCGGGCCAGACCGCCACTGTACCGCCGCGGAGACTTTTGCGTCCGTCGGGAATCAAGGCTGCCGGATCCGCGCCGAGTTGAACCCCAAGCCCTTCACACGATGGGCACCAGCCGAGGGAGCTATTAAAGGAGAAATGGTGAGGTGACAATTCCTCGAAGCTGCGTCCGCAGCCGTCACAGGAACGATGCTGACTGAAGCGTCGAATGGGCCAGCGCGACTCGTCGGAGTCGTCCAGAACCTTGGCAATGTGGATGACTCCCCGACCCAGATCCAGGGCCGCTTCGACCGCATCGGCCAATCGAGCGCGGGTCGAACGTCGCACAATTCCCCGATCGACCACGACTTCGACCGAATGCGACTCGCGACGGTTCAGCTGGGGAGGAGCATCGAGGCTGTGGGAAACTCCATCAACGCGAACCCGCACAAATCCAGAACCACGAAGGTCATTCCAGAGTGTTTCATAATCATCCCCCTCGTTTCGATGGAGTGGGGCCATGACGAAAATGCGAGTCCCTTCAGGATGATGAAGTATTTTCTCAACAATTTCATCTGAGGTCTGCGTACCGACCGGGATTCCGCACGATGGACAGTACATATGACCAAGTCTTGCAAACAAAATGCGCAGGTAGTCGTGAATTTCCGTCACGGTTCCGACGGTGGAGCGAGGGCTCTTGCTGGTCGTTTTCTGTTCGATGCTGATCGCGGGTGAGAGCCCGGTCACCCGTTCAACTTTGGGCTTCTGCAACGGAGCGAGGAACTGACGGGCGTAGCTGGAGAGGCTCTCGACGTAGCGCCGCTGTCCTTCGGCGTAGAGTGTATCCATCGCCAGCGAGCTTTTTCCCGAACCGCTCGGCCCACTGCACACGGTCATCTGGTTTCGGGGAATCCGAACCGTGATCTCCTTGAGATTATGTTGCGAGGCCCCCTCAATTGTGATCGTACTCAGTTCGCGAGTCGATCGAGCATGACCGGATTTCTTTCGAGCATTTCCGTTGGTTGAAGGAAGTCGACCACCCGAATCAGGTCGGAGAATCCGTGCGAGTGCCTTGCCGGTGTGACTCTCCCGTACCCGGGCAACCTCCTCGGGAGTTCCTTCCGCAACGATCTGACCACCGCCAGCCCCTCCTTCGGGTCCAAGGTCGAGAATCCAGTCGGCGGTCTTGATCACATCGAGGTTGTGCTCGATCACGACCACCGTGTTTCCTTGCTCAACGAAACCGTGCAAGACATCAAGTAGGCGGCGGATATCCTCAAAATGCAGGCCGGTTGTCGGCTCATCAAGGACGTAAAGCGTTTTCCCGGTCCCTTTGCGCACCAGTTCCCGAGCCAGTTTGATCCGCTGGGCCTCGCCGCCGGAGAGGGTTGGTGAGGGCTGGCCGAGTTTCAGGTAGTCGAGTCCGACATCGTGCAAGGTCTTGAGCATTGCCCCGATTTTCGGCACGTTGGCGAAGTGTTCAAGCGCTTCCTGAACGTCCATTTCGAGCACGTCACTGATACTCTTGCCTTTGAATCGACAGTGAAGCGTTTCTCGATTAAATCGCTTTCCCTCGCACACAGGGCACGTGACCCAGACATCGGCCAGGAAATCCATCTCCAGCTTGTTCGACCCGTTCCCCTGACAGGCTTCGCAACGGCCTCCGGGAACATTGAAGCTGAATCGGCCGGGCTTGTACCCTCGGGTCTTCGAGTCGGGGAGTTTCGTGAACAGGTCTCGAATCTCGTCAAAGAGCTTGATGTAGGTGGCCGGGTTCGATCGCGGTGTTCGACCGATCGGCGACTGATCGATGTCGATGATCTTATCGAACAGTTCGACGCCCTCGATCCGATCATGCAGGCCCGGCTCGGTCTTCGCTCCGTTCAAATCGCGGGCAAGTGTTTCCCGAAGGATGTCTCCGATCAACGAACTTTTCCCCGAGCCCGACACCCCGGTCACACACACGAATCGACCCACCGGGATCGAGACGTCAATGGTTTTCAAGTTGTTTTGGCGAGCACCGACAATCCTCAGCACCTTCTCTGCGGGTCCCCTGCGGCGGTCTGGCACCGTGATGGATTTCCGCCCCGAAAGGTACTGTCCAGTCAGACTTTTGGGATTCCTGGAGATGGTGGCCAGATCTCCCTGAGCGATCACTTCCCCCCCTTTGATGCCTGGGCCAGGTCCGAAGTCGACAATCGTGTCGGCTGCCCGCATCGTGTCTTCATCGTGCTCAACGACGACAACGGTATTTCCGATGTCTCGAAGCCGCTGAAGGGTGGCGATGAGTCGGTCATTGTCTCGCGGATGGAGCCCAATCGAAGGTTCGTCGAGAATGTAAAGCACCCCGACCAGCCCCGCCCCGACCTGGCTCGCCAGCCGAATGCGTTGCGCCTCACCTCCGGAAAGGGTCGGTGCCGAGCGATCGAGCGTCAGGTAATCCAGGCCCACATCGGTCAGAAACCGCAGCCTGCCTCGGATTTCCTTAAGCAATTCCTCGGCAATCGTCAGGGATCGGGGAGTCAACGGCTCGGGATCGCTGGGGAGTTCTGGATTCCCCGCGCCACTGAGACGCTCGAACCATCGAGAGAGGGTACCAAGGTCCATCGCCTCCAATTCGGATAAGGAACGATCGCCCACCCGAACGGCGCGAGCCCTGGGGTTCAGCCGGGCACCCTCGCAGTCGGGACAGGTCATGCTCCTCATGTACGGCTCAAGCCCAGCCCGGTGAGGACCTCCCTTGGCATGCTGGTACTTTTCGAGGAGTTCGTTGGCGATTCCCTTCCAGGTTCCCGGGTGCGACCAGTGACGGCTTCGGTTCTTCCATCGATATACGATCACCCGATCGCCGGTTCCATAGAGCCAGGCCTGCTGGTGCTCGGGAGCGAGTTCCTCCCATGGGGAACGAAGGAGCGTTCCTTTTTTCGGACCACCCTCGTCCGCTTCGAGGTTTGAGGCGAATCCTTCAAACAGGTGCCGTTTCCACTTCCCAAGTTTTCTGACCGGTCCGAGTGGGGCAATGGCCCCCTCCCAGACCGAGAGTGTTAAGTCGGGTACCAGCAAGTCGGCGGCGAAATCGTGTCGGATGCCGAGCCCATCGCATGATGGACACATCCCTTGCGGACTATTGAAGCTGAAGAGCTGAGGGCTTGGAGCATCAAAGCCGATCCCGCACGGAACGCAGGCATACCGCGAGGAGAGGATCAGATCCGGCCGCCCTTCGATCGCCACGATGACCGTCTCGCCACCCAGCTTCAAGGCAGACTCGACCGCCTCGGCCAGTCGCGATCGAACGGACGGCCCAAGCTTGATCCGGTCGATCACGACCTCGATTTCGTGTTTGACCTGACGGTCGAGCGCGGGAGGATCGCTCAGAGCGATGACTCGGCCATCGACTCGGGCCCGGACATATCCGGCTCGGGAAAGGTCGGCAAACAAGTCACGATGTTCCCCCTTTTGCCCACGGATCATCGGAGCAAGCAGGGTGATCGCCGTTCCGACCGGCTGATCGAGGATCTGGGCGACAATTTGTTCGCGGGTCTGCGCCGAAACCAACTGCCCACACGATGGGCAGTGCTGCCGACCAACCCGGGCAAAGAGGACGCGCAGATGGTCGTGGATCTCGGTGATCGTTCCAACCGTGCTGCGAGGGTTTCGACCGCCGGTCTTCTGCTGAATCGCAATGGAAGGACTTAGCCCGTCGATCCGATCCACATCGGGCTTCGGCAATTGGCCAAGAAACTGCCGAGCATAGCTGGAAAGGCTCTCGACATAACGCCGCTGCCCTTCGGCATACAGCGTGTCGAACGCCATCGAGCTTTTTCCCGATCCCGACACTCCCGTGAAGCAGATCAACGCACCACGAGGCAATTGCAAGGAAATATCCCGCAAATTGTGCTCTCGGGCGCCCCGGATCACGATGTCGGAGCTGGCCATCCCTGCAGGTTCCTTCCGTCTTATCCGATCCTTGGTGCAGATTCTGCAAACCGTTCAACGACGTAGAGTCTAGCGGGGTTGAGTACGTCTGTCCAGGAGTCAACCCCGTGAAAACCCAGCGATGAACGACGACCTACGTTGCATGCAAGCATCAAGAGTCGAATTGTGTCCACACAAACCTGAATTCAAGGAAACCGCGCTCTAGGGTTCTTTGTCCGATACGAGGAATCGAGAGAGTCCAGCCTCAACCGCTCGGCTCTCCCTGACGATTCGTGATCGCCGTCCCAATCCCGGATTCGCCCATCGATGCAATTGATGAAAATCCTAGTCGCGGAAGACGACCCGGTGAGCGCGACCCTGATTGTCGGTGCGTTGCGGCGGCTGGGACATGAAATCGAGGTTGTTCCCAACGGTCTGGAGGCAGAACTCCGACTGGTGGCGGATCGATCGATCCGGTTGGTGATCTCAGACTGGATGATGCCAGGGCTTGATGGGTTGGAACTCTGTCGACGTCTCCGGGGTCGTTCCGAATCACTCTATACGTATTTCATCCTCATCACGGCTCGCTCGGGAATCGATGCCCGGATGGCAGGCTATCGCGCCGGGGTTGACGACTTCCTGAGTAAGCCCTTGAATCTCGATGAGTTGGTTGCGCGGGTTGAGATTGCCCGACGCATTCTGGAGATGCAAGAGGAGTTGGTCCGCCGCTCCGACGAACTCGAAGCCCTGAAGCAGGAACTGGAGCTGCGCAATGAGCGGCTGGCGGACATGGCGATTACGGACGCGTTGACGGGTCTTCGAAATCGCCGTCACTTTCATCGGCTCTTCGAATCGAGTTTCGAGCTCAGTCACCAGTCGTCCCAACCGCTGACCGTAATTCTACTCGATGTGGATCGATTCAAGCACTACAACGACTCCTATGGGCACCCCGCGGGGGACGAGGTCCTGATTGGCGTCGCCGACGTTCTTCGGGTAAATGTTCGAAATCGCGATTTGATTGCGCGTTATGGCGGCGAGGAGTTCGTGGTGCTCCTGCCCCGAGTCAGTGCTCCGGAGGGAATTGCCCTGGCCGAGCGACTCCGACGTTCCATTGCTGATCGGGTCTGGCGTGAAGCACCGATCACGGCAAGCTTCGGCGTCGGGACGTCGGGCCCATCAACGTCGACCCCGGACATGCTGCTCGATCACGCTGATCAGGCCCTCTACCGCTCGAAGCAACGGGGACGGAATTGTGTCACCCACTTCCGAGAACTGAGTCCACGTCACGACCGATCGCCGATTGTGCATAACTCTTCGGTTCGTTCTCCCATCCCCTTGAAATTACCTACTACGGGAACTCATTAAGCAACGGATCGAATATCACGCTCGATCTCCTGGCTCACGGATCGGCCCGCTGATTCGTGGCGGAGAAGGGATCGGATTATCTCCAGAAATCGGACCCGGGAACCACTCTGACCTGCGCCGGCCCGTTGCCCGACAGACCAGGCTCGACTAACTTCGATCGTCTCCACCGGCCTTGAGGCGAGCAGGGCCGGTGATCTCGATCCCGTAGTTCCGTGGGTCAAGCAGATCCTGCTCGCCTCTCCCGGAGCCGATCCATGAATCGATTTCGACACAAAGCGAGGCCTGCGTCGTGGGCCTCGGCTGCTGTTCTGATGGCCCTGGCCTTTGCGATCCAGCTGACCGTACAGGCCCAGGAGGCGGCGACTGCCCCTTATGAATCACTAGGAACGATCGAGGTCAAACACGAGCGCTTTCGGAACCTGATTTCAGCGGATTCCCGGCTGGAAATTCTCGCGTCCGGTTTTGAGTGGACCGAGGGGCCGGTCTGGTGGTCGGAACAGCAGGCAGTCCTGTTCTCCGACATCCCCCGCAACACCGTCTTCGCCTGGACGAAGGACGGGGAGCTTAAGACCTTTCTGAAGCCGAGTGGGTATACGGGCTCGAACCAGTTCACTGGCGAGGAACCCGGCTCCAATGGCCTGTTGTTCGATGCTGATGGACGGCTCATTCTCTGTCAGCATGGCGACCGACGTGTCGCACGCCTTAACGAGGACCGGACCTTCGAAACCCTCGCCGCCACATACAATGGGAAACGCCTGAATAGCCCGAACGACGCCGTGTTCAAGTCCGACGGCTCGCTCTATTTCACCGATCCCCCCTACGGTTTGCCGAAGAACGTCGACGACCCGGCCAAGGAACTCCCGTTCCAGGGGGTTTACCGCCTGTCTCCCGACGGAACGTTAACACTATTAACCGATCAGATGTCCCGTCCGAACGGGATCGCCTTCTCCCCCGATGAATCGATCCTCTACGTCGCCAACTCCGACCCGGAACAGGCAATTTGGATGGCTTTTCCCGTCAAGGAAGATGGCACGCTCGGTGAGGGCACGGTCTTCGCCGATGCGACCGATCAGGTCGGCAAGGTGAAGGGATTACCTGATGGAATGGCTGTCGACCGACTCGGCAACCTCTTTGCCACCGGACCCGGTGGCGTCTTGATTTTCGCTCCCGACGGGACTCACCTCGGCACGCTAAATACCGGTGAGGCAACTGCCAACTGCACCTTCGGGGGTGAGGACGGCAGCACGCTCTATGTTTCGGCTGATATGCACTTCTGCCGAATCCAGACCGCAACTCAGGGCCTTGGTTTTGAGGATTAACACTCTTGATCGCGCCGAGGGATCTGCCAAACAGAAGATCCCTCGGTCAAGATGCCTCATCCGTTTCCGGAGCGGGAACGTGGCCTTCCAAGTCACCGCTCACTGGTGTCGGACTGTCACTCGACCGGGGATTCGCCAGGCTATTGAGCGAATCGGTGAATGGCCGCTGCAGTTCGAGCAAGAGCTGTTCGAACCGTTGCCGGGAGGGGGACTGCGGAGCCTGTATCGGATCGGAAATCGTTGAGAATTCAAACTCAAGAGAATCCTCGTCCCGGACCGTCGACCATCCGAGACTCTTGAGCCACTGCACTACCACAGTATTTGCCGGCAAGACATATGCCTTCATCCGCGAGATCCCCAGCATCCTCGCACGGAGCACCAGGACAGCCAGCAGAACCGTTCCGAGGCCATACCCCTGAGCCGCGTCGATCACGGTGACGGCAACCTCCGCCGTCTCCGGATCGCTCGCATCTCGGATCAACCGGCCACTGCCAAGACCATCGAAGGGCGGATCGGGGAGATCGAGCGCACACCAGGCAACGTGATCGACCTGATCTACCTGGATGAACTGCCGGATCTCCTCCTCGCTGAGCCGATCGCGCTGGCGGAAGAATCGGAACACGCGAGACTGATCGGACAATTGTTCAAACGCCGCTTCGAGTCGGAGACGATCTTCCGGAAGAACCGGTGTCAGGAATACCAAGCGTCCGTCCCGCAACCGGAACTCGAATCCTGGCCGTTTGTGAGTGAGAAATTCCGAGCGAGTCTCGGGCGGGTCGAGCGGACCAAACAGCAGGTCCTTCGACGACCGCCCCCAGGACACGACCGGACTGCGAGGAAGCCTCATTAAACGCCCCTGCCTCTGACTGGACTCGTGGGTCCGATCGAAGGACGATTGGCCGCAGTTCAACCTCAGGAAATGATGAAACCGCGGTTCAACCCTTGATCACTGCGAGTTTGATCTCCCGAGGTGTCTGTTGGCGAACTCAATGAACACCTCCCAGTCTCGGTCGGTGACATCGTGACCACCCGGACGGAGATGATATCCGATCGTGCTCGAGATCAACTCATTGAGGCCCGGCATCTCCCGACTTGCCATGCCGTCAGTTCCAAGCAATTCGTAGACCGGACTGGCATGCTTGGCGGAAAGGTATTCGCCCCGAGGGTCAGCCCACAAATCCTCTTCCGCCGAGCAGACGAGAACGGGCCGAGGAGCGATGAGCGAAATGAGCATATGCTGGTCGACCGGAAGTTCATCTTCATTTCCATTGAACCGCTTGAACCGATCCGTAAACCAGTGGGGGAACGAGGTATTGATGCGTTCGACCGTTTCGCCAAACCGACGGCGGCTGAGAGCCGCCCCTCCACACCCTGAGTCATTCGAGATGACCAGAGCAAAACGTTCGTCCTGCGCTCCGCTCCAGAGTGAGGTCTTGCCAAGTCGAGAGTGGCCCATCACGATCACACGAGAACCATCGACGTGATCATCAGTTTCCAGATAGTCGAGGGCCCGGCTGAGACCCCAGGCCCAGGCGCCGATCGATCCCCATTCGCCTGATCCCGGTTCCGACTGGCCTTCGGCATAGGCCAGAGGATGAACTCCATCACTCCACTGATCCTTGACATCGGGATCGATGTCGTGATACCAGATCGTCGCCAGGCCGTAGCCGTTCGAGACAATCGTATCGACCGGCCATCTTCCCCGGCGTTCTCCTCGAACGGAGTCGTCGCCACCCTCGGGCAAGCGGATCGCAGGGTCGGGAAAGACCGTGTGATTCCCCCTGAAGTTCAAGCCCAGAAATGTTGGAACCGGTCCCTCAGCATTGGACGGCGTGTAGAGGAGCAGGTCCATCCGAGGGCCGTTGTCGTCTTCACTGAAGAAAATGCGAACTTGCTTACGCCTGGCAAGCCCGCCGATTGCCCCTTCGGAGGACTCGAAGACCTCCCATCGCATCCCCTCGGGACGACCGATCGGAGTCTTGCCGTAGACGTAATCCTCGAAAAGGCGGAGGACCTCGGGGCGCCTTGAAAGACGCCATTCGTCGGCACTGGTCACCTTTGAGCCATCCTCGGCGAGCAAGGGATCGGGCAAGGAATAGTCAGGAACCTTGGATTCGTCGTAGTTGAATCCTTCAGGCTGGGCCATCGATTCTGGTGCAATCAATAGCAGACCCAGCGTCAGCGACGCAGTCCAACGGAGCAGGGCAGGGGCGTTCATCCCAGGGATTCCTTCTCATCAGGAAGCAGTCGAACTGGATGCGAAAAGGCCCACGACTGGACAAAGCCAACCGTGGGCCTCTTGAGCATGACCGAGACAGCTCAGGCGAGCAAGGCTCGAACCGGGCCGTGATCCTCGACACCCGTCAATCGCATGTCGAGCCCCTGGAACTTGTAGGTCAATCGCTTGTGGTCGATCCCGAGGCATTGCAGGATCGTGGCATTCATCTCATGAATGTGCACCGGATCCTGAACGACGTTGTAACTGAATTCGTCCGTCTCGCCGTGAACGATGCCAGGCTTGATGCCACCACCCGCCATCCAGATGGTGAAACAGCGCGGGTGGTGGTCTCGACCGTAATTCTCTCGGGTCAGACCGCCCTGACAGTAAATGGTTCGTCCGAACTCACCTCCCCAAATGACCAACGTATCGTCGAGCAGCCCTCTTTGCTTAAGATCCTGAACCAAAGCCCAGCTCGGCTGGTCGATGTCCTGGCACTGCTTCGGCAGATCGCCCGCCACGTTGCCGTGCTGGTCCCAGCCGCGATGGAACAGCTGAACGAAACGCACGTCTCGCTCAGCGAGGCGACGAGCCATGAGGGCACAGTAGGCGAAGGTTCCAGGCTTCTGAACATCCGGGCCGTACATATCGAGGATATGCTTCGGTTCGTCGGCCAGATTCATCAGGTCGGGAACCGACGACTGCATCCGGAAGGCCATTTCATACTGGGCAATGCGTGCCTGCGTTTCAGGGTCGGCGAACTCGTCATAATGCTTCTGGTTGAGCGTCGCCAGCGAGTCGAGCATCCGCCGCCGTTTCGTCGAGGTGACCCCCGGAGGGTCGGAAAGGAACAGCACGGCATCACCGTCTGTCCGCAAGCGAACCCCCTGATGCTTGCTCGGCAGGAATCCGGAACCCCAAAGCCGGTTGTAAAGCGCCTGGGCATCCTTTCGGCCGGTCCAGCTTGGCGTCATGACCACGAACGCGGGCAGGTTCTCGTTCATCGACCCGAGACCATAGCCGAGCCAAGATCCCATGCTCGCGCGGCCGGGTAACTGGTGGCCGGTGCAGATATAGGTAATCGCCGGGTCGTGGTTAATGGCCTCGGTGTTGATGGATTTGATGATCGCCAGGTCGTCAACCATCTTTGCCGTGTGCGGCAAGAGTTCACTGACCCAGGCACCCGAATTCCCATGCTGCTGAAACGCATAACGCGACGGTGCGATCGGGAACCGCGTCTGACCGCTGGTCATCGTCGTCAGCCGCTGCCCCTGGCGGATCGACTCGGGCAAATCCTTGTCGAACCACTCGTTCATGGTCGGCTTGTAGTCGAACAGATCGAGTTGTGAAGGCCCTCCGGACATGAACAGGTAAATGGCCCGCTTCGCTTTTGGGGCAAAGTGAGGCAAGCCGGGCAGGCCACCGGAGGAGAGGGGCGGTCGGTCCTGATCGGCACCGATGGCCTGGGCGGCTCGATCGGGCAAGAGCGAGGCAAGGGCTGCGGTGCCCAGGCCCACGGCCCCCCGGCCGAAGAAGTGACGCCGCGTCATCGTCTGGATGCGTTCGAGGATCGGGTCCATGCTCGCGTTCCTCTCGATTCCGAGTCGGTGTGTGGATGCGGGGAAGAGGTCAGGGGCGGGGGGTTAGCCCTTCACAATCACTTCGTCCAGATTGAGCAAGGTATTCGCGATGATGGTCCAGGCGGCAAGTTCGGCCGGATCGAACGCCGGGTCGGGTTGTGTTTCGCCCACAGTAATGAGCGCCCGGGCCTCCTCGACCTCGGATCGATAGGAGGTCAGGAGCTCCTCGAAGGCCGCACGCAACTCCTGATGTTCATCCGCTTCAGGACGACGAGCGGTGGCCAGACGGAACATGTGGGTCAGCCGATCGTCGACCGACGGGCCAGCCTCCTGAAGCGTCCGCTCGGCAAGGCCGCGGGCCGCCTCGACATATTGCGGGTCGTTCAGCAACAGCAATGCCTGGAGCGGCGTGTTCGTCCGCTCTCGACGCACCGTGCAAGACTCCCGAGAGGGAGCATCGAAGGTCGTCATCTGCGGCGGCGGAGCCGTCCGTTTCCAGAAGGTGTAGAGACTGCGGCGGTGGACCTTTTCGCGCCCAGTGTCGGCCTGAAACTTCGCCGTGTTGCTGCTTGTATAACCGACCGCCTCCCAGAGTCCGGACGGTTGCGGGGGCTTGACACCCGGACCGCCCACCTGTTCGACGAGCAGGTCAGACACGGCCAACGCCTGGTCGCGGAGCGTTTCGGCATCGAGCCGGAACCTCGGTCCCCGGGCGAGTAACACGTTTTTCGGATCTCGCGTGTTCAGTTCAGGAGTGTTCCGGGACGTTTGCCGATAGGTCGCAGACGTGACCAACCGCTTCATGAACGTCTTGACGTCCCAGCCATCATCCTGAAACTGGACGGCGAGCCAGTCGAGCAGTTCCTCATGACTCGGCGGGTCCCCTTGAGAACCAAAGTCTTCAGAGGTCTTCACCAGGCCGGTGCCGAAGACCTGCTGCCAGAGACGGTTGACAGCCACCCGGGCGGTCAGGGGGTTGGAGCGATCGACGAGCCAGAGTGCCAGACCCATGCGGTCGAGCGGCGCTCCCTCGGGCATGGCGGGAAGGAATTCAGGAGTCGCGCGACCAACCTCTTCCCCTCGCTCCTCGTACTCGCCTCGATTGAGGATGAACGCGGGTTTCGGTTCGGACATTTCCTTCCAGACCAGAGTCGTCGGGATCGCCTCCTCAAGTGTCTTGCTCGCCGATTCGACCGCGGCCAGCTCGTCGAGCATGGGGCTCAACGTCGATCGGGATGGGGCGTAAGCGTGGCGAACAAAATGGTCACGAAGCTGCTGCGTTTCGTCGTTCGAGCGATCGGCCGGGGCTTTTTCGACGATGGCGCGGATCGGACCCGGAAGCCCGGCCTTGTCGCCGAGAACTTTTTGGTCACGCACCCACGACGCGAGACTCGTGTAGGTCTTCCCCGGCTGCGGGGTCCAGGTACGTAGACCGGCGGCGTCCCACCGAACCTTGCCGCCATGCTGGGTGAACGCCATCCCAGTGATCGTCGTGCCGGGTTCGATGCCAACCTCCGCGGCAGAAACCTCCAACCGGACCCATTCCCCGGTGGTTGGCAATGGTCCCTTCGAGCGCCGCTCGGTAGTGCCATCGGCCCCGTAGTCGATCACATTCTCTCCCCAGTAGGCCCGGTGCTTCCACGATCCGGTATTCCACTGGAGCATGATCTCCTTCGGCGGGTTGATTGGATCAAGGAAGACATGGGCGAATAGCGTGTCTCCTTCACCCACGAGCAAACCCTGGGACGCCTCGGTAAAGAAGTGCTGACTCTGCTCCTCGGCGATTCGTAGATGAGCCTTCTCACCCGAGTAGACGGGGTGATCCGGTTCGGAAACAAACGACCAGTCAGCCTCGGCCGAGGGCTTGGCACCTGGAGGAAGGGTATCGTCGATCCAAACGAAGTCGTTGCGGCGCACATACTCACCACGGTCATCGTCGGCGGCGGGGTCATACTCGACAGCGGAAACAGCTTCGGAGATGCGCCCCTTGATCGCCGCGAGCTGCTCGTCGAGCCTGGCTCGTTCGGCCTCCTGCTCGGGCGAGGGGACCTGAATGACCGGCGGGTGGGCCTTGGCATTGCCATCAAGTGGCTTGCCGTCGATCGAGTTGAAAAAGGCGAACAGCGAGTAGTAATCCTTCGCCGAGATCGGGTCGAACTTGTGGTCGTGGCATCGGGCGCAGGCCACGGTAAGGCCAAGAAAGACGGTCCCGGTTGCATCGACGCGCTCAACGACGTTGCGGACATAGACCTCTTCCTCAATCGATCCCCCTTCGCTCGTGGTTACGTGGGCCCGATTGAATCCGGTGGCAATGAGCTGTTCGCGGGTCGGGTCAGGCAGGAGGTCTCCTGCGAGTTGTTCGATGACGAACTGATCGTAAGGAAGATTGCGATTGAAGGCGTTGACGACCCAGTCGCGGTAGGGCCACATCTCTCGATAGTTGTCGAGGTGCAGCCCATGCGTGTCTCCATATCGCGCCGCATCAAGCCAGAATCGGGCCATGTGTTCGCCGTATCGAGGCGATTGAAGGAGCCGATCGACGAGTTGTTCGTAACGGTCTTCGCGATCATCCGTTAGAAAAGCATCGACCTCTGCCGGAGTCGGGGGAAGCCCCGTGAGGTCGAGATAGACCCGCCGCACCAAGGCCTCAGAATTCGCCTCGGGAGACGGTTCCAGGTCTTCCTTGATCAATCGGTCAAGAATAAAGCGATCGATCGGGTTCCGGACCCAGGAATCATCCTCAAACGCAGGAGGCTGGGGCTTGGTTGGCGGAACGAACGCCCAATGGTCCTCCCATTCGGCCCCTTGTTCGATCCAGGTCCGGATTAACTCGATCTGCTCGGCCGTCAACGCTTCGTGCGAATCCGGAGGCATTCGATCGAGTTCGTCCTCACTTGTGATCCGGTGAAACAACTCGCTTGCGTCGACGTCGCCGGGGATGATCGCGGAATACCCTCCCCGATCAGCAAGCGCCTCGTCGCGCAGGTCGAGCCGAAGATCGGCCTTTCGAGTCGCCGAATCCGGTCCGTGGCAGGCAAAGCAGGCATCCGACAACAGTGGGCGGATCTGAGTGCCAAAGTCGATCCGACGTTCGGGTTTCGCATCATCGGCGGCCAGCGATGGCACCGTGGCAAACACCGCCCAGCAGGCGGCCAGAACGAGGGATCGCGTCGTCGCGAGGGTCGGCGGTCTCATCGATTCGGCTCCCGAGTCGGCTCGGTTTTTGGTGGCGGGGGTAACTTGGCCTGGGTCTTCGGCCAGGCTCGTTGTCAACGGAGGTGGGGAGGGATGGGGGCTGTTTGCGAAGCGGAATGATCGAGGTTGTACACGCTGATTCCCGTTGGCTTGATCGGGATCGATTGTCTCCGAACGCTTCCACTCCGGCCGCCAGGGTGGGTGGGGTTTATGATCGTCGGTTCATGGACCAATTTCGTGAGTGAACTCCTCAGCCCAACTCCCGTGTGACGAAGATGTTCTCGTGACTCAGATTTCCGTTCTACGCCAAAACGAGGGGATTCGTTCACCCGCTTTGGCGAATGTTGATCAGAAATAGTATAAGAGTCAAACCCGGGCCTGCCAGTCCGTAACGCAGGCCGGGTCCGACTTTCCTCGCCGTGGTCCGTTGCGAGGCCACCAATTCTGATCAGAAGTTTGGAGGAGACTGGACCACGAAGGTCCGACTCATCAGTTTCCGGAGTAGGGAGATTTCGCCGCTATGTCGGGCTTCGTCGTGAAGTCCGTGGACGATGCCGTACCGGACCGAATGATTCGGATTGCCGGGCTCGTTGGCGGCGAGTTGTTCGGGAGTCAGATCCGAAATCACGCCTCGGAGCCGTTCGTGCTGTGCCTTCAGGGCCGCGACGACCTCCTCAAGAGGAGGCCAGTTGTCCGGGGAAAGGTGCGCCGGGTTGCTTTCCCAGCTGAACATCTTGAACCATCCCTCGGGAATCTGGGGCTCTCGCCCAAGGCTCTTCATGGTCAGAAACTCGGTGACCACATAGGCGTGGCCGGCATGCCAGAGGCACGAGTTCTGAAGACCGGGTGGCGCCCAGCGAGCGTGGGTGTCGTCGAGGTTCTGCAATTCCTTGAGCGTCTTGCCGCGTACGTCGTCGAGCAAGTCCAGCAGCGTTTCGTCGGCCATTTCGTACGTTCTCCGCCCGCGACTACGTCGAGCGATCATCACTGTGGGTGGACAAGAGGAGAGAGACTCACGCTACTGAATTATTCCGTAGAATCCGTCATCGTCGCAACCGCTTTCCCGAAGACTCGATCGGCCTTGGGCGTTCGATCCGGTTCGGACACGACGCTTGAACTGCTGCTGGCTGACGATCGATCATTCGCCGAACGATTTTCTTGGACCGATTTCACAGTGACGACCACGTCGACCCAGAACTGACTGGAATTCCCCATGCACGCACGCTCCAACACCTTCCGCACGACAGCCCGGCTCGATCACAACGACGCTCGTCGAGGAATCCGCAGGGGAATTGGACCGGCCGAGGTTCTGGTCGTCATCGTCGTGGTCGCCATCCTCGCCCTATTGCTGATGATCGGCCTGGCGAAAAGCCGGGAGGTCGCTCGATCGGCCACCTGTTCCCGAAACCTGCAGCAAATCGGACTCGCGCTGCAACTGTATGAACAGGTCACCCAGTTTACGCCCTACATTGCCCCGCTGGATGACCTGAATGACGCGTCGCAAGGACCTCTGGCATTGATGCTCCAACAATTGGGAAGGACCGAAGTGACCGGAATCGATCTCCAAATCGATCCTGAACCGGCACCACCCCTCACCGAACCACTTTCGGAGCGATACCTCCCCGATTTTGTCTGCCCGTCCGACCCGATCGCCACGTCTCGCGTGTTTCCAGCACCGCTGAACTATCGGGCCAATACCGGAGACCAACCCGAAGGCCGGCGCGGGCCGTTTGCACCGGGTATCTCGATGAGCTTCGCCGAGGTGGAGGCTGGAGATGGTGCGGCTTACACCGCAGCGTTCTCTGAACGACTGGTCGGCACAGCCGCAACCTCAAGCGAAACACTTCGAGATTACCAGCTCGTTCCCGGCCCGGTCCCTCGGGAGGGGTGTCCCGACCTTCCCGACGTTCTCCTCCAGACCGAAGCCGGTCGTTCCTGGCTCGAGCTCGGCTGGCAATCAACCCTCTATACCCACGCTTCCGCGCCGCAGAACCCTCGGTCTTGCATCGACGAACAAGGACGGACCGCCCTCATGGGAGCATCGAGCGGACATGTGGAAGGGGTGCGAGTGCTCCTGATGGATGGGAGTGTCCGGGTGTACGCCCGGACGATCAACCCTGCGGTCTGGGCCTCGCTCGGGACCTATCGAAGCGACCTCACCGGAGACGAATCTCCCGAGGCACCTTCGCCTCCCGAACCCAGCGAACCCTGATCCGTCATTGCGACTGCCCATGCTTGCTGGCAAGAAGCACGTCTTGAAGAATCATCAGCAACATCGCTGCAAACGCCAGAACTGTCAGCGGAGCGCCGGGGCCGAGGGTCGCCCTCGGCCCTCCCGAGAACAGGAAGACCATCGCCCCCGCGTGCGCAATCCCATAGAGCACGAACGCAATGGGCAGTACCGCAGGTATCCGTCCGATCCCAACCGCCCGGAGCCAGGAGCACCAGCAAACGATTCCCGCAGCAAAGACAACCATCCAGTTCGGCAACCAGAAGGGACCGACGATCAATCGACCTGCCCATCCTGTCGTCTCGAACTCGCCGATCCCGCCTCCGAGACCTCCCGGAATGGCCATCGTGTGCCCTCCCCAATTCAAACCCGCCGCCCCAATCACTCCTATTGTCGCGAGAGTGACCACCATCGCCGTCAAGAACCGTGAGGAGATGCGGGGCATAACGGCGTTCCGATGGGCTGTCGAGGAGGGATTCAGGCTTGATGGCGTCAAGGAGGCGGGGCGAAACTCGGACGGGGTTTCAATGGTGAACCATCCTATCACCAATGGGATTCTCAGTCTGCCGGGTTGAGACCTGACATGGCCGATCTTCTGGGGTTGCGATACAGTGCCGAAACAGCCCCGGATCAGGTCAACCCTGGACCGTCCACCCACCCGCCTTCGGAAAGGAACGAGGATGCCCACCAAGGCTCGCTCGCAATCGAAATGGGTTTCGCGGACCTTTGGGGCCCACATGAGCATCGCCGGGGGACACGATCGAGCCGTGCGGGCCGCCTCGGCGCTGGGGATGGATTGCGTTCAGGTCTTCACCAAAAGCAACAATCAATGGAAGGCGAAACCCCTGACCGACGAACAGGTGGCCGCTTTCCGCCAGAGCCTTTCGGAAACCGGCGTCGGATCTCCGGTCGCCCATAATTCCTACCTGATCAACCTGGCCAGCCCCGACGATGAACTCTGGCACAAGTCCATTGACGCCATGGTGATCGAACTTGAGCGAGCCGAGGCACTCGGGATTCTGCATCTCGTCTCCCATCCTGGCGCTCATGTTGGCAGTGGCGAGGAGGCTGGGCTCTCCCGCATCGCTCTGGGACTCGATGAGATTCACCGACGAACGAGCGGATTTGAGGCTCACATCGCGTTGGAGACCACGGCGGGACAGGGAAGTTGCCTTGGGCATCGGTTCGAGCACTTGAGGGCCATTCTTGACCGGGTCCACGATGCCGATCGCCTGGAAATTTGCGTCGACACCTGCCACGTCTTCGCGGCGGGCTATCGGCTGGGCACTCGAGACGAGTACAATGAAACGATCGGGGAGCTGGATCGGATCGTAGGCCTGAATCGGGTCCGAGTCTGGCACCTCAACGACAGCGTCAAGCCGTGCGGGAGCCGCGTCGATCGCCACGCGGGGATCGGCCGGGGCCAGCTTGGTCTGGAGCCGTTTGGCCATCTCGTGGCCGACCCGCGATTCGCCGCGCTGCCGATGATCCTGGAAACGCCCAAGGGGACCGAGGGCGGCGAGGACCTCGACGCGATCAACCTCCGAGTGCTCCGCGATCTGGAGACTCGGGCCCGACGCGACGCGACTGATGCCTCCCGAGCCGCTCGGGCCTCCTGAATTTGGCGAGGAAGGCACGTCCGAGATGTCCGAGCCAACGCGATCTGAGACCATCCCCATCCCTTACGCGACTCCCGAGGGGGTTCCCGACGGCCTCTCGCTCGATTCCTCACTGTTCATCAATCGCGAGCTAAGCTGGCTCGACTTCAACGAGCGAGTCCTTGAAGAAGCTCGCGATCCCTCTGTCCCCTTGCTCGAACGGCTCCGGTTCCTGGCCATCACCGCCTCGAACCTCGACGAGTTCTTTGAGGTTCGTGTCGCTGGACTTCAGGCTCAGATCTACGAGCAACTGGAACCGCAGGATCCTCCCCCCGATGGCCTGAGCGCTCTGACCCAACTGCTCGAGATCGGCCGTCGATCCCGCGATTTTGTCGCCCGCCAATACGAAACCTGGATCGACGACCTACTGCCCAAGCTCGCCTCGGCCGGTATCGTGGTCGTCAGCCCCGACGCGTTGACCGTTGACGAGAATACCTTTCTGGACACCTACTTCGAAACCGAGGTTTACCCGGTTCTCACGCCTCTGGCGATTGACCCTGCCCACCCCTTTCCGCACCTGCACAACAAGAGTCTCAACCTGATCCTCCGCCTAGAGCGTCAGGAGCGCAACCGCAATCGGACTGATTCCCAGGCCCCCCGGCAGCTCTACGCGGTGCTCCAGGTTCCTTCGGTTCTCAGCCGACTGGTTCGGCTTCCTTCCGACGAGGTTGGTCAGCATCGCCTCGTGCTGCTCGAAGACGTCATCGGTCCCCGACTCGATTCCCTCTTTGGCGGCTTCCGAGTGGTCGATCATGCCGCCTTCCGCGTGACCCGAAACAGCGACCTGAGCATCCAGGAAAGCGACGTCAAATCGAGCCTCCTCTCGATTATTCAGGAAAATCTCCGCAAACGGATGTGGGGCGATGCCGTCCGCATGGAGATTTCCGATCGGGCCGATGAGACCTTTGTGTCGCTGCTTCAGAATGCCCCGGCGCTCGACCTCGACGACCGCGATGTCTACCGGGTTCCCGGCCCGGTCGCCCTCTCGGCCCTGGCCTCGCTTTGCAAGATCGAAGGGTACCGGGAGTTCAAGGAAACCCCCTGGGAGCCACGACTTCCGTCGGCCCTGGCCTCAAACGCCAGTATCTTCGAGGCCATCCGAGATCGGGACATCCTGGTCCATCATCCCTTCGAATCGTTCGACGCCGTTGTTCAGTTCGTCGAACATGCAGCCGTCGATCCCCAAGTCCTCGCCATCAAGCAAACCCTCTACCGAACCGCCGAGGATAACCCGATCATCGACGCCCTCGCCCGGGCCGCCGGCAACGGCAAGCAAGTGACGGTCCTGGTCGAAATTCAGGCCCGGCTTGACGAGGAAAACAACATCGTCAAGGCCCGGATGCTCCAGAAGGCCGGTGTGCACGTCGTGTACGGGATGGTCGGCCTCAAGACTCACTGCAAGGCCGCGCTCGTCGTCCGGAGAGAGCCGGATGGGATTCGTCGGTACATCCACCTCGGCACAGGGAACTACAACCCGACGACCGCTCGGCTCTACACCGACCTCGGGCTGTTCACCTGTCGCCCCGATTTCGGTGACGACTCCTCGGCCCTGTTCAACCTCCTGACCGGATACTCCCAGGGCCACGATTGGCAGAAACTCGTGGTTGCTCCGTATCACCTGGTCGACCGTGTCCTGGAGATGATCGACCGCGAGCGTCGGAACGCCGAGGCCGGCAAACCGGCCCGGATCATCGCCAAGATGAATTCACTGGTCGACCCCCGTACCATCGCCTCGCTGTATGCCGCCTCTCAGGCAGGCGTGCAGATCGATCTCATCATTCGAGGGATCTGCTGCCTCCGACCCGGAATTCCGGGAGTCTCGGAAAACATCCGGGTCCTGAGTATCATCGACAAGTTCCTGGAGCACTCCCGGATCGCCTACTTCCAGAATGGCAACGATCCTGAGGTGTACCTTTCCTCGGCCGACTGGATGCCGCGCAACTTCAATCGCCGCGTCGAGTTGATGTTTCCGATCGAAGATCCCCGACTTCACGCTCGGATTGTCCGAGAGTTGCTCGGCGTCTATCTGGTCGACAACACCAAATCGCGACTTCTCCGCCCTGACGGCAGTTACGAGCGGCTCCGTCCTGAACCGGATGCCCCCCCCCTGCGTGCCCAGACCGCCTTGCAAGAAGAAGCCGTCCGTCGCGAGTTTCCCGAAGCCATGCGGGACGCCCTGTGTCGACTCCAGTTGCCCGATCGTCCAGGATCGGAGTAAGTCTCTACCCGACACACGAGTTGAGCCTCTCTTGAGTCGTTCAGATCACGTTCGAAGCCGTCTCAACACTCGAGGCGTCATCAACCACTCCAACGTGTATCGCCCGTTTGGATCGACCTGGAAGCTGGCAAGACCGCCCTTTTTCAGCTCCGCGATGAACGGAGTTCCCGGGCCAAGCGGCAAGACAGAAATCAATTCCGAGAAGGCAGGATTGTGGCCGACGATCATGACCGAATCGCCGGGTATCACGTCCAGCCAACGACGGATCGATGATGACGAAGCGTGCGGACGAAGTTCAGGAACCAACTCCAGGCGATCCTCGATCCCGAGGCCCCTCGCCACGATTTCAGCCGTCTCTCGAGCTCGGGGCAGGGGACTGGACAGGATCCGATCGGGGATCACTTCGAGCACCTTGAGCCCCCGAAGCTGCTCTTTCAATCGTGTTCGTCCCTTGGGGGTCAACGGACGCTCATCATCCTCATATCCCGGAGTCCCATGAGCCACGGCGATTCCGTGTCGCAAGACAAAAAGCTGTCGCACGGCTTGAGAACCTCTCGGAAATTGACGCGCTGACGGCTGTGTCAGACGGCCTTGGATCGGTCCGCGGTCGAACGCCATAGGGCGGCATCCTCACCATCGAGCCGGAAGGTGAGACACTTGGCACTGCCTCCGGCCTTGATGAATTCGGTCAGTTTCAAGGGAATCGCCCGGTAGCCGTGGCGTTCGAGAGCCTTCGCCAATTTCGGCGCTCCTTCGTTCAGGACCACCGATCGGCCGACCACAACGGCATTGCAACTGAACGAGAACGCCTCCTCTGCCGACACCTCAATCAAGGATCGGATACGGTCCCAGAGGACCGATCGACCATACTCATCAAACGCTCCAGGAAAATAGATCGCCGCGTCCGGAGCAATCGGACAAAAGCAGGTGTCAAGGTGATAATACCTTGGATCGACGAGCTCCAGGGGTAAGACTTCCACCCCAATCCGGTCGCCGACCCACTGCATCGTCCTTGCGTCGGAGCGAAACCGATAGCCCGCAAACAAGGTTTCGCCACAGAACAAGGCGTCGCCGGCCCCCTCGAAGTGGTGATCGCTCGGCGTGTGCTCAACGGTGAATCCATGATCGGCAAACCAGCGATCGAAGATAGGCGTTTCTCCCTGCCGTTCTCCGTATCGAAATCGTGAGCTGACAAAGAGATCCCGGTACACCAAGCCTGCGTTGGCCGTGAAGACCAGATCCGGCAACCCCTGAACCGGGTCCATCAATTCGACGGTCACGCCCAGTGCAATCAACGCATCGTGGAGTGCTTGCCATTGCCGACCCGACTCGTCCGGATCACTCCCGACGCGCCGATTCATCCAGGGATTGATCTCATATTCAATCCTGAAATGCTTCGGCGCACACATCAAGATCCGTCGCGTCGAGGACATGGCGAACACTCCCGATCGATCGGAGAGACGATTCCCCGGAAACCCCTTTACGCGCCGGTCAACTCCAGCGCGAGCGATCGAAGAAACGGCTCGACATCGGTTACCATGCCGATTGTCTGAAACGTCCCCCGATCCGCCAGTTTCGTCACGGTCGCCGGATTGATGTCGACACAGACCACCTGAACCGACGCCGGCAAGAGATTCCCCGTGGCGATCCCATGAAGGGCCGAGGCTATGAGCAGCGCAAACCCAACGTCCTTGCAGGCGGCTCGCATGGCTCGTTGCGCCTCAAGGGTATCAGTAATGACATCGGGTAACGGACCGTCGTCCCGGATTGAACCGGCGAGCACCACGTCGACCCCTGCCCGAATACACTCGAACATGATTCCCGAGGTCAATCGGCCCCTCTCGACCGCCTGGCGAATTCCTCCGATTCTTCGGATCGTGTTGATCGCTCTTAGATGGTTCTCGTGACCATGCTCAATGGCCTCACCTTGCTCCAGGTCTACACCCAGGCTCGTGTTGAAGAAAGCCTGTTCGATATCGTGGGTTGCCAGAGCGTTGCCGGCGAATAGGGTCTGGATCCATCCTTCTCGGATCAGCCGCGCCACATGTCCGGCCGACCCCGTATGAACGATCGCCGGTCCCCCCACGAGAAGTACCTTCTTCCCAGCGTCTCGCATCGCTCGGATTGACTCAGCAACACCCCTTAAACTGACGGCTTTTGGCTTCTCACTCGAAACGCTCGAACTCATGAACGCAAACGGACTGGACTCTCTCGGGCGCTCCATTGGCAAGACACGAACACCATCGTGGCCGACTACGATCGGCATCCCCAACATCACATCCGCCATTGGGAGACACCGCGCCGTCGATTCCGCCTCGTTGATCGTGATCCCACAATCCATCTCTTGATCCGACACGTCGATCCATCGGCCACCAATGCGCACTTGCGTCGGCTGATTCGTCGTACTGTAAAACCCCTCGGGGAAGGCCCCCGCCACATCTGCCGATTCACTCCGGACATCTTCAGGGTGGATCGGCCAGGCCCCATGCTCGATCAGATCGCCGACGATTTCATCGAGTCGATCGGCCGTGCCCGCCCTGACCGCAATCAGGGCTCGGCTCGGATCGATCCGACGCGTACCGATCGAGCACTCTCGGATTTCGAAGGTTCCTCCCATCTGGAGAATGCGGTCGAGGATCTTCGGCAACAGGAGCGAATCGACGATGTGACCCCGAACCTCGATCTCCTCGATCGGACCGGAATCTCCAGGATTCGCCTCAGTATGAGCCATGACCGTCAGACTCCTTCGGGTTCCTTGTAGACCTCGTACGCCTGTGCCAGACAGACGAGTGAGATGTCTTGCATTTGCAAACACACAAAGGAAGAAATCACCTGGCTTGCGGACCGAATCATCGCCTCAGTCGGAAGAATCGGAATCAAAAAGCCAAATTCTTCGCGTTGAACTCCAAAAACGACTCATTTCGATGGAATCGTTGAAGCAGGTCGGAGTTTGTGAACCTCCGATCCAGGTCTCTAACGACGCTGACGATCGCCCCACGGAACCCACGAGGAGTCGCGCCGATGAAACTCACCGAATTCTATCAAGAAGTCGCCCGTCGGGCCGACACGCCGAAGGTTCAGATCAACGCGGCCGATGTGAGCCGGGTTCTCTCGGTCATGTTCGACATCCTGGAAGACCTCAAGCCGGCGGAAGCGTTCGACCTCATCTCCAAGGGACTCGCCTCGGCCGAGAAGCGAAGACGATGAGCAGTTTGAGACGCGGTCGAGCATTCCCAGCAGGACTCGACCGCGTCTCTCAGCGTCCCTGTCACTTCAAGAGACTGCGGCGGAGAACCTCTCCTGCACGCTCAAACTCTGGTTGCCATTGAATCTCTGGCTCGCCCGTTTTCAGGCAGTCCCGTAACTTTTCGAGCGTATTGCGTGCCATGTGAGGGCAAAGATTACAAGCGCAGGTAATCCCGGGCGCGGGCAAATAGGTGTGTCTGGGCACCGCATGCTGCAACTGCCAGAGCATATTGGCCTCGGTGGCAACGATGAACTCCGTCGGCTCGGCAAAGCCTTCCACGAAACGAATCATCGCTTCGGTCCCGCCGATATAATCGGCATGTTCCCGAATGTTTACCGGGCATTCCGGGTGAGCGATGGTCTTCGCTTCGGGCTTGCGGCGCTTGATCTTCAGCAAATCGGTCACGCTGAAGACCTCATGCACCATGCACGCCCCTTCCCAGAGAATCATCTTCCGACCGGTGACCTCCTCGAGATACGAGCCGAGATGCCGGTCGGGCGCGAAGAGGATTTCGACGTCCTCGGGGATCTTTCGAACGATCTCCTCAGCGTTACCTGAGGTCACAATCCAGTCGGAGATCGCCTTGACGGCCGCCGAACTATTGATGTAAGTGACTGTCTGAAAATGCCTTCCGGCGGCCCGCAGTGCATCTTGCCGACGCTTTAAGAGCGGAGCCGGGCAGCTATCGGCCAGACTGCAACCGGCTTGAAGGTCGGGCAGTAGGACACGCTTTTCCGGGTTCAGCATCTTGGCTGTCTCGGCCATGAAGTGAACGCCGCAGAAAACGATGGTCCCCGTGTCGACAGTGGTCGCGGCCCTGGCGAGTTTAAGACTATCGCCGGTGAAGTCGGCCAGTTCCTGGATCTCGCCGTCCTGGTAATAGTGCGCCAGGATCGTTGCATCCTTCTCGACCTTCAGGGCCTCGATTTCGTCATAAATATCGATCGATGTGGCAGGCAAGGTTGGAATTCCTTGTTTTTTACGTGGCGGAGGAAGAACCCACGAACCAGCCGGTCCTCTCGTTCCGGCGGACAGGTGTTCCAACTTCTACGACACCCAGGGGTGTTCGGTTCATTATGGGCAATCCGAGAAGGCCGTGCGAGGTCTTTCCCACCGCTTCGCATTTCCGAGCGCTCACCTTGCCGGACCTCGGCATCAATTTCAAAGAGAAGCGATGAGCCAGTCTCCTGTCTCCGCGCCGTTCGCTTCGCTTCGACCGCTCGGCTGAATGACGAAAACTCCGAAAATCAAGCCCGATCCAGGGTCGGTTGTTCGGGTCGTACGGGCCTTCGGGTTGCCTTGCCAAAACCGCCTTGCCAGAGGCGAAAGCCAATCCTCACCAGAGACGATCTCTAGCAACAATCATGACCGACCGTGCGAGCGGCTCGGCGAAGGCGAACATCGGACCCCCAGAGAGGACCACCAACGTGCTCTTGCCCTGGATGAAGCGGCGTTGGATGTTCTGGCTGTTGTTGACGACGGTCGGAGCGTTGGCTTGGGACGCATCGACCGCGTTCGCGGACTCGACCTCCCGACGCACGCCTCTGGTCGAAGCGATTGAACGGTCGCTCCCCGCCGTCGTCAACATTACCAGCGAGAAGCGAGCTGCCTCGAACAGTCGATGGCCCTTTTCTCCCGAGGAAAACCGTCGCCCCCTAGTCAGCGGCATGGGAACCGGGGTCATCCTGGATGAACGCGGCTTTATCCTGACGAATCAGCACGTCGTGGATAAGGTGCAGGATATCCGCGTCTATCTCTCCGATGGCTCCTCTTATCCGGCCCGAGTCCTCCAGGAGGACCGGTCGATGGACCTGGCCTTGCTGAAAGTAGATGCAGGGCGGTCGTTACCGGCCATTACCATCGGGACCTCATCCGATCTGATGATCGGTGAAACTGTCATTACCATCGGCAACGCCTTCGGATACGAAAATACAACTTCAACCGGCATCATCAGCGCTCTCGGCCGAAACGTCACGCTCGCCGATGATCAGATTTATCGGAACTTGATCCAGACCGACGCCGGCATCAATCCCGGGAATTCGGGAGGCCCGCTCATCAATATTGATGGTGAGTTGATCGGCATCAACGTCGCCACCCGAGCCGGTGCTCAGGGGATCGGCTTTGCCTTACCGATCGACGATGTCAAACCTGTTGCGGCCGAGATGCTTAGCACCCGAAAGCTTTCGGGATCGTGGCACGGTCTGATCACTGCCGAGCGAATGATCAACGGGGTCCGTCGGGTCGTCGTTTCCACGATCGAAGGCGGAAGTCCGGCTGAAGATGCAGGATTGAAGCCCGGTGACCAACTCGTTCAGGTTGATAAGCTTGCGGTGACAAACCCGATCGATCTGGAACGTGCCTTGCTCGACGTCAGCCAGGACACACCGACAGCGCTCATCGTCGAGCGAGGAGGCCGCCGTCAAGAGCTCGCGATGAAACTTCGGCCGATCAGCCGATCGAATCGCCCGGCCGCTCCCGCTCCCAGCGCCGAGGAGCAACTCTGGCGATTGCTGGGACTCAAGACGCAGCACGTCTCGGAAGAATATGTCGCCATCGCCTCTACAAAGCTCCGAGGGGGACTCTACGTCCGCGAAATCCTTCCCGGAGGCCTGGCAGACCGTGCCGCGATCCGCCCCGGAGACATTCTGGTTGGCATGCACGTTGGCGACCGTCATCTCGAAACGATTCGACCCGATAACATCCTGTATATTCTCCGACAGGCGGAATCAGTCGGATCACAAACGGTTCCTTACTACATTGTGCGACAAAGCATTCTTCACCAGGGTACACTCAGTCTGACCGAGGTTTACCAGGCTCAGGCAGAAGGATCGACCCTGCGATAATCGCTTCCGAAGATTCATTCCATCCTACGCGCCGAGAGGCGGGAGCCCTGATTGCTCACGCCTCTCGGCGTTTTGCTTGGAAGAGCCTGGCCGATAGGCTATCGTTGAGCACTCGATCGACCCCCGAGATGTTCCATGAAAATTGTCATTGCCCCCGATAAATTCAAAGGGAGTCTTTCAGCCGTCGAGGCCGCCCAAGCCATCGCTCGGGGGGTCCTTCACGCGTGTCCTCAAGCGTCCCTGGATGAAATTCCGATGGCCGATGGGGGCGAAGGCACAGTCGATGCCCTTGTCACCGCCACCCGCGGCACCTTCCGGACCGTCGCGGTCACAGGTCCGCTCGGTCAAACGCTCGACGCTCGCTTCGGACTCTCCGGAGACGGTCGCTCGGCGTTCCTCGAAATGGCCGCCGCGTCCGGACTCGTCCTCGTTCCCGAGTCCCAGCGCGATCCGACCCTCACCACCACTCGTGGGACCGGTGATCTGATTCTTGCCGCGCTTGATCAAGGAGTTGACCGGATCGTCCTGGGGATCGGTGGCAGCGCCACCAACGACGGAGGCGCGGGGATGGCCCAGGCCATCGGATTCCGCCTGCTCGACGTCGATGGCCGAGACCTCCCCCCCGGCGGCGGGGCACTCGTTCGGCTTGATCAGATCGACTCTACAAACCGGGATCCTCGCCTAGATCACGTCGAGCTTGCCGTGGCCTGCGATGTCACCAACCCCCTTTGCGGTCCTCAGGGTGCTTCTGCCGTCTACGGCCCCCAGAAAGGGGCGAATTCGTCGATGGTTGAGCAACTCGACCGCAATCTCGCTTGGCTTGCCGAGGTGATCGCCCGTGACCTCGGCCGCTCGGTCGCTGATCAACCCGGAGCCGGAGCCGCCGGGGGGCTCGGTGCGGGGCTGGTCGCCTTCGCCGGAGGAACGCTCCAGCCGGGAGTTGATCTCATCTCCCGGACCATCGGTCTCGCCGATCGTCTCAAGGATGCGGACCTTTGCCTCACGGCTGAAGGCTCCCTCGACGAACAGACGGCACACGGCAAAACAATCGCCGGAGTTGCCCGCTCGGCGGCCGAGTACGGATGTCCGGTCCTCGCCCTTGCCGGAAGCATCCAGCCAGGAGCCGAAGCGCTCCTGGATCAAGGTCTCTCGGCCTACTTCAGTCTATGCGACCGCCCGATGAGCCTCGAAGACGCCATCGCCCATGCCGCTTCCTTGCTCGAACGGGCCTCCGAGCAGGCCGTGCGAGCCTTCCTGGCCGGGCGAGGTCGTGCATAAAGGAGGCTGAACCATGCCCAACGGGTTCATCGGCGAATTTGAGTTAATTCGACGCATCCAGCAACGTGCCTCCTCCCATCCTGCGGTCATGCTCGGAATTGGCGACGATTGTGCCTTGCTCCGTCCTCCTTCCGAGAACGTTCCCATTGTTGTGACAACCGATATGCTCCTCGACGGCCGCCACTTCTTGCTGGCCGAACACGGCGCAGAGGCGGTGGGCTACAAATGCCTGGCCGTGAATCTTTCGGACATTGCCGCAATGGCTGCTCGACCCGTCGCAGCCTTTGTCTCGGTCGCCCTTCCCCGACATCAAGCCGCGTCGATCGCTGATGGCTTGATGAACGGGATGACCCCTTTGGCCAATCGATTCGGTGTCGCGCTCGCCGGAGGCGACACAAATGCCTGGGATGGGCCCCTCGTCGTTTGCGTGACCGTGACCGGAGAGGCAGTACCGCCCGGCCCCATTCTTCGATCCGGAGCCAAAACCGGCGATGCTGTCCTCGTCACCGGCCCCCTTGGTGGCAGCCTGCTCGGACGTCATCTGCACCCGGAGCCCAGAATCGACGAGGCGCTTGCATTGCTCGATCGAGTTTTCGTGCACGCCTTGATTGATCTCTCCGACGGACTCGTCTCCGACCTTGGACATATTCTTGAGCAAAGTGGCAACCTCGGCGCAATACTCAACGCAGACGCCATCCCGATCCACCCCGATGCCCAGATGCTCGCGGATCGTTCCGGCCGCTCCCCCTTGGATCACGCGCTTTGCGACGGGGAAGACTTCGAGCTGTGCGTGGTTCTTGCCCCAGAGGCCGCAGAGGACCTCCTCGCCTCTCCTCCTTCGGGTGTTCGCTTGCACCGGGTTGGGACCATCGAATCTGAACCCGGCATGAGAATTCGCCGTCTCGACTCTCTTATCGAGCCGATCCAGCTAAAGGGCTTCGACCACCTCGCCTCAGATCAGTGACCAACTCATGCAGATTCACCTCAATGCGGACTCCCTGATCATTGAACTCGCCTCGGAAGCCGAGACCGAGCAGATCGGACACGCAAGCGCCGGGGTCATCGAGCCAGGAACAGTCATTGGCCTCGTCGGACCACTCGGGGCAGGCAAAACGCGGCTCAGCCGAGCGATTGCCGAGGGCCTTGGTGTTGCTCCGGGAGCCATTGCCAGCCCAACGTTTCTCTTGATCCACGAATATGCAGGCCGGCTACCTGTTTTTCACGCTGATTGTTATCGTCTTCACGATCCGGAAGAGTTTGACTCCCTGGGCATCGTCGATGATTTCGAAGGACCGGGCGTCTGCCTGATCGAGTGGGCCGATCGATTTGCCGACCGGCTTCCCGCAACCTCCTGGTGGCTCGACCTTCAGCCCACCGGTGTTGAATCGCGACGGTTGGTGATCCGTGCTCGCCCATCAATCCTGAAGCAAATCGCCGACCGACTCCCTTTCAGTGATCAAGCCTTCCGGAATCGTTGACCACGTTCAGACCGCGACCTACGCTTCTGCCGGGAACCTGAGCGCTCGGCGAGAGAGGGGGATCGATCCGCGCCTCGGGCTTCCCGGCCTGGTTGCTCGGTCATGAGACGCAAGCGGGTCGGATGTCCGAAAGGAGTCAACCTCCCTTCCATCCCCTTGTGAGTCGTTCCATGCCCAAGTTGCGACACTTCGACGATTATGTTGTCGATTCCCAGCAGGTCCAAAAGATCCTCGACCGCAGAGAGCAGACCCGCTATGCCTCGAACGGAAGTGAGTGCTGGATCGGTTGGTGGCAAGGTGGAGCGTGGCGGATCACGAGCGCGGCCCTTCGGGACATCAGCCAGAGTGGGGCCGGGTTCCGAATCCACTCCGCTCCTCCTCAACGGTCTGCCGTCTGGTTCTGTCCGAAAGACCCCGGGCAGAAAGCATGGGTTGAAGGAACCGTCATCCGGGTCGCACGCCCCGGATTGATCCGAATTGTCATGGGCTGTCCCTCCGAAGTCGGACTCCGATTCCGGGAAGACTGCACCTGGGAAACCCTTCGAGCCGCTCTCTTCGGTCTCGGCGTTTCCCGAGAAGAGCAGAAGCTCATTCCTCCCCCCTTGCCACGATCTGGAGGGATGTTCTCATGAGTGCCGGACCAAGTACCCTTCCCTCCTTCGAATCCTCCGATTCCAGGCAGTTTCGGCCGAAGGTGGTGACCGACTTTTCCTCGGCCGGTCTGAATCCCGCACTGGTTGAGTCGCTCGTTTTGAAGTTCTTGCTCGGTGTCGGCGTTTCCTCAGGGCGTCGCATTGCCGACGAGTTGGGATTACCCTTCGGGCCGTTTCCTGACTTCCTCCGTGGCTTGAAGGCGAATCAGATTGTCACCTACACCGATACCGCCGCCGCCAACGACTACTACTTCTCGCTCACAGACGCAGGTCGATCCCGAGCCCGAGGGTATTTGGAAGAGTGTGCCTATGTCGGAACGGCTCCGGTTCCCTTCGCCGATTATCTGGAATCCGTCTCAGCGCAGACCATTGCCCAGGAACATCCCAAGGAGGCCGACCTTCGCCGCGCATTCTCTGATCTTCTCATCTCCGAATCCATGTTTCAGGTGCTCGGCCCAGCAATCAATTCAGGCAAGGGGATGTTCCTCTACGGCTATCCCGGCAATGGCAAAACAAGCATCGCCGAGCGAATTACCCGATGCTTCGGCACGACCGTCTGGATTCCCCGTACGATCCTCGTCGAAGGTCAGATCCTCAAACTCTTCGATCCGACCAATCACGAGCCGATCGAGGCCCGACGCGGAGGAATCCTCCGTAAAGACGACCAGGATGATCGGTGGGTCGAGATCCGACGACCCACCATCGTCGCTGGTGGCGAACTGACCATGGACGCTCTTGAAATCTATTTCGACAAGGACAACAAAATCTGCGAAGCTCCCCTGCAGATGAAGTCCAACAACGGGACCTTCCTGATCGATGACTTCGGCCGTCAACGCATGGCACCGATCGAGTTGCTCAACCGTTGGATCGTCCCCCTCGAAAAACGTTACGACTATCTTCGACTCCCCAACGGCAAACAGATCCAGGTCCCTTTCGATCAGCTAATCTTATTCTCAACAAACCTTGAACCCAAGGACCTTGTTGACGAAGCCTTCCTTCGCCGCATCCCCTACAAGATTAATGCCGTCGATCCGACCGAGGACATGTTCCGCCAGATGATCCGCATCTTCGCCCCCAAGCTCGGATTCGAAGTCATTGACCAGGAGGCTGTCGACTATCTCATCGCCCAACACTACACCCGCGTCAACCGCCCGTTCCGCTGCTGCCAACCACGCGACCTGTTGCTCCAGATCCGCAATTACTGCATTTACAATGACCTGCCTCTCGAACTGAAACCGGAATACTTTGACTTCGCCGCGGGGAACTATTTCACCGTCCTTTGAACCCTGTCCTTCGCCTCAACGCGTCACGTGACTCGCTATAATGCTTGCGAATCCCCCCACCGCGCCTGAGGCCATCCCGTGATCGATGTTGACTATGATGTTGCTGTGCTCGGTGCCGGAGCTGCGGGCTTGTTCGCCGCCTTCCGTGCAGCCGAGCGAGGCCGCCGCGTGTTGCTGCTGGAAAAAAACCGCCGCCCGGGCGTGAAGATCCTTATGTCTGGGGGCACTCGTTGCAACATTACGAACGCCCGCGGACTGAAAGACCACTCCTTTGTCTCTGGTGCCATCGACCCCGCCTTCAACCCGAAGGAGGCCCGAGGCTCCCGAAGCATCATGGAGGCTTTCGGTCCCAACGGCCGCTTCCTTGCGCCGGCTCTGAAAGCGTTGAGTGTGGAACAAACCGTCCGACTCTTCGAAACCGAAGGCGTTGCCACCAAGATTGAAGGCAACGGCAAGCTCTTTCCTGTCTCGGACCGTGCGGTCGACGTGCTTGACGCCCTGGTTCGTCGCCTCGAACGCAGCGGCGCGGAGCTTCGGACCTATTGCCCGGTCAGGGAGGTCGAAGCTAAGGACGACGCCTTCCTCATCCATCTTCCTGACGGACCGCTCCGAGCCCGGCGGGTGATTCTTGCCGTGGGCGGCCAGTCGTATCCCGGTTGTGGCACATCGGGAGACGGATACCAAATTGCCCGATCGTTCGGGCACACGATCATCGAACCCAGGCCCGCCCTGGTTCCCCTCCGCATCGAGGCCGATTGGATACGTGACCTCAAAGGAATCACGATCCCCGACACCCTGGCCCGCGTTCTTGTCCCTGGAGGCCCGAAACTTAGCGAACGTCGCGAGGCGGTTCTCTTTGCCCACTTCGGCTTGACCGGCCCGGCAATTCTCGATGTGAGTGGCCCTGTCGCCCGTTACGAAGGTCCGGGTTCCTTGACGCTCGAACTGGATTTCGTTCCCGATATCCGCCTCGAAGCACTCGATGCCCAGCTCCAGGCCTCAGCTCGATCCGGCCGCCGTCTGGTTTCCAATCTGCTGCCGGAGGAGCTTCCCAGACGACTGACAACCGCCCTGATGCGTGCCTGCTCCGTGCCCGATGACCGCGTCGGCCCCGAACTTTCTCGGGATGAGCGCCGCAGACTTCTTGCCGGAATCAAGTCCCTCCGCATCCCGATCGCCGGAACGCTCGGATTTGCCAAGGCCGAGGTGACCAGCGGAGGCGTTGCGCTCGACGAGGTCGATCCCGCCACCCTCGAAAGCCGAGTTCAGCCAGGTGTTCACCTGATCGGCGAACTGCTCGACCTCGACGGCCGAATCGGCGGTTACAATTTCCAGGGTGCCTGGAGTACCGGATGGCTTGCGGGAGACTCGGTCTGAGTCCTCATACGTCGATTCTCAGAGGATGTACCGGCTCAGGTCCTCATCCTCGGTCAGCGGAGCAAGCACTGACCGCACCTGGTTCGCATCGATTACCTCCCGCTTCCCTCTCCGGTCGGGAGCGTCGAAACTGATCTCCTCAACCACCCGTTCTAAAATCGTATGCAAGCGCCTTGCTCCGATATTCTGTGTCGATCGGTTGACAGAGAAGGCGATCTCGGCCATCGCGTCGATTGCATCCTCAGTGAATTCAAGCTTTAGCCCCTCGGTGCCGAGCAACGCCTGGTACTGTCGGACGAGTGAGGCACGGGGCTCTCGGAGAATGCGGCCGAAGTCCTCTTGAGTCAGGTCGTTCAATTCAACCCGAATCGGAAACCGACCCTGCAGCTCTGGCATCAGGTCCGAAGGCTTCGATCGGTGGAACGCTCCCGCCGCGACAAACAGCACAAAATCGGTCCGGACGGGGCCGTACTTGGTCGTCACGGTCGTCCCCTCAACGATCGGGAGCAGATCGCGTTGAACCCCTTGTCGTGAGACGTCCGGTCCTCGGCTCGCCCCTTCATCTCCTGCAATTTTGTCAATCTCATCAAGGAAGATGATCCCCGACTCCTCAGCCAGGGCCAAGGCCGCCCGGTTGATCTTCTCCGGGTCGAGCAAGGCCTCGGCCTCCTGCTCGATCAAGAGGGGCCGGGCATCTCGAACCGCCATGCGCCGGGTCTGGCTCGGCTTGGGCATGAGTTTTTCGAACATGCCCTGTAAATCCATTTCCATCTGTTCCGTGTTTCCTGCCCCGAGAATCGAGACCGGGGCCATCGACCGACCAGGAATTACGATTTCGACCTCGGCGTCTTCCATCTCTCCCGCGGACAGGCGTGTCTTCATCTTTTCCCGGGTCCGTTTCCGTCGTTCGGCGGCTTCATCCACCTCCCCGGTCGGCGTCGCGGCCCAGGCCCCTCGAGACGGTGCCGGCACCTCGGGCAAGAGCAGGTCGAGCAATTTCGTCTCGGCTCGATCCCTCGCTTCCGAATCAACCCGCTGACGCTCCTCGGCCTTGACCAGCAGAATGCTCGCCTCGACCAACTCGCGGACCATGCTCTCGACATCGCGCCCGTAATAGCCAACCTCGGTGAACTTCGTCGCCTCGACCTTGACGAAGGGAGCCCCCACCAGTTGCGCCAGCCGCCGAGCGATCTCCGTCTTGCCGACCCCCGTCGGGCCGATCAACAGGATATTCTTCGGCGTCACCTGACGCCGAATCTCCTCATCCAACTGTCGGCGTCGCCATCGGTTGCGTAAGGCCAGGGCGACGGCGCGCTTGGCGTCGTGCTGACCGACGATATCGCGGTCCAGTTCGCTTACAATTTGTCGGGGAGTCAGGTCGTCGCTCATCCGGGAAACTCCGATGATCGGGGGAAGTCGAAAGCATCTTGCCGGTTTCGCACGCTCATGATCCCGGAAGTTCCTCGACCGTGAGGCTCTCATTCGTATAAATGTCGATCCCCGCAGCGATCTTCAAGGATTCCCGCACAATCTCGCCCGGGGAGAGTTGGGTGTGTGCAACGAGAGCCCGAGCTGCGGCCAGGGCATAGGCCCCTCCCGATCCAGCGCAGAGGATGCCATCAGTCGGTTGGATCACGTCTCCCGACCCGCTCAATAGCAAGCTATGCCGCTCGTCGGCCACGATTAACAGGGCCTCAAGCCGCCGTAGAGCACGGTCGGTCCGCCAGAGTTTGGCCAGCTCAATGGCCGCCCTCGGGACGTTGTTGGGATAATCCTTCAGCTTCGCCTCGAACCGTTCGAGCAGGGCAAACCCATCGGCCGCGCTACCGGCAAACCCCACAAGCACCCGGCCGTCGAGCAATCGGCGGACCTTCGCGGCGTCGGCCTTCATGATCTGGTTGCCCAGGGTCACCTGGCCGTCGCCTCCCAGAGCGACGCGATCTCCTCGTCGAACAGTCAGGATGGTGGTCGCATGCCAGGTCATCGGGTCGATTCTCCTCCGAAAACGGTGTGGATTGCTCGGCACGCAAGGTGCGAGGCAATGCTGGCATCCTATGCCCGCGATCGTCCGCTCGCCAAGGGACGTTTGTTCCCCCTCCTACGGGACAACCATTCTCCTCTCGATTGCGAGAAGGGGACTGAGCACGGTAGGTTGGCACACTCCAACCTCTGATCTCTCAACAAACACCAAAGGGAAATCGATGTCCGCCGAGCCTCGATCGAAAACCCCCGTCTCTCACTGGCGCCCCTCGATTGGGGCCTGGCCCGAAGCCGATGGGGTCCGCTTTCGCGTCTGGGCTCCGAAGGAAGACACGGTGTCCGTGGTCATTGAAGGCAACTCCCCTCGCGCCGAACCCTTGGAGCGGTTCGCGGATGGCACGTTCGGCGCCCTCGTCCCTGGGCTCGGTCCTGGAACGCGCTACCGCTATACGATTCGCTCCGGCACGTTCCCCGACCCCGCCTCCCGGTTTCAACCCGAAGGGGTTCATGGCCCTTCCGAGGTCGTTGATCCTGACCAGTTCCGCTGGACCGATCCTGATTGGACCGGCATTACGCTCGAAGATCTCATCGTCTACGAGCTTCACGTCGGGACTTTTTCCCCAGCAGGTACCTTTCTTGGCGTCCTTGATCGCTTGCCGTATCTCCGAGATCTCGGCGTCACCGCAATCGAGTTGATGCCCGTGGCTGATTTCCCGGGCAACCGGAACTGGGGATACGACGGCGCGGCCCTTTATGCTCCCGCCCGCTGCTACGGCTCGCCCGATGACCTTCGCCTTCTGATCAACGAAGCCCACCGACTCGGCCTGGCTGTCCTCCTCGATGTCGTCTACAACCACTTCGGGCCAGACGGCTCCTATCCCCCCGCCTTCAGCCCCTACGTCTTCTCCGAAACCCACACAAACCCGTGGGGCCAGAGTCTCAACTTCGACGGCCCTCACAATACGCTCGTCCGGCAGTTCTTCATCGAGAATGCGCTCCACTGGATCCACGAATACCGCTTCGACGGACTCCGACTCGACGCGACTCACGCAATCATCGACGACAGCGACCGCCCGTTCCTTGCCGACCTCGCCGCCCGGGTTCGCCAGTCGGTTTCCGACCGCGAGCTCGTGATCGTGGCCGAGGATCACCGCAATCTCGCCCCCATGATCCGCCCCGAAGGGCAGGGGGGATGGGGCCTCGACGGAGTCTGGGCCGACGACTTCCACCACATCGTCCGAGTGGCCCTCTCCGGCGAGCACGAAGGCTATTACCGTGACTTCACCGGATCGATGACTGAACTCGCAACCTGCATCAACAAAGGATGGCTCTATACAGGCCAACACTCGCTCAACCGTGACGAACATCGAGGCACCGACCCGACCGGCATACCACCCGCCCGGATGGTCGTCTGTATCCAGAACCACGACCAGATCGGCAACCGGGCCCTCGGTGACCGCCTGCACCACTTCTGCGATCCTGCCGCCTATCGCGCCGCCGCCGCCTTGCTCCTGTGTGGCCCGCAAACGCCCATGATCTTTCAAGGGCAAGAGTGGGCAACCTCGGCCCCGTTCCAGTTTTTCACCGATCACAACGAGGATCTCGGTCGTGCCGTCACCGAAGGCCGACGCGAGGAGTTCCGTCACTTCGCCGCCTTCGCCGATCCTGACTCCCGCGACCGTATCCCCGATCCCCAGGCCGAATCCACCTTCACGAACAGCAAGCTCGACTGGTCGGAACCCGAGCGAGAGCCTCACGCCTCGACCCTTCGACTGTTCCGAACCCTCACGATTCTTCGACGCTCGGAACCTGCTCTGCGCGATGGGCAGATGCAATCCGCCCTTGCGTTTCCGCTGTCGGACCAAACCCTTCTGCTCCGTCAAAACGCCTCCGACGGCCCTTCTCTCCTCATCTGCATGCATCTGGGAGGGCCGGCCGACGTTTCCCTGGTCGGCCGCCCGGAACTGAAGGGCCTGGCCCTGGATCGTTGCCAGCTCGTGCTGACGACCGACGATCGCCCGTTCGTCCCCGACGGCCGTGCTCCAGGTATCTCCGTCGACGGTCCGGCCCCTTCGATCCGCTTCGAAGGCCCCGCAAGCGTCATCCTTCGCGCGTGGCCATCCTGACCCAGCAGGCGCTGCCTTTGGAAAAAACAGAGGTGGTCCAGCCGCCGAAGGCGTGCGAATCGCCCTCGATCCGGCGATGATGGGATCGTTCGCGTTCCAATCGCGTGGGAACGCTTTGTTTCGATCTCCGTCTCTGGAATCACCCCCTAGCCATGTCGATCCGATCCAACCAGCCTCCCGTCCGCATTGCACTGATTGGTGCGGGGGCCGTCAGCGATTATCACCACGTTCCCGGTATCCGCATCGACCCCCGAGCCGAGCTGGTCGCCGCTTGCGACACCGACCCCGCAATGCTCGAACGTCGCAAAACCGAGTGGGGGATCGACCGGGTTTCCACAAATTATGAAGACATCGTCAATGACCCTGACGTTGACGCCGTTGTCATCGCCACCCCTAACTTTACCCACCGCCCCATCAGTGAGGCCGCCGCCAAGGCCGGCAAGCACATCATGTGCGAGAAACCCCTTGGCCTGAATGCCGCCGAGGTCCGCTCCATGTACGAAGCGGCCCGCGATGCTCAGGTGGTCCACATGACCGCCTTCACCTACCGCTTCGCCCCCTCCATGCGCTACCTCCGGCATCTGGTCAAGTCTGGTGCCCTCGGTGAGCCTCGTCATTTCCGCTCGCAACGCTTCCTCGACTGGCCCGAAACGAGCTGGGGATGGCGACAGTACACCGACACCGCCGGTGCTGGCGACCTGTTCGACATGACCATCCACCGTATCGACTTCGCCATCGACCTGCTCGGCCCGATCGCTCGCATCTGCGGGGCCGTCGCTCGTTTCGCTCCCCGCGACCGCACCGCCGATGGCGCCTCATGCCCCCCTTCGCAGGTGGACGACTGGTCGAGCATCATCGGCGAGTTCGAATCCGGCGCCACCGGTGTCTGGGAGGGCACGACCCTCGCCAAGGGCTACCATCGCGACGGCTTCGGCCACGAATGGGCCGAGATCAACGGCTCCGAAGGCTCGGCCGTCTACCGCCTGCACGAGCCGAATACCATCCTCATCGGCCGCACCGGGCACGACCTCGCCCCCGAGCCGGTCCCCCCGCACTACCTCAAGCCCGCCTCCAGCCCCCGAGACCCCAACGAGGGCGCTCCCGCCACCATCTTCCGCTACGACCTGATCTGGGAGTTCGTCTCCGCGATTGTCGAAGGAAGAGACGCCGTCCCTTCCTTCCTCGACGGACTTAACGCCCAGCTCGTCGCCGACGCCACCCTCCGCTCCCACGCCGAGCGAACCTGGATCGACACCCCCCTCGCAACCCCCTGACCCCCAAGCGATCGCCTCCTGCCTCTTGACAATTGTCAGACTCCTGCGACAATCGCCCCGAGATGACAATTGTCAGAGGCAGGAAGGGGTCTCCTGATGCGGGCTCAACTCCGACTCGGGCGGGCCGCATGGCTCGTGCTGTCGGTCGTCCCGATCGCCCTGGCGTTCTCCCATCGGGAGACTCCCGATGGCGATGGTCCCGGCTGGCTCGACGAGGGCAGGGGGCGTGTCCGGGTCGAGCCGGTCGGGCCGACCCTGGTCCATTCGGGGGTCGTCCGGGCGGCGACGCAGACGACCATGATCCCGGAGATCGACCTCGTCTCCGGCGTCCCTCCGACCCTCGGCACGCTCGGGATCGCACTCCCGACCCGCATCATCGAGATCGTCCCCGAAGGCTCGACGGTCAAGGAAGGCGACCCGATCTGCCGGTTCGACCCGAGCGTCTATGAGGAACAGGCGCGGCTCCAGCGGATCGAGGTCGACCGCTGTCGATCGTCCCTGGCCGTGGCCGAACGTGACCTCGCGGTCGCCCAGGCCGAGTTGATCGCCTTCCGGGAGGGGGATCGCGTCCAGCAGGAGCGACGCCTCGAGACCGAGCTGGCGATGGCTCGGGTGGAGCTGTCTCGGGCCGAGGACTCGCTGAGCTGGTCCCAACGCATGGGGACGCTCGGCTACCTCGCCTCCGCCGACCTGGCCGAGCAGCGACTGGCCCGCCTCCGCGCCGAGATTGCCCGGGAGAACGCCGAGCTCGCGCTCCAGACGTTCCTCCGCACCACGGTCGAGAAGCAGCTCCGCGACCTCGAAGCCCGCGTCGAGCGTGCCCAGACCTCTCGGGCCTTCGCCGCCGAGGCCCTCAACGCGGCCGAGGCCCGGCAGGAACACCTCGATCAGCAGGTCTCCCACTGCACCATGACCGCCCCCCACGACGGCACGGTCCTCTACGCCGACATCGCCTGGCGAGAATACTATCAGGTCCGCGAAGGGGCGGAGGTCTATCCCCATCTCCCGCTCTTCGTGCTCCCCGATCTCTCCCGGCTCGAGGTCGAGATCCAGGTCCACGAGCGGCTCTCCTCCCTCGTCGACGAGGGCCAGCAGGCGACCGCCTCGTTCGAGGCGTTCCCTGGCCGCTCCTCTCCGGCGCGGGTGAGCAGCGTCGATCTCCTCCCGACCCCCGACTGGTATCACTTCGGCGAGTGGCACCAGTTCCGGGTACGGCTCGCCCTGGACGAGGCCCCGTCCGGTCTCCTCCCCGAGATGACCGCTGAGGTCGTCCTCCAGACCGGCCCGTCCACCCCGGCACTCACCGTCCCTTCCGTGGCCGTCGCCTGGGACGAGGGTGGCCCTTATTGTGTCGTCGAGACCCCTCTCGGACAGGTACTGCGACCGGTCCGCGTCGATCGCGGGACGACGGATCGTCTCGTCGTCCTCGAGGGACTGGAGTCGGGAGAGACCGTCCTCCTCCTCCCCAGACGACACAACCGACGAAAGGAAGGGAGCCGATGGCCACCCGATCCTTGATGCAAGCGATCGCGGGCCTTGCCGTCGGATTCTGGCTCCTGATCGCTCTGTTCCGGACGGTCCCCGTCAGCCGCCACCTCCGCCCCGACCCTCAAATCCCAGGGGCCTTCGCCCGCGACTGGTCCTACTGCGATCGCCGGCCGTTCGTGGCAAAGTTCCTCCGCATCGCCACCGGGCGTCCCTGGCCCGGCGAGTACGCCTGCCCGGACCATCCCGACATCCCCTACCTGATCGACCCCGACCTCTGATCCTCAACGATTCACGAGGCCGGGGAAGAGTCGTATCGCTTATTGCGAGTGGTGCGCGGCGTTCACGATCGGCTGCGTGCCGCGGTCGCTGCAAAGCACAACCAGCAGGTTGCTCACCATCGCCGCCTTCTTCTCGTTGTCCAGGTCGACGAGGCTCTGGCTTTCGAGCATCCCCAGTGCCATCTCGACCATGCCGACCGCCCCTTCAACGATCTTGGACCGAGCCGCGATGATGGCATCGGCCTGCTGCCGCTGAAGCATCGCCCCGGCAATTTCCGGAGCATACGCCAGATGGCTGATGCGGGCTTCAATCACCTCGACCCCGGCCTTGAACAGCCGATCTTGAATTTCCGTCCGCAGGTGATCGGCGACCTCGGCCGTATTCCCCCTGAGCGAGAGTTCGTCTTCGACATGAGCGTCGTAGGCGTATCCGGTCGCCAGGTTTCGAAGCGCCGCCTCGCTCTGGACCTCGACGAAATGCTCATACTGATCGACGTGGAACAGAGCCTCTGCCGTGTCCACCACCTTCCAGACAACCACAGCCGCAATCTCAATCGGGTTGCCGTTGCGGTCGTTGACCTTCAGCTTTCCGCTCTCAAAATTCCTCACCCGCGTCGAGATGGCCACCTTCGAATAGAACGGATTGACCCACCGGAGACCCGGCCTCCGCACTGTTCCCTTGTACTCGCCGAACAGTTGGAGAACCTTCGCCTCATTCGGGCTAACGGTGAACAAGCCCGCCAGACCCACGATCGCCGCCAAGATCCCAATAATCGACCCGATAATCGACGCGGGTGATTCGTTGACCGCGCCGATGATCAGCACGAGGATCGCCAACCCCAGCAACACCAGGAAACCTGCCAGCCAGGCGAAACCCGAGACCGGATCCACTTCGAACTCCAGCATCGGCTGATCGGGCTTCTTGGTCGGATCGTCCAGTTCATCCATCGCAACCACTCCGGGGCCACCTGGCCCAGTTAATCGATTCGAAAACGATCGGATTCCGGAGTAGGTTCGCTGTTCGAGGCGGTTCATTAAGTCGGTCGATCACCAATCACGGTGTCTTGGTCTCGGTCGACGAGAAAGGTCAATATGTCTCGGCTTCGTCTCAGCGTCCCAGCCCCAGGCGGCGACGATGATACTCAAGCCGCTGGGCAACATCCATCCTGGCGAAATCAGGCAAGCCCCCCTCTCGGGTCGGAAACCCATCCCGATCGTGCTTGCTCGCCGCGTCCGCATTCAACGTTGACGGACGGACATCTCCGCAGGTGCCACATCCGCAGTCACAACCGGCCTTTGGAACATTCACGGCGATCGTTCCCGCCCCATCGCCCGCTAATTCATGGGACGACGGTTCCGGCTTCGGCGGGACCACAACCGAGGTCGATCCCCCTCCGTAGCTCATCGAGGTCGCCAATGGCTTCAGATCGTCTTCCAGCCGTCGGAGAGGACGAATCCCCAGATGATCCAGCACCGCGTGATAGGCTCGAACCGCTTCGGACGCGCCAATCTCTCCATCGGCGATCAATCGCAAGAATTGAATAAACGCAAGTTGATTTTCAGCATTATTGATCTTGCGACCATAGAGCGCCACCTTCGCGCCGTATTTCTTCGCCTCGGCCAGCAGGTGGAACGCATCAAAGGTGGTCCCCGCCGATCCTCCCAGGATACCAACCACCAGATGAGGATCGTACCGCACCAGTTCTTCCAGAGCCTTCGGCCCGTGGTAGACGATCTTCAGGAAGACCGGGCGTCCCGCTCCTGCCACCCCGGCCAGCATCCGAGCGATCATATCATTCAGGAAGTGCGGCAACACGTTCGGATCAATCGTCCCTGACACGTTTGGGTCGAACACTTCCAAGAAATAACGAAATCCCTTCCGCTCGGCTTCCTCTCGAAACACATGAAATTGTTCAAGCGTATGAAAATCGTGCTCAGGAATATTGTTAAACGTGACGCTATACAGGCCCAGATCGGCCCCCAGCGATCGCTCCTCCGGAGCGCAATCGACATGACCGCACATCGCATGATCGAGCAAAGCCGACCGATGCGGCTGTGCCGGATATTGCGCGTAACGAGACCCCCTGGCCAGGTGAACATCCGTGGCATCGTTCGCCCGAATAGCCGGAGTCACGTGCGAGCCATCAAATAATCGTTCTTCAATCGTCAGTTGATAGTTTGAGCTGGCCGACATCAACATGATGTCGATCAACCCCTGCCGCGTATTCAGTCGAATTTGATCACGATACTCTTGCAACGTCCGGAAGCGGACCTCTCCGGCGTGATTCTCAGGAGATTGCCCGGGCGCACCGATGCCGAAGGCCATGTCCGCATCCTTGGCGTCGGCCAGGATGAACTCCCGACATCCCTGCGGATCGGCATGAATCGCCGCCAGTTTGCGATCGAGCGACTTAGTAACCACTTCGTCCTCCGCCCGACTGCCCGGAGATGGTCACCCTCGGACGGGCCGCCACGTTCGCCCCACCGCTTCCCATCGTGACCCGAGCAGCTCCGTTGCCCGAAGGAAGGCCGCCACCCTGAGGCTTTGCAGAGACACCAGCCCCCGAGGCCGCCTTCGCCGCCCCTGGGTTCTTCTGCAGAACCATGTCAATCGTCTCTCGCAAGACCCGAGAGGATTGTTGCAAAGCTGACACTTCCTTCGGCCAGAGGTCGATCTCGAGTTGAGCCCGTACCCCTCCACGACCCACCACCGTCGGGACCGAGGTACACACATCACTCATCCCGTATTGCCCGTTTACCAGCGAAGAGACGGGTAAGATGCGCCTCGAATCCAGGGCGATCGCATGAATCACTTCGCGAATCGAAATCCCGACCGCAAAGCCCGCTCCCCCCTTCAGCTTGATCACCTCGGCACCGCTGCCCTTGGTTCGCTTGAACAGCTCATCACCGGTCGTTGGTGTCCAGCCCGGATATTTCTCCAGCGGAAGCCCCGCCGCTTGTGCTGCCGACCAGATGGGAACCATGCTGTCACCGTGCTCGCCCAGAATCGTCGCCGTCACCTGTGTGGCCGGCAAGCCGATGGCCTCGGCAATTAACCCTCGGAATCGCGATGAGTCGAGCATCGTCCCAAGCCCGATCACCTGTGACGACGGCAACCCCGTCCGTTTGGTCGCAAGATAAGTCAACACATCCACCGGATTCGAAACCACGAGAACAACCGAGTCGCGTCGCAGGCCAGCGGCCATCACATCGTCGAGAATTTTCAGGAACAACTCCACGTTGCGATTGATAAGGTCCAATCGGCTTTCATCCGGCTTCCGACGCAACCCGGCAGTAATGCACACCAGGTCGGTCTCCGGGATCGACTCGTATCCGGTTGCCCGAATGCGTTGATCGGCGACCAGCGGAGCACCGTGAAGGATATCCAGCGCCTGGCCTCGGCATAGGTCGCCATTCACGTCGATCAGGTTGATCTCGCTCACCACTCCGCCGCATTGCAAGGCGAAACCGGTGCACGATCCCACCAGGCCGCCGCCACCGACGATGCTGACTCTCATCTCTCCACCTTCTTCTCGTTCGCGATTCTGTTCCGTCGTGATCTGGGAGAAATTCCCGACGCCTCGCGCCGAGAGTGTCAGCACGCCCCTGCGTACGATCCCGATCCGCCTGCCTGCCCGTTGCCCGACGATCCCGCACCACCCCCCATCACCCGCATCACCTGATCGGTGATCGCCTGAACCATCGCCTCGAACTCAGCTCCATCCGCCTTTGCGGGTTGGTTCGGCATCGCACAGGCAGCCTGTTGCACGGCCTGCTGGAACTTATCGGGAATAAACGCATGCGGTTCCGGCTTGAACGACTCACTGTAGCCTTCACGGAATAGGCTGTTCCCGCAGAGGTCGCAATTTTCGAGCCCCAGCTCCAACCGTACATCTCGCACACCGATCCCCGGCTTCAGCCGGATGAGTTCGGCCGCTTTTGCGTCGTTGTAATACTTCGGCCCCCCCAGCGACTTGGTCAGGATCAGAATGCGGCAATAGGCGTCGATGATCTCTGTTTTGAAATAGGCATCCATCAGATCACTGCCCGCCGTCACCGTGCCGTGATTCGCAAGCAGAATCGTGTCGGTATCCTTGATGTAAGGAATCACCGTATCGGCAAACGCTTGACCACCCGGCGTCTCGTACGGGGTGATCGCCACCTCTCCCAAAAACACCTCGAACTCCGGCATCGTGCACTTCGGAATTGGCTCGTGGGCCACTGCGAAGGCGGTCGCATGCGGCGGATGACAGTGCACAACGGCCCGAACGTCCGGCCGCTGCTTCATGATTGTCAGGTGCAGCAGAATCTCACTTGATCGCTTCCGCTTTCCGGAAACCTGATTGCCGTCGAGGTCAACGATGCACAGGTCATCCGGCTTCATGAACCCCTTCGAGACTCGGGTCGGCGTGCACAGCACTCGATTCTCATCGAGCCGGTAGCTGATATTTCCGTCGTTGGCCGCGGCAAATCCCTTGGCGTAGACCCGACGGCCCACCTCGCACATCTCTTCACGAAGCTTCCATTCTCCCATGAAATTTCCGTTGACTGACATCGTCTAAGGCTCCTGTGATTGAGATCGCGCTCGCGGTGATTTCAAACGTTGATTTGGTCAAGCAGGCAGGCACAATACGCGTCGATCGGAACCTTCTTTGGTCCGAATGGGTTGGCCGCCTCTCCCCCCTCGCTGATTCCGATGAGCTCCCCCCGGCCCGCACCCAGCTCATCGAACACGACCAGCTCCTCCCCTCGCCTGGACGAGCCTTCGGTGATGGCCTCCCGAGTCATCGGGACGACCACCAGAAATCGGGGATTTCGCACGCTCGGGTGCAGCTGAGAGCAGGTCACGCGGCCGATCACCTCGCCGATTCGCATCGTCGGGCCTCCCATCAAGCCAGTCGGGACATTCGGGAGCACCCGACTTTCTGAATACCTTCACGCAGTGCAGGAGCGAAGGAAGCGAATGTCTGGCGGGTTCAAGGACCAGCAGATTGATCCCCAGATGCTCGACCGCGCGGGCCACCCCGTCCGCATCTCCTGGAGCCGCCGATCGAACGCCGGCCATCTGTGCAGCCAGCCAGCACGCCACCGACCCTTGATCGGTCAGGACGACCGCACCCCGCCCTTCCTCGTTCGCAACCCAATTCGCCGCGTCGAAAACGTCTTGACCCGCCTCGTTCCAGGCCCCCTCCGAGGCGAGCAGCGACCGCCGGATCGTATCCGACATCGCCACTCCTTCCTCAATCACGAAGCCCCACTCTCCGGTTCGTCCCGCGAGCCGCTCAGAAATCCATCGGATCAGGATCCCTCGACGCTTCAAGAGATCACGGGCGATGGGCGTAATAACCGTTGTGGGAGCAATCCGAATTTCTCGAATCTCGCCCCCCAATCGTTCCACCTGACGTTCACCGAGTAATCGTCCCGCGAAGACGCCAGACGATCGACGATCGGGCCGCGGTGCTTGGCGAAAGCCTTCCAGCACGGCCTTTACAGCATCATCGACCTGTCCGATCGTTGGCACGGTCATGAATCCGGCAACCCCAGGACACTCCACCGGCCAGGCGTATTCCGGCCCAGCATCCCCTGTAAGACTCGTCCATCACTGGTCAAAATCACCCGATCTCCCTTCCCAGCCCCGAGCCGGTCGAAGGCAAGCACCGGATCACCGTCATCTCGGCCGTCGGTTCCTTCCAGCTGCACCACAATCAACCGCTCCCCTTGGAACGTCGGATGCTTGATTGTCGAGGTCGCTGAACCAAGAACACGGCCGATCTGCACGGGTCAATCCTCCGAGTCGCTCTCAAATAAATCGCATGCCGCCGATGATCGCCGTGCGTCGCTGGCGGGTAAATGTCAACGGAGTCGTCACCCCTTCACCCGTTGGACCAGCAATCGAGTACGAGCCCACCCCTTCGCCTCCCGTTCCGAGCCCCGCAACGCAAGCCCCGTTGATGACGAAGATCGTGCAGTCCATCACTCGCCCCATTTTGTCCATCACGGTCGTGTCCCGAGAGTGCAGGATCGCCGTGTGGCCGTAGCCGTGTTCCGACTGCTTCGCCAGCTCGATCGCCCGATCCACGTTCGTGACTCGCACAAACGGGATAAACGGCATCATCTGTTCATGCTCGACGAACAAATGATCCGCTCCGGTCTCCCCGAACAAGATCTGGGTCCCCGCCGGAATCGTCGCGCCGGCAAACCGCGCCAGCACGTCCGGGTCCTTCCCGACCAGATCTTTGTTCACATGGGCTTTCCCATCATCCCCCTTCACGAATGCCGCCCGAGTCAAGGCGTCGATCTGGTGCGGATCGAGCCGATAGCCCCCGAAACGCCCCACCGCATCCATCAACTTATCGAAAACATCCGCGGTAGCGAACACCTGCTTTTCACCGATGCAGAGCAGGTTGTTATCGAACGCTGCCCCGGTGATGATCGACTTGGCCGCGTTGTCGACGCAGGCCGTCCCATCCACCACCACCGGCGGATTCCCCGGTCCTGCCACGATGGCTCGCTTGTTACTCGCCAGGGCGGCTCGCGCAACCATCGGCCCACCAGTCACCACGAGCAACTTCACCCCGCGGTGCTTGAACAGCGCGTCGGCCGATTCAATCGTCGGCGGATGAATAATCGTCAATAGGTCATCCAGGCCGATCGCCTCCCGGATTGCACGGTTAAACGCCTGAACCCCTTCCACCGCGATGTTTGCCCCTGACGGATGCGCGTTGAAGACCACCGTATTCCCGGCTGCAAGCATGTTGATCGCGTTACTTGCCAGGGTCGGAAGGCTGTGCGTGACCGGGGTGATGGCGCCGATCACACCGAACGGGGCATACTGAGTTAGGGTCAACCCGTTGTCGCCGGCGTTGTTCTCGGTCCGCAGGTACTCCACCCCCGGGATCGGCGGAATCGCGTCTCGCAGCTTGGCGATCTTGTGATCGAGGCGACCGATCTTCGTCTCACTCAGTTCCTTCCGACCCCACTCCTCGGCCCGCTCGACGCAAAGCCGCTTGATCTCCTTCACCGCCCGGTCCCGGTCGGCCAGGGGACGCAGGCGGAAGGCTCGGAAGGCTGCCTCCGACGCCGCCACCGCAGCATCCGCCGTCGGATAGACGCCATCGTTCCCGCTCGGGCGAGACACCATCGGACTCGCCTGCGAGCCGTTGCCGCCCATCTGAGACAGCACTTGCTGCACCACGTTGCGAATCAGGTCCTCGGTCATCGGTTGCATGGCGATCACCCTGGGAAGGCGAAGGGCTTGGCCCAATCCGGGCCGCGCCCGGCATCAACCGCTCGTTCAATCGACCGGCCGATGGGCTCGTGATTCAGTTTATCGACGTCTCTTGATTCGAAAGGGAAAACAGATGGCGATCGCGGTCAGCCACCCGTACACGAAGCAGGTGATCCAGCCCAGTGGAAGGAGCATCAGGTTGGTGATCCCTCCCGCCGGAGCCCCGGCTTCGGCGGCAACCACTCCAAGCAATCGCATCGGTGGCCACCAGTAGATTGAGAAAAGGATTCGCGCCGGTGCGTTCGGTGGTAACGAGAGCACCTGTGGCCACCATCCCGACACCTGCCAGGCCACCGCGGAGTGGACCAGGGCAAAAAGGATGGCCAGCATGATCTCCAGTCCGCATCCGAATCGCCCCCACCGTCTCGGCTCCTGTCTGGTGATCATCAGTGGTTACGGGCATCGTCTCGACCCGAGAACACGACCGTACCGCCAATGTCCACCGTGTCCACCAATCCGATCACCACCGCATCGATCGGCAGTTTCTCCGTTTCTGGCGTCAATCGGGCACTTGACCCCTGACAGATCAAGACCATCTCACCAAGCCCTGCCCCGAGCGTATCGACCACCACGAACGTTCTGCCCGTCGGAACCAGACGCGTGTTCGACTCGGGATCGACCCGGTACGGCTCAACCGTCAGCAGCTTGTGCCCGGTCATCGACACAACCTTTTGGGTCGCGACCACCGATCCGGTCACTCGGGCAACAAACATCAATGCGCTCCGATTTCCTGAAGACCGGTTCCCACCACTCAGACCGCTCCCGACAACAGATCACGGGCCTGGCGAGCCACAATAATCTCTTCATTCGTCGGAATGACCCAGACCTCGACACGACTGTCCGCCGACGAAATCTTGTGTTCGCCGCTAACCGCTTCGTTCAGCTCGGTATTCAGGTGAATGCCGAAGAACTCAAGCCCCTGGCAGACCATCGATCGAATCCGGGACGAGTTTTCACCGATGCCCGCCGTGAACACGATTGCGTCTGTATCCCCCAGCTCCACCAGATAGGCGCCGAGATAGTGCCGGATCGAGGTGACGAACATCTCCAGCGCAAGCTGGGCCTTCGCATCTCCCGAATCCGCCGCCGCCTCCACGTCCCTGAGGTCATTCACTCCGCAGAGACCCAGCAATCCCGACTGAGACGCCAGCACGCTAAGGGTTTGCTCGAATGACATCCCCGTCGCCCGCATGACCGCAGGCAAGGCGAACGGATCGAAATCTCCCACTCGGTTGTTTTGAAAGAGACCCGATTGCGGGCTCATTCCCATGCTCGTGGCGACCGACTTTCCTTCTTTGATTGCGCATAGGGACGAGCTTCCCCCAAGGTGACACGAGATCACCTTCAAGCCCGGACGTGCGATCAGCTCTGCCGACCGCTCTGCGATGTATCGATGACTTGCGCCGTGGAATCCCCAGCGAAGCACGCCGTGTTCCGTCGCCCATGCTTCTGGTACCGCGTACCGTCGGGTTCGGTCCGGGATTGTGGCATGGAATCCGGTTTCGAAGGCCGCGACCAGCGACATCGCCGGGAACCGCTCGGAAAGCATCCGCATCGCCTTCACATAAGGGGGATTATGTGCGGGAGCGACATCATTGAACGCTTCCATTGCGACCAGAAGCGATTCATCAACCCGTTGAACGCCGCTGACACCTTTCGCATGAACCGCTTTGAATCCGATCGCGGCAACCTCGTCAGCCGATGCAATCACCCCCAGCATCGGATCGGTCAGTTGCGCCAGGCAAAGCCGCACCGCCTCCCCGTGATCAGGGATCGGCTGCTCGCCGTCGGTCTTCCCTTTCGACGAGCTGAATGCCACCTTCGACTGCGGCGCACCGATTCGTTCGACCGCTCCCCGAGCCAGCATCGGCTCTCCCGGGGCGCCCAGGTCGTATAAGCGGTACTTGAAGCTGGTGCTACCGAGGTTGGCGACCAGAATCTTCATCGCGCGTCCCTTTCAAGCATCCGGGTCATTTGCCGACGAAAGCGGCAACCACGGCCGGGTCGGGCCGGGGAATCACATGCGCCGCGTGCAGCTCGCCGCAACGGGCCGCGGCCTCAGCCCCAGCTTCGACCGCGGCCCGAACGCTGCTCACGTCGCCCCGGATAATGCCACTGACCACGCCGCCGTCGAGCTTGATGACCGCCGTGGCAACTTCAACATTCGCAGCCTTGAGCATCGCGTCATACGCGTAGATCAGGCCGATGAGCCCTCTCGTCTCGATCAGGCCCAGTGCCGAGCCGTTCATAAATGGTTCTCGATCATGGAATGGGGTGAGAGGAGCGATGCAAGGCGGGAGGACAGGCCCTCCCGCACAACTGCCCAGGACAATCATCGGCCCGATCGGCCGAACCGACTCAGGCGAAGAAAGTGCCAAGCACGGCCGGGTCCGGCCTCGGGATCACATGTGCCGAGACCAGGTCTCCCACCCGGCTGGCCGATTCGGCCCCGGCTTCGACCGCTGCCCGAACGCTCCCCACGTCCCCACGAACCACCGTGGTGACGTACGTTCCGCCCACGCTGATCCGACCAACGTGGGTCACATTGGCCGCCTTGAGCATTGCGTCGGTCGCCTCGATGATGCCGACCAGTCCTCGGCACTCGATCATCCCGAGCGCCTCTCCGGAAGCATTTCCGCTCGCCATGGGATCAGGCTCCCTCTTTCTTGGGGGTGGACGCAGTGCCGGCCTGAGCTGCCGCCTTGGCCTTGGCAAAACTCAAGACACCGCCCAGCTCCTCATGCGGTCGCGGAATCACCTGAACACTCAGGACTTCGCCAATGCGACTTGCGGCCGCGGCTCCAGCATCGACAGCTGCCTTGACCGCCGCGACGTCGCCGACGACAAACGCCGTGACCAGGCCGCTGCCGACCTTGTCCCAGCCGGCCAGCTCAACGTTGGCCGCCTTGAGCATCGCATCGGTCGCTTCGACCAACGCGACGAATCCTTTTGTTTCGATCATCCCGAGTGCTTCGTGGATGGATCCATTGGCCATGATCGGTCCCCTGCAGTTCGGCCGTCGACCGGGGTCACGCTCCCCGAATCCTCGGCATGGTTCGTAGTGGTGTCGGTCGGTGTCGGTGAGTGACGGCGATCGAAGCCCAGCGGCCTCGCTCCGAACCTCACGGTTTGATCAGTTCAACCTTGGTCGCATGAACCAGGTCACTCGCGTTTCCTTCGTCGGTATCGATGTGGACCTCCAGCTTCCAGTCCGGATGGGTCCGAACCAGCAGGCCCTCCAGTGTGGTCGGGCAGGGGCCATGAATCCGAAGGTTCATCCGATCCTTCGCCTTCACGCCGTAGTACTCGGCGTCACGATCCCCCATGTGAACATGCCGCTCGGCCCGGATGACCCCCTTGGTCAGTTCGACGCTCCCTTTCGGCCCGATCAACAAGCAGCCCGGCGTTCCTTCGATGTCCCCCGACATTCGTACGGGAGCATCAATCCCAAGGCTAATCGCATCGGTGAATGACAGCTCGACCTGGCTGAACTTCCGGCAAGGACCCAGGATGCGGATGTTCGGAATCATCCGTTGACGTGGGCCCACGACCGCCACCGTCTCGTTGCTTGCAAAATCGGTCGCCTGATAAAGCCGTTTCATCTCGGTGAGCTGATACCCCTGGCCGAACAAGATGTCCACATGTTCCTGCGTCAGGTGGACATGCCTGGCTGAGATATTCACCACCAGGTTTGGTCGATATCCGGTTGCCTGCTGGCCGTTGCCGTTGAATTGCTGCTGAAGGATCGACCGAACAACCTGTTCAATCTGTCCTCGGCTGATCGCGGCGGTCGCGCTCATCGGGAGACGCTCCTCGATCCAGGGGTTCGGGCCGACGTTCGATGGTCGGAGTTGTCTTCAATCGGGTTGATCGGAGCGATGGTCAGCGCCACACCGGCCTCCTCCAGCATCTCCCGATCCGGGTCGGAAAGCTGAGAGTCCGTCACCACGCGGTCGACCTCATCAAGCCCGCAAAGCTTCGAAAGGGACTGGCGGCCAAACTTCGAATGATCCGCGGCGATCAGGATTTCCTGCCCGCATGTCATCATTTGTCGCTCGGTCTCGACCAGCAGGCTGTTCGAATTGAACACGCCTTCACCAGTGATTCCACCTGCTCCCAGCACTGCCCGGCGTACTCGGATGCCTTGCATCGTGGCCACGGCCAGGGGCCCCATCGCCACGCCAGTTCGGGGGTAAACGTACCCGCCGATCAGGATCAGGTCGGTTTCCTTGCTAGATGCCAGCAGCGCCGCAATCGGCAAGCTATTCGTCACCACTTGCAAGGGCCGCCCCACCAAAGCCCGAGCCACCTCCAGGGTGGTCGTCCCACCGTCCAGTAAGACCGTCTCGCCATCTTCGATCAGGTCGCAAATGGCCCGGCCGATCGCCCGCTTTTCCTCGGCAGCAGTCGTCACCCGGTCATCGAGCGCTGGCATCGACCGCACCTCGCCCGAGCAAACTGCTCCGCCGTGGGTCCGCTTGATCGCCCCTGCCTGATCCAGGGCTTCCAGATCGCGCCGAATCGTACTTTCCGACGCTCCGGTCGCCTTCACCAGTTCCTCCAGGGTCGCAAAGCCCTGTCGGCTCACCAGGTCTAGCAAGGTCCGACGCCGCGATTCGACCAACATGTCACCCTTTCCGGCAGCGTTCTCACACGATCCTTCACTAGATTCCAATACTGACCGAACCCCGTCAAGAACCTGCTGGAGAAAATGATCGTTTCTGCGCGATTCCGGAAACATTTCTGATCGTTTGCGATCAATCGGTGATTCGCTCGTGAACGATCCGCGAAGGCGTACAATACAATTCAATGTTTTCCGTTTTCTTCGATTCCCTGGAATCCCCGATCACGATCGAGTCGACTCCCATGCCCGAGCTTCCCGAGGTCGAAACCATGGTTCGCGGCCTCCGGCCCGCCTTGCAGGGCCGTATCATCCGCAAACTCACGGTCATCGATCCCCATCTCCTTTCCAATTGCGACGCCAAAAGCCTCGAACGCAACGGCCGAGGCGCACGCGTCGAATCGGTCAATCGCCGCGGCAAATGGGTGGTGATCATCCTGACTGCACCCAGAGGGATCATCGTCATCCAGCCGAGGATGACCGGAGCCTTTTATCTGGTCGATTCCGAGCTGGCCCGGCACATTCGGCTCACCTTCTCGATGGCCGATCCCAAACCTTACGCCGCCGTTCACTACAACGACCCCCGGCGGCTCGGCCGGATCGCCTGGTATCCCGACCTCGATTCCGCCACACTCGCCTTTTCCAAATCCCACGGTCCCGACGCCCTGCTCATTTCGGCCGACGACCTTGCCGCCCGGCTCTCCCGGACCTCCCGTCCCATCAAGCCCACCTTGCTCGACCAGAAAGTGCTCGCCGGCATCGGCAATATCTATGCGGATGAGATCCTCCACCGCTCCGGCATCCATCCCGAGCGTCCTGCCAACTCGCTCGATCGTCCCTCCATCGACCTCATGCACCGTGCCATGGGCGAGGTTCTTGCCGACGCCATCGCCGCCGAGGGCTCCAGCTTCGACCAGGGGTACCGCACCGTTCTTGGCCTCGAAGGTGGTTTCCTCGCCATCAATCATGTCTACGGACGCACCGGCGAACCCTGCAAGGTCTGCCAGACTCCGATCGTCCGCGCCCGAATTGCCGGCCTCATCGGCCGTTCCAGCCATTTCTGCCCCACCTGTCAGCCCGGCGATGGCCCAGTCGAGTCGCTTCCCCCCACTCGCAAACGACCCAGGAAGGATCACACCACCCCATCATAAGAATTCTTGAACTCTTCTCATCCGATCGAATCGTCAACGACGCTCAAGCGTCTCAGGGCGTGGTTTCTCCTCGACGATTCGGACGCAGCGGCCCGATCGGAGCGACTCCCATGATTCGCCTGCCTTTCGCCTTCCTCGGGATGCTCCTGATTCCTTCCCAGGTACTTTCATCCGATGATCGGCTTGTGGTGGTCGAGGGGACAGCCGTGTTCGTCGGGACCGACCAGCCCGCCGCCTTCGTCTCCCTCTCCTTTTCGCAAGGGGGTCACCCCGAAACGACCGTCACCACCGACGCGAATGGCCGCTTCCAGTGGACTCCGCTCCGCGTCCTGAACCTCCACGCCGGACCTGATGGATCGAACGGCCCACTCTGCCGTGTCCAGGTTCAGGACACCAGAACCTCAACCTGGGACATCATCCACCTCGGCCGAGGCCCACTCAACGAGTCCTTCCGGCGCAGGGCTGAGGACCAGTACATCGATTCTGCCGAGACCCGCTGGATGCGCGAACGCGGAGAACCCCGCCTCCAGGTTCTCTGCCCCCCGACCGGTACTTCCGAGATCCGGCTCTTCAGCCCCGACGGTCTCCCCCTCGCTCATTGTTCCGTTGAACTGTTTCCCGAGGGTCGCCGGTTCGGCTTCCATCAGGAGACCAGTGCCCGACTCTCCACCCAGACCGACGCCGATGGTCTTCTTCGCCTCCGCTGGGTCGAGGGAATGCAGCGTCTCCGCTTCATCGTCCCCGAAATCGGCTTCGGTGCGACCGGCTGGTTCGAGGTCGTCGGAGGTCAGACCGTACAGCCACAGGTCCCCCACCTGGCCCGCTTCGGCGAGGTTCAAGGACGGATTGCTCCCGGCCTGATCGGCAAGATCGACACCGTCGGCATCGGAGAAACCCCCTGGAACGCTTCTCGGGCCGTTTGCGACGCCGACGGCCGCTTCTCCCTCCGCCAGGTTCAGCCTGGACCGCAAACCCTCCGGGCCTTCCTCGACGGCCAGCCGGTTCGGGTCGAGCAGGTGAAACCCACGGTCGTCCCCGGCCGCCGTATTGAAGGGCTCATCGTCGGCCCCGCCACGGAGCGGCCGCCCGGCGTCCCGCACGATCTGCCCGGGTTCGTGCGTCGTGCCAACGAGAATCAGGAAATCACCTGGATCGAAGGGATCGTCACCGATACCCGGGGCCTTCCCGTCTCCGAGGCCTATGTCGCTGTCCGGGCCGAGTTCAACACCGGCATGCGGTTCGTGGGCGAGCAACGCTCGACCACGACCGACGCCCACGGCAACTTCCGCATCACCGGCCCGTTCCATAAGTTCACAAGCACCCTCCTCGTCATCGTCTCCCCGAAGGACAAGCCCCCGGCAGTGGCGTACGCCCCGCCTCCTTTCCCGGACACCCCCGATCGCCCCCCTCTCGAAATCACGCTGGCCGATCGGGGGGGAACCCTGCTCGTCACCGTCCTGAAGGATGGCCGGCCCCTTCCGAACGCGGGGGTCCGGCTCGATTACGTGAGTCCCTACGGGAACTTGTTCCCTCGGACCATGATCATCGGCATCCCTCGCGCCCCCGACGCTGTCGACCCTTTCTCCCGGATCTTCCCGATCGGCTCCACCGGCCCCGACGGAGTCGTCCGCTTCGAGTACCTCCTGCCTGGGACGTATCGCATTCAAGCGGGGGAGGGGCAATTCCCTCAGGCTCGTGTCATGTTCCCCAGAGTCGGAAACGAGGCTCCCGTCCTCGGCATCAGCGAGGGCATCGAGGTCGCCGACGGCCAGACGGTCGCGCACTCCCTGTCGCTCCAACCCCGCCCCACTGAGCGGCATTTTCGGGTCCTCTTCCCCGATGGGACACCACTGAATTCCCGAGACTTCTTCATCACCTTGCCCCAGTCCGGTTCCTCCTCCTCCTTCGCGGTTGATGACAGCGGCATCGGATCCCACGCCTTCCAGGCACCTGGACATCATCTCGTCCTCGTCCGGTTCCGCGACTCGAAGCTTCACCCCAACCCCGACCGCGCCGAGCCGTTCTACGAGGCCACCGCCCAGGTCGCCGTCTCCGCCGCCGAGCCGAATGCCGAGCCGATCCCGCTCCGAGCCGTTCGTCGAGGCCCCGCCACGCTCCAGGTCCGACTCCAGAACACGGACGGCCAGCCCGCCCGCGGAACGGTCCTGCTCGTTGACTGGGAGGAATCGACCGACTTCGCCGCAACCACCGATGAGACCGGCCTGGCCCGCTTCACCGAACTTCCCAGCGGTTCCTACCGCATCCGAGGTATCCTCGACGGCCTCGAACCACCTCCAATCTTCACCTTCTCCGAGAACCCGGCCGCCAAGCTCTTCCGTGCCCCGGTCGCCATCCTCGGCCGCGCCATCGAACTGAACTCCGACGACGACCAGAAGGTCGAACTCCGGGCCGAACCGGTCGCCTACCTCGACGGCCTCCTGCTGCCCCGCCACGGCCTCCAGGTTCGAAACGATCGGGTCGATGTTGCCCGCGATCCTGCACGCGGACGGTTCGAGCCGAGCGTCCTGCACGACCGCGAAACCGGCCGATTCCGGATCGGGCCGCTCCCGGTCGGCACCGCGTCCCTCTGGATCACCCGGGCCATCGACCAGGACCACCAGTCGCTTGGCCCCATCGATGTCGAGCTAGCCCAGGGCATCAATCGCCTGGAACTCGCCGCCCCTGCGAATACCCTAGCCTCCCAGGAGCAACGCTTCCCAGTCCCTCCTTCGGCCGCTCGCGTCTTCCTCGAAAACGGCGAGGTCCCCGCCTTCGGCGCTCGAGCCTTGCTCTTTTCCCCCTCCTTCGCGCAGCCAATCGGCGAAGGAATCACCGACGCTTCGGGCCGCCTCTTCTGGAAAGGCGGCTGGATCTCCCTCAGCAATGAGGAGCCTGCCGGCCGACTCCCTGGCCCCTCCGTCGCCGTCCGCCTTCCCGGGTCGAACGGCGCGATCGTCTTCCGGGCCGACGATGCCGACGCTGAAGCGCCTCGCGTGGTCCTTCCGCCTCCGATCACCGTCTCAGGACTCGTCACCATCGGAGGCAAACCGATCGGTGACCGCCTCGGCCAGATCCAGGTCTCGGCCCAACATCAAGGAAGCGGTGCGCTTTCCCTCGCCCTCAGTCTCGAAACCACCTCCCGGGCCGACGGCTCGTTCGCCCTTTCCGGTCTGACTCCCGGCCGCTACCTCGTCCAGGCGGCTCGTGATCAGGTCTGGACCTCACCCAGCATCGAGCTCCTGGTCACCGACGGGGAACCCCTCCCGGACCTTGCCCTCGACATCCCGGAGCCCGGCGTCCCTGTCTTGCTCCAACTCGTCGATGCCAACGATCGGCCTGCCCCCGACCAGCCGTTTCGGGTCGTCCGCTCCGAGGGTCCGTATGCAGCCCGATGGCCGCTCACGCTCCGCACCGACACGACCGGTTCGGCTCTCCTGCACGGCCTGGAAACCGGGACACACACCCTCCAGGTGAAGGGCACAATTGAGCCGCTCGTCATCGAGGTCCCTCCGGCCAACGATCATTCGGCTGGTCCCCTCGCCGTTCGAGCCGTCCTCGGCAATCCGTCCGACGAATAATCCCTCCTCCGGGGCAGCGGCGAGGGTCATCTAGGCGGCCTTGCCACGATCGGGTATCCTGAATTTGAATCCAGGAAGGACCCGCGCCGACGATCGCAAGCGTCTCAAGACCCGCTGCTCGGACCTCGTCGCGTCCGTCGGCGGATCGTTTCGTTCTCCGAGCGTCCCGACGGAGACCGCCGGTGTCGTATCGCACCTTCAAGCACCTGCTCGGCGAAACGAGCCTGGAGCGAAAGTGCCGGTTTATCTTCGGCGGCGGCATTCTGCTGCTGGTCACGATCAGCTTCTACATCTACGGTCGCAAGACCGAAAGCCTGGTCATCGGCCAGAGCCGTCAGGCCGCCCGGATGCAGGTCAAGCCAATCCTTGAGGAGATTCACCTCAAGGCTGCGCTCGTCCGTCCCGAACTGGCCCCGATCGTCGACAAGGTGTCTCGGGAACTGACCCCCAAAGACGGCTTCCAGCACTTCGACTGGCACGTCGTCAAGCCGTTTGCCGAGGACGCCGACCGCCGCCCTCGCGACGAATTCGAACGCCGGATCGTTGATCGCTTTCTCCAGGCCGCCGTCCGCCAGCGCGGCGATTGGGACGTCAACGGCGTGACTCGCCCCTACAGTTTCCCCGACGGTACTCCGGCCGAATACACCGAAATCGGCCAGGATCGCTCGGAATATACCTATGTGCAAGCCGTTCTCTTTCGTCCCGGCTGCATTGCTTCCTGCCACGCCAGCCCCGCCTCCGACTCGGTCCCTGCGATGGTGCCGATCGAGATGACCAGCGTGGATGACGACGCCCCCACCTCCGGCCTGCAACAGATCGATCCGCAGCCCCCCCCCCTCGACGACGAACCCGGCCTCTCTTACGCCGCCCAGTATCATGACATGATCCGCCTCGACGAGACGGGCAAGTACGCCCGCACCCAACCCGGCGACCTCGCCGGCGTCGTTCTGGTCAAGCTGCCGATGGAGCAGACCAACAAGGCCATCAACCGCAACCGAGCCATCCTGATCGCCACGGCCCTGGTTACAGCCATCCTGGCAATGTTCGCCTCCTGGACGATCGTCCGCTACATCATCGTCCGTCCGGTCAAGCACCTCCGCGAGGTCTCCGACGCCATCGCCGCCGGCCGACTCAATATCCGCAGCCGCATCCAGACCGGAGACGAGTTCGAGGAGCTCTCCCACGCCTTCAACCGCATGCTCCACAACCTCGTCGCCATGCAGCAGGAACTGCGCGACGTCAACGGCGATCTCGACCGCAAAGTCGATGAGCTGGCCCAGGCCAACATGGCCCTCTACGAGATGAACCGGATCAAGAGTGATTTCCTCGCCACCATGAGCCACGAACTCCGAACACCCTTAAATAGCATTATTGGCTTCTCCGAAGTCCTCTCCGGAAACGAACAGCTCAGCGAGAAACAGCGCCGTTATGCGTCGAACATCCAGAACAGTGGTCGCATGCTCCTCGCGATGATCAACGACATCCTCGACCTCGCCAAAATCGAGTCCGGCAAGATGGAGGTCCGCTCCGACGACTTCTCCGTCCGAGAAGTCTGCGAAACCCTCGCCGTGCAAATGCGCCCGATGGCCGAGCGCAAAAGCATCGAGCTCGAATGCCGGCTCGACGAGGCCATCCCGCTCGTGCGACAGGACCAGGGGAAACTCCGACAGATCGTTTACAACCTCCTTTCCAACGCCATCAAGTTTACACCCGAAGGAGGCCGCGTAATCCTCTCGGCCAAAGCCGAAGGCCGATCCATCGTCGTCGCCGTGGCCGACAACGGTGTCGGCATTGCAGCCGAGGACCGCGAGGTCATCTTCGAGAAGTTCCGCCAGGCCGGCATCCCCGGCCAGTCGGCCGACGTCCTGATCCGAGAGCACCAGGGAACCGGGCTCGGCCTCTCGATCGTCCGGGAACTGGCCCGGATGCTCGGCGGCGACGTGACCCTCGACAGCGAACCCGGTCGGGGTAGCACCTTCACCGTGATCATTCCCCAGCAACTCCCCGGCGATCGTCGCATCGAGGTCGCCCTCTCCGACGGCACCATTGACCTGTCCAAAGCCCGCCGAATCGAACACCACCCCGCCGCCTCGACCATTGGCGTAGCCATCCCGGCCACTCCCGATCGACGCTCCCGCCCCGAAGCCTTCAAGGCCCGCTCTGGATTCCGGATCGATCCCGGAGATTCTGAATCATAATACGACAATTCGTTTCAACATTTTCTAAAATATCACCATTCTCTCGTCTTTTCGATTGACCGTCGACTACGGATTCCCATCGCTTTCGCCCTGACATCGATCACCGAGACGAACCCCGATGAGCGCGCATCAGTCACCTTCCTCAGGAAACGCGTCAGAATGGAATCGACCCCTCATCTGGGGCCTTGCGATCGCCACCGTCCTGATGCTCTTTTCCATCGCCGCGATCATGAACCATCGCGCCTCGGCAATCGAGTCCTGGACCTACGGCCAGTTCCGACGCAACCTGATCGAGGGACAGGTCAAGTCGGTCCAACTGGGGACGCGGAGCCTCGACGCCGAGCTCCGCTCCCTCAATGCCGACGGCCAGCCGAGACGGGTCCGAGCCACCTGGTCGGGCGCTCAGGCCGACCCGAACCTGACCGAACTCCTCGATCAACATGCCGACGACTATGAATTCACGAGAGACATCGGCCCCCTTGCCTCCGGCATCGCCACCCTCGGCCTGGTCGTCCTCCTCTTGCTCGGCCTTTTCCTGATCACCCGGGGAGGCGGGCTCGGCCCCGCGATGGCCTTCACTCGCAGTAAATCCAACGCCCGCAACCAATCGACCCGTCGCGTCACCTTCAACGACGTCGCCGGGCTTCGCGAGGCCGTCGAGGAACTCCAGGAAGTCGTCGGCTTCCTCAAGACTCCCGAACGCTACGCCGCACTCGGCGGTCGCATCCCCAAAGGTGTCCTCCTCGTCGGCCCACCCGGCACCGGCAAGACTCTGCTCGCCCGAGCCGTCTCGGGCGAAGCAGGGGTCCCGTTCTTTGCCTTATCAGGCTCCGATTTTATGGAAATGTATGTCGGCGTTGGCGCCGCCAGGGTCCGCAACCTCTTTGCCAAGGCCGAGGCCAAGGCCCCTTGCCTCATCTTCATCGACGAGATCGACGCCATCGGCAAGGTCCGGTCCTCCGGCGCTTCCGGAGCCCAGGACGAGCGCGACCAGACCCTCAACCAGCTCCTCGTGGCGATGGATGGCTTCGATGTCAATAGCGGCATCATCGTCATGGCGGCCACCAACCGCCCCGAAACGCTTGATCCCGCCCTGATCCGCCCTGGGCGATTCGACCGCCACATCCGGGTCGATCCCCCCGACCTCTCCGGCCGAGAACAAATCCTCAAGGTCCACTCCCGAGAGATCCCCCTCTGCGATCAGCTTGATCTCCGCCAGGTTGCCGCCATGACCTCCGGCTTCGCCGGTGCCGAGCTGGCCAATCTCGTCAACGAGGCCGCCCTGCTGGCCGCCCGCAAGGGGAAGGACCGCGTCGAGCGGGCCGACTTCGAACAGGGCTTCGAACGCATTCTTGCCGGTCCCGAGACCCGTGGCCGGATCATGCGGCCCGACGAGCGCCGACGCATCGCCGTCCACGAGGCCGGCCACGCCCTCGTCTCCGCCAGCCTTCCCGGCACCGACCCCGTCCACAAGGTCACCATCATCGGCCGGGGCAATGGCATGGGCGGCTTCACCATGTATCGACCCGAGGAAGACCGCTTCCTCCACACGACCGAGTGGCTCTTGCACTGCCTTGCCGGGCTTCTCGGCGGCACCGCGGCCGAGGAACTTGCCCTCGGCTCCATCTCCGACGGTGCGACCAGCGACCTCCAACGCGCCACCCAGATCGCCCGCCGCATGGTCACCGACTTCGGCATGAGCCCCAACCTCGGCCGGGTCTGCTACGGAATCGACCCCTCCTCCGGTCAGGGTGGCCCCGGCTGGAGCGAACGGACCCTCCGAGAGATCGACCTTGAGGTCCGCCGGATCCTCGACGACGCGCTCGCCCTGGCACATTCCGTGCTCCGACGCCGTGCGGATGCCCTCGTCGCCCTGACTGAACGGCTGCTCGATCGCGAGACAATCGACGCCGCCGAGCTCCTCTCAGTCCTCAATCGTTACCCCGACCCGGCTCCTTCGCCGACGATTCCGGGCGATCCGGACCAATCCAGTCCGCACCCGACCCGATCATTCCTCCAAGAAACCACTGATCCGAACGAACCTGAACCCGAACGTAATTCTACAAGAAATCTACAGGAACAGCGAACCCCCTCCTGAACACCTGGTCTTCGCCCGCTCGATCATGCTGGGCGTCGCAGGCAATTCTGCTCCTTGCTCGTGTCGGAGGCTTCCTCATGTCGAGTGTTTGGACCGCCATCGGTTCGATCCCCTGGTTTGCGTGGATCGCCATTGTCGCAATTCTTTCCGGTTCCGTTGCTGGAATCTTCAACTCCTGGTTCCGCCACCGCGAACGCATGGCCATGATCCACCAGGGAATGCACCCCGATTCGGGGGACGGGAAATCCTCGGTCCCAGAGCTTTGACGCGAAGCTCCAACAACTCCCGGTCGCGATGGTTCCGTTCTGATCGACCCTCAGGAGTCCTCCCACCTCCAACGCAAAGCCGCCCTGATGGGTCATCCCATCAGGGCCGGTCACGTTTAATCAGGATTCCCCGGATCCTCGGAGCGTCGATCTGACGGTTCGAAACCCGCTCCAAAGACCCCTATCCATCATCATCATGGTTTGGGTCCCCGACCTCCTCGCGCAGAGACTGGCAGCAAGGCTGACTGTCCCTGTTCAAGAAAGAGGTTCACCTTCTCCGCATGGAGCCGGATGAACTCAGCGACCAGCGGATTGTGGCTCGTCTCGAAGACCAGGACTCCACCGGGGATGAACTGAGACTCAAAGCTGATCTCGCTCGCAAAATCAAAGATCGCCCGGAAGACCAAATCACGTTGGTAAATCCTTGCCCCACGCTCCAGACGGTCCTGCATCTGTGCAACGTGTTGCTGGAGCGTTTCCACGAGCCACGGATAGGAGTCGGGATCGCTTACCCAGGTCAAGGTCATTACCCCAGATCCATGCTCATCTTCATAATCAAAAACGACGTGCCGAATGAGCAGGGAATGGTGATACAGTAACGTCTGGATGTTTCGACCTTCAGCTTGCGAGAGGGCCTGGTCTCCCGCACCGGACACCCGGTCCCTGACCTGTACCCCGGCCCTGGTCGTTGAACTCAATAGGCAGACGGTCACAACCACTGCCAGACCCACGGCATAGGGCTGCCATCGACCCGCCCTCGACCAGGCTTTCAGGCCAAACTTATCAACATCGCAGATGACTTTCATCGGATGATCCTCCGATTCGAACGCAGACTGAACTGAACAATCAAACCAGAGAATTTGGCAACAAACCCTTGACCCACCGACCGAGAATACTCGGCCGGCGAGCCAGGGCGCAGTGGTCAGTTCCACCGCCAGTCGTCCAGATCATCCAGCGCCAGATCAACGATCTGAAGCGCTTTCGAATGATCATTCATCGCTGCAAGCCGGGCAGCCGAGGCCGATCCCGTTCCCAGGGCATGATCCGTGGCGGCCAAACGGCTCACCAGGGGGGCCAGCAGTGGAACCGTGCGGGTACTGATCGTCCCGAAGAGGATCGACTGTACATCCTGCGTCGAGCTGTGGTGAATCCTCCACATCGAGGAAGTCTGGCTGAAGGTCGCCAGGTCGATCCGGCCATCCGCATCATAGTCGCCCGGAGCCGCGAGGTTTCCGGCATCACCCATGGCCTCGGCATATCCGAGATTCGTCGACGAGGGGACGATGAACCATTGGGCCGACGCCGCAAGCAGATCGCTCACCGATCGATACGTGGCGATGTCGGACTTCCCATCGCCGTCATAGTCGGCCGGCACGGGCAGGTCCATCAGGTTCGCTGCGCCGAAGGCAAACGAATAGGCCATCCCGGTGCCGCTGGGCAGGATGAACCACTCAGCCGCGCCAGGGGTCAGGTCGCTGTCCGGTCGGAACGTGGCGATGTCGGCCTTCCCGTCGCCGTCATAGTCGGCCGGCACGGGCAGGTCCATCATACCCGGAGCACCGAAGAGGACCTCTCTCGTGCTGCCGGTCGACGATTCGATGATCGTCCATCCGGCGGCATCCGGAATGCCGTCGCCAGTGATGTCAACGTTCGGGCGGAAGACGGCCACGTCGATGATGCCGTCACCATCAAAGTCGCCGTGTACCGGGATGTCCCCCGCCTCTCCGAGCGGCACCACGAGGGCACTGCCGTCCGAGGAATGCCGCATCTCAAACCGGCCGCCAGAGCCGACGTGAGAGGTGTAGTCAACCAGGTCGGTCAGACCGTCGCGGTCCATGTCTCCCGGAGTCGCCGGGGTTGGTTCGACCACGACCTCGAAGCTGCTCGACGGCCCCTCGGCCCCGTCGTCATCCGTGGCCGAGACGGTGACCTCGAACGTTCCCGCAGTCAGATACCGATGCGAACTCGGATCGATCGCGCCTGCCTCATCGACGGTCAGGGTCTCGATCGTGCCATCACCCCAGTCCACCACAACCGACCAGGGACCCTCGTCACCAGGATCGACCAGCGTGCCAAGCTCGAAGCCGCCAGTGATTCGCTCCTTCGCCGCCTGACCCGCCGGAGCGGTGATCGTCGGCGCCGCGTTGAACGACAGCAAGTAGTCCTCGACCTCGCCGGCCGCGTCATCGCCGGTCGGGGCCAATTCGCCGGTCCGGCTGAGACGGAACCGACTGAAGGTCGTGACGCCTGCCGAGGCGTCAATCGGCACCGTGAAGGGGAGCAGGTTCTCACCCTCAACGACTTCCTGCGACACAAAGATCTGCTCGCCGGGGTCGTCCCAGTCGCCGTCTGCATTGAAATCGACCCAGGCATCGAGGAATCCGGTGCCGCCCTCAAGCGAAACGTGCACCGTGATCGTCGTCTCCTGACCCGTCAGAAGCACCGTCGAGGCGAACGTCACACCGTCGTCGCTCGGATCGCCATCGGCGCCGGGCGTCGGTTGTCCGTCGGGTTCCCCGTCGATCAGCTCGCCGAGTCGGAAGTTCTCCGTCACCACGTGAGAGGCACCGTCCGAGGCGATCAGAGTCGGATAGGTCGGATCGGGCGCATCGCCGTAATCGCGCTGCGCCAGGGCGCCATTGATCTCCGTGATCACATCGCCACTTGCGAAGCTTACGGTTGTGAGCAGATCGTTCGGATCTCCCGAGCTTGCCTTGTAGGCACCTGTTGGGATGATCTGAATCGTGTACGTTCCTGGTCCCAGGTTCGCCAGCGACCACATGCCGTTGGCATCGGTAAGCGTGAGGAAAACCGTCGGTTCAGTCTCTTCATGTCCACCGGCCGAACCGCCGCCGCCGTGGCCGCCGCCGTGGTCCGATTCCTCCACGGCCAGTTGCACCATAATCGTCACGCCGGCCAGGCCCGGTTCATCGAGACCCTGAACCCCGTTGAGATCGGAGTCGTCGAACACCACGCCGCTCACGGAGACATCGGCGAAGTTGCCGAAGTCGATTCCATAGGCGGGCATGAGATGCCCCGCAACGAGTCGATAGATCGACCCGGCACCGTCATTGAACTGGATCGGAGGACCACCACCCTCGTGCGCGATGTCGGTGCCCACGTAAGGAATTTGCAAGACGCCGCCGTCGAACGAGACAGGCGTACCGCTGCTGGTGTAAACCCCCATCCCCAGCTCGGTCAGGTCGATCTCAAGGAGCATCGAGAACGAAACGGGAATCGCTCCGTCTTCCGTTTCCTCCTCGCCGTGCTCACTGCTTCCGCCGAACTGGCCCGTCGCCGGCTGCAAGAGCCGGACCGTGACCGGCCCCATGATCTCACCGGGCGTACCCTCGTGCCCTCCGACCATGACATAACCCGAGAGTTCGAGGCTCTGGAAGGTCGCCGGCACCGTCTCAGCTGTGCCATCCCCGTCCTCGTCGGTCGCGGCGAAGCGTTCGACCACCCCCGTGCCGAAGAGGGTCAAGTTCAAGGGATCGCCGCCGTGACCGGCCCCGCCGCCCCCGCTGAGCAGCGAGAACTGCGCCAGCAACGGAAACGTATCAACCCCCGGCCCCAGGTCCGCCAGCCAGGTCGCGGTGCCATCGCTCGCAGCAACCACGTAGGGCGGGCTGCCGATCTGGCCAGGGACAACGTCGATGAAGTAGGAGACGGCGCCGCTCTCGCCACCAGGGTAGGTCTGCAACCAGGTCACGTCCCCTTCGGGCACGAGCTGACGAACCTCGTAGGTCCCCGGGATGATATCGACGAACGCGTACATTCCATCGTTGTCGCCATCGGTGGCCGAGATCGTCGAGGCGACGACCACCCCGTCGAGTCTGACCAGCTCGATCGTCCAGTCGTTCAGGCCCACTTCGGTCGGATCGCGAAGCCCGTCGCCATCAAGGTCCTCGAAGACCTGGCCGATGATGATCCCCACGTCCGAGGCCGCGTAAATCGTCACGGCGTAGTCTTCGACCTCGCCGTCGCTCGCCTCGCCAAGCGGTCCGAGCCCGACGTCGGTGCTGAACCGGAACCGGGCAAAGGTGTCGACGCCCTCCTCCAGCTCGCCGATCGCGGTCAGGTCGATCTCGACCTCGTTCTCACCCGCCACGAGCGGCTCGTCGGTCACAACCTGATCGGTCGGGTCGAAGACCCCGTTGCCATCCAGGTCGAGCCAGGCGCTGAGGTTGCCGGCCCCCGAGGCGTTGACGATGATCGTATTGACCCTGCCGGCGACCAGGGCGGACGTGAAGTTCACGCCGTCTTCGTCGTCATTGCCGTCCAGGTCGTCTCCCAGTGCCAGCCCGTCAGGCTGTCCATCCTCCTCGGGATCGACCGAGCCCCCCAGCCGCAACGCACTGACGATCTCGTGCCGGGGTCCGTCGTCGGCCAACAGCGTTCCATAGCTTTCGGGCGCGTCGCCATAATCAATCCCGCCCAGTTGCAGGACGTTGCCGAAATTCAGGATCTCCGTCCCGCCGCTCGTGAGGAGAATCGTGTACGAGAAATCGGGTGCCCCCGGCAGCGTCTGCACCCAGGGAAGCGCCACGCTTTCGGTGACCTTGTAATAGCCCGGCCCCAGGCCTTCGAGCAGGTACGAACCGTCGGGTCCGGTCGTGACCGTAACCGGGCCACCAGGGGCATGACCGTGTCCTGGAGGAGGGCCAGCCTGACCACCCCCAGGGCTCCCACCATCATCTGTGTCGAGCTCGGTCCCGAGGCTCTCGATGACGATCTCCCAGCCTTCGAGGCCAGGCTCGCCCTCATCAAAGACACCATCTCCGTTGACATCTTCAAACTTCTTTCCCTCAATCGCACCGAGGCGGAAGACCCCGAAATCGGCCCCCGGTGTCGGTGTCATCGACGAGAAGAACAGCTGACCCTGCTGCTCACCGCCTTCGTTGTACAGCGCCACCGGCGGCTCTGTTCCGCGTTGCTCATAAACGTGGCCAAAGGCCGGGAAGCGAGCAATTTCCCGAGCAATGAACCCGATCGCGGTACGGTTCGTGAGGGGAGAGGTAACATTGAACCGCTCTGGTACATCGAGCGAGACGAACAGCTCAAAGGTACCGTCAGCCAGTTCCTCGGAATCGTGTCGTGCCTCGATCAGTCCGTCTGACGCAGGCGAATCCTGAAGCGAAAGGGAGATTGTTCCCTGGTACCCCTGCTCGTGCTGTTCCGAGCGGAGAATACCGTTGAGTTCCAGCGAGGTCATCGTGGCCGAGACGTCGGCCAGGCCATCGCCGTCGGCATCGCCTCCCGGTGAGGCGGTCGTCACAACCGTGGCCATCCCCGAGAACGAAACCCGAGACGGTGCGACCCCCTGCGGACCGAACTGGAAGAGGAAGTCGCCGTTGAGGAAGTAGGAGTGGGTACTTTCCGGCCCCGACGTGGGAATCTCATCGATCCAGCCTGCGGTCGGATCGGTCAATTCACTGTCGGACCAGGCGCCGATGGTCTGGTTCTCCGAATCAATGCTCAGGAAATACGGTCGGGCGGAGTGTTCGACCATCGGATAGGTCTGCACGGCCCCAACCGCTTCGGGAGCAATTTGGAGCAGGTAGTTCCCGACAGGAACGGGCTGGCCATCGTTGCCAAACGAGTACCTTCCCAGGGCATCGGTGGTCGTCGTTTGGTAGGCAGAGGTCGAGCCATCCAAGATATTGAACTTGAGAAGCTGAACCTCAACCCCCTCGATGCCCACTTCGCCCACATCCCTCAGGCCGTCGCCATCCATGTCTTCATAAAGCTGACCGAAGATCTGGGACAGCAGTGTCCGATCTTCGAGCCGTTCCAACCGGCGGCCCCTGGCTCGCCGGGTCCGACCCGATCGCAGAGTCACGAGATCGTGACACAACAGAGATCGGGTTCTCGATAAGTGAAGAGTGTAAGACATGAGATGCTCTCCCCGCTCCTATTGCGGGGCGTCGTGATCACGTTGGTGCCCCGCAAGAGGCGCGCAAACACCCGCTCACCGGCGCTCGACCGGCGCGCTAGGCTCAACCAAAGTCCTCAGCGACAACACTTCACGGCCGCTTGAAGCAATGCGAAGCCTCAAGCGACCCGATCGCGAGTGCAATCGCCTGATCTGATCGATTCATTCCCCCAGGGTTTAATCCTGGGAAACAACATCCAAACCACAAAGTTGACATCGATTCATAGATCATCCCTTCTTTTTCATAAAAGAACACGATGACATATGAACAAAAAAGCCGACACAAGCCCTTTCCTGAGGCTTGTGCCGGCTTTCTTAGCCGCGTGGTCATCCATCAAGAACAACCCACATCTCAAGTCTATTCCTTAGCAATAAAAAAAATCAAGTAGCAAGATCGTCAAAACCAACAGATTTACCCCAACTCTCTCTTTTCCGTTCTGCACAGCCCCTCAGAAACCTTTGTCCTGACCTGAAGCGGCCAGATTCATCCCAACCTTGTCTCAGGAGCTCTGTCCACCAATAAAAAACCTCAGCGAAACATCGCTAAGGCCATATCAAGTTCCATGAGATGTCGAACGTGAATTAAAGTATAGAAAACGAAGACTGATCGAAGTCAATGGGCGATACAGGGCTCGAACCTGTGACCTCCAGTGTGTCGATTGGCCCAAAACGTCGGAGTGAAGCCAGTGTAACTCCAACGTTGGAAAGCACTTTAGCCGATCCTCCATCGACTCGCAACCCATTGCAACGCCTCTCATGCTTATTTGTCGCAAGTCAGTAAATGGGCGGACGATCGGCCAATCGGGTCTCCGAGACTACCGGGCCAATCCGGTAGAAATCCGGTAAACAACTCGGACCGAAACGGGTCGGAGGCGGACCCATCCCGGACCGTTGCAACGGCCTTGCATTGTGGGGCCATCAGAGGCCCGGAGACGGCCCGGCGGAGACCGGAGGGTCAACTTCGGCCGTTCAATGGAAACGCCTCCCAGAGGCCACCAGAGGCCCCTAAAAAGGCGGAGAGAGGGTCGGAGGTCGGAAGGCTACAGACCGAGGCCGATCCGGGAGAGTAAGTCTCTCTGGTTCCACTCGGAACGGATCGCGGCCGGGTCGGTTGGGCCGATGGTCTCGGCCTTCGTCGCCTCGGAGGCTTGGAGAACCGCCAGAGAGGCCCGGAGCCGAATGGCCGGTGGAGTGTTGGGGTCCGACACCAGTTCCCGGAGAGAGGCCATCGCCTCCGAGGCCAATTCCCGGACCTCCGCCCGGAGCCGGGAGGCCCGCTCCAATCTGGCCCGGTTGATTTCGGCATTGATTTCCGCATTCGAGTCGAGCCATCGGCGGAACGTCGCCTCATCGACTCCCGCGATCCGAGCCGCCTCGGAAACGTCCGACCGGGCCGCATAGGCTTCAACGGCCTGGCCTCTCGCCTCCGCCGTGGTCTCGGAGTGTTCGGGTCGGTCCGCCATGATCGTCTCCAGCTCGATGTTGGGCCGCTCGGACGAATCAACCGAGGTTCACTTGGTTCTGTGCAACGTTGATGCGGAGAGCCGGGAGGGCCAGCTTGCGGACGGTGGCCAGGGTCTTGATGGCCGAGAGGAACCGACGGTGGGCCGCGTCGATTCGCTTCTGTTGGAACTCGGCCTGGCGGAGAGTGAGATTCTCGGCTTGCTCATAACTGATCTGACGGATGTTGACCTCCGCCCAACACCATGCCGCCCGCTCGGCCAAGAGTCGCTCCATCGGGGTCGGGTCGGGTCCGGCCAGTTCCTCCCGGACCTCATCGAGCTTTCGGTGGAATGACTCCCGAACCATCAAGTCTTTCGGGGCCACCCGCTCCGCCATGTGGTTTTTCAGCCAATTTGGCGGAGAGCCGAGATTCTCGACATACCATCGACTCCGCTCCGGGTCGGAGAGCAAGGCTCGGACTTGGGGGAGGGTTGATCGGTCTCCCAACTTGGCCCGATCCAAGAGGGAGCGAAGTTCCTCCGCCGTTCGAGGAATCTCGGTTTCGGCCTCAGATTTGGCCGGGAGTGTGTTCGTCTTGGCCATCTCGCCTCCGCCTCCACTCGCCTCGGTTGTGTCGATGGAACCCGGCCGCGATGAGAGCCGCCTCCGCCACGGCCTCCACTCGGCCGAACCAATCCGCCAGCTCCCGCTCCTCCCGCTCCGCCGCTTCCCTCTCGGCCCGCTCCGCCTCCCGCTCGGCTTGTCGTTCCTCCCGGTCGGAGAGGTCCAGCGTTGCGATGAGTTCCGCCGCCTGGCCCGACCCGACATATTCGGTCCGGACCCGGCCATTCTCCCGGCGGGATCGGTAGTAGTATCGGCTTCTGTTGATGGTTTTCCAACCCATGCGATTCGTCCAATTTAACCTACGATCCGAGGAATGCCCCGGTCATCGTGAACTATGTTACCGAATGCATGCCCTGCACAACGGAGGAATCCCGATGAAAGGTCGCCCAATTCCGAAGCCTCGCAGCCGCCATGACGCTATGAACCAAATGGCCAGAATACTGGTGGAGGAGTGTAAATTCGACAGATCAGAGGCGGCCACCCTGGCCGCCTACGGTTGCCCTCATCATTTCCACGATGTGGTCAGCTGTATGCTCCTCATCAGGGTTGTGGCTCATCGAATGAGGGAGTTAGCCTCCGAGCCGGGGGGCATTCATCCGGCCCCAGACTTTGACACCACTTACGGGTGGGACCACCGGGCTACATTTTGGTGGTTCCCGACTATCGGCCACCGGATTCTCCCAAAAGAGTAATCTGACTCGCACAGCCGATTTTCTTCCGGACCTCCACCAGCTCGGCCCGCTCCAAGGCATCGAGGCCCCGACTGGCCGCATACCGGGAGAGGCCCCACTCCGACCAATCGCCCAAGACCAGCTCCACCGATCCCGACCGTTCCCAACCGGCCAGGGTCCAGCACACTCCCGCCACTTGGGGGGCCTTGCCAGGGAGCCGGAGGGTCCGATACCACCAGCTCCAAGGGACCGGCCCATACAGAGGCGGACGGCCGGAGTCGGTCTCCGCCTCGGTCGGGTCGATGATGGCCACGGTCGGTTTCCGGCCGGATTTTTGATCGACCAAAATCAACCCGGCCCGCTCCGCCTCCCGGAAGGACCGGCGGACCGTCCAGACCGAGGCCCCGACTCCGGCCGCATACTCGGCCATCGTGAATCGCTTCGGCCTGGCCGGGAACCGATCCCGGAGGAACCGGCAGAGCATCGCCAGGGAGAAACCCGGACCGGGGAGCATTGCCGCACAGGCCACCCAACCATAGGGGATCGGACCTCGGAGAAACGGCTCTCCCTCCGCATGGCGGGGAGGCCCGGCTCTCCCGATCCGTTCGTCAGGGAGGCGGAGCCGTTGGGGGTCGAACGGGTCGAGGCGGATCGCTTGCGAGCATTGTCCGGTTTTGCTCAACTACAGACCTCCGAAATGGCATTGAGGACCGCATCATGGCCAACCTTCAAATCAACCTGGAAGAACCGGGAGACTCTCGGAGACCTTCAATTCGCCGTGGTGACGGCGCTCCCGCTCGACGCATCCTTCCAGGGCTGGTCGTCATTGGAATGCCAATCGTTTTGGGCACTTGGCTACTTCTCACTTCTTTATGGGAGACGGGGATTAAGGACGGACTCCCGGAAAATGGAATTGTCACCAATGCCTTGGGGGTCGCACTCCATCCCGCTGTTTCGGCTTACGGTTATTTGATTCTTCCGCTGACAATCCCCCCGATACTTTCAGGATTGGGAATTGGGTCGATTATCCGTTGGCTTGTCCTGAGCGTGTTCTGTCTGGCATCGGCGGCTGTCTGTTTTTTGATGGTGTTGGTCTTCTTTGCGGCGGACCTCTCTGAAATCAACTCCAATGCGGTTGCAGTCTTCAGCCTGGCTTTCATGTTGGGCATTTTTGAGTGCTGCGGTTGTCTGCTTGCCGCTGGCTTTGGGATTAGCTCGGAGAGATAAGAAGCGATCCCAATAGTCTCTTTATTCAGAGAACAGAGAGTAGACAGAGAAGGGCAGGGGGTGCATTTCCGCACGGGTTGGGAGCATTTCCGCACGGGTTGGGAGCATTTCCGCACAGGTCATTTGTCAGAGGCTCGGTTCTCCAGACACTCCGCCAACCGCCGCTCCGCTTGCTCCCGGTGGGCTTGTTCCACTTCCAAGGTTTCCACGGCCTCCGCCAACTCGATGGCCAGCTCCGCCGCCTCCGCCTCCGCCAGCTCGGCCCGCTCTAGCGTCTCCTCCAACTCCATCTCCAATTGCAAGAGCCGTTGTGAGACGGACGGACGGAACCCGTCGGCTCCGGCCACGATGGTCAAAACCGCAACGAAAAAGACGGCCATTAAACTGGCGGTATGGTTGGTCTTCATGGCCGGTATCTCTCTGGTCTTGGGCCAATCCGGGAACCTCTCCCGGCCGGTCGGTTTCCAGTATGACGCTCCTGGACCTCGGAGTCTCCGGCCCGTCGATTCCAGCTTAGGTTCTCCCGAGAGAGCCTCTTGGGGAAGTGCATGGGAACCGGCCTCGGAATCAGTTTGAATTTACCCGACCCGGACCGGGACCATCGAGTCGGCCGATACCTTGGGAAGTGAGTAAGACTGTCTCCAATCGTGTGAGTTCCCGAATCAGGTTGGGCCTTGCTCGACTCGGAAGAACCTACCAACACTCGGGTCCTTCCCGGCAGAACCTCCCGAGTCTTGGAGAGGGAACCAACAAACAACGCAATCAAGTTTATTTCTCTCATCATCCCACCTCGGACCGAGCCGACTCCGGGAGCAACGCCGACACCCGCTCCCAGAACTCCCGGCCCCGATCATCCATGTACCGATCGGGCCATCGGACGATTTCCGCATCGGACCGGAGGCGGAACCCGGACAAGACGGCCTCCGACGCCTCCACCATCGCCGATTGGGTCTCGGCCACGATGGTCTCGATGGAGTTGGACGGCCCCTCCACCATCAAGGCATCGTGGATCGGAGCGATGAGACCGAGGCCCCGCTCCGAGGCCAGGGAACACGCCCAACGCATCATCTCGGCCCCGTTCGCCTGGCAAGGGAAGTTCCGGAGGCTCCGAGGGTTGGCCTCCGCACCCACCCGGACTGTCCAGCCGAACACGGTGGAGAGCCAACCTCGGAGCATCGCATGGTGTTCGGCCCCGTCCGACCATTTCCAGAAGTTCGGATAGGTCGATCGGTGGAGCCGGAGCAGCTCCCGACCGTAGGCCGTGGGCTTCCCGACCCGACGGGCCAACGCCTCCGCACCCATGCCATACTGGACTCCGAGGATACATGCCTTGCACAGTTCCCGCTCGGTCTTGTGAGTCGCCTTGCTCCCGTCCGGCGGGATGAGACCGGCTTGCTTGCCGAACGCAAGATAGGGGTCTCCCGATTGGTACGCCTCCACCATCGCCGCATCGCCGGAGAGACTCGCCGCGATGCCGAATTCCTGTTGGCTCCAATCAACGTAGGCCACGGCCTGGCCCGGCTCCGGCTTGATGAGACCTCGGAGCCAACACGACGGGCCGAACACGAACCGCGAATTGCTCGGCTGATTCCGGCCCGTCCGAGACCGGAAGGGAGAGAGCATCGCCCGGTTCCGGCCATCGGAGCCAACGGCCAGGTCTTGGAGTCGGAGCTTTCCCAGGGAGGCCCGGAGTTCCCGCATCAAGGCCAGGTCGGGATGGGTCCGGGCCATCTCCCGGAACGTGTCATCATCGAGGGCCAACGCTCCCATCTCGGTCCGAGGCCAGGCCAGGCCGTTCCGATGGAGCCAATCGGCCCACCGATCGGCCTTGAACGTCCGGCCGTCGAACACGCCGAACCGGGCATCAACCTCGGAGATGAGTCGGTCTTGAATCGCCTCCCAACCGGCCCGGAGCCGTCGGAGGGTCGGAACATCAACCGGAATCCCGCGATGCTCCATCGAGGCCACGGCCCTCATGTATCGGCCCCGAAGCAAGCCACGGGGGAGGTCCAGCTCCGGCAGCATCGCCGGGAGGAGTTGTGCCAACGCATCAACATCCGATTGACAATAGTCGAGAATCGCCACCCGCTCCGAAGCGGACCACGGGCCTCCCGAGAGGATGAGTTCCCTCATCGAGTCTTTCTCGGCTCCTGCCATCGCATCGAGCCCATGCCAGGCCATCGTACCCAAGAGCCCGGCCCCGTGGGGAAGGAAGAGGCCGTTGGTCCGGTTCCGGAATTCGCAAAAGAGGTCCAAAACGCGATCCGGGAGGGACCAACCGACCGCCAGGAAAAACGCCAGCTCCGCCGAAGCGAAGTAGGCCACGAACAACGCATCGGGGCCGGTCGGGAAGGGAGGTTCCCGACGGCCCAAGAGGTCATCACGCCAGAGCCGGAGGGTCCGGCCGCTTCGGAATTCGCGGGCCACCAGACACACGGGGTCGGGCCGTTCGCCGGGATCGGCCCGGAATTCCGTATCGACCAACCAAACCTCCCGGAAGGCATCGAGCCCGCCGGAGGTCATGGTCTACGCCTCTCCGCGTAATTGCTTCAACACGGGATGATCCCACTCCCGGATGAACCGATCCCGGAACGCGATGGAGAGCAGCTCCCGGAACGATTCGGGGGGCCAATCCGGCTCATCCCGGATCGCCGTCGATTCATCGACGCTATAGGCCCCCAACGCCATGTTGGCGTAGACCCGGACCCAAGAGGACCGAGCCCGCTCCGCCGCATCGAGGGCCGATTGGTGCCACGGGTTGGGTTTCCCGTCCGGACCGGGGAGTTTGATCGGCCAGAGGAACACCACTCCATTTCGGGAGACGGACGTGACCAGCATGACGGGGGAGAACGTAGGCTCCGCCGCCAGCTCCGGCCAGAGGTTCGGATCGACCAAGTAACGCTCCCGGTCGTCTCCCGTCTCCAAGAGGCCGGTGGGCAACCGGAATGCGGGATCGGGATGAGTCCGGACCCACCAAGACTTGTTCGGCTTATCGACCGGCACCCGCGTCAACACCTTGCGAACACCCAACGATGCCCCGAAGTCTTGCGAGAGCCGGAGCCTGGCCGGGTCGAACGGGTCGGGATCGGAGACCGGGGCCTCGGTCAAGGGAGGCTCCGGGATCGGAGGGCCGCTCCCGTTGGCGAAGGTTACGGGCCTGGCCTCGCTTTCGGTCTCGGTTCCCTCGGTCGGGAACTCCAACTGGCCGGGGGCCGGGTCGGGCCGGTCAGAGTCGGCCCCGGATTGGCTACTGTTGTGTTGGGTCTTGGTTCGATTAGAATTCACGTGCTGGATTCCTGTCTTTCGCACGGCGGGATAGAAAGCACCATTGAGGGCCGTCGGGGATTAGGCCCCCCGACGGCTCTCCGCGTTTTGCTCAACTCCGAGGCGGGTCCGCCCGGACTGCCTCCGCCAGAACATCGGCCAATAGGTTCGCCTGACGGGGGTATTGAGTTTTCAACTCATCGAGTGTCAGGGATTCCACGGTCGATTTCCCGTTCTCGATTTCGAGCCGGAACCGGAGAGTGCCCAGCTCAACGATGAGCCACGCCTCTTGTCCGGAACCGAGACCCATCAGGATAGTCGGATTCCGCACGGGTCCGGCCCCCTTCATGCTCCGGCCTTTTCCAGCTCCCGAGCCGCCCGCTCCGAATCTCGGAGCCGTTGGGCCTCGGTCCGCCGGTTTCGAGCCGTCGGGGTCGGATCACCTTGCGAACCTCCGAGGCCTCTCTCCCTGGCCTCCGAGAGCCGTTCCACGAACCGTTGGACGGCCTCCCGGCTGGTGTACCGAGAACCGCCAATCGTGACGGTCTCTAACTGGACGCCTCGAACTCCGGCCAACACCCACCGCCAGATTGTGCTGACATGAACCCGTTTCCCGGCCCGGCTGGACGGGATGAGGTCCGGAACCTGGCCAATGGGGATGAGTGTTTCGAGTGAGAGTTCTATCATTCGATTCGTCTCCCGACGGAACACAATTGTTCGCGTCAGATTACGAACCTATCAAAAAATGGCGTACTCGACCCGCCAACTTGGTTTTGTCATGACAAATGGGCTAGGGTGCCACATAACCCGATTTCCCGGAGAGCTTTACGATTTGTCCGATTCTGACCAGCTTCGACAGAGAAGACCGGAGATTCGAGTTATTTTTCCGATTGGTCCGTTTTGCAATGTCCGCACCCGAGAGCGGTCGTCTGGCTTTTTTTAGTATCTCGATGATTTGGGTTTCGAGTTCGCTATTCGCCGCGTTTCTGGCCTCGCACCGGAAACAACGCCAGCCGATTTCCCCTCCCCAAGGGGGGGTTGGGGATTCAGACATATCCTCTAGGAACTCGAACACTCCGATAGACTCGGGCACACTCCCGTACCTTTTCACCAATTCTTCGATCGCCTCATCGAGTGTCACCTCCCAGCCGACTCCGTCCCCTGGACCCTTCCCATATTCCACCCGCTCCAAAATCCAGCGACCGTTGGGGGTTTTGTGGAGGAAGCAAGGCCCAACATGACTCCCCCAAGAAACTCCTATTGTCCTGCACTTGTTTATATCAGCTTTCCCAGGCTCTCCGCCAATCAATCGGACCGAGATGTACCTTGGCTTGTCCAATTTCACCTCCCTCCGGCCCCGGCCATTGGGGCCGGAGTTTATGGTTCACCCAACACGCTCCATCACCTCCGCCGCCTTCATCGCATCAAGTTCCGCGTAGACTTCGGTAACGATCGGGCTCGAATGGCCCAAGACAGCCCGAGCAGCATCGAGCCCGAATTCCTTCCGGAGCCGGGTCGCCGCATTGTGGCGAAGTTGATGAGGATGCCAATGCGGGATCGGCGGGAGGCCCCGCTCGGCCCGTTCGGTGTTGGCTTGCTTGATGGCCCGTGCGATGGCCCGCCGGTAGCTTTCGACCGTGTAGGCATCGCCCGGCTTGCGTTTCCGCCGGGGCTTGGCTCGGTTCCGCTGGGAGGGTTGGACGGACGTTTTCCGGGCCGCTCGCATCACGGCCTTCCGCTCGGCCTCCGCCTCCGCCGGGGAGAACAACAGAGCCTCCAACTCGGTCCGGATCCACGACCTGAGGATCGCTTGGGCTTGTGGACCGAGGAAGATTGTCCGGGCCTTCCCATGATGCGAGGTCTTGTGATCGGCCGGAGTGTAGGTCCAGACTCGGCCCGTGGTATCGAGGTCGATGGTCCGCATCGAGACCACCTCTCCCGGCCTCATCCCGGAGAGCCGTTGCAATTCGACCATCGCCCAAACCTGGCAGGAGACGAACGACTCGATGGCATCAACGAACGCATCGGGAACGGGTCGAACCGGGTCCGATTCCCTGGCCTCGGATCGGCCGAACCGGAGGCCGGAGACAGCTCGGAGCCCGTGGTGAACCTCCGCCGGGATGAGTTCCTCGGAGACGGCCCACTTGAATACCCGAACGATCCGACCCACCCGCCGGTTAATCTCCGCCCGGCAGAGCCCGGAGTCGATCATGGTTTGGCGGACGGCCTTCAACGCCAGAGGCCCGAAGTCTTGGGCCAACGTATGTCCATAGAGCTTCCGGAGAGGTCGGACGGCCCACCGAATGTTGTCCGGCTCTTGGGTAGGCGTCCCATTCTTGACGTAGTAACCCTCCGCGAATCGGAGGTAGGCCAAGAGCATCTCATTGATGGTCAGGTCCGAGCCGGAGCCGGACCGGCCACGCGATCGGGAGGCCGTCTTGGGCGATCGTCGCCCATTGGAGAGCCACTCCGCGATGAGTCGATCATACTCGGCCCGGCTTTCGGGAGAGCCGTGGGGTCCGAGGTAATGGTCTCGGCCGTTCAGGGTCACAACGGCCTGGCCGGATCGCTTGTGATGGCGATAGGAAGGGGTCCGAACGGGACGATTCGACACGGATCAATCCTCCAACCCGGTACAGTACCGGCTTTCTCGGAGTCTTGGGCCGCGTCATCCGTTGTCGGATGAGTTACCTAAGTCTAGGAATCGGCAACACTAAGGGAGAATGGGCGATACAGGGCTCGAACCTGTGACCTCCAGTGTGTCGAACTGGCGCTCTAGCCAACTGAGCTAATCGCCCGAGAGGGGTCTGCCATACCAGGATGATTATGACGGAGAGGCGGGGGCAGGTCAAGGGGGTGGTGAGCAGACCCGGGAGGGAGCCGGCGGGGGAAGGTCACTCTTCCATGATCTCAGCTTCCTTCTTCTCGGCGAGGTCGTTGACCTTCCCCTCGAATTTCTTGGTCAGGGTCTGGATTTCATCCTTGGTGCGGGTCTGATCGTCTTCGGTGAGGAGCTTATCGGCCGTCTCGGCATCGGTAGATTTGTTGGCGTCGCGGCGGATATTGCGGATGGAGACCCGGGCCTCTTCGGCGAGATCCTTGACGCGACTGGCGAGTTTCTTGCGTTGCTCGACCGAGAGGGGAGGGACATTGAGGCGGACGACCTTGTTGTCTGAGTTTGGGGTCAGGCCGAGGTCGGAGGTCTGAATGGCCTTGATGATGTCGCCGATGATCCCAGTGTCGTAGGGGCGGATCAGAATCTGCTGGGGCTCGGGGGTACTCAGGTTTGCCAGCTGCTTCAAGGGGGTCGGGGAGCCGTAGTACTCGACCCGGATCGACTCGACGAGCCCGGTATTGGCCCGACCGGTGCGAATGCCCCGAAGCTGGTCGGCCAGCAAGGAGACGGACTTCTCCATCCGCTCTTCGGCCTCGAACGTGATCTCTTCGCTACTCATGGGCTCGGCCCCTACCTTGCGGGGAATCGGGTTCGGGAGCGGGTACAGAGACGAGACCGCGATTGCGTTCTTGCGGATTGGGTCTCGTCCCAGTGTCTGCTATTGTGACGGGGACGGGGCCGGCTGGCCAGTCTCGGCCGACCGAGCAGTGGGACGGGGCTTGTCGCTGACCCACGTGCCGATCGACTCTCCCGCGACGACCCGTTCGATGTTCCCTTCACGCTTGTAGTTGAAGACGATGATCGGAAGGCGGTTATCGCGGCACATGCCGATGGCTGCGCCGTCCATAACCTTCAGGTCCTCCCGCATGACCTGATCGAAGTTCAGAGCCTCGTAACGGACCGCATGGGGGTTCTTCTCCGGATCGGCGGAGTACACCCCGTCGACGCGGGTTGCCTTGAGGATGATGTCGACTTCCAGCTCCTTGCCTCGCAGCGCGGCCGCCGTGTCGGTGGTGACAAAGGGGCTGCCGGTCCCAGCGGCAAGGATGATGATGCGGCCAAGGGAGAGATGGCTGAGGGCTCGCCGGCGGATGTACGGTTCGGCGACCTCGTCCATGCGAATCGGGGTCATCAGGCGCGTTTCGCAGCCGATGCCTTCGAGGGCATCTTGCAGGGCCAGACCATTGATGACCGTGGCCATCATCCCCATGTAGTGGCCGGTCGCTTCCTTGATGACATCGGAGCCGCGGGCCAAGGTGGCGCCTCTGAGAATGTTCCCGCCGCCGACGACAATGGCCAGCTCAACACCTTGGCGAGCGACCCGGGCTGCCTGGTCGGCGATCCGGCGAACCTCTTCGGCGTTGATCCCCCCTTCGCCGGGGCGGGCGAAGCTTTCTCCGGAGAGCTTGAGCAGGACGCGACGGAACACAGGAGGTTCGTCGGTGGGGGGGGCGGGGTCCATGAAGTCATCCTCGAAGGTCAGAGGCGGGGGGGAAACGCGAGGCCGTCGGTTCAAATGCTTGAAATGACAATGAAATCCAGGAGTGTTCAAGGTTGAGGGGCGACCTGGGGCGATTCAACCCACGAAAGACTCACCAGGCACGACCCCTCAACCGCTGACGCTTTGAAAAACGAACGTCGTTTTACGATCGGGCGATGGAAATCAATCGGCTGATTCACCCACGGCGAGCCGAGCGAAATGACCCAGTTCGATCTCCTTGCCGACCGAGGCGATTTCCTCATGGACCTTACGTGAGGGGTCCTTGACGAAGACCTGATCGACGAGGACGATTTCGCCGTACCAGGCGTTGAGCTTGCCGTCGGCGATTTTCTCGCGAATGTTCTCGGGCTTGTCTTCGGCCTGAGTGATGAAGATGCGCTTCTGCTCGGCGACGGCGTCGGCGGCAACCTCATCGCGACGGGCGGCGAGGGGCCGAGTGGCGACGACCTGAAGCGCCAGGTCCTTGGCCAGGGCGATCACACGATCGCTTCCGGCGGTGGCGTCGTCCGGGCACTTCAGGGAAACGATTGCCCCGGACTTGTTGTCATGGTGGACGTAGGCATCGACCCGGCCGGGGCCGTCGAGCGAGAGTCGGGCGGCCCGGGTGAACTGGACGTTCTCGCCGGTCCGGGAGTTGAGGTCGAGGAGGAACTCGTGGAGCGACTTTGAGCCGACGTTCTCATCTTTGAGGGTTGAGGCGTCGATGACCCCGGTCGAGCTGAGGCCCAGGACGAGGTCGGCGAGTTCGACGGAAGCCTTGCGGAAATCGTCGTTGCGGGCGACGAAGTCGGTCTCGCAGTTCAACTCGACCATGGCGCCGGAGCGGCCATCCTCGGAGATGACGACCTCGACTCGGCCGGCGGTGGCGGCGCGACCGGCTCGACCGGCGGCCTTGGCCATGCCGCGTTCCTTGGCGAGGGTCTCGGCCTTGGCACCGTCACCGTTGGCTTCCTGAAGGAGCTTTTTGCACTCCATCAGTCCGAGTCCGGTGCGTTTGCGAAGTTCGTTGACAGCCTGGGCCGTAATCTCGGCCATCGTGCGGGTCTCCCTGGCAGGCGGGCAGTGATGTTGAGAACAGGAACGACGATGTTTGACTCGTGTCCGAGAACTGCGGCGGTCGGGCTCGGTCCGAGCGAATGGGCAGAACTGACCTTCGTGGCCAGAGAACGCTGGGTCTAAAGTGCCTTACGGCGGGCCGGAGCAGTGGCTCGAAGCAGCGTTCGGTCGGGAGCGACGCTGGCCGTCGGGAGCGAAACACTCGACCGACGGCCAGGGATCGGGGAATCAGGCAAGGCTCGGAGCAAGATCAGCCCTGCGCGGGAGGCTGCTGCGGCTCGTCCGAGGTGGCCTCAGGTGAGGAAGGAGCCTCGGGAGCGGCCGAAGGGGCTTGCGGTTCGGCAGCCGATTCGCTCGGGGGAGCCGGTTCGGCCGACGCAGTCGCCTCGCCGGACTCGGCCGGAGCGGGGGCGGACGCCGGAGCACCGGGAGCCGCGACAGGAGCACCTGGGGCGTCTCCTGGCCGCGGGCCGGAGCCTCGTCGTTCGAGCCGACCGCGCTGGCCCTGTCCACCCGGCTGACCCGGCTCGGGGCGCTGAGCTTCGGGAGGAGCGGCGGCCTTGCCGTCGATGATGGCGGCAGTCAGGCGGTCGAGGATCAGCTCAATGGCTCGCATGCTGTCGTCGTTACCGGGGATCGGCAGGTCAACGACGTCGGGGTCGCAGTCGGTGTCCATCAGGGCGACGACCTTGACGCCGAGCTTCCGGGCCTCGCTGACGGCGATCTTCTCGCGGTGCGGGTCGATGACGAACATGGCCTCGGGCCGGCGAGTCATGTGCCGGATGCCTTCGAGGTTCCTCGAAATCTTGCGGCGCTCGCGGTTCAGCGTGCTGAGGGCCTTCTTTGAGTAGGTCAGGGCCATGTCGCTGTCGAGCGTCTGCTCCAGCTCGTCAAGGCGGTCGAGGCGGCTGCGAATGGTCTGGAAGTTCGTCAGGGTGCCGCCGAGCCATCGCTCGGTGACGTAGGGCATACCGCACTTCGTGGCGTGCTCGACCACGATGTCGACGGCCTGGCGCTTGGTGCCGACGAAGAGGATCAGGCCGCCGCCAGCGGCGACGCGGTTGAAGTACTTGGTCGCCCGCAGAAGGCCGCGGACGGTCTCCTTCAAGTCGATGATATGAATCAGGTTGCGCTTGCCGTAGATGTACGGCTTCATCTTCGGGTTCCAGCGGCTGGCGCGGTGGCCGTAGTGCACGCCGGCTTCGATCAAGTCCTTCACAGCGATCGCCACGAGCAATCCCCTCCGGGGGCAGTCAGATGGTCGTCCGGCCGATGGTCCGGGGGCGACGTGCCCTCGGGGCGGCCTTGCTATCGGGATGGTCGAGTGGGTTCGGTCAACACGGAACACGACTCGGTCGAGCCGCCAAGTTTACCGACCTCGGAGGGAATCGTCAAACGTGGGAGTCCTGGCGTCGTAGTGCCGGAGGATCGGCAGGGCGACCTCGTAGGCGAACCTCCCTTCGGCGTTCGATGCGAAGGCTCGGGCACGGCCGGTTCCCGCGCCGGTGGGCCAGGCCGGGGCGGTCTGTTCGGCAAACCGCCAGTAGGCCGCTGTTTCCCGGGCAAAGGCGGCGCGTCGGAGGCAGGCCAGGGCTGCCTCTTGCAGGATCAAGGCGTTGAATGGTTCCCCCGATCGCCTGGCCAGTTCTGCCCCGTCCAGGAACCGGGCGGCAAAGGCCAACTCGACCGGCTCTCTTGCCTCGAACGCCTCCGCCGACACGATCGCCTGTGAGCGGTTGTGCGCCGTTAACCAGCCCAGGAACCAGGTGCGGACTTGCAACACCCCACCGAGACACAGCGCGACGACCGCGACCATTCCCATCAGGCGAGCGACCGTGATCCGTCTTCGATGCGGCATGAATCTGGAACCCTGGAAGGGGAGAAGAGAGGTCACCGCGGGGGAGTTCGAAGGTCCCAACCTCCGTTGAGAAACGCAAGTCGATCGTTCGTTCTCCCCGGCCCTCAAGCCAGGATGTGTGATCTCCGGCGTTGGTGATTGAGGGACGCTCAGGTCTCGGGTTCTTCGTCAGGCAGGTCGTCGAGAACGGGCAAGCCGGGCGGGTAGGGGCCGTCGGCGGGGTCGAATGGGCCACAGAGGCCTTCGGCGTCGCAGGCGCGGCAGGCGGCAATGTCGGCTCGGGTGAGGCCGGGATACCAGGTCATCAGCTCCTCCTCGGTCTTGCCGTCGGCGAGCCAGGCAGCGACGTCTTCGACCTCGCGGCGGAGGCGGAGGATGACGGGCCATTCCTCGCTCATGCTACGAACGAGGGCAATGTGAATGCGCCAGTTGGCGTAGGCGTCGGCAATCTCCTCGGGGGTCGATTCAGGAGGAGGGGGGGGAAGCTCGGGAAGGGGATTCGCTTCACCCGCCTGGGAAGAAGTTCGGGAGCCCTTTCGGTTTCTGGTCGCGGGAGAGGCAACGGGAGCGGACTTGTGGTCGCGGTGCTGGCGGAGGTCCTTCAGGGCGGCGCGGAAGTTCCGATCGGCGAGGGTCTGGAAGCGGCACCAGGAGAGGTCGGGGATCTCGGCCTCGGATTCGGCGAGCGAAGCACGGCGGAGGCGCTGGGCGGCGAGGATCAGGAGTTCGACCAGCAGGCGCTCCTGAGCATCCTCGGGATCGACCGAGGCGAGCAGGCTCGCGGTGAGGTGTTCGAAGTGAGAGGGGTCGGGATCAACCAGAGACAGGCTCATCAGCGACGAAAAGGCCATCGAGGATGAGGAGTTGAAGCTCGATTCCGACGACGACGGCGAACCGTTCGAGGGGTGCATGTCCATGATGACAAGGAGCGTCCCAGGAGAGGAGTTCAAGCGGCACGATGACCGGGCGGGTCCGTGATCATCAGCCCGGTTGCCGTGTGGGAAGTCGCCGTCTCATCCCGGCGCGGTCCTCGGCCGCCCCTCGACGACCAACGGCGGGGGGCGGATCGGTCCTCAATTGCGACGTGTCTTTGGGGATATCATCGGGAAATCTGGGAGGTCCAGTCACAAAAAATGGATTGAACGGATGAGGAAAACTCTTCTGGCGATCCAGATCAGCTAGGAGTCGGGGCGAATCGGGGGAGGCGATCCTAAGAGAGGATGGCAAGGGCGACGTTTCGCCGAACGGGGGAGTGTGCCTAGAATAGGCTAAGCAAACACGCGGGATCCGCCGACCGACGCTGCCGGGAGAGAATCGCCATGCCACCGCTGCTCTGGGCCGAGTTTTCGATTCAGTATCTGGTGCCTGCGATCTTCCTGGTGATCTGGGCCTTGAATCAGGTTTTCGGGAAAGCTGAGGCGCCGCAACCTCCGGTCCGAGAGCGCATCGGTCCTCGACCCGTGCCACCGGGCGGACCTTCGCGAGCGCCACAAACACCATCGAGAGCCCCGAGAGGAAATGCTCCAGAGCGATCGCGGACGAGCCCCGGCCGGGCTCAATCGCCGCGAGACACGAACCGCTGTGCGGCCCGGAGTAGTCGCTCGCAACCGAAGAAGGCGGAAGAAACGGCTTCCCCTCCGAACCGGGTCGGGGAATCGCCTCGCACGCCGCGCCCGGTCCCGGCGGACATCCAGCAAGTCTATGCGATCTACGATGATGCCCGGATGGACGAGGCTGAGATTCAACGAGGGCTGGGACCGATTTCGGCCGAAGCGACTCGAGGGTCGCAATCACGAGGGGCGGTGCTGCCGCCGGGTCTTTCGGCCTGGGCGAACCTGGGAGGGGAGCAAGGGGTGAACCTGAATCGGCTCCGGGAGGCGATCATTCTTTCGGAAATCCTCACCCCGCCGCCGAGCGTGGCGCGGCTGAGACAGGCGAGTGCCGGACGGCCGATGCCGCTGATGGAGCAGGAGCCTCCGGTCGAATCGTGATGAGGGAAGAAGGGGGATGCAGTCGGCGGGAGGACGTGCTTGCCCGCAATCGGGGCGAGGGCAAGGACGCAGTGCTTGGGGATTCGTCAGCGGCCCCCTCACCCGACCTGTCGGCCATTCTCTCCCCCGCAAACGGGTGAGAGGGTTGAAGATGCTCAATCGGATCGAACGGCTCAGGGGATCTTGGGGCGATTGCGATTCTCAAAGGGTGGTTGGTCGGATTAGGATGACGGCTTGGTTCGCGACTCCCCTTCCTGGCCGTCCTTGAGGTTCGCCCCACCGATGCAGCCCGCCGATCCGTCCCGGCGTCCGGTTCTCGTGCTCGATTTCGGTTCGCAGTACGTTCAGTTGATTGCCCGGCGTGTCCGGGAGCGGAGAGCGTTTGCGATCATCGTCCGGCACGACATCACGGCCGATCGGGTCAAAGAACTGGACCCGATGGCCATCATCCTCTCCGGAGGCCCGTCAAGCGTTTATGAGCTGAACGCGCCGAAATGCGACCCGGGACTGTTCGAGCTGGACGTGCCGATTCTGGGCATCTGCTACGGGATGCAACTGGCCTGTCAGGCGCTCGGGAGCAAGGTCGACTCGGTCCCGTCTCGCGAGTACGGGCCGGCCGCCCTGACGCAGGTCAACGACGCTTCGCCGCTCCTGGCCGAGGTGACGACGGGGACGACGGTCTGGATGAGCCACGGCGATCAGGTGCACACGCTCAGCCCCGACTTTGAGGGGCTCGCAGCGACCGCAACATGCCCGATGGCGGCGGTCCGCCACCGATCGAAGGAGGTCTACGGACTCCAGTTTCACCCGGAGGTGAGTCACACGACGCTCGGGGCTCATATCCTGGGGAACTTCCTCGACCGGATCGCGGGAAGTGCGGGCGACTGGACGATGGAGGCGTATCTCGACCAGGCGGTGTCGGCGATTCGGCGGCAGGTCGGGCCGGACGAGCGGGTCGTCTGCGGGGTATCGGGCGGGGTCGATTCCTCGGTGACGGCGGCCTTGCTGGCGAGGGCGCTGGGAGAACGAGTCGTCTGCATCTTTGTGGATAATGGCTTGCTCAGAGCGGGGGAGCGGGCCGCGGTCGTGGACATGTTCGGCAAGCATTCGAAGGCCGAACTCCGGGTGATCGACGCCTCGGAGCGGTTTTTGAAGGTGCTCGACGGCCTGACCGATCCGCAAGAGAAGCGGGTGAAGATCGGCCACACGTTCATCGACGTGTTTCGGGATGAGGCGAAGTCAATTCCGAACGCCCGGTTCCTGGCGCAGGGGACCTTGTATCCTGACGTCATTGAAAGTGGAGGCTCGGCCGATGCCCCCGCGGCGACGATCAAGCATCATCACAACGTGGGCGGCTTGCCGGCGGAACTCGGCTTCGAGCTGATCGAGCCCCTGCGCGACCTGTTCAAGGACGAGGTGAGACGGCTCGGGATCGAGCTGGGATTGCCTGAGAGCCAGGTCTGGCGTCACCCGTTCCCCGGTCCCGGTCTGGCCGTTCGATGTCTGGGAGCAATTACAAGAGAGCGGCTGGAAGTGCTTCGGCGGGCCGATACGATCTTCCTGGAAGAGCTGCGTGCCGGAGGCCTGGAACGCGCAACGGGACAGGCCTTCGCGGTGTTGTTGCCGGTGCAGTCGGTCGGGGTGATGGGAGACGGGCGAACGTACGAAAACGTCGTCGCCCTGCGATGCGTGGACACCGATGACTTCATGACCGCCGACTGGACAAGGTTGCCCCCCGAGCTGCTGGCTCGGGCGTCGAGCCGGATCATCAACGAGGTGAAGGGCGTGAACCGGGTGGCCTACGACATTACGAGCAAACCACCAGGGACGATTGAGTGGGAGTGATCGAGGTCTTTTTTTTGAACTGGTCGGAAAGAATGCCGGCCATCAGGCGAAGACTCTTTGATTCCGAACGATTGAACCGTCTCCTTTTGCCCTGCCTGGAGCATGCGCCATGTCTGCCTCCTGGTCCTCAACCGAGCACGCATACGACCCGGAGTTCGAAGAGGTGCCGGAGAAGCTGGTGCCCCACGAGTTGCCGACCGAACGGTTGGCGATCGTGAGCCTGGTGGCGGGGATCGCTGGGTTTTTCCTTCCCGTCGTGGGCCCCGTCACAGCGGTGGTCTCGGGTCACGTGGCGCGGGGAGAAATCCGGAAATCGAACGGAAGGCTCGGTGGAGACGCCCTGGCACGAACCGGGCTGATCCTGGGATATGTCTGGATCGGGCTCACCGTGTTGACGATGCTGGTGGTGCTCGGCTTTACGATGGTTTTGGTGAGAGGAAGTGCAGAGCGTGAGATGGCCGTTACGGAGCATACGTTCGCACCGGCCCACGCCCTCGAGTCTGTCGACCGACCGAACGTCCTGATTCAGCGGCTGAATGATGGCCAGATGATCATTGAGCACGGCGACGCATCGATCAGCCATGATTCTTTCCCGAAGGGGTCCATCCGGCTGCATCACCCTGGATTGCGCCGTTCCATCGAAGGTTTGCCGAATCCTCCGGAGTTGCCTGAATTGAATTGAATCCACTCTTGGAATTCAGAAAGGCCCGACGGCGGGTGTGGCTGATCGGATGACCTTGGACGGCTTCACATCGCAGAGGAACGGTCATGGACCCGACCGATAGTCAAGGCTCGAAGACGACCTCGCGAGTCACACCTGCTCCCCGAAGACCGCGTCCGACGATCGGCGAACTGATGATCGTGGTGGCAGGGATCGGGGTGGGACTGGCCGTCGGGTTGCCGATCTTCCGTGATGAGACGTCGCTCGGTGAATCGTTCGTGGTGCTGGGTGGAGCGGTGCTGGGTGGGGCCTCGCTGGTGGGGGTGCCCCTGTTGCTCTGGGAGCGTCGGCGAGGCAGACACCGACGCTTCAGATCGGGAACGCTCCTTTGGTTCGCACACGGGACGGCCGCCTGGCTGCTCTGGCCGCCGATCATCGTTGGGCGGCGATCGAGCGCACGAGGTCAGTCTCCGCCGATCGTTGATCCCTCGGCCGCGGAGATCTGTTTCTTCTACGGCACGCCGTTGATGGCCGTGTATGTGACCGCGTCGCTCCTGGCCGGAGGGTGGCTCCGAAGGAGGCGACGGGGAACACGACGGTCACCCGCGCCGATGCACTGGCGCGAACGGTTCGGGCTCTTGCTCGGCATGGGATGGGCCGTGATTGGACTGTACGTCCTCTCCATGATCTACCGGAGCCAGTTCCGGTGATCGTGTCCGACGCGGGTTCGAGGGAGAACCTCCGGGCAGAGTGACGAGCGATTTTGAGCGGGATCCCGTAAGAAATTGGCTCGGGATGCGATACACTCTTTGGAAACAAGCGATCGATTGCAGGTGCCCTCGTTCGCGAACACGTCTCGACCCGCCGAAGATGCCCTGGATTGCTTCGAACAGGCAAGACGTGGTGGTCGAGATCGGGGCGCTTGCAAGGGTTTGCCGGTGACGGGCCTGCCTGCTCGTTCACGGCAGTACTGCTTGAAAGGGGTTATTCATGATCGCAACTTCACGCGATCAAACGAATCACCCGAAACATCTTCGTTGATTCCATCTTGACCGAGGCGATCCATGTCGCAAAGCGACCCGTTCGGACCCGAGAAGTTTGACATGTATCAGGAACCTCAGGCCCCTGCGGCTCCTCCGGAGCGCAAGGGGCCGGGGTGCTTGTTCTGGGGATGCCTGATCTCGGGCATTCTCTTCGTGGTCACCGTGATCCTGATCATCGCGCTGGTCTTCTTTGCCAGAGGGAAGCTGATCGGTGTGATCGAGGAGTACACCGATCCCGCACCGGTCGAGCTGCCCGAGATCCAGCTCGCCGAAGAGGAGCGTCAGGAGGTCATCGCCCGCTGGGAGACCTTCAAGGAGGCGATGGATGAAGGCCGCAAGGAAGAACTGTCGCTGAGCAGCGACGAGTTCAATCTCGTGGCGCAGCACGTCGTTGCAGAGGCCGAGGGACGGGTCCACTTCACGATTGAGGGGGACAAGCTCCGCGGTCAGGTCAGCATTCCGGTGGAGGATCTCGGGCAAAAGCTCCTCGGGACCGACAAGCTGGACGGGCGTTACTTTAATGCGTCTGGAACCTTTGACGTCTTCCTCCGAAATGGCCTGCTCGTCCTCCAAATTCAGGAGGCCGAGGTGAAAGGGGAGCCCGTTCCCGACGAGGTGATGGACCAAGTCCGGGGCCAGAATCTCGCCGAATCCATGGCGGATAATCCGGAACAGCGCGAGTTGTTCTCGAAGTTTGAGAGTATCGAGGTCAAGGATGGCCGGATCATCTTGACTTCACAGGGCACCGAAGCGGCTGATCCCGCTCCCGATGCGGAAGCAGAAGCAACTCCAGCGGCCGTGGGTGAGCCCGCCACGGAAGAGGAGGCTCCGGCCAGCCCGCCTGGAGACGCAGAGGCAACCGATTCGCCGGAACAGGTCGACGAGCCCGCACCTACTGATTCGCCAGAGCCGGCGGAGGAGCCAGCTGTTTGAGTTGGCGCCGTTGAAGCGAAACGATCGACAGTGCGTTCCTGGTGGACAATCCCGAGGGGGAGGGTCCGGATTGGAGAATCCGGGCACTCCCCCATGTCGGGCTCGGCCTGCGGCAATCCTGCCAGGAACGGAGAGAATAAAATTGAAAGGGAGACCCACTTGCGATCCGGATCCGAATGCGTTATTGATAATTAGTCAACTTCTTCGATCGGGCCGTTCGAGCCTGATGCGTCGTGTGCTCATCACTCCAGTCGATCCCTCGAGACGCTCGCCCGTATGGATTTGCAACGTCTTCCAGATGTTGATCGGGTAAAACACCTGTTCCTCACGTTGGGGTGGGTGCTGATCGTGCTGGTGACAGTTGCGTCTCTTGGTTCCTCAGCCCAGGCGCAGCACTGTGGCTCCTATGTGAGCCGAGCCGGTGATGATGCAATTATTAACGTGCTTGGACTGACAGGCGACCTTGAGCACATCCCGAACACCAATAAACCCGTTCCAGCTCCGGGGCAGCCCTGCGATGGGCCGGGATGCTCGAATGCACCGGCAGTTCCAAGTTCATCACCTGCTCCGTTGGTGCCTCCGACCTTCGAACACTGGGCACTCAACGGGCCTTCGTGTCAGAACCCATCGACCGATCCCCACATCCTCCCGTTTTTAGATCCCCTGCTGCACTTCTCCCCCCTGAGCAGTGGGATCTTCCATCCTCCTCGACTCTTCGACTGAGGCGGAGCCCGCGCGTCGCAGTCTCGTCTGACACGTCGTTGCCAACCCGCAGTCCGCTCGCGGACCGTGCTGTCCTCATTTCGCAATGAATTCGCATGAAACGTCCCTCTCGACCGTTTGCTCAGCATGACTGTGCGAATGATCGACCGGACTCTCCTGAGATTCTCCGGGAATGTTCGTTCCTGGTTGCGAAGCAACGAGGTGACTCGCACGTACCGAGGAGAGGACCAAGGTCGAACCGTGTTGACATCGGACGAATCCGTTTTTGAACGAGCGTGACTCCGTCTTCACTATCGTGTCGCCGTTCCCATTCAGGCGTCGCAATCGAGTCGATTGCGCATCTCACGATTCCCGAAGAAGACGAGAGGAACAGACTGATGAACTTGCGCCGACGCGCGTTTACCTTGATTGAGTTGTTGGTCGTCATTGCAATTATCGGCGTGCTGATTGCCTTACTCTTGCCTGCGGTCCAGAGTGCTCGCGAGGCGGCAAGGCGTGCACAGTGTTTGAACAACCTGAAGCAACTCGGAATTGCGCTCCATACGTACCACGACGCGAATGGGACCTTTCCGCTGGGACGAACCATCCCGTTCGACACCTCATTTTCGTCGATTGCCCGCATTTTGCCGTATGTGGAGCAGGCAACGGTCGCCAGTGCGTTGAACTTTGACCTGTCCTGGTCTGGCCTGGACAACCGGACGGTCACGACGACGAATCTTGAACTCTTACTCTGTCCTTCGGATACGGCCGAGCTGCCAATGGGGTGGGGGGGAACGAATTATCGGGTGAATGAAGGGACGAGTGTCGTCATGTGGCATGGTGCCAGTGACCCGAGCGGAGTGAACGCCGGATTACCTGCCCCCAATGGGCTGTTCTTTGCCTCGGTAGGGATCAAGGCAGCCAACATTCGCGACGGCCTGAGCCAGACCGCAGCCTTCAGCGAGCACGTACTGGGGGATTTTGATAACACCCGAGCGACTCGGGAGGGCGACACGTTCTGGCCGCAGACCTATCCGGCCAATGCCGATGAGGCCGTGCAGCTGTGTCGGAACATGGATTGGCGCGATCTCCAGTTTCAGCGGGTCAGCGACGTGGGAGCTCCCTGGACGTACGGTTATCACTCAACGACGAGTTACTGGCACTCTGGCCCTCCAAACTCGGTGTCGTGCATGTTCCCACCCTCGCGGATCATGACCATTGCCAATAGCCGCCATCCGGGCGGGGTCAATGTCGGGATGGCGGACGGGTCGGTCCGGTTCATCAAGGAGACGGTCGCACTCGAAACCTGGAGAGCGTTGGGGACGCGGAATGGTGGCGAGGTCATCTCGGCCGACGCGTTCTGAACCTTGATTTCGGGGAATTCCGTCATGACTCGAGTCCACGCCGCTCCTCTTGCGGCCTTGATCGCCGTCTGCGCACTCGGATGCACAGATCAACGGCCACCGAACCGAAGTCTCGATCAATCGCGTGCCCGTGAGACGCTTGTCGCGGTGCTTGATGCCTGGAAATCGGGGCGGTCGCATACCGATCCTCTTGAGTCCGAACCGTCCTTGCGGGTTGCCGACGACGACTGGCTCGCCGGTCGTCGTCTGGCCGAATACCGGCTCCTGTCGGGTGAGTCCGTGGTGGGGGAGAAGCTGTGCTGTCCAGTCGCCCTCACGCTTGAGACGCCCGAGGGTCGAAGGATTCAGTCCCAGGTCGTGTACCTCATCTCGACGGCACCGGACCTCAGTGTCATCCGAGCGGAGTAATCCGGGCCATCTCTTGATGAATGGTCTTTCTCGACGATTTTCCGAGCATTTGATTCGCAACCTCACAGGAGTATTTCTCATGAATTATCTCAGATATTTACAATATATGACAATTGTCCTCCTGCCCGGCGTTCTCGGTTCCTCACCGGCCTCTGCGCAGGAGGGGGAGGCGGATCAACCGAATCCGATTCCCGAGAACCGAGCCGAGTTGAAGCGGGCGCTGGAGTGGTCGAAGGAGGCTCGCCCCCGATTGCCACTGCCGCAGTTGACTCCCGAGGAACAGGAGCGCGCGGGAGCGGGAGCATGGTCAGTCGTGAACAATGGGCGCATGAGGAAGTGGTACCTTCCCGCCGGCTTTGCGTCGGGGGGATTCCCAAAACGGGACGAACCGGGAATGTCACTCGGATACCCGTTTCAGACCAAACTGTTCTGGATCGTCTCGCGGGCCAACAATTGTACGTATTGCCTGGGCCATCAAGAGAGCAAACTGATGGCCGTGGGAGTGACGGACTCAGAAATCGCCCTGCTTGATGGCGACTGGTCCGAGGCAAGCCCCGCAGATCGGGCTGCGTACACAATGGCCAAGACGATGACGCTCAATCCGCTTGAGCTTGGCGAAACATCCCTCGAATCACTCCGATCATGGTATTCCGACTCTCAGATTTCAGAGATTATCTATGTTGTTTCCAGCTTTAATGCCATGAATCGCTGGACAGGAGCATTGAACATCCCTCAGGAAGAATATCGGGATTATTTGTCCTCACTCGACCCAACCTTCGACTCGGTCATGACCCGAGTAGCGCCGATCGGTCCGACACGAGCGCCGGGAGGAACTCGTGTTGCCGCCCCCCAAGCGCGTCCCCGCCTGGAGTCGTGGGAGGTCGTCATGGCAAAACTGGCAGCGTGTCGCGAACGTCCTCTTCTTCTTGAGCTTCCTGCACCGGAGGAGGCAGCGAAGCGGCTGGGTGATCGCGTTGCCGGGACCGACGAACCGCTCCCCCACTGGGTGCGATTGTTGGCTCAGTTTCCAGGAGTCGGGGTCGAACGCGTCGCGATCCTCAAGGCAGCCGAGCAGGAAGGGTCGCTCGATCCGATGCTCCGGGCACAGGTTGCCTGGGTTTCGGCTCGGCACGATCGAGCCTGGTATGCGATCGGTCATGCCCTGAACCGACTCCGAGCGTTGGGAGCCTCGGACGAGCAGATCCAGGCTCTGGACGGGGATCGGTCGGACTTCACGGAGTCGGAACGGCGTGTTCTGGCATTTGCCGAGCGGCTCACCGTGGACCCGGCGCTGGTGACGGATGCCGATGTGGCAAAGGTCCGATCCTTCTTGTCGGATCACGAAGTGGCAGAGCTCATTGCCGTGGTTGCCGAGTCGGTCTTTTTCAATCGATTGACCGAAGCCGCCGCGCTGCCTCTGGAATGAGAATCGAGTGCCGAGGTCGAACCGGGATGAGAAAACTTATAGCTCGTCCCGGTCGACCGGAGCAGGGGAGGATGGCTCACCGTTGGAGGTGGGGGTGTCCAGCCCGTACTCAGTCAGTTTCTTGTGCAGGGTGTTACGATTGATCCCGAGACGAGCGGCGGCCTTGATCTGCACGCGATCGCAGGATGTGAGCACTTGCTGAATCAGCTCACGCTCGACGGGAGCAACGATCCGATGAATCAACTCATCGGCATTTGGTCCAGCAGCCAGAAGGCCTCGACGGACGAGGTCGGAGATCAAGGTGTCGAGATCGGGAGACCTTCCCCGAATGGGTCGGGGAGGGGCCTCGCCGCGGAGTTGGGGAGGGAGGTGCTCAGGCTTGAGTTCCGGCCCTTCGCCCAGCACAACAGCACGTTCGACGTAGTTTTGAAGCTCCCGGACATTGCCGGGCCAGTCGTATCGAACGAGGAGCTTCATCGCCTCCGCATCGACCTGACGCATCTCTCGTTGGTTCTGGTCACTGTAGCGTGCGAGGAAAAAGGTCACGAGTGGCGGGATGTCTTCGCGACGGTCTCGGAGCGGAGGTAGATCGATCGGGACGACATTGAGGCGATAGTAAAGGTCTTCCCGAAAGCGCCCGGCGTCGATTTCTTCGCGGAGTTCACGGTTCGTCGCGGCCACGACACGGACATCGACCTTCTTGGTACTCACGTCGCCGACGCGTTCGAACTCTCCTTCCTGAAGGACGCGGAGCAGCTTCACCTGAAGCTTGGGTGACGTACTGTTGATTTCGTCGAGAAAGATTGTGCCGGTATGAGCCGCCTCGAATCGGCCGGTTCGGTTCTCGACCGCCCCGGTGAACGACCCTTTGACATGCCCGAACAGTTCGGATTCGAGCAGGCTCTCCGTCAGTGCACCGCAATTGACCCGGATGTATGGTCCGGAAGCTCGGGGGCTAAGGTCGTGGATTGCCCGAGCGATCAATTCCTTGCCCGCACCGGTTTCTCCGACGATGAGGACGCATGCCCGAGAGCGGGCAACCTGGCGAGTGACCCTGGCAACTTCGAGCATGATCGAGCTGCCGCTGATGACCCCGGGAAGCCCCGAAGACGCGTCGACAGGGTTTCCCGATCGGGAGCCGAAGCCGGGTCGGTCACTCAGAGGTGAGGGCATGGCCATCTCGTCTCGCGTCCTTCCTGGGGTCGGTCAGGCACCGGGAGCAATCGCCAAGTGCTGACCGACCCTTCCAGGTCTGGCCCCAATCCTCAGGGCCCAGCATTTTCTCTCGTTGATGAATCAATCGGTGCTGGCGGATGGCTCGGGTGGGCTTGACGTGGCGCTGAGCGATCCTCGAACGAGATCGATGACTCCCTGCAACGCGGATCTCAATTCGGGGTCGTCAGCGCGGTCTTTGGCCCGAACCAGACGGCTCCGTTGATCGAGCGAGAGCAAGGGGCCAAACCTCCCGACGCTTTGCCGGAGTCCATCCGCAGCGGCTCGCTGCGATTCCAGGGCACGCGACGTGTCAAAGGCCTTGTCTGCCAGGGCTCGTTGGGCGTGCAGGGTCGGCACGACTGCAAGGGCCCGAGCGGCGGCAGGAGCGAACCTCGGATCGGCCATCAAACGTTGCAAGGCCGGGACGACGCTAGCCATCTCGGTGGCGAAGGGACCATCGGGACGTTCAGCGATCTGAGCCAGGGTCTCGGCGGCCGTTTGCACAATCGCCAGGCGTTCCTCGGGTGAACTGGGACGAAGACCGGCCTCGTTCCAGGCGCGGTACAGGGCCTTTTCCAGGGCGGCCGGGTCGCCCGGAGCCGCGAGCAACGACACATGGTCGAACTGTTTGGCCAGTTCCTCGACACTCAGACGAACCGTGCCGCTAAGCGGAGCCACGGCAAAATCGTAGTCATAAATGCTGAGATCGAGCTTGTACATGGCCAGATACCCGTAGAGGTATCGTTCGGCCGCCTGGACACGAAGGTCATAAACGCCTGGAACGTCGATGCGAGCGGAAAGCGATCCGATTCCCTGAGCAACCGGCACGCCCTTCGGACCCTCACGGCGATCAAGCCAGAGGACCACATCGGTGGGCTTGAGGGTACTTCCAGGAGCCGGCTCGATGATTGCGGAGATCGTATCGCCTGATCGGAGCGTGCCGAGGGCGTAGAGATCGCCGGAGATATCTGCGACGGGCTCTGGTGTCGGTGGGACATCCTGCGGAGCGAATGCGGGATCCTCGGGGGCCTCCTGGACTTCTTGTGGCGGCCACTCACGCGTGGGCTGGCCGAATGGGGGGCGATCGGTGGGGGACAATCGACCGTTGATTTGAGCACGCCGGGGGCGGCCGACAAAGGCGACGGGAGCGGATCGCGCGGGAACGTCGTTCGGCTCACGTTCGGACTGGAAGAACTGGTATTCCTCGGCCCGAGCGAGGGCTCTGGCCGGGTCGATCGGTAAGGTCAAGAGTACGGGAAGCCGGGCGGTGCGGGCATCGGCCCTGAGATCAATCAGGAGGTCGCGGGCATCACGAGGCCCGCGTAGGAAGGCGGGATCCACGATCACCGCATCGACCCCCGCGGATTCGGCGGCTCGCAGAAACCCTTCCTCGGCGCTGGATGCGGTGATCGGTTCGAAACCACGATCACGGAGGGAGGAGGCCAGGGTCGTCAGCGTCGAAGTGCTGCCACTGACCACGACAATCTGAGGCTGGGCCAGGGTGCTGTCGAGTGATCGGGCGAGGCTCGGCACGACCCGGCTCGATCCGGGGAACGGCCGAGCGGGGTCAAGGGTGACGATGGCCCGCGCCGCGGCAAGTTGCACTCTGCGGTCGGGGGCAGACAGGGCCTGGACGATGGGAGAGGGGGGGTCTGCGGCGAGCATCTCGGCGTTGCCGCTCATGGCCAGCGCAGTGATGAGGGCTGGGGCAGCCTCATACTTTTTCGACTGAAGGGCCAGTCGCAGAGCGTCGGCGAGCGCATTGGGGCCGAGTCCGAGGAGCTCGGAGGCCAGATCTTCCGGCAACTCGCCAGGGACCGAGAGTTCTGCCGGGTCACGCTGACGAAGCACCTCTCGAACCTGAAACGTGGTCAGAATGGCGTCGGCTTCCGGATCGTCCGGGGCGATCGCGTGAGCCGCTTCGGCGAATCGGAGACCGAAGACAGTTTCCACTTCCGCGGAATCGACGTTGCGGGGGACAACGGTCCCCTGCCCATCTTGCCAGGACCAGAGAACGACCTGATTGCCGGGAAATTCGTACGCTCCGAGGAGGTAGCGTTTGGCTTCGTCGAGAAGGAATCGCGCGGGAGGCTGGGGAATCTCGTCGAGTGGACGGCCGGTCAGCCGAAGCACGGCCTCGGCGGCTTCGGCGGGCAGCGGAGCACGATCGGAGTCGGTCGCGGAGGCCTCAGCAATCAGAAAGGGTAAGGCGCGACGATCACCAATCCGCCCGAGGGCCGAGGCAACATCGGCGGCAAGCTGCGGGTTGGGAGCATCGAGCCCGGCGATCAAGGCCGGAACGGCGCGGCGCTGCAGGCGTCCCATATTGGCGACGAGCAAGGCTCGATCGGGGGAATCCACCGGCTGGGCGTCAATCGCTTCGAGGAGGACGGGCACTGCATAGGGGCCAGATTCACCGAGGCGGGTCAGGGCCTCGGATTGCTGGAGCGGTGAGCCGGTCAAGAGGCCGACATAGCGTCGAATCCGATCCTCGCGTTGAGCGTTGCGACGCACGGCAGCGTTGAGTCGAGTGAGAATCTCGACCACTTGGTTGGCGGTCCGGGGATCATCCTGGAGCTTGAGGATCGAGCCAATGCCGAAGCGGTCACGAAGTTCGATCAGGGTGTCGTCGTCGGGGTTGGCCGCAAGGAACTGGTCGATCAGTGGGACAGCCTGATCCGTCAGACCGACCCGAGTCAGATAGGAGATGGCGGACCAGAGCTCAAGTGGGGTTTCCGGAGGCTTGGCAAAGCGATCGAGGCCTGGAGGCTGGGCTGTCGCAGGGCGAACGATCGGGCCGATGGCTCCAGTCGCCAGGACCACTGCCATCGTCGCAAGAACCCGGCCGAGGGCACCGGCTCGGCCCGGCTCGCGATTGCGGGGGATCGGGTTCGGGAGCATGGTGCGGGCCTCGTCGTTAGGGTCGAACATTCGAGAGGGACAAGAATAAAGGTTGCCTGACCGCAGTACGGGTCCGGAACTCGAAACAGGCACGCAGAGACCGAGTGCCCAAAGACCAATGGCTATAGGAATGATGACCGATGATTGTCCACAAGACGGCTCTCGGGATGAAGGAATTGTCCAGATTGCGGTACGATCGCCTCTCCCGGCACGAATTCCGCGGCCGTTAGGGGCTGAGGATCGATCGGAACCGAGATGATCGCCACAACCGGCCCCGTGGTGGCGATGGGGAGCGAACGGTTGAATCCCGTTACGATTCCAACGCCACCATCTCAGGCCCGATCAGGTCGTCGAAGGTTTCCCGGCGACGGACGAGCCGGACGTCAGAACCACTGACAAGCACTTCGGCGGCTCGAGGACGAGTGTTGTAGTTTGAGGCCATGACCATACCGTAAGCCCCAGCCGAGAAGACAGCGAGCAGATCACCGCGAGCGACCGGAGGCAAGGGACGGTCCTGTGCGAGAAAGTCTCCGCTCTCACAGACCGGGCCGACAATGTCTCGGGGTTCAGTGCCGGGAATGTTGGCCTCGAAGTCCTCGGGCCAGGTCGGCAAACCTTCGGGAACCCGGACGGGCCAAATGCGGTGGAATCCTTCATAAAGGGCAGGGCGGATCAGATCGTTCATCGCCGCGTCCTGGATCACGAACCGCTTGTCTCCCGATTGTTTGTTGAAAATGACCCGGCTGAGGAGAATGCCCGCGTTACCGGCGATCGACCGGCCGGGCTCCATCGCCAGTCGGCATCCGGTGGGCTTGAGGACGGGAACCATGACCTCGGCAAACGCGGCGAGCGGCTTCGACTCTCCCCCTCGATAGTCGATCCCGAATCCTCCTCCCATGTTGCACCACTGGATCTTGTGGCCCATCCCACGCAACTGGTTGATCAGTTCGGCGGCCTTGGCCGAGGCACGAGCGTAGGGCTCGATACTGGTGATCTGAGAGCCGATGTGCATGTGAAGACCGGTCATGGCCAGGCCATCCATGCTCAGGACGCGATCGGCCGCCCGGAGAGCGCGGTCGATGTCCATACCGAACTTCGATTCTTTTTTTCCGGTCGAAATGTAGCGGTGGGTCTTCGGATCGACGTCGGGATTGACCCGCAAAGCAATCGGAGCCTTCACCCCTTCGGTGCGGGCGACGGCGTCGATGGCGTCGAGCTCGGCCTCGCTCTCAACGTTGAAGAGGAGCACTCCGGCACGAAGGGCGTCTCGGATCTCCTCATCGGTCTTGCCGACCCCGGCGAAAACCGACTTCGACGCCTCTCCCCCGGCCGTGGTGACGCGGTGCAACTCGCCTCCCGAGACGACATCGAAGCCGCTGCCGTGCTCGGCCATCAGCTTGAGGATGCCCAGGTTCGAGTTCGCCTTGACCGAGTAGCAGACGAGCGGATTTAGTTCGGCGAAGGCCGTGTGAAGTTCGTTGAGCCGTCCGACGAGCGCCGCCGCACTGTAGACATAGAGCGGGGTGCCGAAGCGATCGGCTAGCGTTCGGGCAGAAACGTCTTCGCAGTAGAGTTCGTGGTCGCGGTAGTGGAAGTGGTCCATTGGGGGATCGTTCCGGGTTGGGCGAGCGAAAGCCCGCCAGAGAGAGACGGTTCGTTTCGTTTCTGTGCTCGATGACGGAGAAGACGGTTGCGCGGGGCGAGCCCATTAGCCTTTCCTGCGAATCGCGGCCTCTCGGATCGGATCACGGGGCGAGGGTAGGTCGGGGAGATTGTCACCCACGCGGGCAGGAATCATCGCATGATCGTCCAGACCTTCCAGTTCGGGCTCAGGAGCAGGAGCGGGGCCGGAGCGGAGATCGTGCAGCATGGTCACGGCCTGGGGACGGTTGAAGAACAGGCAGGCGTTGTAGAAGGCGTCGAACTCCTGACCCGAGGCCGGATCGTGAAAGGCGATGGTTTCGATCAGCTCTTCCCAGGCCAAGCACACCAGGTCGAGCTGTCGGATCGTGGGTACGAACCAATCGCGGAACCATTCGTCTCGGGTGCCGGCGTAGTCCTCGACCCGGCGACGGACCTTGCGGAGGATGGCACCACGCGCCATCTCATCGGCAAAAACGCTTTCGTCGATGCGTTTCCGAGGGGCGATGAGGACATATGCCAGGTGGTCCAGTTCGATCGGGTGGCGGTCGGCTCGTCGCAGGATTTCAGCCATGCAGGCCACCGTGCGTGCCGCCTGATCATACCAGGGGGCATTCTTCACACCGGCCGACAACCTGCTGAACATCTTCCCCTCCACGACGACGAGTTGCGCCGCCAGGGGATTGAGGACCACGTCGGCCCACCCTCGGTTGCCCGTTTCGAAGTGACCGATGACTCCGTCCGCATGGGTCCACGACTCGGCCAGGCGATCCTTCCTGAACCTCGGCAGGAAGGCCGACGGAAGCCATCCTTCGGCAAACCAGGTCGCCGAAGGCCTCGGCGCAATTGGACATCCCGCCGCCTCGTCCCGGTGCGTGGCCAGCCAGTCAATCGCCAGCCGCAAGAGCCAGTTCTCGTTGTAGAGCATCGTCGGCGGCAACGCCGGGGCGTTTCCGTCGCACGATTGCAGGAGGCTGGTGATGCGGTCGAGGAGCATGGTGGCTGCCGGATCGAGGAGTCGGAGAAGATCGTCGATTTACCCGGATCAAATTGCATCGGCACAGACTGATATGTGACTACTTGCGACCTGTCATCACGCCAATCGCTTCCGCCACTCTTCAAGCTGGTTCTGAACCTGATCGGGCGCGGTGGAGCCGTATGAACGGAAGGCCTTGACGGCATTCGCGACGCCGAGGGAGTGGACGACGTCTGCTGCAATGGCCGGGCAGGCGGCCTGGAAGTCGTCGAGAGGCAGGTCGGCGAGGCGGCACGATCGGGATTCGCAGAGGGAGACGAGCTTGCCGACAACTTCGTGTCCAGTGCGCTGGGGGACTCCTTTGAGGATCAGGTACTCCATCAGGGTCGTGGCGTCGAGGAAGCCTTCCTCAAGGCGAGAGGCAATCCGATCGTGGTTCAGGCTTGCCCCCGAAACGACGACGGAGGCGAGTTCGAGACAGGAGGTAACAGTGTCGACCGCATCGAAGAGGGGGAGCTTGTCTTCCTGAAGGTCGCGGTTGTAGGCGAGGGGAAGTCCCTTGATCAGCACGAGCAAGGTCTGCAAGGCACCAACGACTCGGGCAGTGCGGCCTCGGATCAGTTCGAGAACGTCGGGATTCTTCTTCTGGGGCATGATGCTGCTGCCCGTGCAAACGGCATCAGGCAGGGTCAGGAAGTTGAACTCCTGGGTACTCCAGAGGATCCACTCCTCAGCCCACCCAGAGAGGTGCTCGGCAATGAGTGTGAGGCAGAAGACGGTTTCGACCAGAAAGTCGCGGTCGCTGGAAATGTCGAGACTGTTGGCCGCGACACCGTCAAAGCCGAGTTCCTCGGCCACGAATGCCCGGTCGATCGGCAAGGTCGTGCCCGCCAGCGCAGCAGCTCCGAGAGGAAGCAGGTTGAGTCGGCGGCGAGCGTCGCTCAATCGGTCGCGGTCGCGGGCCAGTTTCTCCACGTAAGCCAGGGCATAATGGGCCGCAAGTACCGGCTGAGCCCGCTGCAAATGGGTGTATCCGGGCAGAATGAGATCGGGGTGGCGATCAGCCAGATGGAGAAAGGAGCGTTGCAGTTCCAGAAGGCGGCCAGCAATGGTGTCGATCGCATCCCGTGTCCAGAGACGGACATCGGTCGAAACCTGATCGTTGCGACTGCGGGCCGTGTGCAGCTTTCGGCCGATGTCTCCGAGCCGGGCGATGAGCGCCGACTCGATGTGCATGTGGATATCTTCCTTCCCGATCGAGAAGGAAAACCGCCCTTCGGCGATTTCGGCGCGAATCTCAAGCAATCCTTGCACAATCTGTTCGCACTCAGCCTCGGACAGAAGTCCGACCCGAGCGAGCATTTCAGCATGGACGATCGATCCCCGGATGTCATGCTCGAAAAGGCGGCGATCGAAGGAGATGGATTCGGTAAACTGCTCGACCCGGCGGTCGGTCTGATCGGCGAACCGACCTCCCCAGGGCTTCTCGGCCACGATCTCAACCTCCATCCGACACTTCACCTGCCCAAGGAAACAGCAGGACATTTCCTAGCTTAGGCAGGCTCGCCTCACGAAGTCAATCGGCCGCTGGAGGGCCGTCGATGGAGGTGGGGCGAGCACGGATCTCAACGAGGAATTCTTGCCGTTTGCACAATTCCTGGCCATCATCACAGGCGGAATATGATGGCATTCATTCCCTGACAACGATGGTCCGTGGTGGAGCGAATTCAACGTGGCCCCGCTTGATCCCCGATTTACGGAACAGCTCTGGAACGCGATCGTGCCGATCTACGATGCGATCCTCGAACACCCCTTTGTCTCGGGCCTGACAGACGGACGGTTGCCGCGTGATCGGTTTGCGTTCTATGTCGTCCAGGACGCAATTTATCTCCGAACCTTTGCCAGGGCCCTTTCGGTTCTTGCCTCCGTGGCACCGGACGCCAAAACCACCCGCATGTTCAACCATCATGCGAGCGACGCCATCGCCGTTGAGCAATCGCTTCATGACGGGTTTCTTGCCGAACTCGGTTTGCATCCGGAACAGATCGAGAAGACCGAAGCGAGTCCGAACGCTCGTGCCTACTGCGACTTCCTGATGGCGTCGACCACAAGCCAACCGTTTCATGAAGGGCTGGCTGCCGTCTTGCCTTGTTACTGGATTTATCAGCGAGTCGGTCAGCATCTGCTGCCGAAAGGGTCTCCCGAGCCCCTCTATCAGCGCTGGATAGAAACGTACGGAGGAGAGCAATTTGATGAAGTCGTTCGCCAGGTGCTCAGTTTGACCGACAAGATCGCCCCGACCCTGACCGACGCCCAACGCCTTCGCATGTCCGAACGATTTGTTGTTGGCACACGATATGAATGGATGTTCTGGGACGCCGCCTATCGACTTCAACGGTGGCCGGTTTAAATCTCGCTGCGATAGCACCGAACGGTCGGTCGTAACTGGGTTGTCAGGGTGAACGCCCCTGCAGAACCATCGACGCACGAGCACCTGTTGGAGGTGATGGTCGGCTATGGCCCCTTGTCGGGGTCGACCTGGTGTGTTAAACAGCCATACGGGCCCGAGTCGTGGCTCAGCCTCGATCTTGGAGCAGTTGAACATGCTGCTGCGAAGGTTTGGGCTCAATCAAGACTCACACGATGGTGCCCCCGGCATCAATCGATCTGTTCGGACTGTCACTCTCCCGAGGAGAACGTCACCTATGAACCGTTCCCGGAAAATCGGCCTTTACGGGGCCGGCGCATTGCTGGCCGTCGTCTCGTTGGCCTTCGCCGCTCAGCAAGGGCCTGGAATTCTTTTCCCGGATTGGTCCGAGCCGACCAAGGGAACCTGGGACAGCCCGGCCGCCGAGCTGGGCAAGAAAGTTCCCGATTCTCGCCCCTGGAGCGTGACCACCTACACCTCTTCGATCGAGGGCAAGGTGCTCGATGGCAAGCCGATCACTGTCGTCGGCGAGATCGTGGACCTGTCTTGTTACCTTCAGGTCGGCAAGCGAGGCGACAAGCACCGCGACTGCGGCCAGAAGTGCGCTGAGCAAGGCCAGCCGATCGGCCTTCTGACTGAAGACGGCTCACTGTTCATTCTGATGGATGAAGAACACAACCCGCGCCGAGACGGCCTGACCAACTTCCGCAAGGCAGCCATTGAGAATATGGCATATATTGTGACCGTGCACGGAACGTTCTCAGAGGTTGCCGGTCAGAAAGCCCTCTATGTTCAGGGGTATCTGACCGAAGGATGAGTTGCCGATCGGCAACAACGCGACGGCCCGCCCCGCGGGTCGTCGCGAAATCTAACCCCACCTTCCCGCCCGCCACTGGTACGCGACCGGACCCCGACCCGCCCCCGGGTCCCGATCATCGACCTTCCACGTCGATTGCCCGAGCATCCCAAAGGGGAACGAGAGCCGATGAGACGCACGATCATCACCATACTGGCAACACTCGGTTTGGCGGCGAGCGCCGGAATCGGGATCGCCCGAACCGGACCAATTGCCGAGCCTCCCGCCACTGCGAACGTAGCGAAACCCGCCTGGCCCCCTCAGGAAGAGCCCGAGGTGCCTCTGGGCCTCTTCCCCATCTTCTGGCCCGAGGATAACCCGTACAGCCCGGCAAAAGCCGAACTCGGCCGCTTGCTCTATTTTGATACCCGCCTCTCCTCGGATTCCACCGTGTCCTGCGCGAGCTGTCACGATCCTCGCCAGGCATTCACGGATGCAGCTCCGTTTTCGACAGGGATCGGCGAGCAGAAAGGTGGCCGAAGCGCACCGACGGTCATCAACCGAGCCTTCACAACCCTTCAGTTCTGGGACGGCCGCGCTGCGTCTCTGGAAGAACAGGCCATTGGTCCAATTGCCAACCCGCTCGAAATGACCAGGGAAACCGATGTGGATAAAGCTCACGAGGCTGTTGTCCAGCGGTTGAGCGGAATCGAGGGTTACCAAAAGCGATTCGTCGAGGTGTTCGGCAGCGATGAAATCAGCATCGACCACGTGGCCAAGGCCATTGCCACCTTTGAACGAACCGTGCTCTCAGGCAACTCGCCCTACGATCGCTACAAGGCCGGTGACGAGGACGCTCTGACCGAAGCCCAGCTTCGCGGAATGGACGTCTTCTTCAACAAGGCCGCCTGTGACGCCTGCCACCTCGGGGTCAACTTCAGCGACGAATCGTTCGTGAACATCGGGATTGGCTACGATCCGCAAACCGCCACCTTCGCCGACATGGGCCGAGCCGAGGTGACCGGGAACGATCGCGACACGGGCGCCTTCAAAACGCCCACGTTGCGAGAGATCGAACACACGGCACCGTACATGCACGACGGAAGCCTGGCGACCCTCGAAGAGGTCGTCGAGCATTATAACAAGGGTGGGATTCCCAATCCTTACATCGATCAACGCATGAAACCGTTAGCCCTGACCACCCAGGAGAAAGCTGATCTTGTCGCCTTCCTTAGAGCCCTGAGCGGAGAAGGCTGGCAACATCTGGAAGCTCCTGCGGAATTCCCGGAATAATTCGGGAGCCGTTGTTGCTGAAGAACACCGGGGCCGGTCCCCTTTTTCTCCCAGGGACCGGCTTCCTCGCGTTCAACGTTGGGGGGACGTGGTTGTCGAAGGTTGCTCTCCGGACTTCATGTCTAATTTGCGTTAAATTTTTTCTGAGAATTGACTTTCGTTACTCCAATTGCACTAGAATTAGGAATCGCTTAGGTATTTCGGTGAAGTGGAATTTTCAGCGACGTTCTGCTCGATGAGATCCGGTCTGACTTGAGGCACGACTTTCTCTAGTCTGACGGTCCGGTTTTCGCTAGAACCTAGTCTCCGTTGAGCGTATTGAACGGGAAAGGAGTTGGTGGTCGATGAGTACTGGTTCTTCGCCTCTCGGACAGCTCGCCGATCTCTTGAGGCGAGTGGAAGCCAAGACCCGAGCACAGGAATTAACGGAGGAGTTGGAACTCGCCGCCGAAGAGTTACGGCGGACCGAAGAGACCATCCGCACCGTTGAATCACGGGCCAATCAGATTCGCCCCGCCCGTCAACGCGAATTACAACTGGCTGAAGGCGACGAGCAACTTCTGAGAGAGTTGATCCGGAGGACCGCTCAAAATCGGTCACTCATGGGTGAGGCTGAGTTCCACGAAGCTGAGCGACTGATCGAGGTCTCTCGCGTGGAGGTCGAGCGGAGACGGAGCGAGGCCCAGGCCGAGCTTGAGGATATTCAAGACGCGCTGGACCACGCCCGGATCGAGGTCCGAGCCGCGCTGGACCGCTATCATCATGTCCGACGAGAGCTTGAGCGGCTGCAGGTTCATGCTGATGAGCAGATGGAAGAAGGTGATCGTCTGGCGATGATCGCCGAGGAGCATTTTCCCGAATATCAGGTTCGCGCCTTTGCCCGTGAAGTTGACGAAGCGACCGCGATGTTCGGCCAGCTCGATCGCCGGGAACAGTACGCCCAGATGCGCATCTGGATCGGACGTCTTCGGCGCTTCCAGTATGCCGGGCCCGCCGAGGATGAACGGGACATGCTGGAAAGCATCTTCCGTCGCCTTGTGACCCTTTCGAAACAGTACGAACCCGGATATATTGAAGCCTTCAATCGTCAGTTTTCTGCCGACTGGGATCTTTACATCGTCGAGGCGCAGGAATCGCTCCGCCAGGCGACAGAAGAAGCCCGCCGTCAACGATCGCATAACGGTGATGCCTCCACCCTCAGCGGTGAGGAGGACGCCGTGGAGATCGAAACGCGGCGACTGTCCGAGCAAGCGCTCGACCATCTCAAAGCCCTGCTCCTCGTTCGTTATGACGACCCTCAGGTAAAAGCCGATCGATTCCGGGAAACTCTTTCTCGCGTAATGGAAGGCTACGGTCCGCCCGACGACGCGCTTCTCGACGTGGTTCGCCCTTATCGCGAGTGGATCAATGGAATCGAGTTTCGAGCACTGCGGAAAGCCCTTGACCAGGAGAAAGAGCAGACCGAGGATGTGAATTCATAAATTATGGTTCAACATTCCTTTGTGTCTTGCTTCCCTCTGCCTCAGCCGTTGAAGGTCTGTCAATCAACGCTTGATCCACTCGGTAGAAGACCATTGTTGCCGTTCATGGTTTGATCAGTCTACGAGTGAGTCCCGAGGACCGTCGGAATCACATCGGCCCTCTTTCCTTGGGACCTTACTCGTCGATCGCTCCCCCCTCTTCCTGCTTCCCGACTGATCACTTCCTGAACGAGTCAGAACGGATTTCGGTCGGCGGCGACCGAAGGGCGTTACGCTTGGATAACCTCGGGAATTGCTGACGGTCTGATCGGACCTCCCTGGCCATAGGTGACAGCGTTCCTTGCCTGGCGAAGCTGATCGAGACGATCCCTTCGTCCCCATCAGTTCTCGGATTGCGTGAATTCGGATTTCTGCGTATCACACCGGTTAAAGATCGGTGTGATCCCTCTCGAGCACTGATTCAACCGAAGTGACAGCGTCACCGAAGCGCTCTTCCTCCACGGAATCGGAGGGAGAGGTTACCTCCACGGATGCGGAGGAAGGTCCATGGCGATCAATCGACCGAGCCGGAGTTTCTGGAAAGTTCGAAACAGCCTCGCGTGTCGGGTCGTAGGCTCATTCCTGCTGCTCCTGTTCGTTCCGCAGCCGGGGTTCTCTCGGTCCGATCGAACTCCCGAGGGTTCCGATCCTCCGCGTTTGAGCCTGGTCGACCGATCAATCTCGCTGGTTCGTCCCGAGCAAGGCGAGCAGGGGGATCATCGTCGGCGCTGGCTTACCTGGAGGATCGAATACCGCTTGCGCAACACCTATTCAGCTACCCTCCAGGTCGAACCCGAATCCATCTCTTGTACCGTCGAGGGCTGGGCCTCCAATTCCCGGGCCGACGGTCATGGCTTGCCCCGTCGTGCCAATCATGCATTCAGCGCTGCCGAGACACTTCAATCGAGCGCATGCTTGATTGATCATCAGGATCCGACGCTCGAATGCCTCGAACGGGCCACCCTGCAACTTTGGCCTGAGACGCAGGGAACGCCTGAGGACCCTGCAACGGGAGCACCCCTCGAAACGCCTTCTGACAGGATTGTTCTGGAGCCGGGAGCGGTGCTTGGGGTCCGGCTTCGCCTGGAGCACTGCCACCATCTCTACGGGCTGTCAGAGCCACTGCTCGGGACTCGCGAGCTGAATCTCCGCATTGGACCGGTCGCCTTCCGAGACCGTCTTGAGCTCGATCAACCCATCGCTCCCGATCGTGAGATGGATCGGCTCAGCCCGATTCCTGACGATCGCCGTGATCCCCGCGTCTATTTTTCTCCGCCAGACAGCCTGTATCTCGACGCTGCCCTGTCGGGCTATCGGTCCTTTCAGTTTCGAGATCTGAAAGTTCCTCGCGATGCTCCCATGCGGCTTAGCTTCCGCTATTTCCGGTCGAGCGATTCGACGGGGAAAGTCCGAATGGAATTGAAGCAGTACAAAGATGTCCCAAATTCGTATCAGGTTTTGACTCAGGCCAAGCGTATGGAGGAACTTCCCGAGTTGGGGGAATGGATCCTGGTCGAGCATCGCTTCCACTCAGATCCGCTGGCCACCACCATGCAGCTCCGTTTCTTGATCGACTGTGAAGGAGACGGCCCCTCGGCGGTCTGGATCGACGATGTGGTGCTCGAACCCACCCACACGGCGGATGAATCGCGTTGATTGCGCTTCTCCGCGACAACCCCGGTGCGATTTGGAATTCCGGAGCGGTGACACATTCCTCGCCCGGCCTTGAAGACGGCGGGGAGTTCGACGAGAACCGGTTCCTTTCGAGGCTTGCAGCAGCGATCCCAAGCGCGGATGGAGGAGAGGAACGATCTGGAACGGCTGGAGGAAACCTCCCAATCGGCGTTCTCGGAACTTGAGCGGGGAGGTCAACGCTGGGCTCGGCGGTTCGGAATCATTATAATTTGGGAAACGTCGCTTAATCGAGATGAGGCGAACTGCCGAGGGGTCAAATCCCCGAAGAGTGTGTCTCGCTCCGGCGTTTCCTCCGCCCTCCCTCCTGTTTCAGCCCGCCATGATCGACCGCCTCAGTGTCCTTTGTTTCGCCGGGACCTACGGTCTGGCCCTGGCTGCGGATCTGGCCCGCCTGATGCTGCGGGTTCCGGTACGCTGGCAATTGGCTGTCGGGCTCACGGCCCTGGGATGGGTGGTGCATACGGTCTTCCTTGGCAACCTTGCCTGGCGGGCCGGCCAGGTGCCCATTGCCACGGTCTTTCACTCGTTGCTGGTGCTGGCCTGGATTTTGTCGGGGATCGGGCTTTATCTCACGTTCAGGGCTCCGAAGCCCTCGGCGATTGGGGTGTTTGTGCTCCCCTTGGTGCTGGCCTTGCTCGGGTCGGCCGTGGCGATGCCTGCCGACGCTCGGGCCGACTGGACCCGACTTGGAGGCTGGGAAACCGTCTGGGGAACGATTCACGGGCTCTTGCTGCTGTTTGGAGCAGTAAGCACCTGCGTTGCCTTTCTTGCGGGATTGATGTACCTCGCTCAGGCTGACCGCTTGAAACGGAAGCGTCCTCAGCGCTTCGGGATTGCCTTGCCCAGCCTCGAGCAATCGGAGCGATGGAATCGGGCGGCCATCACCCTGGCGTTTCCGATGCTCACCGCCGGCCTGGCGATCGGAATCGCGTTGAATGCCGGGTCGAGGCGCGAGGGTCGGGCGGTGCTCGACTGGTCCGATCCGAAGGTCATTAGCGCCCTGGGGCTTTGGGTCGTCTTCGCCGCCTTGCTTCACGTTCGCTATCGACCCGAGTGGCGAGGCAAGCGGGTGATGTTACTGACGGTCCTGGCCTTCGCCTTCATGCTCTTCACGCTGCTTGGCGTCGATCTGCTGCTGCCGACGGCGCACGGGGTTGCCCGAGAAGCACGGGTCGGCCAGAGCCTGGAGGTGTCGCCGTGAAGCTGATGGCTCTGGGCGTGGATCATCATTCGGCTCCCCAGGAGGTACGAGAGGCCCTCGCATTCGACGGCGCGAAGCGAGCCGATGGACTGAGGGCGATGAAGGCCCAGTTTCCCGAAATCGAATTCGTGGTCCTCTCGACCTGCAACCGGGTGGAGTTGTACGTCGCGGGGGATCCGGAACTGATGCCGCAGGTTGGCGACCTGACCCAGTTCCTGGCTCAGTTTCACGGGATTGCGGTCGACCAGTTCGCGACCCATCTGGTCGACTACCACGACGAGGAGGCGATCGAGCACGCCTTCCGGGTCACGAGCAGCATCGAGAGCCTGGTTGTTGGTGAGGGACAAATTCAAGGGCAAGTCAAGGAAGCCTACGAGGCCGCGAAGGAGATCGGCACAGTCGGGCCGATCTTGCACGAGGTCTTCCAGCAGGCCGCCCGTGTCGGCAAGCGCGTCCGCGAGGCGACCGGCATGGACCGAGGCCGACTCTCGATCGCCAGTGTGGCCGTCGATGTGGCTCGTCGCGTCTTCGACCATTTTCAAGACAAGACGGTCCTGGTGATCGGCGCCGGGAAGATGGCAGAGCTGACCCTGCGTCATCTCGAACCGTTGAAGCCGGGTCGGCTTCTCGTGACCAACCGCAGCTTCGACCGGGCCCGAGATACGGCGGCCCTTTGGGGGGGCGAGCCATTATCGTTCGACGACCTGTATCGAGCCCTGGTCGAGGCGGACGTCGTGGTGAGCACCACGGCCTCTGCGGAGCCAATCGTTTCCTACGAGCTCTATGCGCGGGTGCTGAAGGCACGGCGGTATCGCCTCTCGTTGATCCTCGACATTGCGGTCCCTCGCGACTTTGACCCCCGGATCAACAGACTGGAGATGGCCAACCTCTACAGTGTTGACGACCTCCAGGCCGAGGCCGACGCCAACCGCGAAGGTCGCCTTCGCGCGGTGGAGACGGCCTCCATGATCGTCCGCGAAGAGACGACGGCCTGCGTCGAGGCGATTCGTCACCGGCACCATGCCGGATCGATTCTTCGACAACTGGGCGACTACTCAGACGCAGTTCGACTCCGGGAACTCGAACGATTGTTTGCCTCTCGGCCCCACCTCGAAGACAGTGATCGTAAGGCAATTGCTCAGACTCTCCATCGTTTCCAGAATCAATTGCTGCATCACCCGAGAACCGCACTCCGATCGGCCACGACTGTTCCCGATGGCTCGGGCCGATCGTTGATCGACGCGGTGCGACATCTGTTTGGTCTCCGAGACGGAACCTGAGTCTTACTGGGGCGAGGATCGTCGGAGTCTTCTCCGGTCGTCTCCCTCTGGCAAGAGTGGGGATTGCGAGGGGTGACTTGTCGGACGGCTCGATCACTCGTAGCATGAACTCCAAAGGGGATGTGTCCCCGCTTCCCGTCCATGGACGCCCGACCGGGCAACCGATCGTATTGGTAGGCGGGCTTTTTGCCTGCGGGCGGGTCCGTCACGCTCCGATTCGGGGGCCTCTCATGGCCAATTCCTCCGTGAAGCGCCTTCTTCTGATTGTCACCGGAAGCCATTTGCGAGCCGAAGAGGTTGATCGTCCTCTCGCGTACTACCTGCGCAACGAAATCGAACGGTATCTGGAAACCCTTGACGATGCGGGAGGCTTGCAGGTCCGGGTCGTTTCCGACCTGCGATGGCTGCACGATGAAGTCTTTCAGGAGATGCCCACGATTTCGCTCGGCGGTCATGGGGTCAACCTGCTCGCTCATCGCTGGCTGGAGGAACTTCCCTTCTCAATGGATGTCAATAATCAGTACTTCGTTCAGATGGACCCCGACTTGACCGAGCCAAAGGTGAGCATCTGGGGCAAGGATAATCCGACGACACAGCTCGCCGTCCTGGCTTTCGTGAACCGATTCCTGCCGCGATTTATCGAATGTTGTTTCCTTGAGACGTCCGATCCCGTCGACCTCGAGGACTTTGATTAAGCCCCGCTCCTTGTTGCCTCGGATCGCATGTCCCGCCGTCGCCCTTCCCACGCTCGATCCCGGCGATTGTCCAGGTCGACACGACCTGTGCCGGCGACGAGGGTCTGGGTTCGGCCCCCGGTCGTCGTCGCCGTCGGGTTGACGATTGTAGTGGCAATCGTTGTCGGTGGGATCGTCTGGAGAAACCGAACGCAGGCAGAAGGAATCGGGGCACCAACACCCTCGGCACTCGCGGGAGAGAGGCAAGCACGTGTCAACGATCATGCGGCCTGGCTGAGGCGCCTCGATCAGCTCAGAGTCGAGGATCGGCCTTTCGAAGCCTTGAAGACCGGATGGGCGGCGTATCGCTCCGCGCCACCCGGTCGGCGTTCCGAGATGCTCAAGGCCCTCACGCTTGCCCTCCTGGCAACCGTTCCCGAAGACCAGGCGACCACCTCCTTGCAGCGACGAATCGAGGCGGAGCCCAACGATCTTGACGCCAGGGTCGCCTTGCTCCGACGCTCCTTGGCGGTCAGCCCCTCGCCCGTCGATCAACCTCGGATCGGCCGGAACCCGGAAGGGGCCGACACCGCCTTGCAAGAACTGACGACGCTCCTGGCTCAGTTCCCGGATCACCCGGGTGTTCGAGAAGCCATGATTGACGCCTCACTGGATTCGGGTCAAATGGATCAGGCTCGATCCCTCCTGCGATCCTGGCCCGAGGTCCTCAAGGACGATCCGAGACGCTTGCGACTTCAAGCCCGCCTCGATCTTGATGTCGAAGGTCGCCCCGATCGCGCCGCGGAAGCCCTGACACTCCTGCTGTCTTCGACCCCGCACGACTGGCACCTCCGCGCTCGGCTTTCTCGGGCCCTGGAGATGCAAGGCGCTTCGGAAGAGGCCCGCCGTCAGGCTCAGATCGTGGATCAGCTCAGGGAACGTCTCGAACCCGATCGGCTCGGCCGACGGCTCGCGACCTCGCTCCAAGCACTCGACGATCCGAAGTCCCTGGACGATCTGGCGAATCTTTGTGCCTCGGTCGGTTTGTCCAAGCTGGCCTCGGCCTGGCGTCGAGAAGCCGACAGCCTTCGAGCCGCCCAGGCACTTCGCGATGGACTGCCGGGAACCTTCTGACAGAGACTCGGTCTCCCCAGAGGGTCGGCCCCGGTCCAAGAGGGCCTCAAAGATGGTGGTCCTCCTCGAATCGAAGGGTCCCGCCGATGGGGCGGGCGGGACCCTCCTGGAATGCTCACTCGCTGACCTGGGTTTCGAGAAACCGGGCCAGACGGTGGAAATCGGAATTCTGCTTGATGAAACGGACCACGGTAATCAACGTCTTCGGATCGACGAGCTGATCGAAGTTGACGTAATTCAGATCGAGTTGACCGGCAACGGAGATCATGACTCCGTCGCGTTGTTCTTCCACCAGGGCTCGATACGCCCCGACACCAAGCTGGCTGCCGAGCATGACATCGAAGGCGTGGGGCGCGGCGCATCGGGATTCGTAACCCAGTTGCAAACCGGTCACCTTCCGCGACTTGCCAGTCTCCTTCTTGTACTGTTCGGAGACGAGGCGGGAGAAGGTTCGTCCAAGATCCACCTGTGCAATGGAAATGTGCCCGTGGTCGTCGCGGGGAATCCCCTTGAGGTACTCGGACGGGAGAAACTCGGCGAGCCCTTCGGCGAGGACGATCACCCCAAATTCCTTGCCCTCACGCTCTCGGGTCCGCATCGCAGAAACGATATGGCGAACGACCTCGGGCAAGTTCATGATCTTTCGGGTCTTGGTCTCGCCGGTGTTCGGATCGGTCGTCGTTTCCTGAGATTCGAACCGACCTGAAACATCCTCGACGCTCAACACCAGGCTCGCCTCGCCGGCCATGGCTGCTCCGTAAGCCAGCCAGCCCGCCGATCGGCCCATCGTTTCCGCAAGGTAGTAGGCCCGGGTCGCCTCGGCATCGGCCAGGAGGTTCCGGATCTCCCCGGCGAGGGTTTCCACCGCGGTGAAGTAGCCGAAGGTAAAGTCGATTCCGAGGTAGTCGTTGTCGATCGTCTTGGGAACGTGGACAACCCGGATGTGCCGGGAACCCTTGGACAGATGCTTCTGGACGAGTCGGAACTTGTTGGCCGACTTCAGGGTATCGTCACCACCGATCGAAACCAGGGCATCGACCTCAAGCGAGGACAGCGCGGCGTGAACCGTCCGGAGCGGGGCGTTCTTCTCTGCATTGGCCAGGTCATCGGGATGGTTGACGTGCTTGCCGGGATTGGTCCGGGCCGTTCCGATCATGATGCCCCGGCTGTTCCGAGTACGCCGAAGTCGTTGAGCGTCGATGGTGATATAGTCTCGGCCCTCAACCAGCGGGCGATCGGGGGCGTACTCGACCAGATGCGAGTACCCATTGAGGATACCAACGACCGAAATTCCTCGCCTCAAGAACGAGGCAGCTGCGGTCGAAATCACGGCGTTGGCTGCCGGGGCGGGTCCTCCGGCAAAGAGAATGGCGACACGACGAATCGGAGACTGATCGCCGGACTCCTGGTTCTGCGCAGTCATGGGAGCTCCAAAGGCAATTCGGAGAATGATCCAGCATCCAGGGGGATCATACCGAAATTCCAGGGTGCTCTGGAACTGCGGAAACGCCCACTCGAATCAGGGAGAAACCGTCGGAGCCAAGACCGGCGAGGACCGGAGGGCTGAATCCGTTCCTCTCAACCATTCCAAAGCGCAGGGGGGATCAACGGTGCGCCGTCCACCATTGCCGCACCTCCGAGCCAATCCGACGGCTCCAGGACCAGGCCCTTGCCGATCGAAGCGAATCCCGTCGAATCGAGCGTCGAGGGGAGGCTGAGCCCTCAATGGCACCCTTGACGGAGGCTTCTCCCGCAAGAAGCTGAGCACGGGCGTCGCGAAGCCGTTGGCGCTCGTCCGCCAGGTGACGAGTGAGCAGCTGGGTTTGGAGGCGGTACCAGTTTCGCTCGGCCTGAAGCTCATCCAGCAAGGGGTCGGGATCACAGAGGTATCCGAGCACCTCGAAGGTCTTGCGTTGGTGATCGGCAATCGAACGGGCCAGTTCGGCGGGGATCAGTTCGCGCCAGATGCCAGGGCGGCCGAGGCCGAAGTGGTACTGCCAGACTTTGAGATTGGAGCGTCGGGCGTCAATTGTGAAGTATCCAATGACCTCTTGAGGCGGTCGGACGATCCTCTGATCAATTCGGATGGCCAGGGCTTCGAGCCGCTGGACCGGATTGGCCACCAGCTCCTCATATCGAAGTCGAAGGACACCCGGCCGATCCCACCAGGCAGGGCTGAACGAGAGCACAGAACCCGGGTGTGCGATCCCGGCATACTGCCGAAACGCCTGACTCAACGGTGAGGCGTCCCGAAGGGTTTGAATGGTGCCTGACGCGTCGGTCCATTCGGGAGCGTTCGGCGTATGTTGTGCGTAGTTCAGTGCCGAGATCATGACATCGAGGGGATGCCGGGCCGGGGTGAGCACCCGAAAGCCATGACGCTCGATCAAGGCATCGAAGCTCGGGTCGGGATACTGGTGGATCTGGAGAATGCAACGCAAAGGCAGCCGATCCCAGTCAAGCTGTTCCGGACGATCGACGGCCAGCTCCTCCAACCCGTAGAGCGACGCAAAGAGCCCTCGCACCCAGGTATTCCCGGATCGAGGTGTCCCAATGACCGCTAGGCGAAGCGGTTGCCCAGCCAAGGCTGCCTCGGGAGTCACCACCAGTCGATCCGCTCCTTCGAGGGACCCTTGCTCGACCTCACTCATCGACACCGTGTTCACTCCTTCGCAATCACCAATCCCTCCTCCGAATGGGGACGTACCACGGATTGCCCCTCTCGACAAGGCGAGCCCGCGAGGAATTTGAAATCTGGACAGTCTGGAAAAGCTGGAGGACTTCTCGTCTCAGGGCTGCGCGCCAAGCAACGCTGCCAACCGTTCCAGACCACAAGGGTAAACATGCGTTTAAGGATGATCATCCTAAATTGGCTCGGCGATGGTGTTCCCTGAACCCCTGACTGTGGTCGGAATGGGCACACTCGGGTTACCGAATACGGAACGGGATGGATTCGCTCGACGAACTTCTCTGCTGGGGCAACTCTGGGGGTGATGTTCATCGACCGACTCTGCACGGTCTTCGGCACGGACGAAACATACCCGAACCGATTATATAAATAATTTATCATCATCATTTTATATGATTTTCACAAATCATGGCTCGATTTTCTGCGTGCAACCCGTTATCATGGAACCATAGAACATCGTTGGACGCGACATGGGTTCACGTCGCGTCAAGGACACGATTGTGCTCAACGCCGAGCCGCCACTTCTTTCAATCAAGACATCTATTTCTTTTCGATCACATCACATGACGAAACGACATCGCATTCAGTTTCCTCGCGAGAAGCAAGACCTCGCTCAAAATGAAGCGTTCTTTTACTTGATTACAGGCGAATCAAAACGAAAGATTCGCTTCCACGATTACGACGAAATCTATAAGATTCCCGGCCTCTATGAACAACTGTTCTACGAACGACTTAAATGCATCTCTCACAAAAAAGTGTGTGAGATCCTACGGTCGACCGTCGATCAGTCAAAGGATAACCTTTCCGAACTTCGGGTACTCGATCTTGGTGCCGGCAACGGCATCGTGGGAGAAACCCTCAAAACAATGGGCGTCTCGCGGGTTGTCGGGATAGACATCATCCCCGATGCCGCGGAAGCGACCGACCGAGATCGGCCAGGAGTCTACGACGAATATTACGTCGCCGACTTGACGGATCTTTCCGAGGATGATTCCGAAGAGATCCGATCGTGGGAACTTGACTGCTTGACGACCGTCGCCGCCCTTGGGTTTGGTGATATTCCTCCTCGAGCGTTTATCTCTGCGGTCAATTTGCTGCAGAACGAAGCGTGGGTCGCATTTAACATCAAGGAGTCATTTCTCGACGCGAATGATATGAGCGGTTTTTCTCAGATGATCAGGCAACTGATTTTTTCGAAGTATCTCGATCTCTACCATCTGGAACGCTATCGCCATCGACTCTCCATCACAGGCGAACCCCTCTACTATTTCGCGGTCGCGGGACGAAAGAATGCCGACATCCCTCTTGATTTCATGAAGGGCAATCGCTGACTGATCGCCCCTCAGCTCCCTTCGGAGTCGACCGAAACCCCGAAGCCGGGGTTTCGGTGACCAAGTGGACCTTGCTCCCTCTGTTTGCGAAAGCGGACGCTACTCGGTCTGAATCGTTGGCGAACCGAAGGATCAGTGGGCCTGTGCGATCACTGCTGCACTGAGGCGGCAACCCGGTCTCATTCTCGCAAGCATGCCCGTCTCATTGATCACACAATCGGAACCGAGGCTCGGAGATCGACGTCGATTTCCCTCCCCACCCGAGCAATCTCCCGGTCATTCGCACAATCGCACCCACATCGCTCCGAAAATGACTGGCGATTCTCGATTCTTGATTGACGACGAGCCGCCCGAATCGATAAAACGAGGATCTGCCGATCGTTTTGGGTTTCCAAAAGTCTCGGCTCATAAGTTCCAAATTCGCCTCCTTGTTCGCTCCCCAATCTGCTCAAGTCGTTCGGTGCAGAGCTCGTGGATCGTCCGGTTCCCAGTCGAGCCGGCGACGGGTTGCGTTCCGAAGCGATCGTGCCAGCGTCATGGTGTTCGCTCCGATTGGGGGGCAGAGTACCGGGAACGGCGAACAGGTCAGTTACTCGGCTTGATGATCGAAGCGATTGGCAGCCTTGCCCGACCGCTCTGGTGCTCCCTTCCGACGTTCCCAGGAGTCCTCAATCATGAACGACTCGATCCCGACCTCCGCGATCGAGGCGGATCTCGAGGCAGTCGAGCATATCCGGTCGGCCTTGAACATGGCGTTGAAGGGCAAGGCCGCTGTGGTTGAGCACGTGCTCGCCTGCCTGCTCGCGCGGGGACACCTGCTCATTGAGGACCTTCCCGGACTGGGCAAGACAACTCTGGCGAAGGCACTCGCCCGGGTGCTCGGAGGAAAGTTTGCCCGGGTCCAGTGCACTCCGGACCTCTTACCGGGAGACATTACCGGATTTCGGGTGTTTGATCAGAAAACGCGAGAGTTCGATTTTCTTCCTGGTCCGGTTTTCTCCGACGTTCTGCTGGCCGACGAAATCAACCGGGCCACTCCTCGCACGCAGAGCGCTCTGCTCGAAGCGATGGCCGAGCGTCAGGTAACGATCGACACGGTCCGGCACGAGTTGTCGAACACTTTTTTTGTGATCGCCACTCAGAACCCGGTGGAACAGCACGGCACTTATCCTTTGCCCGAAGCTCAGCTCGACCGCTTCGCCATGAAACTGCGGATCGGCTACCCCGGTCGGGCTGACGAGTTGCAAATGCTCGCCGCGTCGATCGGCTCGGCCGACGATCGGGGCGCCGAACGGATTGAACCGCTTGCCCAAGGCACCTTGAGGGCGCTGCAGGAGCGCGTCGCGTCGATCGCCGTCGGCCCGATGGTGGCCGAATACCTGGTGGATCTGGCCGCAGCGACCCGAGGCCACCGGCAGGTGACGCTCGGACTGAGTCCGCGGGGGCTCCTGACCTGGCAAAGACTGGCTCAGGCTCACGCCATGCTCGATGGGCGAGACTTCGCAACGCCCGATGACGTGCAGGCGGTCGCCCGGCCGGTGCTCGATGTTCGGCTTGGCATTGAGCCAGAGGCTGCCTCCCGGGTCGTTTCGGAGATTCTCGAATCGGTTGTCGTTCCCGTGTCTCCTCAAGCACGGCGGGCATGATCGCCCCGACGATTGGCCCCGAGCCCGGAGAACCCTCCATGCCCTTCGCCTTCCTACGCTTTGCCCCGCTGGTCGCCCTTGCCCTGCTCCTCGGCGTTCCGGGATGCGGGGATCGCTACAATGATCACGACCATGACCACGATCACGAGCATGATCACGAAGGTCATGCCGCCCACATCGACCCCCCGCACTGGCCAAGCGACTTCCCCGATGCCGTCGATCGCCTGGTGGTCGGACAGGAAGCGGCAAGGGTCGACCTCGCTGCCGGTCGCGACAAGGAGGTCCGATCCGAGCGAGTCCCCGTCCTGCGCGACCTGGCGAAATGGCTGCCCGAAGTTGCCGGCGATAGCGACATGCCAGAGGAGCCCTGGAACCGGGTCAATGCTCTGTCGTCCCGATTGCTCACGATTTACGAGTCGCTCCTGAACGATCTCCAGGCGGGGCGGTCCGTGGGTGTCGATCGCCTCGACGAGGCCGAGGCCGTTCTGGTTGAGCTTCGTCGCGAGCGGGATGGGGCGGAACCGAACTGGTTCCCTCCGCTCAAGGTCGGCGGAGGGGAGGAGGTCTCGGGCGAGGAGTCCCCCGGTGAACCGACGAGTGACGCCTTGACGGGAGACGAGTCCGAGGCCGCGACCGAGCCCCTCCCCGCGGCGTCCTGACCGGGAATAAACGCTTCAATCGACTCTGTTGAAGGCGGGGTACCGGAGAGTTTGAGACAATGGATGCGATCTTCTGGGGCGGGATTCAGCGATTGATCGAGGCACTGACCGAGGCCTCGCCAACGATCCTGGTGGGCCTGGTCATCGCGGCGATCTTCCACCGCTTGACGGGAAGGGAGGGGACGCGGCGGCTCTTCGGCGAAGGAACGCGATGGGCGCTTCCGCGAGCCTGGGCCATCGGCATGCTGCTACCAGTCTGTTCGCTCGGAGCTATCCCGATCGTCCGGCAGATGCGTCGGGACGGAATCTCGGGAGGAACGATCCTGGCATTCGCCCTGACAGCGCCGCTGTTCAACCCGCTTTCGGTGCTCTACGGCCTCTCGCTGTCAGAGCCGGTCGTCATCCTCTCCTTCGCCATGGCCTCGCTGCTGGTGGTGACGGTGGTGGGACTGGCCTTTGACCGGCTCTTTCCGGGGGTCGCCGAGACCGATGACTCGCCTCCGGCGGTTTCCTACGGGTTGAAGCGGATGGCTGCCATGTTCGTCTCGATGGCCCGCGAGGCCGCCGGCCCGACAACGGGGTATATCCTGATCGGGCTGCTCGGGGTGGTCCTGCTCAACGTCCTGCTTCCAGCGGGAAGCCTGATGAGCCGAATGGAGCAGGACAACCCTTACGCCGCGCTGGAGATGACAGCCGTCGCGATCCCTGCCTACGCAACCCCGATGATCGCGATGGGCCAGCTCGGATCAATGTTCCAGCACGGGAACTCGGTGTCGGCGGCCTTCGTCTTGCTGACCCTCGGCGCAGGGGCGAACCTGGGGCTGCTGGCCTGGATCCTTCGCTCGTATGGCTTGAAGCGGGCGGGCATCTGGTTCGTCGGCCTGCTAGCGATGGTCGTCGGTCTGGCCTACGCGATGGACGACCCTTTGACTCCGAAAGGGATCGAGCCGGCCGGCCACACCCACGCGTTTGACATTTATTGCTGCCCCTATCACCCCGGGAGCGCCGACCTCCAGATGGTCTCTCGAAAGCTCTCGGAAGAGGTGATGCCACATGAGGTGAAAGCCCTCGGGGTGTTCGTCGGCCTGGGCCTGGCTGGGCTCGCGCTGGGGAGGCTCGACCGAAGATGGCGAATCGAGACGTGGCTGGAACGCCCGGCCGATCCGTCGGCCGATCGGCCGCGATCGAAATACGACCTGATCGTTCCCGCCCCGGTTCTGGGAGGAGTCGCCTTGATCGGCCTGATCGCCTTTAGCGTGCTCGCTTGCTACTCCTACTATCCACCGGCCGACCAGATCTTCGACGATCTGGGAATCATCAAGGCTGAGGTCCTCACCGCCGCGCTCAGCGGAGACGCCGACCACGCCGAGTACTTCATCCCGCTTTACCAGGACTGGACACGGCGACTTCAGGTCAGCGTCTACCTTCGAGAGGGTTCCCTCAGCCCCTATCGTCGCATCAAGGCGCAGGTGCTCATCGACAAGGTTGAACGGCTCAAGCACGCGTTGGAGGAAGGGGACCGAGACGAGATTCGCTACTATTTTGCCGCCGTGACCGCTGCCCATCAACGGATGAGGGACGCCTATCGGGATTGATGCGATCACGAACCGCCTGGTTCGAGGGGTTTCCCGATCACTCGGGCCTGAAACCCTGCCAGGTCAATGGGCGGGAGGGCGGATTTCGAGGCCGTAACGTGGCGCGGCTTCCTGGAGGCGGTGGATGTATTCGTCCGAGGGAGGGGTCGGCTTGTCATCGTCTTGCGCGGGCCGGCCGATCTCTAAAAAGAACTGTTCGAGGCCGGCCGGCGTGGTCATGATCAGCATCCGAGCAGGCGTCTCCCCGACGTTGCGAAACCAGTGAAGACTTCCCCTGGCCAAACGAACCCAGGCGCCGGGAGCCGGCCGATAGGTCTGGCCGTCCGCGTGAAATTCGAGCTGCCCTTCGATCAGATAAAAGGCCTCATCCTCGCGATGATGAATGTGAGGAGGGGGGCCGGATTGGGGAGGGACCCAGGCTTCAATAAGCGAAAACGCGCCGCCCGTATCGTCTCCCGAAGCCTTGATGGTGTACCGATCGCCCACGAGCCAGACGGACTGGCCTTCTCCCGACTCGGTCACACCGGTTCGCATGGAATCGATCCCTGGAAAGGAGGAAGGGCGAAGGTCCGTTCCGCCCAGACGGTGATCGCGGCTCTGACCTCGCGCCCGGTTGCGATCTGATCCGCTTCACGATCATCAAATTCGCATCGTGGATCAATGGGAATCATGAAACAGTGGGGTCAGACTCGTCAAGGGTCGTCCTTGATTGGTCCCACTCGCTTCGAGGACAGGGGCACCGGGAGGTTGCGGCGCGGGCGGGCCTCGGAGACACTCGGTCGACGAACGACACCGAGCCGGCCTCGGCCGAACGTGCCGACTCCGAATCAGGCAAAGGACTCGATCGGTCGAACTGGCCCCGGGGAGTCGTCGATCCGAAGGCTCAACCAAGGACCTGACACCATGATTCCACTGACGATCGGTCTGGCCGGCCTGCTGGCTCTCGCCTCGGCGACCCTCAGCGATGAGCACTCCGAGGGGGTCTCCCAGGCCATCATCGACGGCACCGGGCCGGGCTGGCGAGCACTGGGCGAAGACGACTTCGTCAACGTCAACACCGATGACGACACCTGGTCGTTTGAAGGGGACATCATCCGCTGCACCGGGCAGCCGGTGGGCGTGACTCGCTCGAAGGAACCACTGACGAACTTCGAGCTGGTCGTCCAATGGCGACATATGAAGCCGGCGGGGAACTCGGGGGTCTTCGTCTGGGCCCCTGCCCAGGCCCTGGAGGGGATCGCCCGGGGAACCTTGCCCCGAGGAGGAATCGAGGTCCAAGTGCTCGATCCTGCCTTCGCCACCCAATATGAGCAGCGCACCGGCCGAAAAGGGGACTGGTTCACGACTCACGGCGACGTCTTCCCGGTTGGCACCTCGACGATGACGCCGTACCCGCCGACTTCTCCCGACGGCTCGCGCGGGTTCCCTCGCGAGGAGCGAACCCTCACCACCGGGGAGTGGAACCACTACTACATCCGGGCCATCAACGGAGAGGTCCGACTCTGGGTCAATGGCCAGGAAGTCTCAGGAGGCAAAGAATGCCAACCAGCGACCGGCTACCTTTGCCTCGAATCGGAAGGATCTCCCATCGAGTTCCAGGGGCTCCGCATCCGAGAGTTGCCGTGATCCGGGTCACTCGCACCTGATCCAAGGTCGACTGACCGGCTCAATGGGCTTGCTCTGGCCAGATAAGACGACCCAAAGAGACAAGTCCTACCTCCCGAGCAACCCTTCCGGTGATCGCGATTCGAATGGAGCCCGATGCTCCGTTCGAATTGGTTCGGCCACCGGAAGGTCGTTTCGTTTCGATTCAGACGATCCGAAGCCCCCCTGATGGAGATTCCCCGGAAGTGCCGACTCAACCGTGAGGAATCGTGGTCGGATGTTTTGATTCGACAACGAGCTGTCAAGGAAAATCGGCCGCAGTCTACCGAGGAATTCCCCTTCGTGATAAATTAGCGTTTCGTGATGGTGTTCAGCGTCAGGTTTGGAGCTCGATTCCTGGATGACACGTGATCGAATCTGACTCGTGGCGTGCTTGCGTCTTGATCCATCATTGCGGTTCCCCCCCTTTTGAATGAACCGAGAGAAAGAGAGAGGATCGGTCGATGTTGACCTTTTCGTTGTTGATCGGCGTCGCAGTGCTGGCGCTGGTCTTCACCGTTCTGACTGCGTTGGCCGTGTTGCAGCACAGCCCCGGCAACGACCAGATGCAGGAGATTTCGGGCTATATCCGCGACGGCGCCAAAGCATTCCTTCATCGGGAATACAAGATTCTGGTCCTGTTCGTCCTGGTCATCGCGATCCTGCTCGGAGTCTTCATTTCCTGGGGGACAGCCCTGTCCTTCGTCGCGGGTGCAGTGATCAGCGGCGTGGCGGGTAACATCGGCATGCAGATCGCCACCCGAGCCGCCGTGCGAACCACGGAGGCCGCCAAGACCAGCCTCAACGAAGCGCTCCACGTGGCCTTCCAGAGTGGCAGCGTGATGGGATTGAGCGTCGTCGGCCTGGGATTGCTGGGCATTCTCGGGTTGTACCTTGGCTTCGGTGTCGGTGCGAATGTTGAGCGCTTGGATTGGCTACTCGGCTTCAGCTTTGGTGCCTCGGCGGTGGCTCTGTTCGCCAGGGTCGGCGGCGGCATCTTCACGAAGGCAGCCGACGTGGGGGCCGACCTCGTCGGCAAGGTCGAGGCCGGAATTCCCGAGGACGACCCGCGCAACCCGGCGGTGATCGCCGATAATGTCGGCGACAACGTCGGCGACGTGGCCGGCATGGGGGCCGACCTCTTCGAGAGCTATGTCGGCAGCATTATCTCGGCCATGATCCTCGGCGCGATCGCCTATGGTGCCGAGGGGGTTCTGTTCCCGCTGGCAATCGCCGCAGTCGGGATCGTGGCAAGCATCATCGGCACCTTCTTCGTCAAGACGAGAGACGAAGAGCACGTCAACGCAGCCTTGCACCGAGGCACCATCATTGCCTCGGTCATCGTCGCGATTGGCACCTTCCTGCTGGCTAAGTACGAACTGGGCAACCTCGCCCTGTTCTGGTCGAGCCTCGCCGGCCTGGCGGCGGGTGTGATCATCGGCCTGTTGACCGAATACTACACGAGCTACCAGTTCGGCCCAACCAAGGCGATTAGCAACGCCTCGCTGACTGGCACGGCCACGAACATCATCGAAGGGCTCGCCGTCGGCATGCGAAGCACGGCCTGGCCCATCCTTGTCCTGTCGGTGGCCATCGGCGTTGCCTACTGGATGGGGGGGCTCTACGGCATCTCGATCGCAGCCGTCGGGATGCTCTCGACGCTCGGCATCTCGCTGGCCGTCGATGCCTACGGCCCGGTGGCCGACAACGCGGGGGGCATCGCTCAGATGGCCGCGCTCGACGAAAAGGTCCGCCACACGACCGACGCCCTCGACTCGGCCGGCAATACCACGGCAGCCATCGGCAAGGGGTTTGCGATCGGCTCGGCCGCCTTGACCGCGTTGGCCCTGTTTAGCGCCTTCACGACCCAGTCAGGGCTGACCGGCATCAACCTTTCGGAACCGAGGGTGGTCATCGGTGTCCTGATCGGAGCCATGCTTCCCTTCCTGTTCAGCAGCATGGCGATGACGGCGGTCGGCCGAGCCGCCTTCGCGATGGTCGAGGAAGTGCGCCGCCAGTTCCACGAGATCCCCGGCCTGATGGAAGGGACCGGCGTTGCCGACCATGCCCGTTGCGTCGATATCGCCACACAAGGTGCACTCCGGGAAATGATCCTTCCTGGCTTGCTCGCCGTCTTCGCCCCCGTGGCGATGGGCCTGATCCTCGGGGTCGAGGCGCTCGGCGGGATGCTCGCCGGGACCCTCGCCAGCGGGGTGATGCTCGCCCTGATGATGTCAAACTCCGGCGGGGCCTGGGACAACGCCAAGAAGTTCATCGAAACTGGGAAGCACGGCGGCAAAGGGAGCAACGCTCACAAGGCTTCGGTCGTCGGCGACACGGTCGGCGACCCGTTCAAGGACACGGCCGGGCCGAGCCTGAACATCCTGATCAAGCTCATGAGCATCGTGGCCCTGGTCTTCGTGCCTGTCTTTGTCGACTTCGGCAGCCTGATCGGTGACATCCTGGTCGAACCGACTCCTGTGTCGGTCGAATCCTCTGTCCCGATGGCGGATTCGGCCGAGGGATCGCTGTCGATTCCAGCGCCCGAAGAACTCGACGCCCTCGATTGAACCTCTCTGACACTCCTCAAGACGTTGACGGATGCACCAGGCCATCCGTCAACGCCAATCCAGCCGAGGTGATCACTCGCCAAGCCACCGCGATCGGCGGGCGATCTGCTCGTCGGTCGCTTCGGGGTCCGTCTCGATCCGGAATCGGTCAGGCGGCGATGTGGCCAGCGTCACCTCCAGCCGCATCAATTGTTCCCGACGGGCAATGAGGACCGAGACGGTTTCGCCCGGAGGGTATTGACCGACTCGTCGCGCGAACCCATCGGGCGGAACGCGCAGATCGCCGATCGCGAGGATTTCATCGCCGACGTTGAACCCGGCCTCGAATCCGGGCGTCTCCCGCTTGACGACGGAGACGACGAGGCGGCCTCCTTCGGTTTTGGTCTCCAGTCCAATCCAGCCCTTTTCGGGGTCGGAGGTTGAGCCTTCCTCGGGTGCCTTGGGCTCCTCGATCGGTACGAAGCGGAGTCCGAACCAGTCCAGCGCTGGTTCGTAGTCGAGTTCCTCGGTCGATCGCAAGGCCCGAGCGAACCAGGGATCGAGATCGAACCCGGCGACCTCGGTCACGACCGCAAGGAATTGCTCGGACGAGAAACCGACATCCCCCGCATAACGTTCGAAGGCCAAGCGCATCACGTCGTCGAGGCTTTTGGCGTCGTTGGTCGCGCGACGGATCTCGGCGTCGAGCAGGAAGGCGACAACGGCCCCCTTTGTGTAGTAGCTAATGGAGGTGTTTGCTGAGTTCTCGTCGCGACGATAGAGCTTGATCCAAGCATCGAAGGAGGATTCTTCGAGCGGGTGGACGAGCCGGCCGGGGTTCTCGTGCAGGCGCTGGATGTCGTTCTTCGGGCGGTCGTCTCCCGATCCGGGGCGGGGCGGATCACCGGCCAAAAGCTCTTTGACCGAGCAAAGCCCGGCCCGCTTCACAAACAGGCGATCATAATAGCTTGTGATTCCCTCGGCTACCCAGAGGTTCCGGGAGTGGACCTCATTCTCGTAATCAAACGGTCCCAGCTCGACCGGCCGAAGGCGTTTCACGTTCCATGTGTGGAAGTATTCATGACTCACAAGATAGAGCCAGTTCAAATACGCCGAGCGGCTCCGAGTGGCCCATCGACTGCTCATTAACACCGTCGAATTCCGGTGTTCCAGTCCACCACCTGAACCGGTCAGAAGGTTGAAGAAGACGTAGCGATCGTAAGGCAAGGAACCCCAGAATTCTCGCTGGGTGCGGACGATTGTTTCCACATCACGCGCGGATCGGGGGCCGTCCCAGATTCCCGCCTCACCCTCGTTCACAAGCAGGTGAGGAATGCCATCGACCTCGAACTCGTAGACGTCAGGATTGCCGGCGTAGATCGGCGAATCGACCAGGATGTCGTAGTTCTCAGCCACGTAGTGATGAGTGGCACCTCCGGGAGCGTCGGGCAATCCGGTGATCGACCGGGACCAAGCGGGATGCAATTCGAGGGTCACTTCGTGCGGTCTTGGAGGGGAATCAGCCGGGGTCAGAAAGGTCGGGGCGCCGTTGATCAACGCGAAGGAGGCGTCGATCCAGTTCGTCTGAACCCCCATCTCTCGACCATACACGCGGTAAGACACGATCACCCGATCGCGTCCGTCCGTCTCCATGCTCCAGCGGTTCTTTCGTACCTTTTGAACGGCAAGCGGTTTTCCCTCGGGAGATCGAGCCGAGACGGCCTCGACGTGCCGTGAGAACTCTCGGATCAGGTACGACCCGGGAGTCCAGCTGGCCATGAACAGCTCAAGGTTCGGGCGGCCGTCGGTTGGGACCTCGGCCTCGACCTCCACATAGTGCGTCCGGGCCTCGGGGAAACGCAGGGTGTAGCGGACGGGGGTCGGTGAATCGTCGGCAATCGTGGGTGTTGGCATAATCAAGATCGCAAGACAGGCAACCTGAAGGGTTCTCACGGGCTCGGGTTCCTCCGAGGCAATTAAGCGTGGTCCGAGTTCGTTGTGGCTGGGAGCGGGAGAGGTTCCCGACCCATGATGGCCGGGCCGGTGTTCTGGAGCAATCCGCGTTAGCCGCCAATCTCGGCGACCTTCGCAGCGACCAGGCGGTCGATCTCGACGACGGCAGCGTCGGTAGCCTCCTGCACGGCACGTTCGGAACCGCGGCCTCGGGCGGCGATCTGTTTGCGGGCGTCCTGCCGGATCATCCGGACGGCAATCTTGGCCTGATCTCCGAGGTTCCGTACGTGCCGGCTGACCTCACGCTTCTGCTCACCGCTGATCGGTGGGACGGTCACGCGGATGGTCGTTTTGTCCATCGCGTAGGCCGAAATCCTGGCCTCGGTCAGCGCCCTGACTACCGCGGGGACGACAGAAGGATCGAACGGGCGAATGAGCAATTGATCTCCCCGACCCGACACCGACGCCAGCCGGTCAATCGACAACGTGTTCCCCCCGACCGAAACGCGAACACTTCCCACCATTCCCGAGTCGACCGTGCCGGACCGGATGCTCACCAGTTGCTCGGCCAAATGGCGGACAGTCCGGGTCATTCTCGGCTTCCAGTCGTTCATGAGCATTCGAAAGGGTTGGGCGAAACGTTACACTGCTCGGAAGACATCCGATGCTTCGGCTCAATGGTACCCGGCTTCTCGCCCTCCAGCAGCGGGGAAGGCGAACCCGGATCGCCTCAGAATCGTCCTGGAATCAAGCACGCAGCTTGGACTCGATCGAACGAAGAGGAACGACGTCATGTCCATCGTCACCCAGATGCGAACGCAGTTGAAAGACTCGATGAAGGCTCGCGACGCTGTCCGTACCAACTTTCTCCGCTACTGGATTGCCCAGCTTACCACCGGAAGCGGTGAGGAAGTGGCCGACGATCAGGCGATCAAGAAAATGCGAGCCATGCTCAAGGAAGCCCGGATCGGCCAGACGAGCTTCAGCTCTGAAGAAGTTACGTTGCTTGAGGAGTGGGTGCCTGCAACCCTCGACCGTTCCCAGATCGCCCAGGAACTCGCTCCGGTAACTGATCAGATCAAGGCAGCCCCGAAGGACGGTCAGGCGATGGGGATCGCCATGAAATCCCTCGCCGGAAAACCTGTCGAGGCTGACGATGTGAAAGCCGTCATCGCCGAGCTGCGCGGGTGATCGTAGACGCATCAAGTTACCTGGCGGTGTTCACGAGGGTTTCGAACCCCTCTCGGAGTTCGTCCGGATCGGGCCGGGACACCTGGCGGACCACCTCGCCATCGCGGAGAAAGACAAACGTCGGCCAGAGCTTGACCCGGAACGACCGGCCGAGCGGGCGGCCAGGGCCGTCCTCGATGGGAATGTGTTGGATTTCGGGGTGCTCGTCGAGCAGAGCATCCCGCCTCGGTGCAACCGCCTGGCAATGGCCGCACCACGAGGCGCCGAATTCGAGGAGCACCAGCCCCACCATCTGGTCCACCTCGGCTCGGGTCGGTTCACGGTCGATGGGTGCGTTCATGCGGGGAACTCTCCAGGCCTCACGATTCGAGGAAAGTCCGATCGAGGAACCGATCCGGATCGTTCAGGAAGGGAGATCGTCTGCGTCTGCGTCTCGCTCCGGTTCAGGAGGTTCAAGGGCGGCGATCGCTTCGGAAACGGTTCGATAGAGGTCCCAATGGGCATCCATCCCCATGGTTTCGAGGACCTCCATTGTCGATCGGCCGACCCGAGCGAAGACGACCTCGCCCGATCGTTTGCGGATCTGACGGGTGAGGGTCATGAGCAATCCCAGCGCGGACGGGCCGAGCGGCCCGACCCCGCTCAGCTCGAAGATAAACCGTCGGTGCCCGGCGTCGAGCAGGGCATCGAGATCTCGGGAGGCATCGTGGAGACTTGCATCGTGGATCACTCCTGCCAGGTTTCCGACGATGGTCACACCGTGGTCGATCCGGTAGTCGATCGGCATGGGCGTTCCTCCCTGGAGTTGCAACATGCTCGACCCATTGAACTCCAAGAGTCCCAAACGCACAATCAATGCCGAAACCAGATGCCTGCGATGCGGGTGAGCCGAGGAGGGTCTCGCGAGTCACTCAGGACGGTTTCTCAATGCGATGGGAGTCTCGATGCGACTGGGAGCGCGATCGGATGGATGATGTGGGGAACTCGCGAGACGTGAAGCCCGAAACGGCTCCCGGCCCGAAGATGATCACGGCCGACAAGACCGGATGGCCCACACATGCTGTTCACGCCCTGATTCGTTGGAAACTCCGCCACCACTTTCACGGCATCCATGCCCAGGGGCTCGGCCCATTGCGCGAGGCGATCGACGAGGACCCGTCAGGTGTGTTGTTTCTGGGCAATCATTCGAGCTGGTGGGACTTTTTCATGGCCCACTGGATCAATGTCACGGTCCCGGTCGATGGCTACGGGATGACTGAGCACTCGAACATGCTCAAGTATGGCTTCTTTAAACGGATTGGTGCGTACTCGGTCGATCGGAACGATCCGGCCTCCGTTCGGGAGTCGCTCGATTACACGGCCGAATTGCTCCGACGTCCGAGGGCGGGAGTCTGGCTCTTTCCTCAAGGGACGATCGCCTGCAACGACGTTCGCCCGCTAGAGTTTCAAGGGGGTTTACGGCTCTTGCTTCGTCGCGCGGGGCGCTTGCGAATCGTGCCGGTCGCCTTACGATTCGAATACTGGCAGGACGAACGGCCCGAGGCCTTCGCCCGGTTCGGCACCCCCAGCTGGGTCGATCGTTCCGAGCGATCGAGCGTGATCGATCGCTGGCAGGCGCGCCTGACTGATGAACTGGACGCCCTGACGGCTGATGTCCTCACCCAGGACTCGCATCGGTTCGAGCCGATTCTCTCGGGCCAGGGGTCGATCAACGACCGTTATGCCCGGTTTCGAGCTCGGTTCGGCGGCCCTCCGGCCGACTACTCGACCGCCCGGACGCCTCAAGGGGGATCATAGCCCCCGGGATGCCAGGGATGACACCGGAGCAGCCGTCCCGTCCCTTTCCAGAGCCCTCGGAAAAATCCGTATTTGCGCAAGGCTCCGACCATGTATCGGCTGCAACTCGGCTCGAATCGACAGGCATTACCGATCAAGGGCGAAAGCAGCAATTGATAAACCCGGATCAGCAAGCAAAGTCCCTCCACGGCGATTCGACCGGGCCATTGCCAGGGTTTCAGGCTCATGGCGACGTCTCGGGGGAGGGGCGGCGATCACTGGGTCGGGATCGGGCGTGGTCCCTCGCGAGCCGACCGGCGACCGCCGAGGCCAGGTGAGGCAAGGATCGGTTTGCCTGATCGAACGTCAGTGCAGGACCTCGGGGAACAATCACCAGATCGATTCCAGGAGGGAGTACCTCCTTGTTCAATCGGAAGGCTTCCCGGATCAATCGCTTGACCCGGTTGCGATCGGTCGCCTTGCGGACCCGTTTCCGGGCGACGGAGATGCCGAGCCTCGGGTAATCGAGGCCATTCTCAGCACCATAGACGATGAGGACCTCGTCCGAAGCCGATCGACGGCGATCAAAGGCTCGGCGGAAATCGGCCGGGCTGGAGATGCGTTCGTGAGGGCGAAACGTGGCCGCAGTCATGAGGGGGTCTCGGTCCGATCGCCGTCGCGATCGCGGTCGATGGTGCCGGGTGGTTCAGGATTCGGCCAGGAGATCGTCCGAGGTGGCCCAAGCCGTTGGCGGATGACTCGGCCCCTCCGGACCAGATGCCAGAGGACCAACGCCGTCAGTGAGACAATCGCCAGCAGCACGACCGCGAGAAACTCGGCGTAAGCCTGACCGATTCGACGCCGGGCGTCTGGATTCTCAGCGATCACCTTTCGGAGGGGTCGAGCTGCCGGTCGGTTCGCGAGGGGATCGGGCATCCGGCGTCAGTCCTGGTCCGTGCTCTCGTCGACTTGCTCATCTCCGATCGCCTCGTCGAGCTGTTCGGCGAGGTGGTGAAGCTGGCGGCACACCTGTTCCAGACGAGCCTGCATCTGAAGGATTGCCTCAATGCCGGCAAGGTTGATCCCCGCGTCTCGGTGCAGGCTGACCACGGTCCAAAGGCGTCGGACTTCTGCCGGAGCGTAGCCTTCGACCTCTCCGGAGCGACTGACCCGGACCAGTCCTCTGCGCTCGTAGGCCATCAGGTGCTTGGTCGAGATCGCCAGGTGGTGGGCAACGTGATCACGAGGGAGAATCGTCGGGTTCATCGGCGGTGATTCCGGCGAGTACAGCCTGAAGCTGATCGAGGGGCCCGATCACCACAGTCCCTGGCGCGGGTCCGACGGATTCCGAGCGGCGAACTGCTCGATCAGGCGTCGGCTTTCCTCGTCGATGGACTTGGGCACGACAACCTTGAGCACCGCGAACAGATCTCCGGATGGCTGATCCCCCCGACCAGGAACCCCTTGACCCTTCAGCCGGAGTTTCTGGCCGCTGGAGCTTCCGGGGGGAATGGTCATGGTTTTGACCCCCGAAAGGGTCAGGCAATCGACCCGAGCGCCGAGGATCGCCTCGCTGACCGAGATGGGCAAGTCCACCAACAGATCCTTCCCTTCTCGACGGAACGAGCGGTGAGGATCGACCTGGACCGTAATGACCAGCGAACCCGGCGGTCCACCCCCGATTCCAGGATTCCCTTTGCCGCGAAGCCGGATCTTGGCGCCGTCTTCGATGCCAGGTGGAATTTTCACGCTCAAGGTTTCTGTCGTCCCGTCGGGCCGGGCAATCACGATCGGCTGTTCGCCACCGGTTACGGCCGTAAGGAACGGGATCCGCAAGGAGGATTCAACGTCCCTGCCCCCACGTTGTCCCCCTCGGCCCGCACGGCGACCGCCGCGGACCCGACCGAGAATTTCCTCGAAGATCCCACCACCGACGTCATAATCCTCCGCCCCCCCCGGCGAAGTCCGGCCACCCGGAGCGGAGCCGAAGAACTGGGAGAAGTCGATATTTTCAAAGCCCGGTCCCTGTCGAGCGGACCACTCGGCCCCACCCGTTCGGGGTCCGGCCGCGGCAGCCCCTTCAAACGCGGCCTTGCCGTAGAGGTCGTAGAGCTTCCGTTTCTCCGGATCGCTCAGGACGTCGTAGGCCTCTTGAAGCTCTTTGAAGCGCTTCTCGGCGGCCGGTTTATCGTCAGGATTGAGGTCCGGGTGATGCTTGCGGGCCAGGGAGCGGTACGCTCGCTTGAGATCCTCGGCAGAGGCTCCCCGGTCCAGGCCCAGCACCTCATAAAAGTCGCGTTCGGGCATCGCGATGGCGACCCTTTCCGGCCAGATCGGGGGATATAGGAGAATGATCTCGCTCGTGGAGACCATCCCCATCATAAAGGGACTCGACTCCGCGTTTCAAGCGAGGTCACGCTTCCGAAGGCACCCGAGTCTCGCCCCTCGATTGACGTTCGTCTAGAATGTTTTACCGAATTCGACCCCTTTTCGAGGATGAGATTCACGGGACTCGTGGCTCGCATGATCGCTCGCCAGTTGGTGGTACTCTCTGAACGCCGAAGCGTCTGGGGCGCTCAGCTCCGCCCTCGGCTCCAGGATCGCCCGGTGATCTGGCGAGAGACTCGAGGGACGAACGATCTGCTCAGTGCGGTCGAGGGCTGGCCCTGCCCGATCGTCCTCCTCGACCTCGGCACTCAACCTCGGGAAGGCCTGGAGCGGCTGGTCCAGCTCTCCGTACTCGCACCTTCAGCGCTGGTGCTGGGACTCGATCGCCATCAGCATCCGGGCCTCCACGACCTTGCCCGGACGCTGGGAGCCACGCAGGTCTGGTCGGGCTTTGCGCCTCCCCCAGACGTTGCCAAGTTGATTGATCGCTGGCTGATCCTGGCCCGACACCGCACTGCGCTGGCGGGCCGGGCGGCTCTCCCCAAACCTGACCCCGACCCGAGTGATCCGATGGCCCTGCTTGAGGTTTGAATCAAGACGCGCTCGGGGACTCCACCAGCTGCTTCTCCCCCACACCTTGGTGTCGTTCGTCTTCACGTACCCGCGCCTTCTGGTCCCTTTTTGCTCCGAGAGGATTCGCCCGATGTCCGCTTCTCACCCTACCGGACTCACCGAACAGGACGTCTTGCTCGCCCTGAAAGGAGTTCAGGATCCGGACCTCAAGCGCGACCTGGTCGACCTCGGGATGATCAAGGATATCCGGATCACCGACCAGTTCCTTGAGCTTACGGTCAACCTCACCACCCCGGCCTGTCCCTTGAAAGGGAAGATCGAGGCCGACGTCCGCGAAGCGATTGGCCGCAATCTCGGCAACGCTCGCGAACTCCGCGTCAACATGACCGCCGACGTTCGGGGCAAGGGGGTGATCGAGAAAGGGGACATCCCCGGCGTGCGGAACGTCATCGCCGTCGGATCGGGCAAGGGGGGGGTCGGGAAGTCCACCCTCGCCGCCTCGCTCGCGTATGGCCTGCAACACTACGGATCGAAGGTCGGCCTGATGGACGCCGACGTCTACGGCCCTTCGGTCCCTCACCTTGTGGGCGCGTCGGGCCGACCGATGGCCAAGGGAGAACGGATTCAGCCGATCGAGGCCAACGGCCTGAAGCTCATGTCGATCGGGTTTCTGGTCAAGCCCGAGCAGGCCGTCATCATGCGAGGCCCGATGCTCCACGGCATCGTCAACCAGTTTCTCCATCAGGTGGACTGGGGCGAACTGGATTACCTCGTCATCGACCTGCCTCCCGGCACCGGCGATGTCCCCTTGACCCTCTCACAAAGCCTCCCGCTGACCGGCGCTGTGGTCGTGTGCACACCTCAAGAGGTTGCCCTGCTCGACGCGACCCGCGCTGTCGCCATGTTCCGTCAGCTCAAGGTGCCCTTGCTCGGCATGGTCGAAAATATGAGCTTCCTCGACCCTCCCAACGGCGGGGAACGCATGTACCCGTTTGGTCACGGCGGCGCCCGTCGTCGGGCTGAGGAACTGGATGTGCCCTTCCTCGGTGAAGTTCCGCTCGTCTTGGACATCCGCGAAAAAGGGGACGTCGGCCTCCTCCACGAGACCCTTGCCGAGGGTTCACCATCGCGTCCTTACCTGCTCAGTGTCGTCGAGGCCCTTGCCCAGCAGATCAGCATCCGCAACCTCAAAGCACCGAAGATGCCAACCCTGGAAATTCTCAGCTAGGGTTGGTGACCGTCGTTCTTGCTTCATGCAACGACGCATCGAGCGCCGGAAGGGAATTGATCCCCCCCGGCCCTCCATGTGGTCGATGCGTGAGTCAAGAGACTACCCCCAGGGTTTCAGAACGCGATGGGCCCGTCCTGCTCGACCGTGAAGGCAAGGCACGCTCGGAGATCGGCTTCGGTCAGCTCAGGATAATTCTTGAGGATGTCGTCCCAACTCCAGCCGTCGACGATCATCGAGACCACCTGCCCAGCCGTGATCCAGGTGCCTCGAACCACGGGAGACTCCTCCGAAACCTGCTCATCGAAGATCAGGCGGTCTCGCCAGGGAAGTTCGTCGGTATCGGTCGAGACGGCAATCGGTCGGTCCTCTTCGAAGCTCACCAGCTGATCGTTGTTGCTCGGAAGCGGGGACATCGAGGACGTGTCTCCGATCCGGCTTGAGGATGGAGCTGGATGACCCCAGCCCTCAACCCGGGCCGATTTGGCCGTGATCAGCGCATCGAGCGCCCGGTCGATTGACTGTTCCGCCTGAGACAGTTCCTCGGCCATCCCCTCCAGGCCATTTCCCCCGGCAACCAGAGCTCGCAATCGGCTCACGGCGAGGAGGACCCGATCCACCATCAACGCTTCCACCAAACCGTTCGGTGCCAGCTCGGCCCGAAGCGCTTCGAGCACCTTCGAAAAATCCCGGTCGTTGCCACCCAGTACACCAAGCGGAGCCGAGACACTGTTCATTGCGGAGAACACCGTGGTATCCATGTTGATCCTCTTTGATGGGAGATCCAAGACCGTCGCGTGATTTGAATTCGTGACCAGAAACGGGAATCGAACCGCGAGCGTTTCATTTGAGAGCGGAGACATGGCTGAGGGCTCCATCGCTGGGGTCGATCATCGACCAGTTGCGTCCGGTGATCACCGTCGATCACCGTTTGTGTGGCTTACGAAAACAACATCGTTTTTTTGGGAAGCTCCAGTCACAAAAAGTCTGCGGCCAATCGCCATAATAGGACAATTTCTGTTGTAACCCTTGACTGTGTCGAGGGTAAAAAATTTGTCCGGTTGCAGACCATCGTGCGCAACTAGGCAGAATCGGTTTCCCGCGAGTACGAAAAAAAGGCCCCGGGCGACATCGACCGGGGCCTGATCGGAGTCTCATGAGGAGGGGTGGCGACGACCGGAGGGCGTGTCAACCGCGACGGAGGGCCCGGCCGGGGGTTGCACCCGTCGGCTCGCCGTCGAAGAGGGCGAGGGTCCCGTTGACCAGGACGTGACGAACGCCTTCCGCCTCGGTACGGCCAGCCTCGTAGGTCGAATGATCACGGATGGTCGCCGGGTCGAAGATCGCCAGGTCGGCGGCAAAGCCAGGGCGGACCAGGCCGCGATCGGTCAGGCGATAGCGGCGAGCCGCGTGACTGGCAAGGTGAACGATCGCGGTTCCCCAGTCGTAATCCTTCTTTTCACGCGTATGGTAGCCGAGGTATCGGGCAAAGGCCCCCCATCCTCTCGGGTGAGGATGGCTGCCTCGGAAAATTCCATCCGAACCGGCCATGTGAGCGGGGTGGCGAAGGATGGCTCGGATGTCCTCTTCGGTTCGATCACCGGCCCGAGCCCCAAAGATTCCAACCGCCATCCCCGACCGAACAAGCAGGTCGCAGACCATGTCTCCGGGAGAGACCCCGGCCTGCCGGGCAGCCTCGACCAGGTTCATGCCTTCGGTCCACTGGTCGTCCGGGTTGGCGGTCATGGTGATGGTGATGGTGTCGAGCCCATAGGTCAGGCCACCGTTGAACCACTCGGAATGCAGTCGGCTGCGAATTTTCGGGTCGGTGAGACGCTCGACCGTCGCCTCGATGCCCCCTTCCTGAACCCAGGGAGGCAGGGCGATCATACCGAGAATCGTGCTGCCGACCAGATACGGGTAGCTGTCGAAGGTCAGGTCGATCCCCTCGGCTCGGGTCTGGTCGACGAGCCCGAGCAACAATTCGGCCGGGCCGTTGTAATGGGAAATATGCACGGCCGCGCCCGATTGGCGGCCAACCTCGGCAATCTCGGCCACGCCTTCCGGGGCTCGGGGACCGTAACCCCGGATATGCGACACGTAGACGCCGTCAAGCGGGGCAATCTCCTCGCAGAGGGCCACGATCTCGCGGACATCGGCGTATCGGCTGGGAATGTAGTCGAGCCCGCTGGAAACCCCGACGGCGCCCGCTTCCATCCCCTCTCGAACGAGCCGGCGCATGGCCTTCAGTTCATCGTCGGTGGCGGCTCGGGTGTCGAGGCCCATGACCTCCATCCGGACATTGCCGTTGGGAATCAAATAAGCCACATTCAGGGCCGTCGTCTTGTTGAACCGGGCGAGGTATTCGGCAACTGTATTCCAGTCGTAGGTGATCCAGTCGGGGTTGCCGTTGAAGCCCGCCGTGTAGCGCCGCATGTAGTCGAGGGTGGTGGGCGAGGCGGGAGCAAAAGCGACACCATCCTGGCCGATGATGTACGTCGTCACCCCTTGCTTCAGAGCAGCCCTGTGGACAGGATCGGCCAGAAGCATCAGATCGCCATGAACGTGAGCATCGATGAATCCCGGCACGACGTAGAGGCCGGTGGCATCGATGATCTGTGCCGCTTCCGCATGGTCGAGTCGGCCCACCTCTGCGATCGAGGTGTCCAGCAGTCCCACATCGGCGCGGAACGGGGGCGCACCGGTCCCATCGACGACCATACCACCCCGGATGATCAGATCAAACCGCATGAAAATGGCTCACTTGTTGGCGGGGACAAGTCGGACCCGGCGCAGGTTCATCACCAGTCCTCCGGGAACCTCGACGGCACGGACCTCCAGTCGGTTCTGGCCGCTCGGAAATTGGATCGCCCCCTTCATCGGTTGAGGAAAGAAGCGGGTGGGGCCTCCGGTGGCATGAACCGGGGCCTCTCGGATCTGATCGTTTGAAACCACCTGGACCACCGCCCCTCCTCGACCCGCAGGGGCGGCATATTCGACGACGACGACGAATTGTCCGGGGGTGTTCAGTTCGAAATCCCAGCGGACCTGCTCGGTCTTGGAAACCCAGTCAACCACATGGGCCGGCTTCCCCGTCACTCGGAGGCGATCACCGAGCAAAATCGCCCGATCAGCCGGTAAATCGAAAATTCCGTGACGATCGGCCTCGGGGCGAAACGGTTCGTCGGCATGAACCGTCGGGATGACGCCCAGAGTCATGATGAGGATCGCCAACACACATCGCGGGAGGTTGGGCATCAACGAAGGATCCAGCAACGACGACGAAGCCGAGCGAGGCGGCCAAGGGGTCTTGAATACATCAGGGAGAGGGCGTATCGATCGTTCGCCAGAGATACCACATGGCCACCGATCGAAACGGGCGCCAGGGCTCGGCCAGCTCGACACAACGCCGGGGAGAGGGTAAGTCCTCCAGCCCATAATGATCCCGAATACCGACTCGAACTCCGAGATCGCCGACCGAAAGGACATCAGGACGATTCAAGGCGAAGATCAGGAACATCTCAGCGGTCCAGGGGCCGATCCCCCGGATCGCGGTCAACTGAGCCATGATCTCCGAATCGTCGAGACGGCCAATCCGGGAGAGGACCAATCGTTTCGTTGCAACCGCTTCACTGAGGTGAAGCACGTACGAGGCTTTGACTCCCGAGAGACCTGCGCTCCGAATGCCCTCCACACCGAGGGCCAGCAGCGTCTCCGCCCGGTGGCGATGAGCCCCTTGGCCTTGAAGCAACCGACGGTTGATCGATGTGGCCGCCTTTGAGGAAATCTGCTGACCCACGATCGCACGAACCAGAATCCCAAAGCGATCCGGTTTCGGTCGGAGCCGGCACGGACCGATTCGATCAATGACGGGGCACCAGCGGGAGTCGCATTTCCGGAGGTGTGCCACCGCGTCGGCCCAGGGGTCGACGCGGTCGGGGTTCACGCTTGGTTTGGGAGGCAACTCATCGGGACTCGGCGAGGGCCTTTTCGATGGCATTGACGACCTTTTCCGATTTCGGATCGTCTCCCGGCTCAAACCGGGCGATGAGTTTCCCGTCACGATCGACGAGGAACTTGGTGAAGTTCCATCGAATCGCGCCACCATTCTCGGGGTGGGCCTCGGAATCGGTGAGGAAGGCGAACAACGGGTGAATCCCCGATCCCTTGACCACGACCTTGGAAAACAAGGGGAAGCTCACCTCATAATTCGACTTGCAGAAGGCTCGGATCTCGGCATTGGTACCCGGCTCTTGCTGGCCAAACTCATTGGCCGGGAAGGCGAGCACCTTGAAGCCTTTCTCTCCGTAGGTACGGTAAAGGTCTTCCAGGCCGTCATACTGCGGGGTGTAACCGCAGTAACTGGCGGTGTTGACGATCAGGAGCACGTCTCCCTCATATTGTTTGAGGTCGACCTCGTTGCCTTCAATGTCGTTGACGGTAAAGTCGAGCACGCGGCGCTGGGCCTCCTGGTCGGACCGGGCGGGACCTGCAAGGAGCAGGGCGATCGAGAGAATCGCGAGTAGAGGTCGCATCATCGAATCAATCTCCGGCGAAATCTCAACGCTGAGGTGTTGTGCGAGGGTGGCGAGCCGTCGAAACCCCGATCACACAACCTGATCGAACGTTTCGACGCTCCACGAGAGCGATTGGGATTTATGATGGATCGCCCGGGCCAAGGAATCAAGAGAGATGCGCCTGTTCTCGCGCGTTGCCAGCTTTGTCGATCCCGTTTTGGCTCGACCGTGGCCACCGATCCAGGGCCATGATACGATGACTTCCGATCATCCGACCTCCCGGACTCCGGGAGCCATTCTCCCGAATCTTGATCATCAGGTCCGCTCCGAACCGATCCGCCATGCCCACGCCTTCCGCTGAAGTCCGGGTTCTCCACGACGCGGTCTGCACGGCGTGCGGCCTCCTGTGCGATGACATCACCCTGACTGTCTCGGACGATCGGATCATCGAGGCCAATCGAGCCTGTCATCGCGGGCGATCCTGGTTCCTGGCCGATTATCAGGTTGCAGACCTGCCTCCGGCATCGGTCGATGGAAACGTCGTATCCGTTGCCGAAGCCATCGATCGGGCGGCCTCGCTCCTTGCGAACGCAAGCGCCCCGGTGCTCACCGGCCTGACTTCGGCGACCCTTGAATCCCAATCACTCTCCGCCCGGCTTGCTGATCGGATCGGCGCGACCATCAGTCCCAATCAGACCCAGGAGGCGACCCCTCGCATTCTCGCCATTCAACGAGCCGGGGCCACACTCGCCTCGTTCGGAGAGGTGATGCATCGGGCGAATGTGATCCTCCTCTGGGGAGTGGACCCTGCCGAAACTCATCCCCGGCTCCGAGAACGGTTGATCGATCCCCCCGGCCGCTTCGTCCCCGAAGGTCGGGCCGGTCGGACGGTCCTGGTGGTCGATGCCGGAACCTCGGAATGCCGGACTTGGGCCGACGAAGCGATTGCCGTGACAATGGGCCGCCACTCCGAGGCAATTCAGGCCTTGCGGGCCGCCGTCCGGGGGGTTGCGGCCGATCTAGTCCGTCTTGAACAACACACCGGATCGCCGGTCCAGCGCTGGCAATCGTGGGCGAATCTGCTGAGAACTGCCCGCTACGGAGCGATCATCTTCGGTGCCGAACTGACCCGCGAGGGAGCCTCGGCAATCGAGGCCTTGATGCGATTGATCGACGACCTGAACACGATCACTCGATGCGTGGCCGTTCCCCTTGCCGGCCCCGGCAACCCCGCCGGGGCTGAAGCGATCCTTACCGGAAGGCTGGGCGCTCCGGTGTCGGTCGACCTCGCTGACGGCATCGCACGGTATCGACCATTTGACGCCGATCCCGAGCTCCGTCTGCGATCGGGAGAAGCCGATGCCTTGCTCGTGGTAGGTGAGTTCCAGAAGGAATCCGCCTCAAACCGCCCCGAAGGGCTTCCCACGATTCTTGTTGGACCCAATGCGACCGATCGATCCGCTCCCGGAGTGGTGGCTCTCGCCACGGCAATCCCGGGGATCGACGACGGCGGCATCTTCTGCCGATCCGACGAGGTGACCTTGCCCCTTCGTCCTGTGATCGCCCCCCGTCTCCCTTCGATGAACGAGGTTCTGGCAAGGCTCCTTGAGCACTGTGAGAGTCGTGCCCAGGGATCATGCCCATCTCGCCCGCTCTCGGCCGGAGCGCATGATGCAGGTTAACGGCGTCCCAATCGTCGATACGTTCGCCGAAGCGTTTCCGATGGCCGGCGCTCGCCTGATCGTCACCGCCGAAACGGCACAATGGGCCGAGATCGCTGCTCGGGAAATGACCGGCTATGCCTCCAGTGTCATTTCCTGCGACGCCGAAGCGGGCATCGAGCGAATGATATCCCCTGACGAAACTCCAGACGGTCGGCCCGGTGTGGCGATCCTGGCGTTCGCCTTCAGCAGAGAGCAACTGGAAAAGGCGCTGGTCAAGCGGGTCGGCCAGTGCGTCATGACCTGCCCGACCACCGCCTGTTACAACGGCTTGCCCATCGGGCCCGATGGCAAAAGCCTGACCATCGGGGGGAAACTCCGCTACTTTGGCGATGGCTGGCAAATCAGCAAGAAGCTTGGCGACCGACGCTTCTGGCGTGTGCCTGTCATGGATGGCGAGTTCACCTGCGAAGACCAGTTCGGCTCCGTGAAAGGAGTGGCCGGTGGCAATCTCATCCTTCTCGGCACTGAACCACGATCAACCCTCAACGCCACTGAGATCGCGGTCGAGGCGATGAGGAAGATTCCGGGGGTCATCCTCCCCTTTCCGGGAGGGATCGCCCGCTCCGGATCAAAGGTCGGAAGCAAGTACAAGGCGTTGCTCGCCAGTACCAACACGGCATATGCCCCGATGCTTCGAGGTCTCGTCCCGACGGAATTACCGATCGAGGTTCGTTGCGTGTATGAAATTGTGATTGATGGATTAACACTTCACGATGTTGAGGAGGCGACCCTGGCCGGACTGCGTGCTGGGGCATTGCCGGAAATCGTCGCAATCACGGCAGGAAATTATGGAGGAAAACTCGGCCCCTTCCATCTTCATTTGCACGAACTGTTGAAGCGAAATGCGGATGTTTCCAACATATCTCCCTCAGATCGCTCCCCCAGGCCCTGAAAGTCAACCCTGCGCAGACCATCACAGCCCGCTTGAGTTTCGCACGGAGTGTTCCTTGATGGTTTTGGCGCAAAATTCACGATCTTTCCAGAGAACCCGACCTCGGACGTAATGCCAAACGCTCGCAGTGGTGATCGCGACATACGCTGTGATTCCGGCTGGAAGCGCGAGGGCGAACGCTCTCGGAAGGTTCAGGAAGACCACAACGGGCATTGCCGCTGCCGCCTGACCGATCAAGCCTGCCAGTCCAACCCCGAGCCAGGCGAAGGAATTCAAGCCCATCTCCTGCCAACCCATTCCTCTCAACAAGCCCACCAGGATCGCCAGCCAGGGGGTCCAGGCCATCAATAATCCGAGCAACGCCCCCGTCGCGTACTTGTGGAATTGGTAATCCATCCCTGCATACGCATTCTTGCGTAAACCTCGCCAGATATCCTGAAAGGTCCCGTACATGTGCGTTTGAGAGAGCTCTGGGGCGGCGTCGACCTGAAGTCGTCCTCCCTTGAGCTTGACCCGAGAGGCGAACTGGATGTCCTCGACAATTTCTCCTCGAACGCTCTCGATCCCACCGACGCGATCATACATGGATCGGCGAAGTAACACGAACGCCCCATGCGCCAGGGCCTCGGTTCGAACGGGATCATTCACGCGCCGCAGGGGATAGAGCATGGAGAGAATCTGAATCAAGGCCAGCGCAATCGAGCCCTGCCAGAATGTTTCACAGCGAGGTCGGCCAAGGAAGGAAATGAAATCAGCGCCTGATCGCTCGGCCTGATCAAGCGCGGTGGCGAGTGCGTTCGGGTGAAGCCAAAGATCTGCATCGACCATCCAGACCCATTCCGAATCCGTCGCGTCGACTCCTTGATGCAAGGCCCAGGTCTTCCCCACCCACCCTTCCGGTCGATCCACGCCAGGCAAGAGCCGAACCGGATGACGATCAATCCCGGCGCCGGCAACCGCCTTTCGAACCAGATCGGCCGTCCCGTCCACCGACTGGTCATCGACGATATGAATTGAGAGATGGGGATATTCCTGCGCCATCAGACATTCGAGTGTCTGGGCAATGTGTTCTGCCTCGTTGCGGGCCGGAACAACCGCGGCCACGGTGGGGGCTTCTGCTCCCCAACGCCGATCGGTTGGGCGAAGCCATCGTGACGATCGGGAGCGATGGACGCAGATGAACCCCAGGGCCACCCAGCCGAGAGCAACGACCAGGGCCACGATGAATCCAACGATCATCACGCGATCTCCTGTTTCAATTCAAGGTCGCGTGGTTGCCGGACGGGCTTGGGACCGGATACCAAGGTCCTTAGCAATCCGGCCCGCGGCAATTTTCCCGCTCTGCACCGCCATCGGGAGGCCCGCGCCTGGCTGAACTCCCCCACCAACGAAATACAAACCGGGCACATCGGGCCGGTAATTCAAAGGGCGGAAGCCACCTCCAAGGATGTTGTGCTTACTACTCAATCCGTAGATCGCTCCTCGAAACGCATGAAATTTTCGAGAAAACTCGGCAGGACCTGTCACCAATCGCGAGACGGTCGCATCGGCCAGACCAGACATCCCAGCCCGTTCCAAACGCTCGATCAATCGGTCGGCATACTGTGCTTCGAAATCCGGATCGCCCGCGTTCTCGTCCGGCATTGCCGGGGCACCGATCACGATAAAGGGGTTGCTCCCACCTTCAGGAGCGTCGACCGGATCAGTCGCGCTGGTCACATTCACATACAACGGAGGATCGCTCGGAAACTCGCCACGCTCATACACCTCGTCATAGACCCGGCTCGATCCCTCCGTCAAGACCAGAAGATGATGGGCCGAGAGGTCCCAGGTTCGGTTGCATCCCAGCTGAACGGTAAAGAACGATCCCGAGGGTTCCACCTTTCCCTGACGAATCGTCTCGACCTCAGGCGTAAAGCCGCGGCCCCCACGCAAGAGCCGGTGCGTGTGCACATAATCGCTATTCGACACGACAACATTGCACGGCACCTGGCCATGCGATGTCGCAACCCCTTGCACCTTGCCCGAGGCATCCAGCTCGATGGCTTCGGCTTCGACACCAGTGTGAATCTCGACTCCCAGGTCCCGGCAGGCAGCGGCAATTGCCTGAGGAATGGCGGCGATCCCTCCTGAAGTCGGATACCAGACTCCTTCCCGAATGATCGTCCAGGGGATCACCAGGAGCGAGGCCGGAGCCGTGATCGGGTTGAATCCCGAATACGTCGGGAAGCCATAAAGGAGTTCTCGGATCGGACCGGATCGGAAAGTTCGATCGACCTCGGCCGCATACTGCTGGAATGGGGAGATCACCCTCGCCGAACTCATCAGGGGCGAGGTGAGCACTTGCGGCCAACTTTCGAGCAATCGGTCGCAGTAGGCATGACCAATCTTCGCGGCGAAGCGGTCGAGCCGCTCGAGGAACGGCCCGAGCGCCCTGGCATCCACTGGATCAATCGAGGCAAAGGCATCACGCAAGCCAGGTTCATCTGCGGGCAGGTCCAGCTGCCTGCCGTCCGAGAAGACGACCCGGAAGGCCGGGTCCAACCGCGTCATGGGGAGGTAGTGATCCGGGTCGAGCCCCGACTGCGAAAACAATTCGCGATAAACCCAGGGCATGACGACAATGCTGGGTCCCTCGTCCCAGCGAAACCCAGCCTCGCGGCGCTCACTGGCCTTGCCGCCAAGGTTGGCGTGACGCTCCAGCAAGGTCACTGGCAATCCCCGTCTCGCCAGTTCCAGGGCAGAGGAGAGTCCACCGACTCCTCCTCCAATCACGACCACATGCGATCCTGCCATGCCGCGTTCTCAATCAAGGTCGGGACGGGAACGCCGATTGGCCGACTGCCGGCCGCAACAACATCCGTTGGCTTCATCAGATTTAGTGTAGGCGCGACGGCCACGGCGATCCAGAATCGAAGCACCGCAAGCACGCTCAGCTCAATGCGATCACGGTGTGGTGGCCTGGAAAGAACCTCGAATTCGCTTCTGAATTGTGTTGCATGCCCCTAGAGTAAGCTTCAAAATATTCATGCTGTTCCCGTCTCCCTGCGCGTTGTTCCAATCTTCTGGTCCGGTTTCCCGAATTCTGATCGGGATTCCCCTCAATCTCCCGGACCATCCGCGAAGGAGGGTTGACTATGCAGATTCGAAGCGTCCTTTCAGGAACGTCTCGGTCGATCATCACCATCGGCAGAGATGCAACTGTTTCCGAAGCGGTCGGCGTCCTGGTCCGTGAAAATATCGGGTCACTTCCCGTCGTGGATGACACCGGTGCGATGGTCGGCATCTTCACTGAGCGGGACGTCCTCCGAGGACTGCACGATCAAGGCAAGGAGTTCTGCCACGCGCCGATCCAATCCGTGATGACCCCTCAGGTCGTCTCATGCTCCGTCTCCGAATCCGTCCACGATGCGATGGGACGCATGAGCGAACACCGTATCGGTCAGCTTCCCGTCCTCGAAGATGACGGCAGTCTGATCGGTCTCGTCTCGGTCGGCGACCTGATCCGGTTCCTGCACGAATCGGCCGAGGAGGAGCGGAAGAACCTCTTGAATTACGTCTACGGCTCCGCCTAACGGTTCCTCGAACCCGCTGACATGCCGGGCGTTCCACGGTCGACCGATCCCCGTCCCCGGGCTCAACGACTCCTTGATCCGGGGGAAGGGTGTTGTTCGTCGTCCGACTCACGATACGGCGGCAAGTGCCTGTTCCAGATCGGCGGCGAGGTCGTTCGGATCTTCGAGGCCGATCGACAAGCGGATCAGGCCGGGGGTGATTCCATGCCGATCGAGCAAGGCGGGATCTTGACCTCGATGGCTGGTGGTCGCCGGGTGGCTCAGGGTTGTGGCCACATCTCCCAGGCTGGGGGCAAACGGAATCTGGCGGAGATTTCGGATAAAGGCATCAGCGCGATGCCGATTCCCAAGGTCGATCGTGACAATCGCGCCAAATCCACCCTGAAGCACGGTGCGGGCACGGTCGTGATCGGGATGATTCGGTAAGCCTGGGTAATGGACCGCCCGGATCGCCGAGGATCGGGAGAGCCGACTGGCCAGATCGAGTGCCGTCGCGCAACTCCGCGACGATCGAAGGGGCAAGGTCGCAAGCCCTCGGCAGGCGAGCCAGCTCTCGAACGGGTTGCCGGAAAGGCCGAAGGTCGAGCCGATTCCACGAAGTCGATCCATCTCCTCTTGCGAGCCGGCGACAAGCCCCAACGTGAGGTCGCTGTGGCCTCCGATCAGCTTCGTTCCGGAGTGAACCACATACGAGGCTCCCAAGTCCAGCGGTCGGCAGAGCAGGGGGGCAAACGTATGATCCACCACCAGCTTTGCTCCAGCATTCTTCGCGATCGTGGCCAAACCAGGAAGATCCGGCAAACGGAGCAGGGGGTTCGAGAGGGTCTCGACCATCACAAGTCGGGTCCGGTCGCGGAGCACCGCAACGAGAGAGTCGGGCCGAGTCGCATCAAAACCGGTCGCCTCGATCCCGAAACGTCTCAGCTCCCGATCAATGAGTGAAATAGTCTTTCCATAAAGCTGTTCGGCGAACGCGATATGGTCTCCCGATCCCAGTTCCGAGAGCAACACAGCGGCCGTGGCCGCCATGCCCGACGCACAGACGGCAGCAGCCTCAGCCCCTTCGAGCGCAGCAATCCGAGCGGCGAGCGCACTGGCGTTGGGGTGTCCATCCCTCGCATAAACGAACCCATCCGCCTGCCTCTGGTAGACGGCATCGACATGGTCGAGCCCTTCAAACCGATACACCACGCTCAACTGGGGAGCGGGAACCAGGGGAACCGACGTGGATTCGGCGAGCAGAGTCGGTCGGGCACAAATCGTTTCCGGAGCAGCCTGGGCGGGGGAAACACGGGGGGCGCTGAAAGGCTCGATCGGGTCCATTCGGCAAGCTCAAACCAGAAGTGGGAACCCAGGGGGTGACAAGACGAGGAATAAACGAGGCGGGGTCGAGGGTACAACAGATGACACATCAGGTCATTTCGCGCCGATCGGACCATACTCCTTGCGGTGGAGCCGTCCGGCGACACCAAGCCGTACGATCGCTTCTCCCAGATGCTTCAACGCCAGGCGATGATTCCCGGCAGCTCGGCATGCCTCGGCCTCTCGACGGCTTCGTGTCAGCTCAGCCCAATCGACCGGCCAGGCCTGCTCGACCGCGGTGGAGTGCACGCGGCGAAGATCTTCTCCCAGGCGATCAAACAGAGTCGCGTCGAGTGGACAGGGAGCCGAGACGTAAATGGATTCCTCGACCGGCTCCAACGCGGGCTTCCGTTGAAAGGCATTCACGAGACCGGTCAATGAGAAACCCTTCCCTTTTCCAGCTTTCTCGGCGGCCACCCCATTGGTCGTGACGGATCGCGAGGGATCATCGGGATCCTCCCAGGGACCGGTTCGGACCACCATGACGGTGATGTTGTCCTGCCCTCCTCGCAGGTTCGCGAGATGGAGCAGATACTTGCACGCCTCTTCCGGGTGGAAGACCGACGCAAATGCCCCGATTTCCGGGTCTTCAACCGGACCAGACAGACCATCGGAGCAGAGCAGGAACACGTCGCCCGATTCCACCGGATACGGCCCCTCGATATCGACCTCAATATTGGGATCGGGTCCGAGGCTCCGAGTAATGACGTTCTTCGGCACCGAACGCATCGCTTCCTCGCGAGACAGGTGCCCGCGATGAAACAACTCCCAGACGAGGCTGTGGTCGAACGTCAATTGCTCGATCGTTCCATTGCGAACGCGGTAGACCCGGGAATCTCCCACGTGAGCGATCAGCGCCCCAGCCGGCAGAAGGACGAGGGCTGAGGCCGTGGTGCCCATCCCCTCAAAATCCTTGTTGGCCGTGGCCTTGGTATGAATGATCTTGGCGACCTCGCGATAGGCTCGGGTCAAACCCTCGGCGGGGCTGTCAATCTTCAGCTTCGCGAAGTTATGAGGAATGTTGTCGCAGGCAAGCTTGCTGGCCAGCTCTCCCGCAGCGTGCGCTCCCATGCCATCGGCAACCATGAACACATGACCGCGTTTCTTCCAGGTCTCGATCGTCTTGGCGCGGACGATCGCATGGCTGTCCTGGTTATTCGACCGACGCATTCCTGTGTCGGTCGCCGCGGCATCGATAATAATCTCTTGCCAGTTCACGACCGGCTCCCGCTGATTCGTCGATCGCACTCTGCTGGTCGGCGGCAGCGTCTCGATCGAAGGGGGGCGTACTCCTCGGACACAATCAACCCTGACGCGACGACCATCCAGCCTCGAGGTACAGGTCACGCGATCATGATCGCCCGCGACCATTGAAACGATCTTACCGACCGATCCGACCGCTCAATAGACCCCAGACAACCTGAACCGGACGGATTTCCATCCGATCACGAGAGGATTGCTTCTCTCCCTCAGGGTAACGCGTCTCGTGGTAGGCACGAAAGAGTACTTCGACTAAGGTGGAAATGTGACCGTCTTGGGACCCGGGAAGTTTCCCCCGTCCTCAAACGCCTTGCTGACCCGGTCCCGCACCCGAGACCCAATCCGGCATGATTCCCTTCTCCCGGCCTCCCGACATCGCATTTCAGAAGCGCACTCTCTCGAACGGACTCGATGTCATCGTTCGCCGAGACCCTCGCCTGCCCCTCGTGGCCGTGAACCTCTGGTATCACGTTGGCTCGAAGAACGAACGGCACGGCCAGCGCGGTTTCGCCCATCTGTTCGAACATCTCATGTTCGAGGGGTCGCAGCATTTCCCTGGCGATTTCTTTAAACCGCTCCAGCCGAAAGGGGCCTACGTCAACGGCTCGACCTCTCCCGACCGCACCAATTACATCATTGATCTGCCGACGGCCCACCTGGAACTGGCCCTGGCGATGGAATCGGATCGGATGGGCCATCTCCTCCCGGCGCTGAGCGAAGAAAAGCTGAGCATCCAGAAAGGGGTTGTCCAGAACGAATACCGACAAAACTACGCAAATCGCCCGTATGGCAGTGTTCCTCGGGTCTTGCCTGAAGCCCTCTATTCGCCCGATCACCCCTATCATTGGCCGACCATCGGTGCCATGGAAGACGTGGCCGCGGCCTCCCTGGTCCAGGTGGAATCGTTCTTCCGACGGTTCTATGTTCCCAGCAACGCCAGTCTTTGCCTCGTCGGCGAGCTTGACGAGGATCAGGCCTTCTCGGTCGCGGAACGATACTTCGACTCGATTCCGGGCGGCGTCCCCGCGATGCTTCCGTCACTTCCAGAGACCATCGCCCTGCCGAGCGATCCGATCCTCCTGCGAGATCGGGTCGAGTTGAACCGTCTTTACCTGACCTGGCACACCGTCCCCCAGTTCCACCCTGACGACGCCCCTCTGGGACTCGCCGCCGACGTGCTGGCCCGGGGCCGATCGAGCCGACTCTACCGCAAGCTCGTCCTCGATACCCAAATCGCCCAGAACGTTTCGGCCTACCAGTCCGGCCGAGAGCTGGCCGGAACCTTCGGCATCATGGTCACGCTCCGACCGGGACAGTCCTGGGAAGCCGCCCGAGACCTGATCGACACCGAACTGGCCAGCATTGCCCGGCACGTCACTCCTGAGGAGTTGCAACGCGCCCAGACCGGCAGGCTCGGCGCCTTGATTTACGCCTTGGAGTCGCTCGGCGGCTTCGGTGGTGTGGCCGATCGACTCAACGCGTACAACGTCTATCTCGGGGACCCGGGTAGGATTACGTCCGATTTCGATCGTTTCGCTCGGGTCACTCCCGATCAGATCACCGAGGTCATGCGTCGCGTGATCGCTGGAGAAGATGGCACGACGACCCCTCGGGTTGAGCTGGTCGTCCTCGGTCGAAACCGGTCATCGACGCCCGAGCCGATCGACCGAGCACAACCGCCGCCCGCCGCGTCTCCCGTGGCCTTCCGGGCACCGGTTCCCGAGCGATTGCGTCTCAGATGCGGTGCTGAGCTTTGGGCGATCGCGCGGCGCGATCTTCCGGTCATTACCGCCAGCCTCGCCGTTCCCGGAGGAGCTGGGGTCGTCGCTCCCGATCGGGCCGGGCTGGCCAGCCTGACCGCAGCGATGCTCGACGAGGGAACCACGACCCGATCGGCTTCTGATCTGGCGATCGAGGCCGAATCGATCGCCACCAGCCTCTGGGCCTCAGCCGGTTGGGATGGTTCTTACATCGGCCTGCGATGCCTGACGGCGAACCTCGAGAAGAGCCTCGACCTGGCCATTGACATCCTTCGTCATCCGACCTTCCCCGAGGCCGAGTGGAACCGCATCCAGCATCAAACCCTCGCCGCGCTTCAAGCCCGGCGAGACCGAGCGGAGACACTCGCAGCCCTCGCACTCCTCCGGACCCTTTATGGCGAGGATCATCCCTATCAAGTCCCGGCAGATGGCACCATCGGATCGGTCGAGCAGCTCGACCGGGAGCACCTGCGACAGTTTCACTCGGATCGCTACCTCCCCGTCGGATCAGCCTGGATCGTCGCAGGAGACATCGACCCGGAGGCAATCGCCCGGCAACTTGATGATCGTCTCGGCGACTGGTCCGGAACCGCTCCCGAGCCGATTCCTCCCAGCGCTCCGCCCTCAGCGTCTCGCCGCAGAATTCTTCTGGTCGACCGTCCCGACGCTCCTCAGGCAAACGTCCGGGTCGGTCAGATCGGCTTGCATCGACGAGCAGACGATTACCTCGATGCCATTGTCTTGAACCAGATTCTTGGCGGTCAGTTTTCCTCTCGGCTCAACGAGTCGCTCCGGGAACGTCGGGGGATGACCTACGGGGTTCGCAGCGCCTTCGATGCCCGGCGCGGAGCCGGTCCATTCACCGTCTCAGCGGCCGTGCAGAGTGACCGAGCTGCGGAGGCGGTCGAGGAAATCGTCCGGGAGATCGAACGTTTGCTCGGCGATCGGCCCCCCTCGGATCGCGAACTCGACGACGCAAAGCGAAGTCTTCTTGAAGGCCACGCCCGGCACTTCGAAACCCCTTCGGACCTGGTTTCCCGCTTTGCCAGTCTGTTCCTGCACGGCTTGCCAGCAGACCACCACGCCCGGTTCGCGGAACGCCTGGATGCCGTGAGCCTCGACTCAATGGCTCGGGCCGCCTCCCGTCGCCTTCGTCCGGAAGGATTGGTCGCGGTCGTGGTGGCCGACGCAGACGACGTCCTCGGCCCGCTCGAAGCCCTCGGCTGGGGACCGGTCGAGCGGATCGACGTGTCCGAATGAAAACGCCTCAGACGTCGTCCTTCTCTGAGGGTCTTCGGAATCGTGATCGAGAACCCTCTGTTCCGAGGGGTTCTGGTCTCGTGCGTTACAATGATTTGACCACAATCAGGGGTTCCTCGATCATTTTCTCCACCGGAGCGAGCGATGCCGACCCTTCCCAAGCGGTTTCGACCTCTCCGCCGAACCCGAATCGCCTTGCGACGGGCCATCCTCCGACTTGATCAGAACCCGCCCTTCTGGACCAGGAATCTCACCCCCTGGTCGGCGAGTCTGCTGACGCACCTGATTCTGATCATCCTGATCGCGATTCTCGCCTTCCTCAACCCCTTGGCCGAGCAGGACAACGGCGATCCCGGTTTCCAGGCCCGCATGGCCGATCAGCTCACCGACGACCTGACCTCCCTCGACGAACTCGACCAATCCGGGGATCCCTTCACCCGACTCGACGACCCGACCCCCTCGCTGCCGATCGATCCAACCGCCCTCGACCCTGAGATCGTGAATGTTCCCGAACTTGCGGCCCGGTTCGGACCCGAACTGCAAGCGAGCCCTCTTGAAATGGTCGTCGAGCGCCCCGATCGCTTGATCCTCGGCCAGGCTCCGATGGCCACGCAACTCGGAAGCCAGGCGCAAATTGCCCCCTTCTCGGGCCGAAGCGCCGCGATGAAAGCTGCGTTGCTTCGTCGAGAAGGGGGAACCGCCGAATCGGAAGAAGCCGTCGAGCGAGGCCTCCAATGGCTGCTCCGGCATCAAGGGCCTGCGGGGAACTGGTCTCTGAACTGCCTGCCCCATTGCACCGAAGGTCCATGCCCGGGAAACGATTCGATGAACTCGGACACGGGCGCGACCGGACTGGCGCTGCTCCCCATTCTCGGCGCAGGTCATTCGCACGTCGAACCCGGCCGCTACCAGACTAGTATCGCCCGCGGCTTGACCTGGCTCAAAGGAGCCCAACAGCCCAGTGGAGAACTGTTCCTCGGCGGCGAAGGCAACTCCCGCATGTACAGCCATGCGATTGCCACGATGGCCCTTTGCGAAGCCTACGGCGTTTCCCGAGATGTCGAGCTTCTGCAACCCGCTCGGCAGGCGGTGCGGTTCATCATCATGGCTCAGAACCAGCAAGACGGCGGCTGGCGTTATCAGCCGGGAGACGCGGGCGATACCTCCGTCTTCGGCTGGCAAATGCTGGCGCTACGAAGCGCCTCACTGGCAGGGATTAGCATCCCTGATCATGTGGTTGCCGCGTGCCAACGCTACCTCGACAGTGCGGCGTCGGATCCGCAGGGTGCAACCTACGGCTACATGCCCGGACGCAAACCGAGCCCAGTCATGACTGCCGAGGCCCTCCTTTGCCGCCAGTACCTCGGCTGGAGACGTACCACCCCGGCCTTGCGCACCGGAGCGGCCCAGGTCTTCAAGGATTTGATGACCTCGGGCGATCGAAACATCTACTACTGGTATTACGCCACGCAAATGCTCCACAACCTCGGCGGCAAACCCTGGGAGCAATGGAATGCTCGGATCCGCGAGGGCCTCATCGCCAACCAGGTCAAGGGTGAAGGGTGCGACCGGGGAAGCTGGGACCCGCAAAGCCCCCAGCCCGACCGCTGGGGACGCAACGCTGGCCGCCACTACATGACCTGCATGTCCATCCTGACCCTCGAAGTCTATTATCGCTATCTCCCGCTGTACCAGGAACGCGACCTCCGACCGATGAGTCCCCCACCCCCCTCTGACGCGGCTGACTGACCCGCCCAGTCGACGCTCTTGCAACCCTCGGGGCGTCATTCGTCTCAATTCCTCCCCCCACTTCCTCGGCACAGCGCCAGCCCGTCTTCGAAATCGTTGTTTAGAATTTTTCTAAAAAATCTTGGCAACAGTGCGCCTCGACGTCGCTGATTGACTCTTGGCTGCATGCGTTTTCGTCCAGGCCGGGTAGACAATCGGACTACACTGACTCTTCCCCAGGAACGAAAATGATTTCATTGATTCATTAAAGGCCCTGTTCTTCATGACAGTTCCGTCGTCCGGTTCGTTGCGTGTCGTCATTGCCTCGTTTTCAGTGATGTTGGGAGTGGGAGTCTGGTGGATTGGTCGAGGGATCGATCCTGCTGGAGACGGAGTTCCTGATCACGATCGAGACGCAATGGCCCGGTCGCTCCTGGAACAGGGTCAGGGTGAGCTTGCCTGGGAGACCCTTGCGGCAAGAGTTCGTCCCGACGCCGAAGCTCACTGGCTGCTCAGCAGGGCTGCGCTGCAACGCGGTGATCTGCAAACCGCGGAATCCGCGTTGAGCGAGGCTCGAACTCTCGGTTTCGACGACGATCCGATGCGGGTTGAACCCGCCGTCTATGTCGGCTCGGATCGCTGCGTTTCGTGTCATGGAGAGATCGGTCGAGACCAGCAGACCAGTCACCACGCCAGCACCTTCACCGGTGTCGCAGACCTGGATCAACTCCCCATTCCGGATGAACCCCTCGCCGACCCCGAAGATCCTGAGGTCATTCATTCCTTTCGCAGGGACGGGGACCAGATCATCGTCGAGACCTCGGTTGCGGACGAGCGTTTCGAGTTGGTTCTTTCGCACCTGATGGGATCGGGACACCACGGGTTCACGCCGGTCGGGATCGACCGATTTGGCAATGTGGTCGAACTGCGACTCTCCCACTATGCCGGCGACGTGGGATGGGACCTCACGACCGGTCACCTTCCCCGGCCTGGTTTCCCGTCCGAGTTCCTCGGACGACCACTCCCCGAGCACGAGCAGCAGAGTTGCCTGAACTGCCACACAACCCACCTGCAAACGAACTCATCGCCCCCCCAATTCACAGTCCTTGAGGGTGGAGTCCGATGTGAGCGCTGTCATGGTCCCGGTGGGAACCATCTGGCCGCCGTGGAGGGCGGATTCAGCGAACCTGCGATCGTCCGTCCCCGGCTAGGTTCGGCTAATCAGGTAGTCAACCTGTGCGCAGACTGCCATCGCGCTTCAGAATCAGGCCCTCAGGACGAGTCGAGTAATCCGTTCCTTGTGCGGTTTCAGGCAACGACGTTCGTCAGAAGCGCGTGCTATACCCAGTCGCCGACCTCGGCGAAGTTTGATTGCGTCAGTTGCCACAATCCACACCGAAACGTCGAGACGAACCCCACACACTACGACACCGTCTGTCTTTCCTGTCACTCCGACTCCCGCTCGAACGATTTCGCACGCGCGTCCCGGCAGCCTCAAGACCTCGCCAGCACTCTCTTCTGTCCGATCGAGACCACCCAGAGTTGCGTCACCTGTCACATGCCGCCCCGCGAAAGCTCGATGCGGCATACCCGGTTCACCGATCACCACATCCGGGTCCAGGCCGACCTGGAGGGGCTTGACCTCACGGACCCGCGAGCGGAGGAGTGAGGTGAACCACCTCCTTTGACCATGCGTTGCACGCAGCGATTCCGAGCCGTCGGATGGCTCTCACGGCACAAACTGCGCAAGCGGGATCGTCTTGTGAATCACCAGACGGCCCACCGCGAGGGTCTGCGGTGTCGCGTTGACAGGCAAGTACCAGACAAGATCACCAGGCCTGACAAACGAGGGTGATCCAATCGTGACCTGAGTCACCGACATGCCCCCCGAGCCGGGGACGACCATGGCCGATGGTCCCCTCGGTGGGGCAATCACAATTGGATTGCCGGCGATCAACGCTCCCACCAGATGACGCCGCTGCGGCATCCATTCCTCTCCGGGAATCATCGAATAGCGGCCGAACACATTCATCTGAAACGGATTATTCGGATTCACCACCCGATTGTATCCGACCATCACCAGCGAGGTTGGCGTGACCAGGGCGCGGGACGACCCTTCGAACAGGTCTACGTGGCCAGCCACAACGCTGCCGTTCATCAGATCAACGCCCGTCACCTCAGCCAGGGTTCCGGGACCGGCCATCCTCGGATCCGCCGGCCAGCGGATCACAAAGACCTCAATCGCGCCGAACGAGACCGGAAACTGCTGTCCCGCCGCATTTTCGAGCACAATCCATTTCGGTGTGGCCGTCACCACCCGGGCCCATTCCCCTCCGCCGGGCTGGAATCGAGGGACATTGAACGCCGCCATCTGTGCCGGCGTCGTGAACGGGCCTTGAGCACGAGTTCCCGACGCCCCCAGCGTCAGCAAACCGGTGACGCCGATCCCCAGAATCACCCCTCGGAGCCTGTTGCGAGTCATCTCGTAAACCTCCCCGAGTCGAGAACCCCGGGCCGTTTCGAAGCACAGTTGCCTGGACCTGTCCGGGAACACACACTCTTGAATCATTCTACCTTGCGTCTTCGCCCCTCGGCGAGAGTCCTCTTCCGAACTGCTCCGATCCGCTCATCCGGGTCAATCGCGTCGTCCTTGCGGTTTCAAATTCCACAGAGTTTCCCCAAACCTCTCGATTCTTAGCCAATCCTCCTGGCACCGTCTGTTTGAAGGGGGGTTGAGGCTCGGTGCATCGGTTTTCCTGTTTGCAGGGTCGCCAGGCGATCACTACACTAGTCAAAGCGTCTCCAGCACTTCGAACAACCCTCTGGGGCGTCGGTCGAACCTCTCGGAGTCCGAGTGGACCAATGAGTGATTCTGAGACGACCACTGGATGGGACCACTCGGCTTCATCGGGAGACTCCTCACCTGATCTGACGGGCAAGTTGCTCGGTGGCGAGTTTTTGGTCGAACGATTGATCGGCCGGGGAGGGATGGGAGAGGTCTATCTCGCCCGGCAGCAAGGGCTCAATCGGCCGGTCGCGTTGAAGGTGCTCCGGCCCTCCCTGGTTTCCAATCCCACCTACCTGAGCCGATTTGAGATCGAGGCCACCGCGGTGGCCCGGTTGAACCACCCGAACATTGTCCAGGTCTATACCCTCGGGCGAGACGGCGACCTGCGCTTCATCGCCATGGAGTACGTCCAGGGAACGAACCTTCGGGATTACCTCCGGAAAAAAGGGACCGTCGAGCTTCCCCTGGCTTTCTCCATCATGCGGCAAACGTGCCAGGCCATGACCGCGGCCAGCGAGCTGGGACTCATCCACCGCGATATCAAGCCCGAGAACCTGATGCTGACCCGCAAAGGGCAGGTCAAGGTGGCCGACTTCGGCCTCTGCCGAGAACAAGGGGCCGAGGCGCTCCACCTGACTCAGGAGGGTGTCACCCTCGGCACTCCCATGTACATGAGCCCCGAGCAGGTCCGGGGGCTTAGCCTCGACCATCGCAGCGACCTCTACTCGATGGGGGTCACCTTCTACCACATGCTTGCCGGGGTTCCCCCGTTCCGCGCAGAGACGGCCGTGGCAGTGGCCTTGAAACACCTTCAGGAACAACCAGTCGACCTGGCCGTTCACCGGCCTGACCTGCCCCCAGAGCTGGTCAAGCTGGTCATGAAGCTCATGGCCAAGAAGCCCGAAGATCGCTACGAGTCAGCTTCCGAACTCGATCGGGAACTTCTCCGTCTCCGGGGAATCGTCACCGCCACCCAGACGATTCCCACCATCTCGACCGAGGAGCCCACGGCTTCTCCCACGGTTCCCTCGCCAAGCCCTGGACCCTCCCTCACCCGCCGGGCCGTCCGAGCGATGGGGCAGATTCGTCTCGGGGGCGGAACCCTGTCGATCCTTGGGGGCCTTGGTCTGATCCTCGGCGCGGCGTTAGGCTGGTCGGCCCGCCCTGCGGATCTGCTCTCCTCCGGAAATCCGACCGGACCGGCGGCCCTCTGGATGGCTCCCGCCTGGGAATCGATCCCAAAGCAGGCGACGGCTCAAAATCAGCTCCGCTACGCCCAGCTCCTTGCCCGCCCTTCCGAACGATCCGCCGCCCTGCTGGCGGTCCCTGGTCATTTTCCCGGTGCCGAGCCCTGGGTCTCGTCCTCATACACGCACCTGGCTCGCTCCCTGTTCGACCGCCTCGATCATCTCGGATTGAACGCACTGGCCGACTCGCTCGAGGCCGAGCCCAATGCCGGCACCCACCGGCGTCGCCTTGCCGACATCTGCCGAGCCGCGTCGAACGCCCTCGAAGATCGCCCTGACGTTGCCCTCGAACACCTGACGGCCCGAGCCCCGGCCCCTTCGTACCTTGAGCCGGCCCTGGCAGAATTGGCCCTGGAAGTGGCTGAATGGGCTCGGAGTAGTCCCAGCGCCGGCCCCTTGACGGCCCAGTGGGCCAATGTCCGGGAAGATCTCTTGCAGGCGCTTCGGATTGTGACGTTCGATCCCGCTGAACGGTTCGAACCCGGGCGACGACGCCCCCCAACCCGGCCCTGAACCCCAACCCAACCACGATCGTACGGATCACAATCGACTCAGCACACGTGAATCGACACTACTGAACACCGACTTCTATTCACCTTCACGACACGGTCAAGGTCTTCGGAGTATTCCCGCGATGCCATTCCTCCGCAGAGAGAACGGCGAGCAGCGCGGTCAGTGCATCGACCTCAAGGAGGAGGCGTTCCTGATCGGCCGCGCCCCGGATTGCAATCTGGTGCTCGACCCGCAGGGCGTCAGCCGCCGTCACGCGCAGATCGGCGTCGACTCGGGCCACTACTACCTGGAAGACCTCGGCTCTCGGAATACGACGAAGCTGAACAATCAGGTCGTTCCCCCCTGGCAACGCCTCCCCTTGAATCCCGGCGATCGAATCAATATTTGCGACGTCGAGTTCGTCTATCTCACCCGGATGACCGTACCGGAATCCGATGCCTCTGAGGTCATCGTCACCGATCACGGAGGCGAATCGACCATCCACACCCTCGACGCCTCCTCCACCTCCAGCGGAGGGACCCGCGTCTCTGCCGAGCGCAAGCTCGAAGCCGTGCTCGACATCACACGAAACCTCTCCAGCACGGTCCAGATCGACGCGGTCGCGCCCAAGGTTCTCGACACCCTCTTTGAGATCTTCCCCTCGGCCGAGCGTGCCTTTCTCATTCTGAAAGACCCCCAAACGGATCGATTACTACGCAAGGCCTTCAAGCATCGCCAGCTTCGCCCGGCCCGAACCGGCCTGCAACGACTTCACGATGGGGCCTCAAAGGACGACGAAGCACCGATGAACATCAGTCGGTCGATCGTCAATCACGTCCTCGACCGCAAGCAGGCCGTACTCAGCCAGGATGCCGGGAACGACGCCAACCTCCCGGTCGCCGCCTCCATCGCCGACCTGAAAATCCGGTCGGTCATGTGCGCCCCGTTGCTCACCCCCGACGGCCAGGCAATCGGCATCATTCAGCTCGATACCACCTCGGCCCGCCAGTTTCAGCAGGAAGACCTCGACCTCCTTGCGGCCGTCGCCTGCCAGTCCGCCATCTCCATCCAGAACGCCCGCATGTACGAAGACATGCTGAAACAGGAGCGCGTCAATCGCGACCTTCGCCTGGCCGAGCAAGTCCAGATTAGCTTCCTGCCCGATTCCGTCCCCGAGGTTTCCGGCTACCAGTTCTTCGCTTACTACCACGCCGCCAACAATGTCGGGGGTGATTACTACGACTTCGTCCCGTTGCCCGGCAACCGTCTGGGAATCGCCTTGGCAGACGTCTCCGGCAAAGGAATTCCCGCGGCCCTCATGATGGCCAAGTTTTCCGGCAATACGCGATACTGCATCCTGACCGAGAATGCCCCGGCCCCGGCCGTCACAATCCTCAACGATCAGCTCTGCGAGGCTGGACTCGAAGAAAAGTTCATCACCTTGAGCCTCTCGGTCCTCGACCTCGATAGCGGTAAACTGACTCTCAGCTCCGCTGGGCATCTGCCGGTCCTGATTCGTCGCGCCAATGGTCGGGTTGAGGAACACGGCGTGGACATTTCCGGACTCCCGCTCGGGATTCTTCCTGATTTCCCGTACCAGCAGGTCGATGTCCAGCTCGAACGCGGTGACGTCGTCGTCATTTACTCCGACGGCATCACCGACGCTCGCAGCCCTCGGGATGAAATCTACCACTCCGTCGACAAACCCCGACTGAACAACCGACTCGCCGAGCTTTCCGGAAGCCCGGAAGCCGTGGGCCGGGCCATCCTTCAGGAAATTCGGGAATTCTCCACCGGCGAACCCCAGGCCGACGACATGACCATGATCTGCTTCGGCCGCGTCTAACCCGATCCTCGAAGGCTCCTTCCTCCTCGCCGCGCCCTTCGTGGAGCGAATCACACTCATGAACGGATCGTCCACGAAACGCGTCGATCGTGGTCTTTTCCTATTTGAATATCTCCGATTTCCAACGATCTCATGTCCCTTCGCGTTGCCAACATCTCAACCCCTCTCGGTGAAGACGAGTCGGCCCTGGTCGACCATCTCGCCTCCCGGCTGGGCGTGGGTCCGTCCGACATCACTCGATGGCGGATCCTCCGCAAGAGCCTCGACGCTCGGCGACGAGACGATATCCGCTTCGTCTACTCTGCCGAGGTCGAACTTGCCGACCCCAATGCAGAGGCGTCTCTTTCCGGGTCGGGCCTCGCTCCCTATACCCCTGAGCGATTCGACTGGCCCGACCCCGGATCAGAGCCGATCCGCCACCGGCCTGTCATCGTCGGATCGGGGCCGGCCGGTCTCTTCGCCGCTTATTTCCTGGCGATCAGCGGTTACCGACCGCTTGTCCTCGAACGGGGCCGCGCGGTCAAGGAACGCGTAGCCGACGTCCGCTCCTTCGACCACGGCGGGGCGGTCGATCCCGAAAGCAACTACCTGTTCGGTGAGGGAGGCGCCGGGACCTTCAGCGACGGCAAGCTCACCTCTCGTGGCAGCGGGCCCGACGTCCGCCGCGTCCTTGAAGTCGTGGCCGACTGCCACGGCAAGCCCTCGGTCATTTACGAACACCGGCCGCACCTCGGCTCGAACCGCCTTCCCTTGATCGTCCGAACCCTCCGCCGCAAGATCGAGGAAGCCGGCGGCGAGGTTCGCTTCGCCTGTCGTGTCGAGGATCTCGACCTGCTCGACGGCCGCCTTCAGGGGCTGATGACTAGTTCCGGCCACATTTCGACCGATGTGGTCGTACTCGCCACCGGCCACAGCGCCCGAGATACCTACCAGATGCTCCTCCGGCGCGGAGTGCCGATCGCCTTCAAACCGTTCCAGTTCGGCGTCCGGATCGAACAGCCTCAGGAGTCGATCGACCGCGCCCGATACGGCCCTTCCGCTGGCCATCCCGCCCTCGGCGCCGCCGACTACGAGCTTGCCACCCGAGCCGGTGATCGCGACCTCTTTACCTTCTGCATGTGTGCCGGTGGCTATGTGATGGGCTCCGTCGCCGAACCCGGCTACTTCTGCACGAACGGCATGAGCGAGAGTCGGCACGACTCCCCGTTCGCCAATAGCGGGATCGTCATGACCATCGGCCCGCAGGACGTCGGTTCCACTCACCCGCTCGCCGGCATCCATTTTCAGCAGCGGGCCGAGCGCGCATCCTACCTGATTGGTGGCCGATCCTACTCCGCACCGATCCAGTCGGTCCGCGACTTCTTCGCCGGTCGCGCCAGCTCGGGAAGCCTCCCTAGCAGTTACCCCCGAGGGACCGTCTCGACCGACCTCGGCCTGTTCCTCCCTCCGGTCGTCATGGCTGCCCTGGAGCGAGGCTTGCCGCAGTTCGATCGCAGCTTCCGCGGCCTTTTTCTCAAAGGAGCCACCCTGACCGGCCCCGAGGCCCGAGGCAGCTCTCCTGTTCGCATTCCCCGAGACTCAACCTCCCGGGAAAGCCCCACCGTCGCCGGCCTTTTTCCCTGCGGTGAGGGGGCCGGTTACGCCGGAGGGATTGTCAGCGCCGCCGTCGATGGACTCCGCACCGCCCGAGCCCTGGTCGGCCGCTTCGCCATACCCCAGTTCTGACCAGCTCGGTTTGCGTGCGTCATGGATCAGGGATTGCCGGCTATTCCCCCTCGATCCGCAGCTCAAGCTGATTGAGGATATCCCGAAGTTCGCCTCGAAGGTCGGGCAAAAATCCTTCGTCCGTCGAGTCGACCAGCATCTTGATGCGATTGAGGGTCGCTTGATCCCCCTCGATCCCCCCTTGAACCACGAGCCCAAGCCAACCCAGAGCAGATGCCAGCCGAACATCGTCCGTGGCGGCGTCCATCGGAATCATTCCATCAACCACGTGCAAGGTGACTGAGCGACGCTCCTCCGCACCCGTCTCCCGATAGGCCACCGAAACGGTCAGCAACTCGTCTTCTCCAACAGCTGGGACTGGCCCCTGGTAGCGACCGACTCGATTCTGAGCGACACCTTTCAGATCGCCAGCGGCCCCGACCGGCTCAACCTCGAAGAGCACCGTCGAGGATTCTCCCCCCCTCAAAACCCGAGGCTCCTCGCCGATGCGAGCCAGGGTGAGCGGCCGCCCTTCAAACCCGATCGGCCGGTACTTGGCGACCCGAGCTCGGTTGAACTCGACCTCGGCCGACACCTCCTCGACTCCCACCGGACGCAGCGCCTCCCCGTCATTCGGGCTGGCCTCACGAGCGATCAACGCAAGCCGAACCAGGCGATTCCCGGAGTCCCAAGGTGTCGGCACGATCTGGACATCCACCGCAATGGAATCGCCTTCCTCTGGCCGGTCGTAAGGATATGCCGGGGAATTCACCAGGCTTCCTGTTAAGGTTTCCGGCCCGACAGGGATCCCCTCGGCCTCGATCCGCCGACCAAGCTCCTCCAACGACACCCGCCCAGGATCGACCGGTACCGCTGCCACCGGCTCCAGATCGGCCTGGAACCAGGGGAAACCGGCTGAATCGTCCCCTCGATCCCCCGCGATTCCGAGATTCGAGAAGATCAGCTCGCCCCCCCGACCAAACCGGGCCATCGGCAGCGGCCCTCGATTGACCTGGAACGAATTGGTCAACTGGCCACTTTGCAGGTCGAACACCGCGACCGACCGATCAACCGTCGAGGCCAGCAACCGAGACCCGTCCGGATCCAGGATGACCTCCCGAATCGGCTCATTGAGCGTGAACCGTTGTGCCGGGGTTCCCTCGGGCAGGTTGATCACCTCGACCACATTGCCCGATTGCACCATCACCGCTTGCGACGGGCTCAACCCGTCTTGCCGATCGACCCCGCGAGTCCCGACGATGGTCGCAAGCGGGTTGCCTCGCTCCTGATCCACCTCAGATCGGCCGCGCTCGACTTCCGCCAACGGTGCAGGGGGGGGGATCGGATTCGGCTCGGGCTGGCGAACCGTAGGAACGGCCTGGGGTATCTGGGACGATCGCCCGAGCGATCCCCTTCCCCCGAATCCTCCTCCTCGAACCCCGCCGAACCCGTCGGGTGCCGCCTCGGGATTCAACTTGGCCTGCCCTGCCACCCCCTCTCCCGGATCGGAGGCCGATGGTTCCATCATCCCCCCCGGAAATTGCGGCTCACTCCGATTCAAATGACTGGGGACGGATCGAGACGGCACCAGTTCCGAGGATTCCGAAGTGACCGCCCCCATCGAGAGCATTTCCGCCTCGGGGTTCCCCGGTTCGTCCTCGGCAAGAGTGTCGGCCTCAGCCATCATCATTTCCGTTTTCGGAACCGCGTCGATCTCCGGCGCGGATGGCGCAGAGCGATCATCACCCGCCGACCGAAACGTGGGGGCAGACGCGTCAAAATGCGGCTCGATTGCCGACCCGATGGCCCCCGGAGGTGGTGACTGAGTGAAGGCAACACTCCGCTGCTCGGTCAACGCAACCCGATCCGCCACCAGAACACCGATCCCGAAGCCGCTCAGAGTCAGCAAGACTGAGGCCGCGACCGCAAACACCGCCCGACGCACCGGGAATCGCCTCCTCGGCGACGACGGAACCGCCCGAAGCCGCTCATCCAGGTCGAGCCGCTGAACGATCGACAACCCCGGCATTGGCTCCTTCCGTAACGTTCCGGAGAGCAATGCAGCCATCTCCCGGACCTCGGCCACAAACCGCGCTGACTCCGGGCTGCGTGCCAGCAACGACTCGACGGCAAGCCGGTCGGCTTCGTCCAGCTCCCCCAGCGCGAAGGCGGTCAGTTTTGGGTCATCGGGATCGAAGGTCATCGGCACATTCCCGGCGATTCAGGCCGCGGTCTCGGAGAGGAATCGAACTCGAATCAGGCATGCTGGCTTGAGGATGCGGCCTCCCCCTGCGACGCCCCCAGGCGTCCTCGGAGCGATTTCAGGCCGACATGCAGAAGATATCCCACGTTACTGACGCTCAGCCCGGTAATCCGGCTGATCTCCTGATAGGAAAAGCCCTCCTGGAACCGCAGGCGAATGACCTCTTGCTGCGATTCAGGGAGCAAGGCCATCATGCGGAGCACGCGCTCCAGCTCGTCGCGTTGCTCCTGACCGTCGCTCGGATCGGGATCCGATGCCGGAACGATGCTCAATGAGAATTCAGGCTCGGAAGATCGATTCACCCGCTTCTCCTTCCGGAGGACATCGAGCGCCCGATTCCTACAGACCGTGAACAGCCACTCGGCCAGATGCGGCTCCACCCGTTCGCGGTCCTGACCACAAAGCTTCAGGAACGTCTCCTGCACGATGTCCCGCGCTGACTCCATTTCTCCCACGATCCGGTACGCGTAGCGCGCCAGCGGCCCCTCGAACCGCTCGACAGCAGCCCGGACCCAGGCGTTTCGGTCGGTCGTCGCCGATGCGTCACCGCGCGTCATCACATCTCCCGAGCTTCGGGGGCCGGACCCCTCGTCCTCCCTCAAGAATAACGCAGCAGGCTCGTCCATCTTAGGGCGAAGAAGTCCATCTCCGAAAGGACGAAATCGTCCCACGAACGCCTCGCTCCACTCAGGCCTTCATTCCGATTGACCGATCCGGGCGAGTCTCCTATGATCCCGCCCTGAGATCCCCGCAGGACGCGGGGCACGCCGGTTCCGGTGTTCACGAAGGGCCCAGGGAGGATCGCCCCTCATGCGAGACCACAACAAGGCGTTCTGCCAGCTCGTCTCCGAGACGTTCGACTGCCCAGGGCCGATCGTCGAGTTCGGCGCGTATCAGGTCGAAGGTCAGGAAGGCTTTGCCGACCTTCGCTCCTTGTTTCCGGGCAAGAACTACCTCGGTTGCGACATGCGATCCGGCCCTGGTGTCGATCGGGTCGAAGACGTCAGTGCAATGACGCTGAACGATGAATCGGCCGGCACCATCATCTGCCTCGAAACCTTCGAACACGTCTTCGAGGTGCGTCGGGCGTTCGACGAGGTCTACCGCGTGCTCAAGCCCGGCGGGCTGTTCATCCTCACCTCCCCGTTCCACTTCCGCATTCACGGCTACCCCGATGATTATTGGCGGATGACTCCGTCCTGCCTGGGCCGCATGCTCGAATGCTATGCGCTCCGGGTCGTCGGCCAGCAAGGGCCGAAGAAAACCCCGCACACGGTCATGTCGCTCGGCATCAAGCACCCCGCACCGGCCGACGCCGTCGAACGGGCCGAGCACCTCGTCTCCCGCTACCAATCCTGGCTCATCGAGCAGCAATCGGCCATTCCCCCGCTCGAAAAGGCCCGCCGTCGCCTCTCCATGCTCTATCGCTCGAAGGCCGAACGGCAGTTCCTCCGAGACGAGTTCGCGGTCAACTTCTCGATTGAAGGAACGGCCGCCCTGGCCGACGCCGTTGCACGCGCCGCCTGATGCGAGCCAGAGGAGACGACCGCCCATGACTCCCCAATCCGAACGGGTCCTGATCCTCGGGCTCGACGGCGCCACCTGGTCCGTGATCGACCCGATGCGACGCCGAGGCATAATGCCGAACCTCGACGCCCTGCTCGCGCGCTCCGCCCACGGCACGCTTCGATCGTCCGAACCCCCCATGACCGCCGCCGCCTGGACGACGATGCAAACCGGTTGCGATCCGGCCGACCACGGCATCTTCGACCACCGCTACTTTGACCCCGCATCAAACATGATGCGGGTCAACCATTCCGGCCGATTTCGCGTTCCGACGCTCTGGCAACTGCTCGATCGCGCCGGTCGAAGCGTGATCAGCCTGAACCTCCCCGGCACCTACCCGGCGCCGAACGTCCGCGGCGTTGTCGTCTCCGGCATGGATGCCCCCCATCTCGAGGCCGCCCTTTCCGGCGCTCCGGCCGACTTTGTCACGGCGCTCCGCCAGGAAGTGCCGCGCTACGGCCTCAAATATCAGTGGAAACGTGTTCCTGAATCGCTCGATGAATTCAGGGCAAACGCCCGAGACACCTCTGAGGGCTTCCTCGGTCGGGCCGAAGGAGCCATTCTCGCCGATCGGATGGTGCCCGACTGGTCGGCCTTGATGGTCCAGTTCCAGAACCTCGACCCGTTTCAGCATCGCGCCTGGCGATTCTTAAACGTGGATGAGACAGGGATCGACCGACCCGACTGGAACAATGCCGCCGCCGAGGTCCTCCGCGGCCTCGACCGAGCCATCGGTCTGCTCTGCGAACTGGCCGACCGCCGAGGCGCGGCCATTCTCTGTGTCAGCGATCACGGCTTCGGCCCCTGCCTCGGACGCATCCACGTCAACCGAATTCTGGTGGATCATGGCTTGATCAAACTTCCTGGATTGACCGGGAACGTTCGACGCCGAATGACTCAGGCGATCGACCGCCTTCGCCTCTGGGGTGACAAACGCCGGAATCCGAACGCCCGAGGCGCCTCATTCCATGCCTCAATCGCCGCGAGCTATCCCTTCGACTGGTCGCGGACCGTGGCCTTTGCCCCTCATCAGGACTGCGGGGCGATGGTCTACATCCCCCGAGATGGGCGGTCGGGTGGCCCCTTGCCCTCGACTCCTCGCCAGATTGATGAGGTTCGCCAGCAGACTCGAGCCGTCCTCGCCGAGGCAAGGCACCCGGACACCGGCGCTCCACTGTTCCCGAAGGTGATCGACCTTGGGGCCGACTATCAGCTCGACCCGAGCGAGTTCGGCTATCCCGACCTCCTCGCCTTGCCCGACGAAAATTACTGGGTCCGAACCAAGCTCACGAACGATCGCTCCTGGGTCGCCGCCGACCCGTCACTCCCCGGCACACACCGTCCCGAGGGAATCGTCTCCCTCTCCGCTCCAGGGATCCCGACCGACCGGGCCATTGACGCCAACCTTCGCGACGTCGCCCCCTCGGTCCTGGCGATGCTCGGCGAGCCGATTCCCGAACACATCCGCGGCGTCCCCTTCGCCGGCCTCGACGCCCGAAGCGTCCGAACCGACACCGCCTCCGAGGCCGTCAAGCCGCCCCACGCCTCCTCCTTCGACTTCAACCCCGAAGACGAGGCCATCGTTGAGCAACGACTCATCGACCTCGGCTATCTCGGCTAACCCCGAGATCGACGGGTGGCCGGTTCCGGATCAAGGGGCCAGGGTCGACCGACTCTGGCCCTTGGTCGCGCGCTGGCCCCGAAACGATGTCAGAGCCATCTCAAAAATCCTCGCTTTCGAGAATTCCAGCCACCTGCCCCTGATCGTTGATCGTGGTGGCCGAGGAGAACATCGGCCCTCCCTCCTCAATCCGTCGTAGCATCCCCTTTTCATACAGGAACGGGTCGGGTCCGATCTCCGAACCTGCCGGGCCATCCATCATTCCCACGACGACACCCTGGTTATTCACATCGCTGGCTTCCGATCGACGATAGCCCTCCGGCTCGCCGAGCCGCAGATAACCCCCTTCTCGCGTCCAGATCACGGCATGCTGTAAGCCGTCTCCGGCAAAGGTCAAGCCGACAACCATGCCGGAATTGTTCACCGCCCTTGGGATCAGGGCTCCTGGTTCCGAAATCACTTCTCGCGTCCACGACCCAGCGTCATCCTCGGTCCAGAGGCACCCGAACACCCCATCGGTGGCCGCGACCGATTTTCCGTCGTCACTGATCGCGACCACATTCGATGCCAAACGGTCCTGATGGGGCAAAGCCGTTCCAACCCACTGCTCCCCCTCAAGGTTCCAGATGCAGGCCCGCACCCGAGCATCACCGACCGAGTAACCGCTAATTCGTCTCCCGTCCCTTGAAACCCCGGTGGCAAAGGATGTGAAATCCCCCTCCAGAGCACCCAGGCCCCGGATCCCACCGTCCTCATCCCAGACAAAAGCCTGGTTGAGCAAGGGTGTCCGAACTCCCGGGGTCATTGGCTTGCTCACGCGGCCCACCACCAGGCCGCCGTCGCTCACATCGGCCGGGAAGGTCGCCGTGTACCCTTCCAGCAGCGGGAGGTACGTGATCTCTCCTGCCTTGGCATAGAACGGTACCTGAGCAATCACGCCAGGGCGTTCCTCCTCCTCAATCCATTCGAAGCCGATCACCGACCCTTGATTGTTGATGCCCGTCGCGATGATCCCCTGCGGCTTCGGGCTCACCACGGTGATCGGCGGGGATGGCTCGTCGGCCCGAACACACCACGTCGCGCCCAGTGCCAGGACCGCGACCAAGCAGGAAAATCGCATACACATTCCCTTTCGTATTGGACGTCGATCCATGTGTCAGGTCGGGCTTGTTTGCCAAGGGTCTCATGACCTTTGTCGGTCTTGAGACCGAAACTCCGGGGTCGAGATCGAACGATCACGCGTCTCCGAGCCGCTCCAGTTCCTCATTGATGTCGTTGATCAGCGGAGCAATCGTGGCCGCAGAAAAATCAAACGTAGCTCCCGAGGCCTCGAATAACTCGGGCAACGGGCGGGAACCCCCCAGTGCCAGCGCCGACCGATAAGCAGCGACCGCCGCCTTGCGATCGGTTCGCGACCTCTGCCAGACCTGAAGGGCTCCCAGTTGCGCGATCCCGTACTCAATGTAATAAAACGGATACAGGAAAATGTGCAACTGCCGATGCCATGAGTTCGATCGGATCTCCTCGTAGCCCGACCAGTCGATCTGGCCGCCGAACCGATCCATCAGATGGTTCCAGGCGACCCGCCGGTCGCCTTGCGAGTGGCCGGGATGGCGATAAATCCAGTGCTGAAACGCATCGACCGTCGCAATCCAGGGAAGGATCAGGACAATGCCTTCCAGCAACTCACGATACGAACGTTTCGCGTCGTCCTCCGAATAGAAGACGGTCAACTCGGGGGCTCCGAGCAATTCCATACTCATCGACGCCACCTCACAGAACTCGATCGGCGCGTCGCGGTACTCGGCCAGTGGTTCGCACCGTGCGGCGAGGGTGTGAAAGGCATGCCCCCCTTCGTGCAAGACTGTCCGCAAGTCGCCATCCACCCCCACGGCATTCATGAAGATAAACGGAAGCCGGTCATCCTCCAGGTTCGCCTGGTAGCCGCCGGGGGCCTTCCCTTTACGATTGGCCAGATCAAGCAACGATTGCCGGTGCATGAAGGAAAACTGCGCTCCCAGTTCTTCATCCACCTTGCTGAAGATCTGAGCCGCCCCCTCGGCCAAGCGGTCGGCATCCTGGAACGGCCTCAAGGGTGCCCGTCCCCTTGGGTCCACCGCGAGATCCCAGGGCCGAAGCGACTCCAGCGCCATCGTCGTCCGTCGTTTCTCCTGAAGGGCACGAGCCAGGGGAACCACCTCCGACTCAATCGCCTTCTGAAACGCCTCGGCTTGTTCCGGACCGTAATCAAATCGTTCTCGATTCGCATACGCATACGAAACGTAATCCGGGAATTCGGCTTCCCGCGCAATCTCCTCCCGGAGTGTGATCATGCGATCAAAAAGCGAATCAAGCGTTTCTCGATCCTCAAGCCGACGCCGAGACACCATCTCCCAGACTTCCTGACGAAGTGCCCGGTCGGTTTCTTCCAGGTACGGGGCCATCTGAGCCAGCGTCTTCTCCTCACCCCGGAAGGTGACAGTCATCGATCCGATGGTCTTCTGATACGTCTGCCCCAGCTCGGCCAGCTCGGTTTCCCGAGGGATGTTCGCCTCTCGATACAGGCGCCGTCGATTCTCCTGCGCACGATCGAACACATGATACCGCTCCGTCGGGAGGCCCGAGCGGTGGGGAGAGTCGAGGTAACGGTTCCGTAACTGATTCAGGTAAGGCTTCAGCTTCGGTTCGATGTCCCGGACGAACGCCAGGTGTGCGGCCTCGCGATCCGGATCGTCCGTCTGACAGGTCATGGCAATGTAGCGCTGAGAGCCTTCCTGAGACACCGCGGAATTCAGCTCCCCCACATCCTTGAGCCACTCCTCCAGCTCGTCCGAAGATCCAATTGGTCGATCCAGGAGTTGTTGATAATACGGCTCGATCTGCTCCCAGGTCTTGAATGAGACATCGGCCGGGAGCCATCGATGCGGAAAGGTTTCGGGAGTATAGCTTGCAGTGCTCATCAGTTCTCGACCTGGGGGACGGGTGCGGACAGCGATTCAGGCACGATCGTGCAGCGATCGCCCTCCCCGCCATGCTGACCGATCAGGGAGGGCGAGGGCAATCCCAACGGTCTCAACCTCAATCTTCGTAGATCAGATACAACGCACGATCCTCCAGGAATTCGAGGAGTTCGCGAGCCCAGGTCCGCTCAACGGCCCGGACACTCGCTCCCTCAACAATCGCATCATAAGCCGCCCGGTTCGTCATCAAGCGGTTCAAAGCCTCGGGCTTCCAGTCCTCGGGGTAGAGCCGACGCAGGGTCACGGCCAGGCCAATCCCGACCTCGATCGGATCGAAGGTGTCCCAGTCGTCGATGATGATGTAAACCCCGCCACAATCCTCCCCCTCGTATTGCCGCTCCGTGGGCGAGAAACGAATCGGCACGAATCGAGCACCCTCAAACCCTTCAGCGTTCAGTTCCGCAGCCCAGCGCTGGGGATCGATCCAGGGTGCCCCAACCCGTTCGAACGGTGTGTCTGTCCCTCGTCCGGTGGCAAGGTTCGTTGCTTCGAGCAACCCAACCCCTGGATAAAGCAACGCCTCGCTCAAACTCCTCATGTTGGGTGACGGGTTCACCCAGAGCAACCCGGTCTGGTCGAACCAGAACGACCGACGCCACCCCTGGCACTGAACCACGGTCAGGTCCGCCCCAATCTCTCGTTCCTGATTGAACATGAGGGCCAGTTCGCCGATCGTCATCCCATGCCTGACCGGCACGCGGTGAAAGGCGATAAACGATCCCAGATCCTCATCCCGAACCGGCCCTTGCACCGCTTGCCCACCGATCGGGTTGGGCCGGTCGAGCACGAAGATCGGAATCCCCGCCTCGGCCGCGGCTTCCATCGCGAGCCCCATCGTACTGATGTATGTGTAAAATCGTGTTCCTATATCCGCGATATCGAACACCAGGGCATCGAGTCCCTCCAGTTGCTCGGGAGACGGCTTGCGTCGCTCGCCATAGAGGCTATAAATCGGCAATCCTGTCTGTTCATCCTTGCTGTCGTCGATATTCGTATCGAGCAGGCCGCGAATCCCATGCTCGGGGCTGAACAGCGTGACCAGTTCGATTCCTTCGGCCTCGAACAGCACGTCGATCGTCGTCCGGCCGTCCCGCGTTCGTCCCGTGTGGTTCGTGATCAAGCCAATCCGCTTCCCCTTCAAGGGCGCGAAGCCTTCCGCCTCCAGGACATCGATCCCGCACCGTACCTCACCCACCTCGATCGGAAGGGCAGGGGGGACCGGCCCTTCGACAATCGCCGAGGCCACAATCGTCGCCAATCGCCGGCGGAGGGCGGTCGGCGAGGGCTTGTCGCCCCCCGGATGCAGTCGACTGGTCAAGAGGATCACAAATGTTTCGGTCTCCGGATCAATCCAGATGCTTGTCCCTGTGAATCCGGTGTGACCAAAACTCTTCGGCCCAAACCGCTCCCCCTTGGGTGAGCTGTAGCCGGTGTTCAGATCCCATCCCAAACCTCGGCGCTCCCCATCCGGGGTGTCTCCGGCGTCAATCATGGCCCGAACTGTCGGCGGGGCCAGAATGCGAGTGCCGTTCGGTCCTTCGCCGCCATTCAGCAACGTTTGAGCATAAACGGTAAGATCGTCCGCCGTGCTGAACAGCCCGGCATGGCCCGCAACTCCTCCGACGGCTCGCGATCGGGGGTCATGCACCACCCCTCGAACCCATTCCTCTCCTTCTCGTTCGGTCGGTGCAATCCGATCGCGGTCGATCCCATGCTCCAGGGGCAGGAACATCGAATCCCTCATCCCAATCGGATTGAAGATGTGTTCGCGCACAAATTCATCCAGTGACATTCCCGAGACCCGTTCGACCAGTCGGCCGAGGATCAGGAACCCCACATCGGTGTAGCGAAACTGCTCGCCGGGAGTACCGACCAGGTCGATCTCGTTGATCCGGCGCCAGGCTTCTTCGACACCGTCCTGGTAATCGCCGATCGGGTTATCGGGAATCAAGCCGGCCCGATGCCGCAACAGCATCTCGACGGTGATCGCCTCCTTGCCGTGGTTTGCCAACTCGGGCAGATAGGTGGTGATCGGGTCGTCGAGATCAATCGCACCGCGCTCCCAGAGCTTCATCACGGCCGTCGCGGTTGCAACCGGCTTGGTCAACGAGGCCATGTCGAAGACCGTGTCGCGGGTCATCTCCTGAGCGTCCGGCTCAACCGCGCGAAGGCCGACGACCTCCACTAGGGCGATCTGACCTCGACGGCCGACGACCACCACTGCCCCCGGAATCGCTCCCTCCTCCACGGCCTCGGAAACGGCCGACCGCACCTCGGCCAGGGCTGCCGGATCGAACCCGAGCGATTCGGGAGTGGCCTCGGGGAGTCTCGTCAGGTCAGAAAGGCCGATCGACAAACCGGCCAGAAACAACACGCAATGGGAGAACATCATCACTCCAAGGCAAGAGAGAGGCTTGAGCTTGAGAGAACCGAGAACGGCGAGTGTTCTGCGATCAGGATTCGGAGGCTGGCAAGTTCGCTGCGCCTCCTCGGCTCAGCCGAGAGGCCAGCACACCAACCAGGAAGGTCGTCCCTGATCCCACCAGGGCGAAATAGGGCCAGGCCAGTGCCCCCTCGAACGGATAAAGCGACTCGGGCAATTTCGTCGGCCCGAACCGGGCATAAGAGACCGCCATCAACCCCGCGACGAGTCCGATCAGGGCCGATCGCTGGTTGACCGTCGTCGTAAGGATGCCAAGCAAAAACACGCCCAGAATGATCCCGGTCACGAACGAGGCAATCGCCAGGGCATCCTCGACCACCGGGCTCTCCTGGAACTTCGCCGCCGCGACGCCGGCAATCCCCATTTGAGCCAGCCCCCAGACGACCGTCATGACCTTCGAGATCCCGAGCAGTCGCTCTTCGCTCATCGTCGGCGCCATCGGCCGGATCAGGTCGTTGACGGTCGAGGAGGCCGACGCATTCAGGGAACTCGACAGGGTGCTCATCGCCGCCGAGAAGATCGCCGCCACAACCAGGCCCACTAGGCCCGTCGGCAAGTAATTGACGATGAACGAGGCGAACTCATCATCCACCTGCAACGGCCGATCGGGCGGATATTCCGAATAAAAGATGGAAAGCGCAACGCCAATCAATAAGAAAAGCGCGAACTGCGCAATGACCACGAAGCCGCTACAGATCAAGGCCACCGCCGCCTGCGTTTGCGACCGGGCCGACAGGTATCGCTGAACCATCATCTGATCTGCGCCGTGCGTCGACGTGTTCAAGACAACTCCGCCGATCATTCCCGCCCAGAAGGTGAACGGTTGCGTCAGATCAAATGTGAAATTGAACATCCGGAACTTTTCGAGCGCATTGCCCGTTTCCCAGAGATCAGCCCAACCCCCATCAAGTCGGCCGACCATCAAGAACAAGGCCGCCACGGCTCCAATCATGTAGATGATAAACTGCGTTACGTCGGTCCAGACGACCGCCGTCATTCCACCAAGGAACGTGTAAACAATCGTAGAAACACCCATGAGAACAATCGCGATGGGCATTGCCCATTCGATCGGCATGATCGATGCCGCCCCGTCTCCCACCAGACCGCTCAGGAGCAGGAGATTGCGTAGGACGAGGGCCGCCAGAAAGAGTCTCAGGCCGTCTCCCAGGGTTCTTGAAAGCAGAAAGAGCACTGAGGCCGCTGTCTTGGTCGCCCCTCCAAACCGATCGTTAAGCACCTGATAGGCTGTGTACATTTGCCCCCGAAAGTAGCTCGGGAGCAGAACGATCGAGACCAGCACTCGGCCCACGATGTAGCCGAGGGCCAGTTGCAGATAGGTGAAATCGCCTCCCTCTCGAAAGCTCAGGCTCGGCACGCTCAGAAAGGTGGCGGTGCTTGTCTCCGTGGCGACGATCGAGAGCATCACGGCCCACGCGGGGACCTGTCCCCCTCCCAGGAAATACCCTTTCAGTCCCTTGCTTCGCGACCCCAGGATCGAGCCGAAAAGCGTTACGCCAACGATGTAAACGACGATGATTCCAAGGTCGATCGGGCTCATGGGCAGGAAACCGGGCCTTCGGCGAAGTCGATATGCGGGTCAGGCAAGCGAATCAGCCTACCCGGCTCGATCGCAATTGGCCACTCCCGCCCGAGGTTCCGACTCTGGGGAGCGTCGAGATGTTCTGAGACCACTTCCGGCAGGGGAGATCTTCCTCCCGACTCGGTCATGAGGCTATAATGAAGGGTGCCATTACGAGCCGAATGGTCTCGAAGCGTCATCTGGTCCTTCGGTCTTTGCCCGATGGCTTCCAGGATGAATGGCCCCTCCCGCCCTACCGTTGCCGGTCGCCGACCCACGCGAAACGAGGTCCGGAGTGCTCCCTCCTCCACCGAGCGTTAGCCGCCGTGATCTGTTCCGGTTCCGCTCTCCCGCCAGAGCGTCTGAACCGAACGCTCCGGTCCCTTCCCCGGTGCTCGAACGGCTCAACGGAGGCGATCTCGTGCTGGCCCGTCGTCCGGGCATGGGCTCCTATTTCGAGGTCCGGTTGCCGGTTCGAACCCCGGGTGCTGCTGCCCTTGCCCAGTCAGCACTCGACGTGATCGACTCCGTCGAATTCCTGCTCACGATCTATCGAGACGATTCCGAGGTCAGCCGCCTGAACGCCTCGGCCCATGAGCAGCCAGTCCGCGTCTCTCCCGAACTCTTTTCCCTGATCGAGCAAGCCCTCCAGATCGGTCGTCAGACCGGCGGGGCCTACGAGCTTGCCTCCGGGGCGTTAAGCCTCGCCTGGGGATTCATCCGGGGGCCCAGACGGGTTCCCAGCCCTGATGAACTGGCCGATGCCCGAGATCGTTCGGGGTGTCACCTGCTTCAGCTTGACCCCGAACAATCAACGATCCAGTTCACGCGCCCTGGAGTTGTCCTGAACTTCGGCGCGATCGGCAAAGGCTACGCCCTCGATCGGGTCACTCAGCTCATCCGCGATTACTGGTTCCCGACCTCCGCCCTTATTCACGGGGGCCAGTCCAGCCTCTTTGCCCTCGGGTCGCCCCCCGATCGCCTCGGCGGACGCTGGCAGATTAAGGTGGTTGATCCGTTCGACCTCTCCCGATCGGTCGGCACGCTGCACCTCAGGAATCGCGGCCTCTCGACATCCGGCGGCTCGATTCAGTGGTTTGAGGCCAACGGGCGATTCTACAGCCACATTCTCGACCCCCGAATCGGAGAGCCGCTCGACGCCGATGCCCCGGCCAGCGTCACGGTCCTCGCTCCCACGGCCGCCGAGGCCGATGCCCTCTCCACGGCCTTCTCGATCCTTGGCCCCGACGGATCGGCCTCAATCCTCCGTGACCGCACCGACGTTGCCGCCCTGTTCGTCCTCCGGGGAGAGGAAGGCCGGTCCCGGACGGTGACGTTCAACCTCACCGAACACGATTTCTCCCCCGAGTCCCTCGAAGGCGCGACCGCCCCGCCGTAAACTGTCGGGATTGCATCCCAGGCCCCTGGTCCGTTCCAGGGCCTGGGAGACTCGCTCCTCGCCCTGGAGCCGCGTCTCGTTTTCCTCTGTAGGAGGGTCGCCCACGATGGCCCCGCGTTGGTATTATCCCGGCTTCTTCGGCGCCTTGTTCCTGGTGCTGCTCCGCATCGCGATCGGCTGGCATGTCTATTACGAGGGCCGCGACAAGATTCAGAGCCAGGACACCGCTCAACCCTTCTCCTCGGAATCGTACCTGAGAAACGCCACCGGCCCGCTTGCCGAGAACTTCCGCAATCTCGTTCCCGACGTCGATAGTCTCGATCAGCTCAATCCCGAACTGCTGAACCAGTGGTGGGATGAGGAACTGCGACGAGCCTCGGCCCACTTCCAGTTCACCCCCGATCAACTGGCCCAGGCCCGCGAACAGCTCGACCAGACCAAGGCCCGCGCCGATTCCTGGTTCGCCGACGACGAGAACGCCGATCAGATCGCCGATTACAAGGACAAGGTCGCCCAGGTCCGCGAAGGGCGCCGTCAACCCCCCGAGATGGCCTTCGAACGTGATCGGCTGCAAGACCTTCTGTACGAAGTCGAAACCCTTCGCAAGGACCTCACTGCCCCGATCGACCAGTGGACGGCCGACCTGAGAGCCTCCTGGATCGCACTTGCCGAGCCGGATCAACTGGAAACTGCCGGGGAACTCGGCCCTGCTCCGTCATCGCTCGACCAGATCGACCTGATCACCATGTACGGTCTGACCATCTGCGGGCTTCTGCTGATGGCCGGTCTGTTCACCCCCGTTGCGGCCTTGGGGGCCGCCGGCCTGTTGTTCCTCTTTTACATCAGTATGCCCCCTTTCCCGGGCTTGCCTCCGAACCCCCGGGCCGAGGGAACGTATTTGATCGTAAATAAGACCCTGATCGAGATGCTCGCCCTGCTCGCTTTGGCGGCGACCCCCAGTGGCCTCTGGTTCGGCGTTGACCGTCTGTTGTTCGGCTGGATCGATCGACGGAACATCGCCTCTGCTGCCGAGGCCGGCGAGCCCCGAGCCACCGCGTAATCTCCTCCTTCCTCGGGCCGTCGCCCCGGCCCGATCGCCCCGACGTTGACCGGTCCTGGAACGTTTCCGGACCGCTTCGAACCGACAGGAGCTGCCAAGCATGACCAACCATCTCACCGACGAGCAGCGCGCCATCGGTCGGGCCAACGCCTACGCCGCGATCGGCGGGCTGGAGACCGGCCCCCGAGCGGGCTACCCGACCCGTCGCGACTTCCTCGTGGCCGCCGCCGCCGCCGGGCCCGCCCTCGGCGCCCTTTACTTCGGCTACAAGCCTCTGGGCGACAAGCCGGCCGTCAAGGCCGCGGTCATCGGCACCGGCAACGAAGGTTGCGATGCCATGATCCGCCAGTCGAACCGCGATTACATCAACTACATCGGCTTCTGCGACGCCCGACCCTACAACCAGAAGCGCGCCCTCGACTACTTCGCCCGTCAGGACCTGGGCCAGTACACCAAGTCCGACATCGCGGCCCTGAAGAACTACGGCACGATCAAGGAGGTCCTCGACGACCCCGAGGTCGAGGTCGTCGTCATCGCCCTGCCGCTCTGGCTGCACGCCCCGGTCGCCATCGACGCGCTGAAGGCCGGCAAGCACGTTTTCTGCGAAAAGCTGATGGCCCATGACATCAGCGAATGCAAGGCCATGATCAAGGCCGCCCGAGAAAACAACCGCTTGCTGGCCATCGGCCACCAGCGGCACTACTCGGCCATCTACGACAACGCCAACGCCCTGATTCGCGCCGGCATGCTCGGCGAGATCCGTCACATTCGGGCCTCCTGGCACCGCAACAACGGCCAGCTCCAGTTCGCCAAGAACGACGACGGCACCATCAAGTACGACGACAAGGGCGACCCCGTCATCCTCCGCGACGACGACGGCAACCCCCTCTACTACGACTCCTGGAAGCCCCGCTACGAGGAAGGGGACGACAAGGTCGACCTCGACGCTATTGCCTACAAGGCGTCCGACGGCAAGGTCTACAAGTGCAACAATCACGACGAGCTCGTCCGCTGGCGGCTCTATGACAAGACCGGCGCCGGCCTGATGGCCGAGCTGGGCAGCCACCAGCTCGACGCCTGCTCCATCTTCCTCGGCAAGCAGCACCCGCTCGCCGTCTCCGGCTTCGGCGGCACCTACTACTACCAGGACGGCCGCGAGGTCGACGATCACGTCTTCGTCAACTTCGAGTTCCCGAAGATCGGCGCCAACCTCGACAGCCGCGGCGTCCCCGACACCGACGAGCGCGTCGTCGTCTCCTACTCCTCGATCACCACCAACGCCTTCGAGGACTACGGCGAAACCGTCATGGGGACCTACGGCACCCTGATGGTTTCCAAGGAATACGACATCTACCTCTACAAGGAATACGACCGCAACCGTCCCCAGGACAACTGGGCTGGCCGGTCCACCACCATCTCGGTTGAATCGGGCAACGCCCTGGCCACCAGCCCGAGCCTCGCCGGCCCCTCGCAGGCCCAGTCGCTCGGCGCCATGGCTGCCGGCCCCGGCGACCTCCCCTCCCGCGGCTACCGCGAGGAGCTGGAGCATTTCGCCTACTGCATCCGCAACGGCGACCCGGACAACTACAACGGCGACCCCGACCACCAGCCCCGCTGCCCCGGTCCCGTCGCCCTTGCCGACGCCGTCATCGCCCTGACCAGCAACCTGGCCATGCGGCACAACGCCCGGATCGAGTTCAAGCCCGAGTGGTTCGATCCCGAATCCCCGGCCGTCCCCGAGGCTGACTTCTCCGGCCGCCTCGCCCGCGGCCGCGCCTGATCGCATCGAGGCCCCTGCAGTTCGCTTGACTCCGGCCCGGTCGGGAGGCTTCCCCCTCCCGGCCGGGTCGTTTTGCGTCCCATACTCCGCTCAACACCGTTGCCTTGTCTCCGATCCGGACGGTACCCTCGGAACATCCTCTCCCCCCCGTTGCAAGACACCAGGGGCCTCGCCAAGGGTCCCGCCAGGAGAACGTGTCGATGCGATTGAGCATGGTGCTGACCACCCTTCTCGGAGCCGCCCTCTCCCTCACCCCTCCCAGCGGCGCCATCCAGGACCAGCCCATCCCCCACGGTCAGGACCGCCCCCCCAACCCCGCCCGCACCCCCGCCGAGGCGATCGCCGCGATGACCGTCCCCGACGGCTTTACCGTCGAACTCGTCGCGAGCGAACCGGACCTCGTCAACCCCGTCGCCATGACCTTCGACGAAAGAGGGCGCATCTGGGTCACCGAGAGCCTCGAATACCCCCGCCGCGAGCCCGGCCCCGGCCGCGATCGCGTGAAGATCCTTGAGGATACGAATGGCGACGGTTCGGCCGACTCCGTCCGAATCTTCGCCGAGGGGTTGAACATCCCCTCGGGCATTGCCGTCGGCCACGGCGGGGTCTGGGTGGCCAATGCCCCCGACATCCTCTTCTATCCCGACGCCGACCGCGACGGCGTCGCCGACGGCCCCCCCGAGGTCGTCGTCACCGGCTTCGGCCGCTACGACACCCACGAGCTACCCAACAGCCTCACCTGGGGCCCCGACGGCTGGCTCTACGGCTGGAACGGCGTCTTCAACCCGAGCAAGGTCGAGCAACACGGCAAGACATTCGAATTCACCTGTGCCATCTTCCGCATCCACCCGACCACTCGCAAATTCGAACTCTTTTGCGAAGGCACGAGCAATCCCTGGGGCATCGCCATCGACCCCGAGGGCTCGCTGTTCGCCTCGGCCTGCGTGATCGACCACCTCTGGCACCTGGTCGAGTCGGGCTACTACCATCGGCAGGGGGGGCCTTATCCGCCGTTCACCTGGAAGATCGAGTCCATCGTCGATCACTTCCACCAGAAGCGTGCTTATTGCGGCATCACCTACTTCGACAGCGACGCCTACCCCCCCGAGTACCGCGGCAAGCTGTACATGGGGAACATCCACGGCAATTGCATCAATGTCGATTCCCTCACCCGCAACGGCTCCACGTACCAGGGCCACGGCGAAGCCGACTTCCTCTCGGCCAACGACGCCTGGTTCATGCCCGTCGTCCAGAAGGTCGGCCCCGACGGCTCCCTCTACATCCTCGACTGGTACGATCGCTACCACTGCTACCAGGACGCCAACCGCGACCCCGCCGGCATCGACCGCCTCAAGGGGCGTCTCTACCGCGTCCGCTACGCCAACACCCCGCGCCGGGCAAACTTCGACCTGGCTTCCGAATCGAACGACTCCCTCATTCGGCTCCTCGACAGCCCGAACGTCTACGACCGCGACATCGCCCAGCGCCTCCTGACCGAGCGCCTCAAATTCGGAGGTGTCGGCCACGAGGTTCCTCTCTACAAGAAACTCCGCTCCGCAGTCTTCTCCGACGATCTGGGACGCAAAGGTCGCCTGCACGCCCTCTGGGTCCTCGTCAGTTGGAACGGTCACGGCCTCGACGGGCTGGATCACGTCCCCGACATCGCCCAATCCGCCGTCACCCTGACCTCCGATCACCTCCGTGACCTGCTCGCCTACGACGACCCGACCTTCCGCGCCTGGGGCGTCCGCTACGCCGGGACCCTCGGCCGGGTCGAGCCCGACGTCCTCGAAACGCTCGTTGCCCTCGCCGACGACCCCTCGCCCGACGTCCGCCTCCAGCTCGCCATCGCCTCCCGGAAGGTCGAGGGGCTCGACGGCATGGCCACCCTGCTCGCTGTGCTCGGGTCGACCGAATCCGACGACCCCTTGCTCCCCCGCGTCGTCTGGCAGAACCTGCACCCGATGCTCAACGACCCCGAGGCCGTCGCCCGCCTGGCCGCTTTGCTCCAGGGTGCCGACCGACGCTGGTCGCTCCCGCTGGCCGAGATGCTGGCGAGGATGCTCGACCGCATCATCGCCGTCGATGCCGTCCCCGGCGAGCAGCTGGCCGACCTGGCCCGGTTCATCATCAAGCACGAATCGGTTGATGACGACTCGCGTCGGGCGAGCCTCGCCACCCTCGCTGATCAGGTCCGACAAGGGCGGTTCGATCCCGACCGGCTCGCGTCGCTCCGCGACGGCCTTCAACGGGACTTCCGCAACGCACTGGCAAATCAGGACGACCCGATTCGTTCCACCTTCGCCCGGCTCTCCGCCCTCTGGGGAGACGCCGACGCCCTGGCCCTTGTCCGCCAACGGTTCGCCGACCCCGAGGCCGAGGATGCCGAGCGTCGGGCGGCGCTCGATGTCCTCGTCGCGTCCGATGACACCGAGGTATTGCCCGCCATCGCAGCGGTCTTCTCCCGTCCCGAGGCCGGCTCTGTCGCCTTCCGAGGGGAGGTACTCGCCGCGATCGGCCAGATCAACGAACCTCGGATTGCTGATCTGATCCTAAGCTCCTACTCCACCTTCGAGCCCGAGCTGAAGCCCCGTGCCGTCGCCCTGCTCACCCAGCGTCCCGCCTGGACCCGGTCCTTGCTCGAAGCGATCGGGCGCGGCGAGCTGCCGACGCAGGTCCTCAACGTCAATCAGGTCCGTGCCCTGCTGGAAAGCCCCGATCAGGAACTGGCCGACCTCGTCCGCCAGACCTGGGGCACCGTCCGCGAAGGGCGCGACCCGGCCCGGGAACAGGTCCTCGCCCGCATCCGCGACGACCTGAGCGAGGCCAATGGCGATCCGATCGCCGGACGGCTTGTGTTCGATCGCGTCTGTGCCCAGTGCCACCAGATGTACGGCAAGGGGGAACAGGTCGGCCCGGACCTCACCGGCAACGGCCGAGGCTCTTATGAACAACTGCTCTCGAACGTGCTCGACCCCAGCCTCGTCATCGGCGCCTCCTATCAAGGCACGATCGTGGCCACGGCCGACGGCCGCATCCTGGCGGGCCTGGTGGAAGAAGACAACGACCGCCGGATCGTCCTGAAACTCCAGGGGGGCGAGCGGGCGGTCATTCCCCGCGATCAGGTCGAGGAGGTCCAGGTCAGCCCTGTCTCCCTCATGCCCGAGAACCTGGAGGAGCAGATCACCCCGAGCGAGATGGCCGACCTCATCGCTTTCCTCTGCCTCGACCGCGCCCCCGAAGACCCCGAGGCCCGCCCCATCGACGGCACCCCCCGGACCCTCATCACCCCCCGAGCGGCCCCCGCCTCGTCCGAAGGATCTCAGGAATGAGCACCCGATCATTGATCGATCTCCGATCCGATACCGTGACTCAGCCAACCTCCGCCATGCGCCGGGCGATGGCAGAGGCCGAGGTGGGTGATGACGTTTACGGCGAAGACCCGACCGTCCTCGCCCTCGAATCCCGGGTGGCGGACCTGCTCGGCAAGGAAGCCGCCCTGTTCGTCCCCTCGGGCACGATGGCCAATCAGATCGGCATCGGCTTGCATGCAGGCCCAGGAGATGAGCTGATCTGTGACGCTCGCGCTCATGTCTATGTCTGGGAGGCCGGCGGCATCGCCCGCCACTGGGGGGTCCAGGCCCGCACGATCAACCCGCACGGCGGCCTGATCGGCCTCGACCACCTCCGCGATAAGATCCAGCCCGACAACGAGCACTACGTCCGAACCCGCCTCATCTGCCTGGAGAACACCCACAACCGTGCCGGCGGCCGGGTCCAGCCGATCGAGTCGGTCCGCGAGATTTCGGGCTGGGCCCGCGAGCATGGCCTGGCCATGCACCTCGACGGTGCCCGATTGATGAACGCCGTGGTCGCCTCGGGCGTCCCGGCCCGCGACTGGGCCGCCGCGTTCGATACCGTCTCGATCTGCTTCAGCAAGGGGCTGGGGGCTCCCGTCGGCTCGGCCATCGCCGGATCGGCCGATCTGATGCGACGCGCCCACCGGCTCCGCAAGGCCCTCGGCGGCGGCATGCGGCAGGCCGGCATCATCGCGGCTGGAGCCCTGTACGCCCTGGAGCATCATGTGGATCGTATCGCCGAAGACCATGCTCATGCCCAGATGATCGCACAAGCGGTTGAGCACGCACCTGGATTGTCGCTTGAATCGGGTCCGGTCGAAACGAATCTCGTCTGGATTTCGGTCGACCCCGAGGTCGGCACCGCGCGCGAGGTGGCCGATCGGCTTCGGGAGTTGGGGGTCCTCGTCAGCGCCCTGGGCCCCCAGATCCTCCGGGCGGTGACTCACCTGGACTGTTCCCGATCGCAGGCCGAGCAGGCTGCCGAGGCCATCTCTCGGGTGACCGAGGGGATGGCCCGAACCGCCTGAGACCCGCTCATGCCCCGAAATCCGCTTCACCGCTGGGATCTTGCGCCCGACGAGGCTCGCATCATTCAGCGCGAGCTGGCCGATCGGCTCGACACCACCTCGCCGCTCGGCCCCTGTCGCCTGATCGCGGCGGCCGACGTCTCGTACAATCGGGGCGACGACCGCCTGTTCGCAGCCGTGGTCGTGATCGATGCGGAGACGGACGCAATCGTGGAACGAAGCGGCCTGATCGCGACCGCAAGCTATCCCTATGTTCCGGGTTTGCTCTCGTTCAGGGAAGCCCCGGCCGTGCTGGATGCGTTCGATCGCCTGAGGCATCGCCCCGACGTCCTGATCTGCGACGGTCAGGGGATCGCCCACCCCAGGCGTCTGGGAATCGCCTCGCACGTCGGCCTCTGGCTTGATCTGCCAACGGTCGGGTGTGCCAAGTCTCGCTTGTGCGGCACCTTCGAGGAGCTGGGGCCGGAGCGTGGGGATCGCTCGCCGTTGATCCATCTGGGGGAGACGATCGGAGTTGCCCTCCGAACGAAGCGGCGTACGAACCCGGTTTACGTCTCTCCGGGGCATCGCTGCGACCTCGACAGTGCGATCCGGATCGTCCTGGAGACGACCGGGACATACCGCCTCTCGACGCCGATCCGGTTCGCCCACGCGTATGTGAACGAACTGCGGCGGCAGGCTGGGGAGCGGCCAGCCCCCCCCTAAGGCGCCAGTTCGGGCGTTGCCCTGAGCGTTCCCACCGAACGATGGGTCTGTCCCAATGCCCGACCGGCATTGCCCGATTTGGAGGCTTTGTGTAAGCTCCGCTCCGTTCGCGCCGGGCGATCCCCTCTCGGGTCGCGCGGAGCAGATCGCATCTTCGGAAGGACCCGAGGAATCAAAGGCGGCAGGGATGGATCGCAGGCAGCTCCGGCTTGTGCTGGTCACCATGACGTCACTGACCCTGTGTTCGGGGTGTCGGACTGGGGTGCGCCATTTCGCGGAGTTGAACGATCCGGCTCCGTTCGTCCGGGCCAGGGCGGCCGGGCTCGATGATTCGGTGAGTGATGCCCAGGCGATTCCGGCCTTGATTGAACATCTGGAGGACGTGGACCCGGTCGTCCGCCTGTCGAGCCACGAGGCGCTCCGGCAGCGGACTGGCCAGGACTTCGGCTTCGTGCCGTACGGGACTCCGGAGGAGCGATCGGCCGCTGTGGCCCGGTGGCGGGCGTGGTGGGCGTCGCAGATGGCTGCTCCAGCGGATCGTCGGCGCGTGCCTGCGGTCGGAAATGCCCCTCGACGCTGATCGAATTGCCGCCCGATGAACGACCCCCGGCCAGGGAGGGCCGGTCCATGTCCGACCGCATCACCGCAACGATCGAGCCCGAGCCTTTGCCGAGCGTGCTTGCGCCGCTCCGGCCGATCGTCCTGCTGCTGGCTTATGTCGGGGGTCTGGTCCTCTGGCCGATTCGGGCGTTCGCGGCGATGGCCGAGCCCAGGCCGACCGGCACCCTGTCGCTCCGGGCCGCGACGATGGCCCAGCTGGACTGGCTGGTTCTTGCCGGATTGCCCATCGTCGGGCTTGTCCACATCGGCATGGGTTCGTTTTTGTCCATGCAAGCATATTTTGGCGCGACCTTCGAGGCTGGGGTGGGACCGGTGGTCGGCGTCGGCCTGATCCGCAATGGCGGCCCCTTGCTCTCGGGGTTCATTCTTGCCGGGTTGCTGGCGAGCCGGGCGACGGTTGAGCTGCGGACCCAGCCCCGGCCAGCGATTGACGCCGATCCCGAGTGGATTGCCGATCGGGACGTGGCGCTGGGCCTCCAGGCCGACGACCGATCGGGACCGAGTGACGCCAGGGCGACCCTGCCTCGGTTGATCGCCGCGGCCCTGATGGGTCCGGTGCTGGCCGCCTGGGGGACGGCGGTGGGAACGCTGGTCGGTTACCGGATCGCCCACGTGGTCCTGGGGATTCCCCTCGAAACACTGTTCGACACGTTTGCCGAGATGCTCTGGATGCGAGACGTGGTCGGCCTGGTGGTCAAGGGGATTGTCTTCGGCTCGATCGCGGCCTCGGTGGCCTGCTTCGAGGGGACCCATCGAGATGCCTTGCCGCCTCATGTGGCGGGCCTGCGGGCCTGCTGCGTGGCGATGACATTGATCCTGGGATTCAACCTTTCGTGGTTCCTGTTTGCGTACCTCGCTGGGCCGGCGTTCGGCCCGACGGTCCTGCCGACCTGACCCGGACCGGACCTGCGCGACCCAGCCCTGGAGACGGATATCCCCATGAGCCGCTCGACGATCCGAGACGCCCGCGTCGGCCTGGTCCTGGTGGCGGCGGTGGCGGGCCTGCTTGGCCTGGTCGTCCTGGCCGGAGGAGGGCCGGGCTACCTGGTGACCGATCGCACCTCGATCGACGTCTACTTCCGAGACGGCCAGGGAATCCGTCCCGGCCATCCGGTCCGGATCGCCGGCCTGGAGGCAGGTCGGGTGTCGGACGTGGATATCGTGGACCACGAGGGGGCCTTGCGGGCTCGGGTCCGCCTGTCGATTGCCCAGGACCTCGCGAGCCGCCTGAAGCAGGATGCGGTGATTGTGATCGTCTCGGGCCTGACGGGCTCGTCCAGCGTCAATATCGCCTCGGTGGGAGAGTCGGGCGTGGCCTGGGTTCCAGGGCAGCCGATTGAGGGGATCGAGAGTTCTCTGTTCGATCCTCTGCTGGAACAGGTCGGGCTGGGCCCGGTCGAGCGCGGCCATCTGAGTCACACGATCGGCCAGGTCCGGCGGACGATTGACGAGATTTCGCCGAGGCTTCAGAAGACCCTCGCCGCCTTCCAGCAAGCAGCGGATGATGTCCAGCAGGCCACCGAGATTGCCGGTCCGGCCGTGGCCGGCGCCTCGGGCAAGCTCGACGCCATGACCGATCGGGTCGAGGCCCTGCTCGTGCAGGCTGCAACTCTGGTCGACGAGCTGGAAGGGGCTGTGGTGGAGAATCGGGAAGGGATCGCCGAGACGGTCGAGAACGTCCGCCACCTGTCGAGCAAATCGAACGTGATGCTCCAGCAGTATGGACCGAAGCTCGGCGAGCTGGCCGAGAACCTCGACGAGACCCGGATGCGGGCCGATCGGGTCCTGTACCAGGCCGACATCTCGCTGGGGAACATCTCGGGCATTTTGGTCAACAACAGGGCGAACATTGAGCGGACGATCGGCAACGTGCGGGACATTACCGACTCGGGCCGAATGACGGTCGAAAAGATCCGGGCCAATCCGCTGTTGATCAGCCCACTCTACAAGCCGGGCCGCGACGCCGAGATTGCTCTGGCAAACTTCGACACGGCCAACGTTGTCCTGAAGGCGGCCAGCGAGTTCAACGACGCGGTCAAGCACCTCCAGGCATTGCGGACACAGATGCAAACCCCGCAGCAACAACAGGCGGTCGACCAGATGCTTCAACGAGCTTCCGCCATCAACGCGCAGCTCGAACCGATGATGCGAGGACTGGCCCAAGGGATCCAGGCCCAGCCGCAACCAGACCGAAACCGAGGGGGTGGTCTGATGAATCGGGAGTAAACGTCTGAATCGATCCCGTGATTTTCGCATTTTCGGTTAAATTCGTTCCAGCTTCCGGCCGATCTTAGAGACAGACGAAATGATTGTGATGGTCCTCAAGCCCTCGACCGCGGCTTTATCCTCACGAGGGGGATAAGGGGTCGAGATCGGCGGGCCAGAACAGTGAGACCGAGCCGGAATCGGCTGGCAGGGTCTCTCCCAGGTGCAAAAGGAGACGCAAACCATGGAAATCCACGGCGCCGGCGGCCCCCAGGGCCCGCAACCGATCTATCCCCGACTGGCCTCCTTCAGCGTCGAATCCGCGGCCAACGCCCCGGCCGCCGCACCGAAGGATCAGGTCGAGATTTCTCAGCTCGGCCTGGTGCTCGACGGGATTCACAGTCTGCCGGAAATCCGCCACGAGAAGGTCGAGGCCATCCGTCAGCAGATTGCCGAGGGGACCTACGAAACCCCCGAGAAACTGGATCGAGCCCTTGATAACCTGCTCTCCGAGCTTTCCGGATTCTAATCCAGGATGGCTCGCTCGGTTGTGATTGCTCGTGTGTGACCCCGGGCCGAAGCCACCGGCCCGGGTCGTTTTGCGGCCGTGTCCGCATCGAGGTCCTAGAGGATCGAACCCCCCGAGGCGGGTTCCCCTGGCCGCGATCGATGGGAGGCGCTATAATCGAGAATTGTTCTCGATTCTTCGCCGAAGCCATCAGGTCGACGGCCGTTTGCCACGTCCCGAGAATCGCCTCACAGGAACGAGCATTGTGACGCCACCTGCCGACCTCGAACCGCTTCAGGTCAAAGAGAGTCCCGAAGAGAAATTTCGTGAGTTTCTGGAGATTCGGGGTGAGAAATTGACCGAGCCAAGGCGGGTTCTGGTCAACCATATCTTTAATTCGCACAAGCACTTCGATGCGGACGAGTTGGTCGCCGATCTGCGCGAGGCGGGGCGTCGGGTCAGTCGATCGACGGTGTATCGTTCCCTTCGATTGATGGTCGAAGCCGGCTTGCTTCGCGAGCTTCGGCTCACGAATCGGACGGCGTACGAGCATAATTACGGTTACCCATCGCACGATCACATGCACTGCTCCGAATGTGGGGCGATCGTTGAGTTTCGCAACGACGAGATCCGGCGCATTCGGGATGTGATTGCCCAGCAGTTTGGTTTTCGGGCCGAGAATCATAAGTTTGTGATCACAGGTCAGTGCCCCGATTGCCTGAAGGCTCGCAGTCGCAGGCGGAAGCTCGATCAGATTTAAGACGAAAGCAGGCCTTCATCGAGCCAAGCCCGGATCGGCCATGGATTTTTGACCTCCTTTGATGACGCCTTCGTTCGATCTGAGGGACGTTCATGCTGATTGTCCATGTGCACATCCAGGTGAAGCCGGATCAGGTCGAGGCGTTCAAGGCGGCCTCGGTGGAGAACGCAAGGAACAGTCGGCGAGAGCCGGGTGTCGCGCGGTTCGACGTGCTCCAGCAGCAGGATGATCCGACCCGATTTGTACTCGTTGAGATTTACCGGACCGCCGAGGCTCCGGCGGAACACAAGCAGACGGCGCACTACCAGACGTGGGCCGAGACGGTAGCCGACATGATGGCGGTGCCGCGGTTCAGCGTGAAGTTCGACGCAGTTGATGCCGAGGCGTAACGCCCATGATCTTTGAGTTTGCCACGGCCGGACGCATCCTGTTCGGGCTGGGAAAGGCCGCGATGCTCCCCAGCCTGGCGAGCGACCTTGGCCAGCGGGCCCTTGTCGTGCTGGGAGGCGCTGAGCGGGGACGTGACGGGCTGACGGCAGGCCTGGCGGAGGTCGGCATCGCGTCGGTGGTCGTCGCGGTCAGCGGAGAGCCAACCACACATCAGGTGGATGAAGCGACCCAGCTTGCACGCGACGAGCGGTGTGATCTGGTGATCGCCCAAGGTGGCGGCAGCGTGCTCGACGCCGGGAAGGCGGTGGCTGCCTTGCTTGGCAATCCGGGAGAGGTGCTCGACTACCTGGAGTTGGTCGGGAAGGGGCAACCGTTGCAGCAGCCTGGCGTCCCTTTTCTCGCCGTTCCGACCACAGCCGGGACCGGGACCGAGGTCACCCGGAACGCCGTGCTCGACGTGCCTGAGCATCGAGTGAAGGCGAGTTTGCGGAGTCCGTACCTGCTGGCCCGACTGGCCGTGATCGACCCGGAACTGACTGTCTCGATGCCCCCGAAGATCACCGCCTTCACCGGCATGGATGCGTTGACACAACTGATCGAGCCGTTCGTCAGCAACGCGGCCAACCCCATCACCGACGGCATCTGCCGCGAGGGGCTGGCCCGAGCGGCGCGATCGCTGGCCCGTGCCTTTGAGGATGGCTCGGACCTTTCCGCCCGAGAGGACATGGCCCTGGCGGCTCTCTGTGGTGGGATCGCCCTGGCCAATGCACGCCTCGGGGCGGTTCACGGCTTCGCGGGAGTGCTGGGAGGAGCCACTGGACATCCTCACGGAGCGATCTGTGCGCGGCTGCTGCCGATCGTCATGGAAACCAACCTGTGCGCGATCACTCAGCGGGGAGACCCGGCGATCCTCGATCGGTTCGCCGAGGTGGCTCGCACGTTGACCGGCGATCCTGAGGCCGAAGCCCTCGACGGGGTTGCCTGGGTCCGAGCCCGTTGCGAGGACTTCCAGATTCCAGGGCTGGGAGAAGCGGGGTTGTCGAGCGACGATTGCGACTGGATCATCCCGATCGCTCAGCGGGCGAGTAGCATGAAGGGGAACCCTGTAGCCCTGACCGACGCGGAACTGTGCGCGATTCTTGAGGAGGCACTCTGAATGGGCACTGATCCGCCGAGGGGCAGAGACGGAGAGGGTTGAATCGAGGGATGTGACTCGAGGTTTGAGGAGCATCGGGCAAGGACTCCGAAAGCACTGGTTCGCAAAAGGGCGAGCGCTCGGGGTCCTCCCAGGGTTCGGTTGCGATCTCAAGGACGAACCGGACAGGCTATCGCGCCGAGTCGAGCACGACGATCCGACGGGAGCCCAGGTTCGAGGGATCGACCGTGATCGACGAGGCTTCGACCCGATCGACAGGCCAGTCGGGCAAGCACTCAAGGAATCGCTCGACGGGCTGGAGCGCGAGGTTGATCTTCGGGGTGAGGTAGTGCATCGGGAGGATAAGCTTCGGGTCGAGGGCCGCGATCAGATCGGGGATGAGCGGGAAGTCGATCGTGGGAGGGCCGCCGGCGGGGAACAGGAGGATCTCGGGCCGGCCGAGGCGGGTCAGTTCTTCGGGGCTCAGGGCATGGCCGAGGTCGCCGAGGAAGGCGACATGCAGGCCTTCGGCCCGGAATTGGAGGATCGTGACCTCGTCGCCGGGGAGCTTCTCGGGGGTCTCGAAGACCGGGATGGCCTCGAACCGAATGCCGAGGGCCTCGACTCCTTCGGAGGGGAACTCCGTGCCCAGCAGGTACTGGAAGGGGGGAACGATCTCCGAAAGGCCGCTGTGGTACTTCGCATTCTCGTGGCTGGCGACGACGAGGTCGGCCGGATCGGCGATGGGGGCGTAGGAGCCGGCGTCGGCCGAGGTGTAGGGGTCGAGGATGATCCGAGTCCCCTCGGTCTCGATCAGGAAGGCGGCGTGTCCGTACCAGAGGATGCGCATCGTTCGGGATCTCGTTCGAGTCGGGGTCGGAGGGTTGCCCGGGAGGAATCGGGCGGAGGCGATGGGCGTAGCGTACACGGAGGATCGGTACGGGTCACGAGGGTGGAGGCTGGGTGGGGACGGGAGGGGGATCGCGCGCAGAGACGGAGAGGAGAGGAGAGAGCGATCGGATCGCCCGCTGTGGCTCTGCGGCACTGGGGGCCATCGGGAGCGTGCCTCTGGAGCCGATCGGCCGGGGCTGGGAGGGTCGGCGATGATCGGGTACAACGGTCGTGACGAGGGCTGGACGGAGGGGAGGGAGGGCGTCCCATGCGCATCATGTTTCTGAGTTGCCTGCTGGCGGCGACAGGGGTGGTTCAGGCCGAGGGGCCGGCGCAGAGTCCTGAGGGTGAAGACGATCGACAGCCGAACGTGGTGCTGATCTTCACGGATGATCAAGGGACGATCGACGCGGGTTGCTACGGAGCCGACGATCTGACGACCCCGGCGATCGACGCCCTGGCAAGCCGAGGGGTGCGGTTCACCCAGTTCTACGCGGCGGCTCCGGTCTGTTCGCCGTCGAGGGCGGGGCTGCTGACGGGACGGTATCCGATCCGAGCCGGGGTGCCGGGCAACGTCAGCTCGACCCGGGGGGTGCCGGGGATGCCGACGGAGCAGGTGACGATCGCCGAGGTCTTCCGAGAGGCCGGCTACGCGACGGGGCATGTGGGGAAATGGCATCTGGGATACTCCCCCGAGACGATGCCGAGGGGCCAGGGGTTCGACTCCAGCTTCGGGCACATGGGAGGGTGTATTGATAACTACTCCCACTTCTTCTACTGGGCCGGGCCGAACCGGCACGACCTGTGGGACGACGGCGAGGAGGTTCACCGGCCCGGCCGGTTCTTCCCGGACCTGATGGTCGAGCGGGCCGAGACGTTCATCGAGGAGCACCGTGACCGGCCGTTCTTCCTGTACTTCGCTCTGAACATGCCCCACTACCCGTACCAGGGGGAGCCGGAGTGGCTGGATCACTACGCAGACCTGCCCGAGCCGAGACGGCAGTATGCCGCCTTCGTCTCGACCCTCGACGCCCGGGTCGGGAGGCTGATGGAGGCAATCGATCGGCTCGGTCTGACCGAGGAGACGATCGTCGTCTTCCAGTCGGACCACGGGCACTCGACGGAGGAGCGGGCCTTCTTCGGCGGCGGCAGCGCGGGGCCGTACCGGGGAGCAAAGTTCAGCCTGTTCGAAGGAGGGATCCGAGTGCCGGCGATCGTCCGATGGCCGGGGCATCTGCCCGAGGGGGAGACCCGCGATCAGGTCGCTCTCGGCTGCGACTGGCTGCCGACCCTGATGGACCTTTGCGGGATTGAGGACAACCGGCTCGACCTCGACGGGATGAGCCTGGCACCGGTCCTCCGAGACCCCGACGCCCCAAGCCCGCACGAGGTCGTTCACTGGAAGGTCGGCCGAGGGAGCGGGGCGCAGTGGGCCGTGAGGCAAGGCCGTTGGAAGCTGATCGGCAACCCGAGAGATACAACGAACGGGGCCAATCCGATCCCCGACCTCGGCCCGAGGTTCCTGGTGAACCTGGAGGAGGACCCGGGCGAACGGGTGAACCGGATCGAGGATCAGCCCGAGATTGCCCGGAAGCTGGAAGCGCGGCACGAGGATTGGTTGAGATCGGCCGATTCGGATGCGAATTGAGCCACGGGAGATTGCCGTCCATGTCGGAACCCTCATCGTCGAAGACTCCTGAGCCAGGCAAGCCGAGCTTGCCGAGCCTGCCGATCGTGACGCTCGAACCGTGGGAACAGCGGTCGAATCTGGAGAAGTACGGAGCCTTCTGGTACCTGGCGCTGGGAGGTCTGGTGATTCTGTCGGGCATGATCCTCTGGTTTGCCTGGGGGGTCTGGTCGCTCCGGGACGTCTGGAGGGATGTGTACGTCCTGCACGATCCGAACCGGGGGCAGGAGGAGCGGGTCAACGCGGCCGATCGCCTGGCGAGAAACCCGGAGACGACCGAGCGGCAACGGTACGACATCGCCATCCGACGCGACCTGCCCGACCTGGCCCGCTACCTGATCGCCGAGTCGTTGAGCGCCGAGGCCGCGACCGGCGACCCGAGCGCCTATGCGATGGCCGTGGCTCGGAGCGAGGGGGACGGCTGGCCCGCTTGGTTCCGGCTCTTGATGCTCCGCCCCCTGGCCTATGGGGCAGGGGCGGGGGAGGCGATCGAGCCGGTTCCCCTGCGGGAGCTGAGCGAACATGACGACCTGATCATCCGGCTCTGGGCACTGTACACGCTGGCGGAGTCATCTCGCTACAACCGCAATGAAGCAAACAGGTTGCGCGACGCTGCGGAGGAGGATTCCGCCGAGATCAGGCTGGCCGAGTTGCTTGTCGGGGCACTGGACGCAGAGACGGACGAGGAGCGGATCGACCGGCTCGATGAGGCAACCCGATGGGTTCGGGAGCGTCATCCGGGAGCTTCGGCCGTCTGGAAGGGCTGGGAGCGCGTGGAACAGGGGTTGGTCAGGGTGCCGACGGATCGGAACGCGGAGTGAGGATTGGCTTTGTTTGGTGCGTTGATGTTACCTCGGGGTTGATCGGCCGGATTGGCGACGTTTCCAGGCCTTCAAGGCGCGTCGCTCGCGGCGGTTGGCGGGCATCGAGCCGTCGGGGAGAAGATGCAGCGGCGTCGGAACGCCGGCGGGAGCGGTCGAGGCCGATCGTGACGGCCGGAGCCGTTCCGGTGGCACATCGCCGGTCCGCGTTGGGAGCGTGATCGGTCGAAGCTGCGACGAGGGGCCGGGGGACGGAGCAATGGATGGTGCCTCGGTCTGAGGTACGCGGGAGGAGGACGGGGATTCGGGAGGGCAGGGGAAGTCGGCCGGGGAGTGGGGATTGATTGGCGGAGCGGGAGAGGATGGGGAACGGTCGGCGGGGGGAGGCCCCTGGAGGCGACGAAGATCGGCCTCGGCCTGGCGAAGGCGGCGGAGGACCTGATTTTCGTAACGGTCGAGGAGGCGGACGGCCACCGAGTCGTCTCCCAGACCGGCCTGAGCGTCGATCCGAGCACGCTCGTCGCGAGCGATCAGGTACGATTCAAGCCGATGGTGCAGATCGGCTCGGGCGTCGACCAGGATCGAGGCGAGCGGCTGGAGCGGGTCGGACGTGGTTGGGATCAATCGAGCGCGGGCGTTCTCGCGGTCGGAGGCTGGGACGCCGAGCAAGTCGAGCAGGTGGGACAGGTCGGCATCGCTCAGGTCGCCGGAGGTGCGGTCGAGGCGGTCGGCCAGGTCGTCCCAGCGGTCGAGCAGCCAGAGGACGCCGTGGCGGGATTGGAGGAGGGTCGGCTGGATGAATTCGGGGTGATCGGCGAGGGACTGGCCGAGGACTTCGGCATCGAGGGCTCGGTCGTCGTCCCAGCTTTCGGAGGCCCGCTGGGCCAGTTCGTCGCGGAGAGCGATCGAGCGATGGACACAGACATCGGCCCGAACGGATTCAATCACGATCCGCTCGAACCGCCAGAGCTGCGCGGGTCCGTCGGGGCGATACTGAGCGCTCCAGTACCGCTTCCGCTCCTCCATGGCCGCGGTCATCTCGTCGGTCAAGACAACGCCGTGACCGGCGAGGCCGTGTTTCAAGGCGTTGCGGGCAACTCGGGCTTTTCCCGAATCGGTCTTCGGGCCGGTTGCTTTCTGGGCGTTGCGGCGGTTGGCTTCGATCTGGCGGAGGCTGGGCATGATCGGGGAACTCCGGCTTGGGTGAACGTCACTGGTGCATGCGTCGGGACCGTGACGCGGTGACCGCGCATGATCTCCTTGACATTACCATCGTGCCGAGGCGAGGTTTTGGTCATACGAAATCGCAGAGTGAACCCCGAATTCATGATCGCCGAGGATGTTCGGTATCGAGGGCATCGACTCGGACCCGGCCGCGAGGACGGGACCGGAGACCGACTGGTCGTCGAGCCGAGTCCGCCGATGCCCTATTGTCTCGTGGTCGAAGCCTGGGAATCTGCTTGCAATCTCCCGCGATTGCCGCCACATAATCGTGTGACGCTCAGGAATAGACGAGCGTTCAGTCGTGTTCAATTACAATGATTCGGACGTCGGTTTGTCGCAATTGCGACGAATCGTGCGACGAAACAAGGTTAGGCGGCGGAGATCACTCGTGAACCGCTGGGTTGCCGACCAGGTCGCGGCTTTCCGCAAGCTCGCCGGCAAGGCCGTCGCACGCTGGGTCGGCGTCGAGATGGCGATCCGGGAGCGGGGGCCGTCCGGCCTGCCGCAGTTCGAGGACCCGGTGATCCCGTTCCTACAACTGCACACCCTCTACGCCGAATTCGGGGATGCTGTCCTCCGCGTCGGGACCTACCAGAATGACGACACCTGGGGGCTTTGCATCAACGGGGTCCGGGCCATCCCGGACTGGCCCGCGGGGGAGGGTAGCATCTTTCGCATGCGCGAACTCGCCGAGCTACCGCTGGGCTTGGTCGAGGGCGTAGATTCGGTATTGGGCGCGTCGGGCGATCTTATCGAGGTCACGCTCCGCCTTGCCGCCGGCTCGCTCGTTCTTTGGGCCGGGGAGGTCTATGAGGAGCCGGGCGGCGGGCTTCGTGTCGTCCATCCCGACGAGAGCGTCTTCGTGTCGGTCGTGCCGGGAGGCGCCGCCTAACCGCTCTCATGGCCTCTGATGTCAAGAGCGCACCGTCGACGGGCCGTGGCAGGGGTGGGGGTTCCTGACCGGGGTTCGGGGTGAAGCGCGGCGCGACGGATCGGCTCGGGTCGCAGTCGGCGCGGGGACGGTCGGGTGGGTGAGTCGCGATGCGGGAAGGGGCATCGGCTCGCAAACCGCTCTCGGGGGTCGGCACGCGGGGGGCGATCGGCGTCGCTTCCCGCGTGGCGGGGCCTCGGGGGGATCGTCGTCCCGGCGGGGGCCCGCGCCCCAGACACTCCTCCGCGGCCCGCCGGCCGGCTTCTCATCGCGATTGGCTCACGTCAAGACGTGTCCCGTTAGGTGGCGGCTCGGCGGCGGGGCCGATGGGCTCGGGCCGATCGGCGTGCGGCCGATCGGGGGGTGATTCGGGTCGGGTCGGGTCGATGTCCCGCCGGGGCCGGGGCGGGCCGGCCAATCTTCGCGGCGAGGTCGGGGCGGGTGGCGAAGCGGGCGGCGGTCTCGGGGTGCGTCGCCCGGAAGGAGACGCCCCCAGGGTTTGGCCGACCGGCACGGGTCGCTCGGCCCCCGTTGCGGTGCCGGCCTGAGTTAAGCGTGCGGCTCGGCACGCCCCGGCCCCGGCGGGACATCGGGATGGTTCGTTATGATCGCATGAAGGCCTCCGCATCGAAGGGGACGCCGCGGCGGAGCATCGCGTACACCGCCCGGCCGAGCCGCGCCGCCAGGATCGCCTGCGCCTTGCCCTTGCCCGTCGCCTTCGCCTTCTTCGCGGCCCACGCCTTTACGCCCGGCTCGTGCCGGGTCATCAGCGCGGCGGCCTCGCGGAAGGCCCACTTCAGGTGCGCGTTGCCCAGCTTCGCGTTCGAGCGGCCCACCACCTTGCCGGCCGACTCCTTCGCCGGCCGCACCAGCCGGGCATACGAGAGGAACCGGCCGGGCGCGTCGAAGCGGCGGATGTCGCCGATCTCATAGAGCAATGTCAGCGCCAGCACCTTTCCCACCCCGGGGATCGACCGCAGCCGATAGTAGTTCGGCAGGTCGTGGCCCTTGGCCTGGGCGGCGAGGAAGGCCTCCAGCTCGGCGATCTGGCCGTCGAGGTGCGCGGCCAGCTCCAGGTCGACCTGGAGGGTGCGTCGGACGCACTCGTCGTCGACGCGGTCGAGCAGGCCGGCGCGGTTGCTCGCATACCGGAGCTTGCCCGTCGGCGTGTCGTGCTGGTACTGCCAGTTGATCAGTTGCACGTGCGTCAAGGCCTCCGACCGCCGCCGGACAAGGTAGGAGCGGCGTCGGAGCAGGTCTCGGGTGGCCCTCATCTCGGCGGGGTAGGCATACGCCTGCGGCAGCAGGCCGGCGCGGAGCAGGTGGGCGATCTTCTCGGAGTCGATGCGGTCGCTCTTGGTCTTGGTCCCGTGGATGGCGCGCATCTCCAGCGCGTGGCCGAGGACGAAGGGGATGCCGTGCTCACGGCAGGTATCGGCCAGCCAGTACCAGCAGAAGGTGCACTCGCAGGCGACGACCAGTCCGTCGCGGTGCGGCGCGACGGCCTGAAGGAAGGCCTCCGGATTGGCGGGGATGTCCTTGTGCAGGAGCGTCTGCCCCTTCGGGTCGAGGATGCAGAGGAACATCGATCTGGCGTGCAGGTCGACGCCGCAGTAAGCTTGATGCCCGGCCTGATACGGTCTCATCATGGTGCTCCGGGAGGTGTGCCCGATCCGGTCGCACTCCATTCTGCGGCCCGAATCGGTCGCAGGCGTCGCGGAGGCCATGATGAGTCTCCTCGCGCTGCAGCGGACCCGGCCCGCCGCGGACGGCTTCTGGTATCATCAAGGTCACCCTCGGCGGGCCGGTCCGCTGAGCTTTGTCGTTAGGCGGCCCTCGGTCGAGCGAGCCCGATGTTTCGATGAAGGAGACTTCGGTGAGCGAAGAAGACCCGCGTGAAGAACTCGACCAAATCATCGAACTCTGCGCCGCCGGGAGATTGCCGCAAAGCGCTGGGCAGTGGGCTGAAGACGTATACGAGACTGCCGAGGACATCCTAGAGACCGTTGATGCGATGCAGTCGAATGGGGTTGATGCACCAACTTCGAAACAAGCGAGGGCGCTCGAGAACATCTACGATGCTGCCCGCAATTGGCTTGAGCGATAATCGGAACAATAACCGGTCCGTGGTGCCAAGGCGGGGCGTTCGTTTGCTGGTCTCCTCGGCCTGTGTCCTGACGGTGGGGTGGCACTGGCGGATGAAAGCTGCTGATGTCTTGGTGCCACTGGCTCTGCCAGTGCTCCGGTTCGGCCCGGCACTGGCAGAGCCAGTGGCACCCGGCGGAATGATGGGAGGCGTCGGCTCGGGGCGACCTTGGGAGTCGGAGACGCAGGTGGGGCTCTTGAAGGTGACGAGGTCGATGCCGATGATGGAGGCCCTGGTCGTGGGGCTCCTCGGCGCGGTGCCTGGGGAGTTCGTTTTGCCACCTCAAGGTGACCCCCGAGGCGGCCTCACGGCTGAAATGGATTCTTAAGGCGGGGTTCGATGTCCACCGTCAAGCGGGTCGTCGGCTTACTCGTCCGCATCGGTGGCGAGCAACATACCGGGTGGCTCCCCGCTGGGGCAGCAATCCCGCTGCCGACTCCGATCCGCGACGTGCTCATCGACATCGAGGTCCAATTCGACGGCCACGGCTACCTTCTCTGTTATCAATCGCGAGATGGCGACGTCTACGGCGACACTTGGCATGGGACGCTGTCCGAGGCGGAGCAGGTCGCAGCGGAGTGCTTCGGGGTCGAGCCATCGCAGTGGCAAGACGCCTAAGCGCTCTCATGGCTACTGTTGTCACGAGCGCAGCGTGGACGGGCCATGGTAGGGGTGGGGTCCTGGACGGGAGCGGGGGATGGCTCGTCGAAACGGATCGGGCCGGGACGCAGGCGGCGCGGGGAAGCCTGGGCGGGTGGCCCAGGAGGCCTCACCAAGTATTCAGAGTGCGGTGATGACGGGATGGCCCTCGTTATCTCAGGCTGACGTCACCGGGCCTTGCGGCTCGGGAAGCCCGGTGAACACGGTCGGACAAGGCCGGTTGGTCCGCGACGCTTGGAGACATCTGCCGGGAGGTACACTGATGAGGCCAGTTCAACCCTCCGAAGTATCCGCCGGGAGTCGAGCGGATGCCGACGACTCGCGTTTTTTCGTTGGACGCGGGGTCTCGGCGATGGTAAGAGATGTGATCCTCGGCTTGCGAGGTTGCTCATCCCGCGAGGATGGAGATGGATGACCTAAAGACCCCAGCCAAGTTGATTTATGAGCAGCAATGTTGTTGTCGCGATCCACTCACCGTTCCTCAATCCGGTTCCTGATTCAACTCCGACGCCTGCTCCCGCGCCGTCGTATCTGGGAGGGACCTTCGTTTCGGTTTCGGTAACCTGTGGGCTGTGGGACGAGACTCGTCGGATGTACCTGCCACCGGCGCATCTGGCGTTCGAGCTCGTCGATCCCGAAGAACCCAACCGCCCGCTCGACACAGCCGATCCCCTGATCGACCGGAGCCGAATTCTGGCCAACGACTTCCTGGCCTTTTATTCGACTCGCTTGCGATTGCCGGAAGCCGGGGCAAGCCCTCGATCGCTGATTGTCCGGTTCCGATGCCGGTTTGATCGCTATGGGAGCCAGCCGATCCGAGTTGTTCGCGAGGTCCCCATCGACGTCAACCCTCGCGAGTGGACGGCAGGGCAATGGAGGCCGTACCGGGCATCTTCGAGGACGTCGGGCTGCTTCGTCACGCTCCCGGTCGTTGCCCCCATTCAGTCCTTCGGAGGCAACTCCAGGATCGCGATCGAGGGCCTGAGCCATTTCCGGCCCAGGAATTCGTACCTTCAGTTTCTCCTCGTTGATGAGCACTCCTTCAGCATTCTCGACGATCAACCGGGACGGGATTGGATCTCTCGCGTGATGTCGTCGTCGTTTGGCTTCGCATCGGAGCTAACTGTCCCGAACGGTGCCCTGATCAGCGAGAACTCGGAGCGGATGCTGATCCGCGGCTACGTCCGAAGGCTGATTGGGGGGGAAATCACCGAGGATGTCCTCGCCCCTGCGGTGATGCTGCGACGTTGAGGGTTCCCGATGTGATCGACTCCTCGGAATCGCCGGGGTCGAAGCAACTCCGGCGCCCCGGACAACGAGTCGAACAGCGGGGGAGCCTACGATTGCTGACCGAGGAGGCCGAGGCGGGCGAAGTTGAGGGCGTGCTTGGCGGAGCGGCTCTGGATGACGGGGCGGGGCTGTTCGGAGCCGAGGGAGAGGCGGCGGTGGAGGATGTGGTTGTCGAGGGAGAGGCCGAGGTAGACGAGGCCGACGGGTTTGTCGGGGGAGCCGCCGGTGGGGCCGGCGACGCCGGTGACAGAGAGGCCGAGGTCGGCGCCGAAGCGACGGCGGACGCCGACGGCCATCGCCTCGGCGACCTCGGCGCTGACGGCGCCGACGGAGTCGATCAGATCTGCGGGGACGTCGAGCAGGGAGGTCTTGGCCTCGTTGGCGTAGGAGACGATGCCGCCGGGAAAGACGGGGCTGACGCCGGGAATACGGGTCAAGCGGTGGGCGATGAGGCCGCCGGTGCAGGACTCGGCGACGGCGAGGGTCTTGCCGTGGGATTGGAGGAGTGAAACGAGGGCCTCGGCCACGTCGTCGGTGCCTTCGCCGACGATCAGGTCGCCGAAGCGCTCGTAGATGGCGTCGACGGTGGGCTGCATGAGGGCGAGGGCCTCGGCCTCGTCGGCCCCCTCGGCGCGGATGCGGAAGCTGATGGTGGCGTCGGAGGCGGTGATGCCGACCTCAGGGATGCGGCCGCGAGCGGTGAGGTCGGGGGCCTGGGCCTCGACCTCGGATTCGCCGAGGCCGAACAGGTTGATCACTCGGTTGACGATCATCCGACCGGCCAGGCCGACGGCGCGGAGGCGGGGGGCGAGTTCCTCGTCGAACATCGCCTTCAGCTCTCGGGGGACACCGGGAAGGCAAGCGACGTGGGCGATGCCGGTCTTCATCCAGATGCCGGGGGCGGTGCCGATCGGGTTCGGGAGGATCGAGGAGCCTTCGGGGATGAGGGCCTGGATGCGGTTGCGGTCGGGCATCTCGCGGTTGCGGCGGGCGAAGAGGGCCTCGATCATGCCGAGGGCCTCGTCATTCTGAACGAGGCCGACGCCGGCGGCTCGGGCGAGGGCGTCGCGGGTCAGGTCGTCCTGGGTCGGGCCAAGGCCGCCGCTGGTGACGACCAGATCGGATCGGGAGATGGCCAGGGCGAAGGCGGCGACGTTGTCGTCAAGGTCGTCTCCCAAGAGGGTCGAGAAGCGGACGGGAATGCCGAGCGAGGCAAGGCGGTTGCAAAGCCACTGGCCGTTGGTGTCGAGCTTGGCGCCGCTAATCAGCTCGCTTCCGATCATCAGGAGTTCGGCATGCATGAGGTTGGGCTCGGGAGGGGGGACGAAGGGTTCAAAGGGTTGAGGGGCTGCGGGAATCGGTGACCGAGGGTTCGGAATCGGTCCTGGCCGCGAGGAGGGCGCGAGCGCCGGAAAGGGAAGGCCGGTGGGGGCGGAATCGATCCGGCAGAGGTTCGCCCAGGGCTGAGCGTCGAGGGGCCATTCGGGAGGGGCGAGCGGACTCGGCTGTTCGGAGGATGGGAGAATCGTCGCACGCAATTACGATTTTGGGAGCAGTGCGGGGGGTTTGGAACGGGGCTTGGGGGTTCTTCACGAGAATTTCGCAAGGGATAGGGAAGCACGAAGGCCGCGGATTTCTCAAGGTTTTTGTGAGAAAACGGGTGAACCGAGGGTGTGGTTGGGGGTGTCGCAGGGTAACGAGGTTGCGAACAGGGTTGGACGTCGTGTCATAATAGTACGGCGACCCAAAGGGGTCGACTGTCCTGCGTCCGCCCAGCCTCGGGAGCGTCGAGCCCCTCCGCTTGGGGTTCGACCGAGATTCGTCCCGCGAACCCGGTCCCGCCGAGTCGGGGGAGGCCCACCCAAGATGAGCGCCGCTGTCCTTGATCGCCCGACCCTGGTCCTGAACCGGAACTGGCAACCGGTGAATGTGGCCTCGGTGTCTCGGGCGTTGGTGATGCTGTGGAACGAGTCGGCCCGCGTCGTCGACCCCGACGATTTCCGACTCTACGACTGGGCCGACTGGGCCCGGTTGAAACCTCGGGACGACGAGCCGTTCATCCAGGCCGTGACGTTCCGCATGCGCGTGCCGGAGGTTGTGACGCTGTCGCACTACGACCGGTATCGCGAGTCGACCGTGACCTTCAGCCGACGCAACATTTTCAAGCGCGATCACTCGACCTGCCAGTACTGCGGCACACGGCCGGGGTCGTCGGAACTGACGATCGACCACGTGTTGCCGAGGGCGCAGGGGGGTGTTTCGTCGTGGGAGAATTGTGTGTTGGCCTGCGTGGCCTGCAATTCTCGCAAGGCCAATCGCACGCCCGAGCAGGCACAGATGAAGCTCCGCAAGAAGCCGTTTCGGCCGGAGTGGAGGCCATTGTATGCCTATTCGACCATGCGGATTGAAAGCTGGTCACGCTTCGTCAGCGAGGCGTACTGGAACGTGGCCCTCGACGAGGGGGTATGACCGAGCCATTGATCGAGCCTGGCGTCCGGGGAATGCCCCGAGACGCAGGCTCGTCGCCATTATTCATCCGGGACCAGACAGTAGGGCGACGCGTTGCCGACGACGGCCGACCGCCCCGCTGGTGCGTGTCCCCAGGAACCCGGTCCATCCATGAACTATCTGGTCACCGGTGGCGCCGGGTTTATCGGCAGCCACCTTTGCGAGCGATTGCTCGATGATGGTCACTCGGTGCTGGCCCTGGACGACCTGAGCACTGGGCGTTTTTCCAACGTCGCGCATCTGGAAGGGCGTCCGGGCTTTGAGCTGCGGGTGGCGAGCGTCACCGAGCCGGACGTGGTGGAGCGTTGCATCACCGAGAGTCAGGCGGTGTTTCACCTGGCAAGCGCCGTCGGCGTGCGGCTGGTGGTGGACGAGCCGGTGAAGACGATCGAAACGATTGTGAATGGGACTGATGTGCTGTTGCGGTGCTGCGCGCGGTATCGGCGGCCGATGCTGCTGACTTCGACCAGTGAAGTGTACGGGAAGAGTGAGCGGATCCCGTTCCGCGAGGAAGATGACGTGGTGCTTGGCCCGAGTACGACCCGCCGCTGGGCGTATGCCGGGGCGAAGATGCTCGACGAGTTTTTGGCGCTCGCCCACTGGCACGAGGCGCGGTTGCCGGTGGTGGTGGCTCGCCTGTTCAACACGGTCGGACCGAGGCAGACGGGCCGGTACGGGATGGTGATACCTCGGTTCATCACGCAGGGGATTGCGGGAGAACCGCTGACCGTTTACGGAAGCGGCCAGCAGACGCGATGCTTTGCCCACGTGAAGGACGTGGTCGAGGCGCTCGTGCAGTTGATCCATCACCCCGAGGCTCGGGGGCAGGTGTTTAACGTTGGCAATGATGAGGAAGTGTCGATTCTCGGGTTGGCCGAGCGTATTCGGGATTTGACCGGCCGACGGAGCGAGATCCGGACAATCCCTTATGATGAGGCGTACACGTCTGGCTTTGAGGATATGGTGCGGCGGGTGCCGAGCCTGGAGAAGATCCAGCGGTTGATCGGCTATACACCGACCCGAAACCTCGGGACCATTCTCGCCGATGTGCTGGCCGAGGCGGAGCAGCCGACAGGGCCGATCGAGTGATTGCCGACCACGTGAGGGTCACAGAAACGCGATAAACCAGAGAGATCAGGTCTTGTCTGCGTGTTGTTCGGCCGAAGCCTGTTCGGGTGAGGTTGGGTACGATGGGCGGACACGGTCTTCAGATCAATGGGTTCTCGTTCACGACCGCGGTGATGATTGCGGCGGTTGTGGCCATTGGAATCTCCTGGTTGATCCGCAGAAATGTCCCGCGTTGGTTGGTCCTGGGGTTGTTCGTGGGGGGTGGTCTGGCTTCCTTCGTCCTGACAGGGATGTTCAACCGCCTGTTGTTGCCCGTCGAAGCGGCACTGGCCGGGAAGCCGGGATCGGTTCAGTCGGGCATCGTCGAGGTAATTCTCACGGCGGCGCTGTCGGAACAGACTGCGCGGCTGGCGATCATCTTGCTCGCCGCGGTCGCGTTCAGAGATTGGGTCGGTTCCGAGGCGGCGCTGTGCTGCGCGTTGATCGGACTCGGGTTCGCAGCCATCGAAAATGCCATGTTTGCGCTGCTGAGCGAGGGGCCGGGGGAGGTATTGGTTTCGCGGAGCGTCGCGACACTGACTCACGGCGCGATGGGCCTGATCATGGGGTTTTTTGTCGGTCGAGCCATCGGGACGGATCGAATCCGAGTACGACCCTTGATCTTTGCGCTGATCGTGCCGTTCGTCATTCATGCCCTCTATGATGTCGGGGTCGTATTGCTCGAGCACCAGGAGTTCCCTGAGATTTCCGACGAACCGAGTGCTTCGGAACTCAGGGCGCTCGGGGCTCCGCTGGGGATCCTCGGCGCGGGCTTCCTTCTCTGGATCACGATGATGGTCTGGGCGGTTCGGATTCTTCGAGCCCAGCGGAGGTCTGTGGGTTGCAGGAGCGAGGCAACGGTTGCTCAGCACGCCAGTCAGGGAGTCATCACCCCTAGCGACGCAGAAAAGTGATCCGCGGTCGTTCCGGTTCTGGGACGTGAGGCTAAGGAAACGATGATCGATCGGCCCGAGGGGAAGTCTCGGGCCCGATGAGCAGGACGGCTAGCCAACGACGAAGTTGACGAGCTTGCCGGGGACGACGATGGCCTTGCGGATCGTCTTGCCTTCAAGCAAGGGGGCGATCCGGGCGTCGGATCGGGCGAGGGATTCGAGAAGATCCTTGTCGGCCTGGGCTGGGACGACGAGGCGGGCCTTGATCTTGCCGTTGATCTGGACGGGGATCTCGACCTCATTGTCGACGAGCAGGGCGGGGTCGAAGGTGGGCCAGGGCTCGTAGGAGAGCGTTTGCGAGTGGCCGAGAATGTGCCAGAGTTCCTCGCCGAGATGGGGGGCCATCGGGGCGAGCAGGAGAGTGAAGGTCTCCATCGCGCCTTTCGGGCGGACGTCACGACTGGTGAAGACGTTGACGAACTCCATGAGCTTGCTGATGGCGGTGTTGAACCGCATGGCCTCCAGGTCATCTGTCACGCCGGCAACGGTGCGGGCGACGACCTTGGCGGCCTCGGCGTCGAGTGGGACGTCCTGGACCTGGGGGGCGAGCTGGATGTCGTCGGCCTTGTCGTCGACGATCATCCGCCAGGCGCGGCCGAGGAAGCGGTAAACGCCCTCGACCCCCTTCATGCTCCAGGGCTTGGTGGCTTCAAGCGGACCCATAAACATTTCGTAAAGTCGAAGACTGTCGGCTCCGTAGTCGGCGATGACCTCGTCGGGGTTGATGACGTTGCCGCGGCTCTTGGACATCTTGTGGGCGCGGGCATCGACGCGGATGGAGGCGTCGTCGACGAGGACGAAGGCATCACCCTTCTTCGTGACCTGGTCGTCGGAGAGCTTGATCGCAGTCGCCTGGCCGCCGGAGCGGAGGTGGATGCCGTTGCCGACGTCCTCGGTGATCTCGTTCGATGAGACCCAGGCACCGGATTCGTCGCGGTAGGCGGTGTATTCGGTTTCGCCGAGGATCATCCCCTGATTGACGAGGCGCTGAAACGGCTCGGCGGTGGAGACGAGGCCGCGGTCGAAGAGGACCTTGTGCCAGAAGCGGGAGTAGAGCAGGTGGAGCACGGCGTGCTCGGCGCCGCCGACGTAGAGATCGACGGGCATCCAGTAACGTTCTTTCTCGGGGTCCCAGGGGCGATCGGCGTTCTTCGGGTCGATGTAGCGAAGGTAGTACCAGCAGGAGCCGGCCCACTGGGGCATGGTGTTCGTTTCGCGGAGGTAGGTATCGGAGTATCTCACCCAGTCGGTCGCCTTGGCGAGGGGGGGCTCTGGACGACCGGAGGAGGACGGCTTGAAGTCGTCGATCTCAGGAAGACGAACGGGCAGTTCGGTCTCGGGGACGGCGTGGTGGTGCTCGTCGGCGTCGAAGAGGATGGGGAAGGGCTCGCCCCAGTAGCGTTGACGGCTGAAGAGCCAGTCGCGGAGCTTGAAGTTCACGGTCTTGCGGCCGAGGCCGGAGGAATCGAGCCAGCGGATCATCACGGCCTTGGCGGCGTCGGTCCCCTTGCCGTCGAGGGCGACCTCGGGGTTTCGAGAGTTGAAGGCGAGGCCTTCGTCGCAGAAGGCTTCGGGGAAGGTGCCTGGGTTTCGGTTGTAGTGGGCGCGAGGGTCGTCGATTCCTTCGGGAGCGTGGGAGGAGAGCCAGGCGTCGGAGGGGGAGACGACGGGGCGGATGGGGAGGTTGAAGGTTTTTGCAAACTCGAAGTCACGTTCGTCGTGGGCGGGGACGGCCATGATGGCGCCGGTGCCGTAACCCATCAAGACGTAGTCGGCGATCCAGACGGGCACGGGCTCGCCGTTGGCGGGGTTGACGGCAAAGCCGCCTGTGAAGACGCCGGTCTTGGTCTTGGCGAGGTCAGTGCGGTCGAGGTCGCTCTTGCCGGCGGCCTGTTGGCGGTAGAGGGCGACGGCGTCCTTTTGCTCGGGGGTGGTGAGGCGGTCGACGAGCGGGTGCTCGGGGGCGAGGACCATGTAGGTCGCGCCGAAGAGGGTGTCGGGGCGGGTCGTGTAGACGCGGATCACGTCGTCGGGGGCGGATTCGGGCCAGCCGGAGGAGGAGCGGGCCTGCCGCCAGTTGTCGAAGTCGCCGCCGCGCTTGATCTTGAAGTCGACCTCGGCCCCCTCGGAGCGGCCGACCCAGTTGCGCTGCATGTCTTTGATGGCGCGGGGCCAGTCGACGATGTCGAGATCCTCGATGAGGCGGTCGCCGTAGGCCGTGATGCGGAGCATCCACTGCTTCAGGGGCATCCGGACGACGGGGTGGCCGCCACGCTCGGACTTGCCGTCGATCACCTCTTCATTGGCGAGGACGGTGCCGAGCGCGGGGCACCAGTTGACGGGGACCTCGGCACGGTAGGCGAGGCGCTTGCCGTCGCGGAAGGCGTCGGGGTCGGGGCAATCGGCGGGGATGGGCAAGTCGGCGATGGGGCGGCCCTTGCCGACGCGGGAGCGGCCTTCGGGGTCGGTCCAGGAGAAGTCGGGGTCGTACCAGGTGTCGTAGAGCTGGAGGAAGATCCACTGGGTCCACTTGTAGTAGTCGGGGTCGGTGGTATCGACCTCTCGGGACCAGTCGTAGGAGAAGCCGAGGGCCTTGATCTGCCGTCGGAAGGTGTCGATATTTTTTTGGGTCGTGATGCGGGGGTGGGTGCCGGTCTGGATGGCGTACTGCTCGGCGGGGAGGCCGAAGGCGTCCCAGCCCATCGGGTGCAGGACGTTGAAGCCGCGCATGCGCTTGAAGCGGCAGAGGATGTCGGTGGCGGTGTACCCTTCGGGGTGGCCGACATGCAGGCCAGCCCCGGAGGGGTAGGGGAACATGTCGAGGATGTAGAGCTTGGGCTGATCGGGGACGAGGTCGGCGACGCGGAACGTTTCGTGAGCGTCCCAGTAGGCTTGCCACTTCGTCTCGATGCGCTGGGGGTGGTAGGCCGGCATCGACCGCGGTCTCCTGAGCGATCTGATCGGAAAAAAAGTCGGCCGGGGTCGCGTTCTGAGGGATGCGCGGGTCGGGCCGATCGTTCGGGCGGGAGGTCTCAATCGAATCCGATAGCATACCGCCCGGAGGTCTCGGTGACCAGCAAGGGGAGGCGAGATCGAGGGGGCTGGAAGGGATGTGTCGATTCTGCAGGGAGGGGTATGGAAGGACTTGCAAGAGTTACACGGGGGCGTCGGCCGCCGGGGTGGGGCACTTGAGGTTTTTTCGAGAAATCTCGGAGGGTCGATCCGCCCGTCGTCCCATCGGCGTGTAGACTTGAGACGAATTCGAGGAGCGCTTCCCGCCGGCAGATGGCCGATCGGCTTCGCTCGGCACCGCCCTTGCTTCAGCACCAATTGCACTTCGCAACGCGGTAAAAATTGAACCATTTCTGTGGAGGAAATCTCATGGACGCGCGATGGCAGACGCTCCGGATGAGTCGGTTGACTCGTCTGATGGTGTTCGGCCTGGCGATCGGGATGGTCACGATGGCCGGCTGCAAGCATCGTCGATCAAGCTATCGACCAACGTTCATCAACTCTGAACCGGTGTTGATGAGTCCGACTCCCTCGTCGAGCACGGTGATCCCGACCGATCCGACGCCGTATGAGTACGAGTTCGACGCGGCTCCTCCGTCGTCGGTCCCACCGGCGTATGAGGACACGTACGGACCGTATGTCTCTCCTCCGGCCAGTCCGGGACCGGCGAATGAACCGGAGTTGAACCTCAGCCCGCTGGAGGAAGATGAGCCCTTGCCGCAACCAAGCAAGGGCTCCACGATTCCCTCGGACGTGGGCGAACCGCCCCGCGTTCTGCCACCGCAGACCCGGAACGAATCGGGCCGGACCGCAACGCGGATCAGTGCGCGGTCCGATCTGCGGTCGAAGGTCCAGGCGATGGCCGATGATCCGCTTGATTTGGTGCAACCGCCCCGAGCGGATCGGCCCTGGCGGTACATCGTGGTGCATCATAGCGCCTCGGAGGCCGGGGGCTATGCCCAGATCGACCGAGAGCACCGGGAGCGGGCTGGGCTCGACGGTTGCAGTTATCACTTTATCATCGGCAATGGAACCGAAAGCCAGGACGGGATGATTGAAGTCACCCGGCGATGGTCGGACCAGAAGCCGGGCGCGCATTGCCGAGATGCCAAACACCCGAGCGTCAACGAGTACGGCATCGGGATTTGCCTGGTCGGCGATCTCGACGCGACCAGGCCGACCCCGAAGCAGATTGAGGCTGCCCGGACCCTCGTTGCGTATCTGCAAGAACGTTACGCGATTCCTGGCGACCGCGTGGGAAGCCACGGCGGGTTTTCGGCAACTCCGACCGTTTGCCCCGGTGCGCACTTCCCGGATGAAGCGATTTTCGGACGTCCGAGCCTTGCGGCGGCTCGCTAGTGGGAATTCAAAAAGATTTGCCTCGGTTGATGTGATGTGTCGAGTGTGTAAGTCGTCGATCGGATTCTGATGTGAGGAATGACTCTGCTGACGATCGGAATCGGCAATGATCCGTCGTCGCTAAGCTGCGCTGAGCACGCGGAACGATCGATTTCGAGAGGAGCGTCGCAGTCTGGCCGTCAAGGACGACGGCCCAAGCGACCGCAAGGACGGAATTCCTCGCGTGACGATCAGTGGGCTGCAGGGCCCTGAAGGGTCGAGGAATCGGCCATTTTGTTCTGGAGGCTGACCACGGCATCGGCCACAAGTCGCCTCAGGTCGTCCGGGGCAAGCCGAGCGGCCTGGCTTCCGAGGGAGAGGGCCAGGGCGTCTTCGAGGACTCCAAGGATCGGATCGGGCAGGCGGAAGGCAGCGCCGAGGGCGCTTCGTACGGTTGGAGCGAGCAGTGCGGCCCCAACGGCGGCGGTCGCTCCCAGAAGGGGGAGGTTGGGATTCTGGGTTCGGTCTTGCTCGGCCACCTGTCGGCCGACCCAGTAGCCGGCGATGGCTCTTGGAATCAGGAGGGGCAAGCGGCTTCGGCTGGGAACCAAGGGCAGCTTATCGACCACCATTTCACCGAGAGCGGCGAGGGCGAGCAACTCTTGGTTGCCGGAGCGGCGCGAGGCGGAAATCAGGGCCGGACCGAGGGCAGCTCGCATGCCGGTCACGCCTCCCAGGATCAAAGCTCGATGGAGTGTCGAACGGCGCACAGGACGCATCAAAGGATCTCCGGTTGAAGAAGGAGGAAGCTCGGATCGGGCCAGGACGGTCGGCGCTTATGGGGCGTCGGAAGGGTCCTGATCGGCATCGGAATCGGAAGTGTCTGAATCGTCTGGATCAACGAGATTCTCCGGAGCATTGGGACCGGCAGCGCCCGCGGCAAAGGAGGTGAGCGCAGAGTCGACCGCGTCGTCGGTCCCGTTGGGGAAGGCGAGATCGGCGGTGCCGAGTGCGACCGACGCCTTGCGAAGTTCCTCGACATCGACCTGACCGTTGCCGTTGGCGTCGAGGACCAGGACCATCTGATAAAAGGCGGGAGGACCCGACATCATCGAGAAGGTGCTGGGATTGTGCGAGGTCGGTTGCGCGGGGAGGGAGGTCTCAATGAAGGTTGCTCCCACGCCCATGGAGAGCAGGGACACGACCAGGATGACGCCGGTCAGCCGGGCCGTTGCATCCTTCCGGGATCGGCAGAGCCAAAGCCCCAGCCAAGCAGCGGCCGCGGAAAGGAACACGCTGAGGAGGATCGCACCGATCAACTCCTCGATCGATCGGTCCAGGACAATCCGGAGAAAGCCGTCAACCCATGATTTCATGATGCGACTTCTTGCAATGAGGACGAAGGGGTGACTTCGAAGACCGGGCTGTATTGTATCGACCTCGTGGTGCCGCGTGTTCCTGGAATTGGGAAAGGAGTCTTCGTGAGTGAAGGGCTGACTGGAGCGTGCTCCCGGGCATTCGACGAGCGCCCCGGAGTGTGCGAGCACCTCGGGCCCAGCGGTCTTGCCCGAGTGGAACCTGGAATAAATGCCCGGGAGGGGAACGCCTGGAGGAGCGAGTTGGGCGAATCAGTCGGGCGAGGCGGTCCATTCAGGCAAGACGAGCAGGAGAATCGGCCGAGTGTTATGCGGTCTGCTCTTCGGTCTGCCGTCGAACCAACCTCAAGCCCAGTCCGCCGATCAGAAACGCGAGCCCGGTGAGCAGGACTCCTGTGGCGAGATAGGTCCAGACACTCTGATCGGGGGGATGTCGATTCAGATAGATGAGCCAAAGCCCGCTCCAGAGGGTCAGAAGTGAGCCGAGGGTTACGCCGAACAAGGCGGTGCCGGCCCAGGAGACTTCGGAATCGGTAGCATCAGTGCGCATAAGGCACCCTTTCCTTGAAGAACACGTTGTGATGAAACAGACCTTCGATCACGACACGCAGCGGAGAACGCCAAGAGCGGTGGGGGAGTTGGTCTGATCGAACGTGTCAACGCACGGGTTCGTTGTCGTGGTTGGGAGTCGCGACGGCGATGCGATCGGAAGGCCTGACCTCGTCTGAGGAGGATTCCCGGGCGGCTCGGCCGATGAATCCGGCAGAGAATCCGATCAGACCGAGGTCGAGGCCGGAGAGAAAGATCCCGGCGGCGACGAAGAGCATCGCCTCGCTTTCGGGAGGGTTGCGGTACAGATAGACCAGCCAGACCCCTCCCCAGATGGCAAGTACGACACCAACCCCCAGCATGCCAACGGCGAGGGAGGCGATTTTCTGTCCGAGGTTATTGGTCACCCGCTTGATGCGCATGGGCCCGTCCTTTTCCAGAGAAACGCGACGGGGGAACCGCACCCGTCAGTTCTTTGGAAAAACGCATGGGGCAACTTGCGTGCCGAGCGGTGAGGGGAAGTCAGTCGCTGGAGGAAATGCCACCCACAATATCGTGCACGTGCATATTGATGCGAGAGATGACTTGCTCAATCTCCTTCTCGTTCACCCCCAGGTCACGGAGGGTTTCGAGCAGGTGCTGGGTGAATCGGTTGAAGTGGTGGACGGTGATTCCCCGTCCGGAGTGAACGTGAGCGAGGGAGAGGCCGGTGTATTGCTGAGGCCCATCGAGCGCGGCACCGATGAATTCGTGCTGCATGCGCCGGAGTTTCTCCAGCGAGGCGTTGCGGAAAAACGGACTGAGGTCCGGGTCTCGGGTGACTCGACCGTAGAAGTCATCGATCACTCGGCTCAGGGTTTCCTCACCGCCGATCCGCTCATACAGGGTTGGCTCATCGCCCATCGGGGCCGTCTCCGGTCAAGGACGCTTGCAAAGGCCGGGGGAGGGATTGATGTCGATCGAGTCAGCACCGGCCCATGATCATTGAGTGTAGCGCACCGCGGCCAATTCCGCAAACCTATCAGAAAGGGATTGCGAGGGCAGGGCAGGGGGAGCCGATTGCAGAGCCGGAGCAGATCGCCAGGGTCAGACGCAGATTCCATCCCGATTGGTCCAAGATCGGAATCAACCTTGCGGGGAATGGGAGAGTGGGGACCGCTCGCGATCCCCTTGAGGCCGAGCCCCTCACTTCGTGACTGACCCATCAATAGCCGAGGCTTCGATCAATCCCCAGGCCCGCGCGTTGAGGGATCGAGGGATCGGATGGTGGTCTGGCACGCGAAAGGCCGAGCAATCGGCCTTCGCGCCGGAGCAGGTCCAAGGCATGATCTCGGAGCCTGGCCGTTGTGACGGACAACCTCATGCCGGAGGAGCACGCACCATGGACGGTGACCACTCAGCGCAGGGCGAACGCGAGGATCGCTTGAAGATTGTCGCGTTTGAACGGTATGGGCCGGTTGAGCTGGCGTTGTTTCCGGCACCTCCTCGACGGCGATGGATGGACGATTCGGCCGGGCGGTTCGCTTATCGGTGCCTGCCGCTCGTGATGGCGAATCAGGCGGGATGGCTGGTGCGCAACCCGATCACCTTTAGCTTGATGTGGAACGGAGGCCCGGCAGCGACCGACATTCAAATTCTCGTCCCGCATGGACAGCACGGTTTCTCGACTGCGTTTGGCCCCGAGTCGGTCGTCGAGAGCCACTTCGGCGAGGGGATCATCACGTTCCAGTTGCCGTACCTATTCCGGACGAGCGCCGGATACAACCTCTGGGTCAAGGGGCCGGCGAACCTTGTGAAGGACGGGATCCAGGCGCTCGAAGGGTTGGTGGAGACGGATTGGACGCCGGCGCCGTTTACTATGAACTGGAAGCTGACACGTCCTTATGAGACGGTGACCTTTTACGAAGGGGAGCCGATCTGCCAGTTGATGCCGTATCCAAGGGGCCTGATTGAGCGGTTCGAACCCGAGGTCCGGGATCTGGCCGACGAACCCGAGCTGGCCTCAAGCTATTTCGACTGGCACGCGAAGCGGGGGGAATTTCTGGTCGATCGCGGAGTGCCAGGCAGCGAGGCGAACCGCCGCGATTGGCAGAAAGATTACTACCGTGGTCAGTTCCCGGCCGGAGATCGGGCCAAGGACCATCAAACCGCGTTGGGCACCCGAGAGTTCATCCGGCACGAGGGGAGTACCCGCGGATCGGTTCCTGGTGCGCCGCACTCGAAGCCTGCATCGGCACCGATTCCGCAGGGATGTCCGATGAGTCGCGGAAACACACCGCAGAGTTCCCCGAAGCCCCCCACTGATCCGTCCTCAACCGAGGATCGGGGATAAGCCGGTCAAATCGGATCAGAGGGCCGGCAGTTGGAGCCCGAGGAACTCAAGGGTCTGTCGGATCACGGTCTCGCGCTCGACGTCGACGGCCAGAAGGTGGTCGGAACGATCAAGCCAGACGAGTTTGCGATCGGCCTCGGACGTGCCAAGGTGATGGTCGAGCCACTGCGCGCCGATCGGATCGACGATCGCATCGCGGCGCGATTGGATGATGAGCGTCGGCGTGGTGATCTGAGGGGCTTCGTTGCGGACGAGGCGAATCAGAGCGACGGCGCTTCGGGCGGCGTCGAGGTTGAAGGTTCGAAAGGCGATGAGCCGCTCGATCTCCTTGCGGCGAATGGGATCGGAGACGGCCGACGGGCGACGCGGGAGCCGTCGGAACAATCGCCCAACGGTGTCGAGGTAGACCTCGGGCCGGACGCCGTAGAACCAGCGATGGCGGATTGCCAAGAATGGCGCCATCAAGGCGAGGCGATTGACCGGGGACTCGGCGGCCAGGTGGAGGGCGAGCGTGCCTCCGGTCGAGAAGCCAATCACTGCGACCGAGCCGTGACGTTGTTGGAGCCGGTCGAAGCGTGCCCGGACCACATCGTACCACTCAGGCCAGGTGGATCGAGGCATGTGCGGGCCGGGCCCTTCGTGGCCAGGGTAGACGGGGGCCTCGAACGGCATCCCGACCGAGGAGAGGGCCTGAAGCAAGGGCTCGAATTCGTGACGACCACCCCCGAGCCCGTGAAGGACGAGACATGCACCGGGGGGATCAGGACGAAGGGAGGTTTCGGGAGTCATGATGATCCCGATGGTACCACAGGGATCGAATCAGGCGGCGCGTCCTTCTCGGGATCGCCAGCGATCGAGGAAGCGCCGGTAGTCTTCGGGGGTGTCGATTCCGGCGGTGGCGGCGGGAACGACGCCGACGGCAATTGATTCGCCGAGTTCGAGTACCCGGAGCTGTTCCAAGCGTTCGGCCTGTTCGAGCGAGGACGGGGGAAGCTGCGAGAGCTTCAGCAAGAACTCGCGACGGTAGGCGTAGAGGCCGAGGTGGAGGTAGGCCAGGGGAGTGACACTCGGGTCGGGCTCGCCATCTCGGTGGCAAGGGATCGGGCGTCGAGAGAAATAAAGGGCGCGACCGTCGGCAGAGCGGACCACCTTGACGCAGGCGGGGTCGAGGTAGGTCTCGCGGTCCCGGATGGGCGTACAGAGGGTGGCCATTGGAATCTGGGGGGCCTGGTCGAGAAGATCGACAACACAGTCGAGGGCCTCGGGCTCGATCTCGGGCTCATCCCCCTGCAGGTTCACGATGATCCGGGCGTGCGGGAGCTGGGCGGCGACCTCGGCCACGCGATCGGTGCCGCTGGGGTGGTCGTCTCGGGTGAGGACGGCCTCGCCGCCGAAGCGTTGAACGGTGTCGAGAATGCGGACGTCGTCGGTGGCAACGATCACGCGATCGATGCGTCGGGATCGGGAGGCGGCCTCGACGACATGCTGGATCAAGGGGCGGCCGGTCTCGGCCAGCAGGGGCTTCCCGGGCAAGCGACTGGATGCAAACCGAGCGGGCACGATGGCCACCACGGACCCTGAGCCGGTGATCGTCGTCAGGCGATCCGATCGGGAACACTCGCGAGCCATCGTGTCACCTCGCCTTTCCGTGGCGGTCGGACAGAACCGAACCGATCGAGCGGACTGGGGATCCTCCCCGATGGCCGGGGAGCGTATCGCGGAGGGGCGTCACGCGTCAAGGTCGGCTTGCGTGTGGGAACCGCCCGAAGGCAAGAGAGGAATGACGTGATTGAAGTCGGGTCAAATGAGGTCGAGGATCTTCCCAAGTTTCCGTAAGTCGGAATAGAACCCGAGGATTTGCGCGGGCAAACACGCGACGCGATTGCCCGTTGAGGGAGGAACCTTGAGCCAATCGCAGGACGAATCGAACACTCGGACGGACGCAATTCGGAGCATCCGAAGAACCGGCACGAGGGAGGAGCCGAAGGGGAAAGCTCTGAGGATTGTTCGGAATTCAACATCAACAGACCTGTTTACAATCGTGGGTAAGCCAATCTTTCAATCGGGTGCAAGACGATACCTAAGCCTGGAGACGGAAGGCCTGAGTTTGGGGCGATCGGACGGCTCAACGGCGGTGGCGGTTGTCGGGGGCGAAGCGGGTTGAGGAGCGGCAATTGGCGTGAGGGGCGTAAGGGATGAGGCGGTCGGATCGGTCAGGACGAGGGGCGTCGTCCTGATTTTTATCTGCGAATGAAGGCCGACGACGATGACGGCCGATCGGTAGGAGCAGCGAGGGATCGTCAGGATCAAAGCCAGAGACATCGAACCTGGTTTACGATCATGACGACACGTCTTTCTTCGGTCGTATCGACGAATGAGAGACGGGGCAGCGGCTCAGGACGGGCCTGCCTCCCGATGATCGGATCGGTCGATCCGGTCAAAGCCGCAGGACGCGAGGCATCGCCGCCGACCGCCGTGTTCAAGACTCTCCACTCCATTTGGAGGGGATGATCCACACGGCTTGCTACTTCGAGTCTCGCCGATCAGTCCGGAATGAACGGAAACGCATGCAACGTGCGTGAACCTTCGCATTCTTTCACGCTTCGCCCCGCGTGCAGGATGAGTGCAAGGTGATTCCGTCTCGATCTGCCTGGTCGGTCCGTCGCGGCCGTCCGAGAGTTTCGATTCATGACTGGCAACCGCTCCCGCCGGAACCTTCGCCCTGGTGTTGAGTCTGTCGAGGCTCGATGCTTGCTCAGTGTGGCGAATCCGATCCACGGACTCGAACCCGTTCCTGCGAAAACCACTGCGGCTCCGGACACATCCTCGGCCAAGGTGACGTCGCACGACGCGATCATTGGGGCCTCGGCAACCCGAGCCCTTTATGGGGTTTCCGGTGCAGGTCTTACTGCGGCGGTGATCGATACAGGGGTCAACTACGATCACCCGGCCTTCGGTGGCGGGTTTGGATCGGGCAAGGTGGTCGTGGCCGGCCATGACTTCGGGGAGGGTGACGCCGACCCGAGAGAGTCGAACGGCTCGCACGGGACCGCCGTGGCCGGGATCATCGCGTCGCGCGATCCGTCAGCCCCCGGTGTGGCCCCAGAAGCGGACATTGCGGCCCTTCGTGTCTTCGGCGACAACGGCCGAGGGAGCTTCGACGGCATCGCCGATTCGCTTCAATGGGTCATTGATCATCACCAGGAACACAACATCACGGTGGTGAATCTGTCGATCTCTGACGGGAAGAACTACCTGTCGGCTCCGACCTTGTTCGCCAGCCCGGTCGTCAAGCGGATCATGAGCCTGATCGACCAGCTCGAGGCGTTGCGGATTCCGGTCGTGACGGCGGCGGGCAACAGCTTCTCGGGCCAGCAGGGGATGGGCTTCACGGCGATCGTCGACAACACGATCAGTGTCACGGGAACGGATGGCACCAGTCGACTTGCCCCCGACGCGCAGCGGCTTGGCCGGGAGGCGGGCGGGAAATTCGCGACCGACCTGGCCGCTCCTGGACGAGACGTGATGGGACCGTGGGAGAGCAGCTTTGCACCTCTTGATGGAACGAGCTTCGCGGCTCCGCTTGTCACCGGCTCCGTGCTTCTGTTGCAAGAGCTTCACCTGACACGATTCGGAACCTTGCCGACCGTCGATCAGATCGAAGGTTGGCTTCGGGACTCAGCGACATCCATGCGGGACCCGGCGACCGGGTTCACGATCGGTCGGCTGAACATTCCTGCCGCAGCGGCGATGGTTCCGTCACCTCGCGGCTCCAAGCCAAACCAGGGAGCGCCGGTTCAGACCGATCCGCCACCGCCGCCGCCAGCGCCCATGAGGCCCTCGACGCCGGTGGTTCAGGCGCCGGGGAGCACGACCAACCGCCCTTCCACGCCGGTGGCGGAGCCGCCGGCCTCGTCAGGAGGCTCCGAGACCCCGACCAACGGTTCCCCGTCGACGCCACCGCCCAGCAACGGATCGCCGAGCAACGGCTCAGGATCACCCTCGGGCAACGAGGGGTCGCCGATCTCCGGGCCAAGCACGCCCGTCCCGCCCTCCGAAGTCCCGGTCGTCTCGACCCCGGCGCCGCAGACACCCCCGCCGTCGTCACCGGGCATCCCACCGGCATCCTCGCCCGCCGCTCCTTCCGGACCGTCTGATGCGATCACGATCGGTCCCGAGGTTCCCGCGATTCCCCCGATCGTGAATCCGGTCGTGACGGATGAGGCGATCGAGCATCTTCGGGGAGAAGGTGTTGACGACGCCGATCGGCCGTCGGGAGGAACGGACTCGCATCGCCCGGCCGTTGATCGGGTGGTGACGAGCGAGGCCGGGCAGCGGCTTGCGGCCCTGTTTGCGTCGGGGTCTGCCGGGCTGGGTGTGAGGGCCTGGAATGTGGCTCGACCGGACATGCCGCCGGTCTGGAGCCGGGCACAGATTCTGCGGTCGCAACGGGCCTCGACCCGGGCGACCGTCCGGGCGCATCGGATCGAGGCGATCCGGCCTGTTCCGGAACCTGTGAGCCGTCCGTTGGCAAGTCGGACGACGTCGGTTTGAGTCGGCCATCCACGCCGGTTAGAATCCGAGGCGATGACCACACGGGGCCCCCCCGACCCGATCGGTCGGGGAGGGCCTCTTTATTGTTGGTTTGCTCAAGACCGACGGCAAGGGCATCACGCTTGGGTCGACCCTGGATCGGATCGGCGAGGCAGGGACACCGGCGCTCCGAGGGACGATTTTGCCCGGAGTCGATCGCGCGGCCCCTGTTTGGCCAGAACCACGAGACACACGCATCACCAGGAGGATTACGCCGTGGAACATCGCACCGCATTAGTTACGGGAGCCGGAAGCGGTATGGGTCAGGCGATTGCCGAGGACCTGGCAAGGGCGGGGCTTCGGGTCGCGCTCGTCGGCCGAGATCGAGGCAAGCTGGAGGCCGTGCAGGCCGGTCTTGGCGAGTCAGGGGCGGCCTGCCGGGTCGAGCCGTGTGATGTGGCGGATCGGTCGTCGGTGGCCGGGATGGTGGAGCGAGTGCTGGACGACTTTGGAGGAATCGACATCTTGGTCTGTAATGCCGGAATCAATATCCCGAAGCGATCGCTGGAGGTGCTCGACCCGGAAGACTGGGATCGCCTGATCGCGACAAATCTGACCGGGGCCTACAACCTGGTTCACTTCGTGTTGCCGTCGATGCGACGTCATCGACGCGGATTGATTATTCAGATCTGTTCGATCTCCGGAATTCGCGCGAGTGTGCTGGGCGGCACGGCGTACTCGGCCTCGAAGTTCGGACAGAACGCCCTGGCCTGGTGCATTGCTCAGGAAGAGGGGAAGCACGGAATTCGATCGACGGCGATTCACCCCGGAGAGGTGGAGACGCCGATTCTCGATCGCCGTCCGGTGCCGGTGGGTGCTGAACGCCGCGCTCAGATTCTTCAGCCGGACGACGTGGCGCGAGCGGTCCGATTCCTTGCGGAGCTGCACCCGAGAGCCCACGTACCGGAACTGATCATCAAGCCGACGGTCGACCCGTTTGCCTGAAACATACGTGGACTGTCGGATCGGTTGCCTGATGACGAACTCAGCGTGCCATGACCATCGTTTCGTCGGTCAAGGCACGCAGCCAATTCCCAAAGGAAGACGGAGCGGCTGCTCACATCTGCCCAGCCTCGATACCACCCGCGGCGAACTGGTTGAACTCGACGTACTGAAGGTGGCGGTAGAGCTTGCTTGTGGCTTGAAGTTCCTTGGCGGTGCCGAGGCCCTCGATCCGACCGTTGTGCAAGACGACGACGCGGTCACAGGCTCGGATGGTCGAGAGGCGATGGGCAAGGAAGACGACTGTGCGTCCCTGGCAAAGCCGGGCGATGGCGTCGTCGATCAGAGGTTTGATTGAGTCTTCGATCGGGAAGGTGGGTTCCTCGATGATGAGGATCGAGGGATCGAAGAGCCAGGCGCGGGCCAGGGCAATCCGGTATTGCTCGTCGATCCGGAGGTAGTGGCCCATCGGGCCGACGAAGGTGTCGTAGCCCTCGGGAAGATCCTGGATGATGTGGTGAGCGTGGGTTTGCTTGGCGGCGTCGATCAGGCGAGGGAGGTCGTAACTGGGATCTCCCAGGCCGATGTTAAAGGCGACGGTATCGCTGAAGATCAGGTCGGACTGGAAGACGGTGGCGACCTGAGCCCGGAGGGATTCGAGCGTGACCTCGCGGAGGTCGAGCCCGTCCATGCGGACCCGTCCTGTCCGGGGGTCGAGCAGTCGAGGGAGTAGGCACACGAGGGCCTGCTTGCTGTCCTCGTCGCGGCCCATGACGGCAGTCTTGGAGCCGGCGGCAAGTTCAAGCGAGACCCCTTCGAGCAATCGGCGGCCGGTTGGGCCTTCGACGGTCACGTTCTCCAGAACGATCCTCTCACGAACGGGAGAGAGGAATTTGGCGTTGGGGACCTGGAGGATTTCGGGGCGGCGATCGAGGAACGAGACGACCGACGAGGCAGCTCGGGCAGCGCGTCGACGATCCTGGTTCATCAGATTGATCTGAGTGAAGCAACGAACCATCAACGCGAGCGTCACCGGCAAGAGGATCGCAGCGGGGAGTTCCAGCCGCCCGGCGATCAAGAGAAAGCCGATCATGCCCAGAGCGAGGGTGCCGGAAATGCCGAGCAGGAGGGTCGTTCCCGGACCGAAGTCGCGATCGAACCGGAGTCGGGTGGCATCGGCCTCTCGGTAGTCCTCCAGATGGGCATCGAATCGACGGTTATCGACCGATTCGATGCTGAAGACGCGAACGGTCCGGATCTGGCCGAGGTCTTCCTGCAAGAGGCTCATCTTCATCGACGCATTGCGATCGGCCGTTTCCGCAGTCTCCGCATTCCGTCGAATCAAGGATGAGACGAGGAAGGCCAGCAGGGTAACCAGGATGATGAGGAAGAGGGTCAGCCATCCGCCAAGGGCCAGTCCCAGCAGGGTTAGGCCGGCCAAGGTGACGGGTAATCGCCAACGCTGGTCGAGCCCCGCGCGGAAGCCATCGCGAAGGTCATCGACGTGCTGGGAGAACAACTCAAGGGTCGGCCCCATGCCCTCGGTCGGGAGGGAAGATTGGCCGAATCGGTACATTTGCCGGTGGATCTGGCGGCGAATGCCGGCAGCGAACCGGGCCGAGAGCCGGGCGATCGCCCATCGCCGGAGTGAGTCGAGCATCGTCATCCCGACCAAAATCACCAGGCCGACGGCGAGGATGACCGAGAGCATGCCCTGGGCCGCGATCTTCCGGGCCTGAAGGACCGTCGCGGATGGCTCCGACGATGAGGGGATTGCCTCGGTAGGGGGGGTGAGGGGGATGCGGGCGAGTGTGATTCCCTCGGCTCCCCGGAACTGTGCGACCGAGGATGAGGGATCAACCACAATGACCGCGAGGGCCACCCCGATGACGAACAGCAAGGCCAGAAGCAGCAACGCCTGGACGATTCCGGCCGCGTGAATGATCCCACGACGGGACCCGTCGATCCGAGCGACCTCTCGAAGGCGGTGATAATCACCCCAGTTCATGGCATTCTGACCCCTCGCCCGGGGCGCGGCGACTGTGCCCCGGGATCGTCACCGATCCAGGGAGCCCGCGAACCGGGCAGCCCTGGCCGGGAGCGGAGCGGGCGTCACGCCACGTCGCGGGTCTCGAACAGCAGGAACGCAAACAGTAGCGCCGCTCCACTATACAACACGCAGTAGATCAAGGCCGGAAGGACGTAGCCAACCCAGGGGATGATCACACCGGTCGAGATGGCCGGACCGGCGTTGAAGAATTCCAGGAAGGGAAGGGCCCACTGGAACAGTCGCGACATGAACTTGACCAATTCGTTGGCCTGAATGGCGTCGGCCTGGCGGACCAGCACCTCGGTCATGCGGCCGAGGAAGAAGATCGAGATGCAGACGACCAAGTTGACGAGCATCGGCAATCGGGTCGAGATCGCCACGCTAATGGCGGTGATGATCGTCACCTCGAAGAAGCCGAGCACCAGGCCGGGCAAGACCTGCAAGACCTGCTTGGCCCGCAAGGCCGAGTCGACCGTGCCGCCGGCCCCTTCGCGAAGGTCGTAAACGTATTTGTACCAGACCCCTCCGGCGAACAACGCACCGAGAATCAGGAACAGGGCGAGCACGGCGAGCTGAATGCCCAGGTACTTGCCGAGGATGAACTGCCGGCGGTTGACCGGCTTCGAGAGCAGGGTGACGGCCGTCTTTCCCTCGATTTCCTCGGCCACGGCCGAGCTGGAGGTCAGCAAGGCCAGGAGTAGGGCGAAGAAGGTGATCGCGGTCAGGCCGGTGTCCTTGTACATCTTGATGTCCTCGCCGAACGTGAAGTACGGCAGGAACACCGAGGTGACGAGGATCATCGAGGCGAAGGCCAGCAACACGATGAAGGCCGGCTGGCGGATCGCCTGGGTGGCGGTCGCCCGCGCGATGGTCAACGTCTTCATGGGAGGGGGCTCAGCTCGCGTCGTTGAGTGAAGAGAATGGGTGCGACAAGACGGATGATTGCGAATCGCTCGCAAACTCGGACGACCATCGCGCACCCTGATCGGGTACGAATCGGGTCCGTTTCAGTATGCTACGCGAAACTCGGAGAAAGGTTCGCCCGGAGGAAGGATTTCGATCCACTCGTCCCGGATGAAGCGGCCCAGCGCGGATCGAATCGCCGTAAGCAGTGCCTCGACTTCGGGTTCTGTCCCCTCGACCACCAGCTCGACCCGCCCGTCATCGAGGTTGCGCACCGTGCCGCCGACGGAATGGTTGGCGGCAAGTTGGCAGGTTGTGGCCCGGAAGCCGACCCCTTGCACCCGACCCTCGTAGAAGACGCGACGACGGATCATGAGACGAAAGGCGTTTCCAGGACGTTTCCCAAGCCGAGGATGACGATCTCGGGTCGAACACCAGATTTCCTAGCTTAACAGAGCGTGCGGTTCGGGATCAATCGGCCGAGCCGAAATGGGGAGAAGGGCCGTACACCCCCGGGCCGGACTCGCGTCGAAGGCGATCCGGCACGGAGGGTACGGCCCTTTCGCGAGCAATCGGTCAGCGGGAATCAAAAAGGGGGTTTCCCCTGGCATCCCGCTGACGCGATGTTCCGAAGGTTCAACGGCGTCGATCAAAGGCCGTTGAATTCGAGCGACTCGATGCGGGCCCCGGCGGCGGGGACGGTCAGTTCGAGGGAGCGGAGCGGGCTGATGCCGACGGCCTCGAAGGGGACGAAGGCGCCGCCCTCGGGGGAAGCGTCGAGGATCAAGGAGGCGACGGTCAGGGGCAAGCCGTTCTCGACCCGGATGCGGGTAGCTCCGTCGGTCGAGCCGACGCGGCGGACCTTGATGAACTGGCTGGAGACGGCCCGATCGACGGCGGAGACAAGGATCGCACCGTCGAGCGAGGTCGAGGGGACGTCGAGGGCAAGCTTGGCCGATCCGCCGTGGACCCAATCCTGATCACGGCCGAGGCCATGAACAGCCACCCGGCCGGTCGTCTGGCTGTCGGACGAGGCGACGAGAGTGACGATCAACGAGAGGGCAGGGCCGGAAGCGACGGGGTTCTCGGAGCCCCGAACGGTCTGAACAGGAAGACCGAAGAGGGTCGAACCATTGAGGGATTCGGAGAGCCGGGCAGCGTCGTCGGCCAGGTCGCCTTCACCCTGAACGCGGACGAAGACGCGATTGGCAGTCAGGTAAGCTGGATCGACGAGATCGCCGGAGGTGGAGGCGTCGAGGGCTTCGATGAAGCGGTCAGCTAGGGCGAGTTCCCACTTGTTGGCCACCTTCGGGGCGAGGCGGGCAACCTGGGGAACGGAGAGGCCGTTGCAGGCGTGCCACATGACGACCTGGGCCACTCGACGGCCCGTGCCGAGGGTCGCCAGGGATCGCAGGGCCTTTTGCACGCGAGGGTTCGGGGAATACTCGGCCACGTCCATCAGCTCGAAGCGGTTCGAAGGCTTCGGATCGGGTAGGCCGTAATTGAGGCAGACCGCCGGCAAGGCGACTGAGACATCCTGGCCGGGAGGAACCGTGACCGCCTCGCCGACAGAGGAGCTGGAGACGGCGATCGACCGGAAGCCAGGAAGATTGGCCGGGGCCAGGGAGTCGAAGCGGCCGAAGGCTTCTGGCTGATTGCTCGGGGTGCCAAGGCCCATGCTCTGGAACTGGCCCGAGGCGGCCGAAGCGACCAGGCCAGGCGGCAACACGACATGAAGCCGTCGGCTGGAAGTATTGCGGAGGCGAAGTTCGACGCGATCATTTCCAGCGCCTCGGGCCTCGACCTCGAGGGCCCCGGTACGCTGAGCGCGAAGGATGTCGATGGTCTCGCCCAGCATCGAGGCGCCAGGCAGGGGCTCGGTCGGCTCCTGGGCCCGGAGCATCGGGCCGGCCATCGCGAAGAGCAGGCCCGCGGCCGCCCCGGCCCGGACCAGGTCACGCAGTCGCCAGTACATGAATACCACCTCTCGGAGGGGAGCGGGCCGCCCGACCTTCAGGAGTGCGAGCCGGTCGAGTCCGGATCGCCCCGGGGCGTGCGGTGCGGTGACGTGAAAAAAACGGAGGCTCCGATCACCACTGGCGGCGCCGGGCCAACCGGCGCAGAGCCCCGTAACCTCCAGGGACGCCTGACGCTCCCGGGAGATTCAATCTGCTTGTGTCATCTTCCCATCGGCAGCGAGAGGGGCCTGTCTTTCCCCAAATCCCCAAGATGCCCAGGAAGGGGGAGTCCGAGGTTTCCGAAGGTGGGGGAGAGGGAGGATGATTGACCGAGAACGGATCGGTCATTAACATTTGGAGTAACCACTGGTTAGGGTGAGTCACATCGATTCGGAATCGAGCCCGAGCCGCTCCGGGATCTTCTCTCTCAAGGGATCGGCTGCGTCGCATCGGCTCCAGGGATGAGCAGGGAGACGCCATGAGTCTGGGCGAAGGAGGAGGCGAGAGCGGTCTGGGGTTTGAGACCCTGGAAGGCTACTCGTGGCCGACGATTACGCAATTCTCCGTTTTCCTGGAGAATCGGGTCGGTCAATTGCTAGAACTGGTCCGATCGTTCACCGGCACGAAGGTCCGAATCGCCGGGCTTTCGATCGCGGACTCGGCCGATTGCTGCATCGTTCGGATCATGCTCAGTCATAGCGAGCAAGGGCGAGAGATTCTGCAGAAATCCGAGCTGCCGTTTGCCGAGAACGAGTTGCTTGTGGCAGAGCTGACCGCCGGCTCAAGGACGCTGGGGGATATCTGCACCGCCTTGCTTCAAGGGGAGGTGAATATCCACTACGCCTACCCCTTGATCGTCCACCCCCACGGTCGAGCCGCGGTGGCAATGCATATCGACAACGTGGAGCTGGCCGGGCAGATCCTGCGAGATACCGGGTTCGAGGTCATCTGTGAAGCTGATCTCCGCACCTGACCGGACAAGGTCTGTTGCGGACCCAAAAACGCCCCCACGGCCGCCATGAAGCAGCCGAGGGGGCGAGGACGGCCTTTGAGGGGCTCTGACGGTTCGGCGAGTCGATGGCGTGGTCGGCTGGCGTCGCACTCGCCATCGACTCGAACTCATCCGAACCATCAATTCGCCAGCGCCTCCTCAAGGGCCTCATTACGGTCGGGCACGCTCGCCTGAATTTTTCGGATGGCCTCCTGATAGGCGTTGGCCACCTGCTCGGAATCCCAGTCGACCATGCGGCCGGGATAATCCTGGAGCTTGCCCCATTTGTTCAGATAAGGGAGCAGGCCGACCTCGTGTCGTTGCTCCTGATCCTTGACCCAGGCGAACAGGGCTCGGCCGCTCCGAGGAGGAGTGCCGACGATGCCGCTGGAACCATTGGTCTCGGATCGCGTCGATCGCTCACGCTCGCCGCGATCCGATCGAGGAGCGGGCGCCGATTCCTGAGTTTCTGAAACAGCAGGAGAGGAGGCATCGGCCGACGCCACGGCAACGGCAGGGGCCGAGGCAGCCACCCGCTCTCGAACGAACTCGGGGACGCCGTCGCGGTAGAGGTAGCGGGCGACGCCGAACTTCACGGCGGCTCGCTTGAAGGCGTCGCTGTAGCCGCTCTTATCGTCGTCTCCCTGGTCAGACATCCCGGCGTAGCCGCCGGCGTCGGACTTGGAGAGGGTCGAGCCATCCGGAAGCCGGATCGTCAGGGTGCACAGCACCGAATGCTCGGAGGGTTGATAGGAATCCCACCAGTTTTCTGGCCCCAGCACACTGTCGAGGCGGTTCATGGCCGTTCGAGCGGTGATGTAATGGAGCTGACGGCCCGCCTGGGGGCGAACCTTCACTTCGTGCGACGCAAAAGGCGCGGCGAGGGCCGCGAACAGGTCAGGATACTGAGTCATGGATGTCTCGCCCCCCGGAGGATCGGACGATCGGGCCTTTGGGATCATCACGTCGGACCCCCAAGAACAACAGACCGAACGCCGCCCTCGCTGAGAAGAACCACCGGGTGCATCGCCGGACTCCAGAGCAAGCGAACGCCCCAGACCTTCATCCGGCTGCCGGACCGATCGGGCGAAACCGCCTCGCATCGCGTCCAGGTGTACAAACGATACCAATTTCGGGATATGGTGTCAATAGGTTCAGTATTGCGAAACGGAAACGGACTCTGAAGGATCGGATTGGCGCGAAAAGTGTGAATGTAACGAGAGGATCGGAAATCGGTTGCGATTCGCCGACAACAAAGGCTCAAGTTTCGAGCGATGCTAAAGCAAGAGGGGTGATCATGGGGCATCGCCCGAAGACACAACCGAGATTGACCCGCATAAGAGGAATCGAACCTTGATCTGGACGTTGGTTGCTTCCGTGATGCTGGCACCGTTGGGGTCAGACGCGCCGAAGGGGTTCGAGCCCGGTTCGGCGGTAGATCGGGTGGTGGCAGTCGGTGAAGAGGAGCGTGCGTTCCGGTTGTACGTTCCCTCGGAGTGGTCGCGTCCCGCTCCGGCTCTGTTCGTTTTTCACGGCGAAGGGGGAACTCCGGACACCATTCAAAACTACGCGAAACTGGACCCACTGGCCGAGGATCGCGGTTTCGTGGTGATTTATCCGAAAGGCGAGGGGAAGAACTGGAACTATGACTCCGGCGCTCCGATTGTTCGGAGCCGGGGTTTCGCCTCGTTCACCGCTCGCGATGGCCTGAATCCGGAAATGGATCGTCGCTTTGACGACGTGGCGATGGTTCGATCGATCGTCGAGGAACTGGGTGCCGACGGATTGATTGATGTGTCTCGCGTGTTCGCGACCGGCATTTCCAGCGGGGCAATGTTCTGCCATCGCCTGGCGGCCGACGCCTCGGACGTGATGGCGGGGGTTGCGCCGGTTTCGGGAGCGATGACGGACGTGGTGGCCGAGCGCTTTGCTCCGACGCATCCGGTGTCGTTGATGGCGATCATTGGCGAGGACGATCCCTTGATGCCCGTCACCGGAGGTCCGATTGCGGGCTTGCTTCCGCAGGACCGAGGCCGGGTTGCCCCGGCCGACGAGACGATCGCGGCCTATCTTCAGGCCAACGGCATTTCCGGCGAGCCTTCGGTCGAGACCTTGCCGGATCGCCCGGAAGATGATGGCACCACAACCCGGGTCTATTCCTACCCGTCGGGTCACGATGGTGTTCTCGTCGAGATTTATCGAATCGAAGGTGCCGGCCACAACTGGCCGGGGAAGCCGTCGAATTATCACGTGGAAATGGTAGGGAAGACCAGCCAGGACTTCGACGGAAGTGAGGCCATTCTGTCGTTCTTCGAACGCTGCCCTCCGAAACGGATTACGCAGTGAGATGAGGTCGAGACGCCCGAAGGTCTGAGAGATCGTGCTTGAAATGGGTCGGGCGCTTGGGAATCGATTCGCGAAAGGCAGGTGCCAGGCACCTGCCTTTTTTTGTACGAAGGTGGTACGGTTCACCTCAGTTCGAGGGACCTCGCTGATTCGTGAGCTGGACATCACAGGGACATGCACACGAGCCGGATGGGCGGTGACGCTCCGTACTGGAGTCAGGAGGCTTCCGTACTCGCCGAGACCCTGGGGTCGGGGCCGGGGGGGCTACCCTCGGATCGGGCTGCGGCTCGGCTCGCCGAAGTGGGCGTCAATACGATCGAAGAAGCGAGTCGCCTGAGTCCGCTCCGGCTCTTGCTTCGCCAGTTTGAGAGTCCGCTCGTCCTCATTCTGGCATTCGCGGCAGGGCTCTCCTTGACGCTTCGGGAATGGACGGACGCAGCGATCATCTTGACGATCGTGCTGGGGAGTGCGCTTCTCAGCTTTTTCCAGGAATATCGGGCCTCGGCGGCGGTGCAAGCGTTGGAGCGGAGGCTGGCGTTGACGGCCCGAGTGGTGAGGGATGGCGTCGCTCGCAACTTGCCCGTCAGTACGATCGTCCCGGGCGATCTGATCGAGTTGTCTGCCGGGAATCTGATTCCGGCGGACGGAATCGTCATCGAGGCCGAGGACTTCCTGGTCAGTGAAGCGAGCATGACGGGCGAATCGTTCCCGGTGGAGAAGCGACCGGGGATCGTTCGAGAGGACGCGACGATCGCAGCACGGAGCAACTCGGTGTTCCTGGGAACCTCGGTTCGCAGTGGGACGGCGAAGGTGCTCGCCGTCAGGACCGGGCGCAGGACCGAGTTCGGAACCGTCGCAGAACGGCTCCGGGCCCATCAGCCCGAGACCGATTTCGAGCGGGGGATACGCCACTTCGGCTACCTCCTCCTGCGCGTGATGATTGTCATCGTGCTCTTCGTGCTGACGACCAATTTGATGCTCGGCCGCCCGGTCATCGAGTCGCTCCTGTTCGCAGTGGCGCTTGCGGTTGGGCTTTCTCCGGAGTTGCTTCCAGCGATTCTTGGCGTGACGCTCTCCGCCGGAGCTCGGGCCATGAGCAAACGAGGGGTCATCGTTCGCCGTCTGGAGTCGATTGAGAACTTCGGCAGCATGGACATCCTGTGTACCGACAAGACGGGGACGCTGACCGAAGGAACGATCGTGCTTCGAGAGGTCTTGGATTGCGCAAGCCGCCCTTCGGTCGAGGTTCGTCGGCTCGCCTTCCTGAATTCGGCCTTTGAAACCGGAATCGAAAACCCGATCGACGCGGCCCTCGTTGCAGCCGGAGCGGAGGCTGGGCTGTCCACCGAGGGAATCCGAAAGATCGACGAGATTCCCTACGATTTCCTTCGTCGCAGACTCACGATCGTCGTGGAAGCGGGAGACGATCCGGAGCGACACTGCCTGATCACCAAGGGGGCGTTCGCGAACGTGCTTGACGTCTGTGCGGCGATGGACCTCGACGGAATCGACGTTCCGCTTGATGCCGAGCGTCGCGAAGCGCTGGAGGCGGTCTACCGTGCCAAGGGGGCCGAGGGCGATCGGGTCCTCGCACTCGCCACTCGCCAGGTGACAGCGAAGGAACACCACGACCGAGAGGACGAGCGGGACATGACGTTCCGCGGGTTCCTGATCTTCTCCGATCCTCCGAAAGAAGACGTTCAGAAGACACTGCAGGCGCTCGCCCGGCTCGGCATCGGCGTGAAGATCATCAGCGGCGACAATCGTTATGTGACAGCGCATCTGGCCGGAGAGATCGGCCTCAATCCGGCTTCGATGCTCACTGGAGCGGATCTCGAACGGCTCAGAGACGAGGCACTCTGGCATCTCGCGCCGCGCACGGATCTGTTCGCCGAGATCGACCCGCAGCAGAAGGAACGGATCGTTCGCGCCCTTCAGCGAGCAGGTCATTCCGTGGGCTACCTCGGCGACGGCATCAACGATGCCCCATCGCTGCACGCCGCCGACGTCGGGATCTCGGTGGAGGGGGCCGTCGATGTGGCTCGCGAGAGTGCCGACATCATCTTGCTCAACCGGGACCTGGATGTGCTTCGAGAGGGTGTCGAGGACGGTCGGCGAACGTTCGCCAACACGATGAAGTACATCTCGATCACGACCAGCGCCAACTTCGGCAACATGGTGAGCATGGCGTTCGCGTCGCCGCTGTTGCCGTTCCTTCCGCTCGCCGCGAAGCAGATCCTGCTCAACAATTTTCTCTCTGATGTGCCGTCCATCACAATCGCGAGCGACAACGTCGACCGGGAACTGTTGGAGCGTCCGCAACGTTGGAGCGTGCGCGAGATTCAGCGATTTATGATCATCTTTGGTCTGATCAGCTCAGCCTTTGACTTGCTGACGTTCGCCGTCCTGCTGAGCATATTCCACGTGGGTGAAGCGACCTTCCAGACGTCGTGGTTTCTGATCTCGTTGCTGAGCGAACTCGCGGTCCTCCTCGTGCTGCGGACCCACAGGCCCCTGGTTCAATCCCGCCCTTGCCGCGTGATGCTTTGGTCGACGGTGTTGGTCGGTCTCGCGACGGTCTGTGTTCCGTACGTCAGCGGACTGAATACGGTGTTTGGTTTCGTCCCCTTGCCGGCATCCCTGATGGGCTCGGTCGCCGCGATTGTTCTGGGATACATCCTGGCGACGGAGGCAGTGAAGAGGAGGTATTTCCGTAGTCATCACATCGCCTAGACTCCTGGATTGTTCTGGAGGGAGGGTGGGGCGTCTGGGTGGACCAAAGCAACAAGGCCAGTTCCCTCGACTGTCGGAGGGAACTGGCCTTGTTGAGCTATCCAGCGACGTCAAACGGAACAGTGGTGGAGCTTAGAATCCGCCAGGACCGCTGACGCTGAATTCGAATTGGTTGAGTTTCAAGGCCAGGAAAAGGCACCCGATGATCAAGGAACCAAGGGCCACGCCGAGCAGAACAACGAAGATGTCGCTCCGAGCCTGCTGGACGTAAACCCCTCGTCCGCCTCGGGGAGTGGCGACGGCCTGAGAGCGGGAAGCGCTCCGAGACCGACCTCCCGCCTTAGCTCCGCGGCTGGATCTTGCCTGCGACACTGTCACCCTCCGTCACCTTGCGGCCCAAGTTGGAGAAGACCAGGCGGCCGACGGCCTTGTCGGCCTCGGTCAGCGTGATCCGAATCTTTCCGATGTACTGGGGAGAGTCGCCGGTCCGGAACACAAAGTATTCCTGCCCCGTCTTCACCCCGTCGTCCGATCCGATCGAAATCTCAAGATAGTCGTTGGCCACGCGAAGCACCCGGCCCTCGATATCGGGGGAGACCAGCGTGCCCTGAGCGGCCAGGCGGACCTGCTCGGGATCGGAGGGAAGACCGCGCGATTCCAGGTAGTTCTGGTAATCGGCTAGCGCATTACGCAGGTCTTCATTGTTCTGCGCGGCCGTGCCGAGTTGACGTTCGAGCAGGAAGATCTGCTCGTCGAGCTCGGTTTGGCGGGCCGCGTAGTCGTTGGCCACCTTCTGTGCGGCCTGGAACTGCTCGCGAAGCTGCTGGGCTTCGGCCGTGGTGGCCTGAGCGAGTTGCACCTGAGTCTGAGTGGTCCGCTGAGCCTCCTCAACCTGAGTGCGGAGGCTGGTGATGTCGGTCTGCAAGCCATCGATCTGATTGCTCAGCGACGTGTTTTGCGCTTGCAGCGAGGTGACCCGAGCCTCTCGGTCAGCGATTTCCTTCTCAAGCGAGGTTTTCTGGGCCGCCAGGTCATTCTGGGCGGTGGTGAGTTGTTGCTGAAGTTCAGTTCGCTTCTTGGTCACTGCCTCGTGAGCTTCCCGCCAGTTCGTCGAGGCGGTGAAGACCACCGTCGACAACGCGAGGAAGAACAGGGCGAAGGCCAGGATCACGATAACGAGGATTTTCCCGACGAACGTCATGGTCCCATCCCGTTGCGATCGGAGTCAGACGGTCGGCCGCCCGGGCCTCGGACGTCGCGCCTCGAAGAGCATCGCGGCGGGGCGTAGGAAGGGGGCTAGACCGTGGAGTGGGTGGAGGTGAACTCGACCGGAGCGGCGAGCGATCCGGAGCCGGATCGACACGGTGCAACAAATCATGCCATGCATTCTAGCGCCGAGGTCAACGTCTCGCAAGTCGCTCAGAGGAGACAGCTTCCGCGATCAACCACAACGCAAGAGGCACGGAACAATCCTGAACGCGAGTCGGGCCGAAAGTGCCGCGATCGCCGTCCGACCAGCCGGACTGAGCCAACTCTACCCGACCAACCGCGCGGCGGCAAACCGGCCACACCGTTCAGACGACCGTCGAGGCAATTTGGTTCCGACACGTTCGGCAACGACGGCAAGAACCGCATAACCGGCGATGAGGCAGGGAATCTTTTTCGAGAAATCATCCAGAAAGCCGACGCCTGGGCCGATAACTGATCTGGTCCTTCGTGCCCGCTCCGAGTAGAAAGAGGCCCGCCAGCCGTGAATGAGCCCTCGCGAGTTTCTCGACACTTCGCTCGGCTGTCCTTCGCAGGGCATTCACGGAGTGATCGAGCGCGCAGAGGTTCTGAACCGGCGGCGCCGAAGCCCGACATGAGGTTGGGCTGCGGGGTCAGTGACCTGGGGCTCGTCCAAGGAAGGGCCGGATCTTCCATCCGGCATGCCGCACCCCCTCTCGAACATTCCCCTCTTTCCTCGGCGCATCGCACCGCGGCCCTAGCCGTGGTCGAACCCGATCCCCGGTCGATCCTCCGAGCCCGAGTGGCCCGGACGCGGATCGACGCGTGGATTCGGGTTGTGGATGCGATCGCCTCTCGTCTCACGTCCTCGTACTCGGTGGTTTCCCGGCGCCGGCCCCTCAGGTCGGTGCCCCCCGCGTCGGGTCACTTGCCCGACGGCGAGGGAACAATCGCGGCCGATCTGCCCGTTCGACTCGGTTCGATCCTGTCAGTCTTTGTAGGCGGACTTGCATCGCTCCCGATTCGATGGAGGTGGATTGCTGCCCGGGAAGAAGGAGTCCTCGCGGCATGACCACCGCCCCCTTGCTGCTGACCTTGGTGCTTGCGATCGTTCCCGGCCCCGGCCCTTCGTCCCCCGCCGCGGCCGGCGGAGCGGTTCAGGGTGCTCGAGGTCCGGTGATTCTCGATTTCCACGCCGAGTGGTGCCCGCCCTGCAAGCAGATGCGCCCTCGGGTCGAATCGCTGGTTCAGAATCGTTATCCCGTTCAATCGATTGACGTCGATGAGCACCCCGAACTGGTCGAGCGGTACGGGATTGAAGGCGTTCCGACGTTTGTGATCGTAGATGCCGAGGGTCGCGAACTGTCGCGACGCGAAGGCCTGGTCGAAACCCGAGAACTTGCCCACCTTTATCGTGATGCCGCGCGTCCGACTCCGGTTCGAGATCAAACCAATCCGCCCGTTCGGAATGTGTCGAATGCGTCGGCGGGTGTTCCACAATCGAACCCTGATCCGTGGGCGACGGTGGTCCGAATCACGGTCAAGGACCGTGGATCGCTTGGGTTTGGCTCGGGAACGATTATCGAGAGCACGCCGGAGGAGTCGATTATCCTCACCTGTGCTCACATTTTTACGGTCAAGGGTCGTCAGCCGAGGCCCGAGCAGTTCAATCTGCCGGTGCTTGTCGAGTTGTTCGACGGAAAGCTCGGTGGTCCGGGAGGTCAGACCGTTCGACCGCTGGGCAAACCGATGCCGGGAGAAGTAATCGACTACGATTTCGATCGCGATGTGGCCCTGGTTCGGATTCGTCCGGGTTCGGTCGTGCCGTCGGCCCGCGTCGTGCCGCAACACTGGCAGGCGAAGGCTCGGATGAGCATGTACACGGTCGGTTGCTCTCACGGTGAGGACGCAACGGCCTGGAACACGGTCATCTTCGCGCCGACTTCTCGGTATCAGGTGCCGGGAAAACGGAATTACGAGGCGATCGAGTGCCAGCATTCGCCGAAGCAAGGGCGATCGGGCGGCGGGCTGTTCACTGAGGATGGTTATGTGGCCGGAGTTTGCAACTTCGCCTTCGATCCTTCGGTCGGCCGAGGGTTGTACGCGTCGCCGAATTCGATTTATGCGATTCTCGACCGCAACAACATGTCTCATCTGTACGAATACCGTGCACCTCGCGGACCGCAGCTCTACCTGGCCGACAACGCGAATTCGAATTCGTCGGGCACGCGGCGGGATCCGCAACAGGAGTACACGTACCGTCTCCAAAACGGGCCGGACGACGAAACGATCGCCAGCCGGAATCCGGGACGCAACGATCGGATGTTGAATGTTGACCCGATCGTTGTGCCGCGTCCCGAATTTCTTGGGATTGAGTTGCCGGAAAACTCACTGGAGCCAGCTCAGGAGGCCCGACCGCGCACCGGGGTGACTCCCGAACTCGCGACGGGGCGTGCCGAGCGTCCGGGCCGATCCGCGTGGACTCCGGTTCATCCGGGAGGCTCGTCTCGCGAGCAGGTGGCCTCGGGAAGTGTCGGGACGGCTCGACAAGCTAACCGACCCGTTTCGAACGGCCTGGAAGGGTCGAATCCGTCAGGATCGGGGACCGAAACGCGTCGAGCTTCCTCTCGGAACGGCTGGTCGACGATCGGCAGTCGAGGGGGATGACCTCAGTCGCCTCGGCTTGTCCGATTCCGTCTCGATGGCGAGCGTTCACTCTGATTGGCCGATCAACGTCCGTTGCGGTTCATTCCGCACGGGCTTGATCGGCCGAAGGCGTGGAAAAGAACTGCCGGCGAGCGGCCTCGGAGATCGCCACGACAGCCGGATGTTTCAGACGGCGGTCGATGGAGATTGCGTAGAACTGCTCGCGAACCGCTTCAATCTGACCGACGAGCCGAACACCGTACTGATTGCAGACCTCGTTCGTAATGATCGCCGGTGCGGGAAAGAGCCCGAAGCCGGAATGGCCGAAGACCTTCATCAGGGCACTGTCCTCGAACTCACCGACGATGCGAGGGCGGAGATTCTCCGACTCGAACCAGTGATCGAGGGATCGGCGCACGGCCGTGTGCTCGGCCGGTAAGAGCATGGGAGCGCCGTCGATCGATCGGGGGAATTCCCCGGTCAACGTTTCCACCAGGGCGGGGGGGCCGAAGATGGCCACCTCACTCTCACCAAGCTGGTGATTGTAGGCTCGAACCGCGGCGCCTGCTGCCAGGGGAACGTCGGAGAGGACGACGTCGAGGCGGTGGCGAGCCAGGTCGCCGAGCAGCTCCTCGACCGAGCCTTCGGAACAGATGATCCGCACCGGCTCTGTCAGGCGAAGCGCCGGTTCGAGCAGCCGCGCGACGACAAGTTTCGTCATGGCGTCGATCACGCCGACGGCGAGCCGCAAGGGGTGGCCGGCCGGTCGGCCGGAGATGGTGTCGCGCAGCTCTCGACCGAGCGAGAAGATTTCGTCGGCATAGCGATACGCCACGCGACCGGCGTCGGTGAGGGCCAGGCCCCGACCTTCCCGGACGAAGAGGCGAAGTTCAAGCGAACGCTCAAGCGCTCGGATCTGGGCGCTGACCGTCGGTTGAGAGACGTCAAGCTGCTCGCAGGCGGCGGCGATGCTTCCCTCGCGAGCGACCATCCAGAAGTAGAACAAGTGGTGGTAGTTGAGTGTTTCCATCGAACTGAGATTAAACGATCAAGGCGATGAATCAAAGGGGACTCTTCGAGTAAACCGATTGATGATTCATCGAAAATTTCGATGAGTCGTGCACGAAAGTTTCTCTTGTCGTTCGAATCACGGAGTTCCACAATAATACGATGTGGGACAATTCGCGTTGTCACAGACTTCAAGACCACGAGCGTCATGAGAGGCGCCATGAGAGTGATGGTGCAAGGCATTGGCATTGCGATCGACCCGGCGTTGCGTTCGCACGTGGAACGACGAGTGGGTTCGGCGATGGGTCGCTTTGGACCGAAGGTCGATCGGGTGACCGTACGGCTTTCCGACGCAGCGGATTCGGCGGTGCCGGGGATTCGATGCGGGGTGACGCTGTCGTTGCCTGACGGGCTGGTCAAGGTGGAGGATAGCGGAGACGAGCCCTTCGAGGCGGTGTCTCGGGCGATCGAACGAGCCGGGCGTGCCTTGGTCCGGGAAGTCGAGCGTCAGCAGGAGGTCCGTGAAGGACTCGGAGTCACCAAGACATGACCGATCATCGTCGATCGCAACTGAGGACGAAGGCCGTCGACCCCAGGTCGGCCGTCTCGAACGCACACCGGATCGGGAGGCGAGGATGAGCTGGGCCACCGACGATGTTCTCGACGCCTGTACCAAGGCGGCCGGTCTGGAGTATGACCCGGTCCTGGGCCGGCAGCTGTTTTACCAGTCTGAGCGGGAATTTCCGGGCCCATCGGATCAGGCATGGATGTCTCGCCTCTCGATGATGGGCAAGCATTTTGGACTTCGAGTCACCCCCTCCCAGTGGACGATTCGGGATGCCATTTCCACGGCTCGTCCCGACATGCCTGTTGTGACCTTCGCTCCGGGCCAAAATGGTGAGCTAGGGAGTTGGGTGATTCTCGTCGGGCACAAGGGAAAGAAAGGGCGGTTGGCCGCGCTCGAGCGTGGCGGGACGGGCGAGACGATTTCCGAGAAGGAACTCGCTCATCGCCTCGGGCTCAGCGACCCGAACACCGTCATCTCGTGGGTGATCGCAATGCCGCTTGCCCCGTGCCACCCTATGCGTGATCCCGATGCCGATGAGATGTATGAGCACGGGCACGGAGGCGGACACGGCCACGGAGGCGGGCATGGGCATGGGGGCGGGCATGGGCATGGGCACGACATCTCACCGCTTCGACGCTTGATCGGCCTGTTGCGGATTGAATCGAAGCGGGATTTATGGGTGATCGTCGCTTATGCCGTGGGAGTCGGCATCCTCTCGCTCGCGACCCCACTGGCTGTCGAGGCGGTCGTTACGACCGTGGCACTGAATCTTCTCCTGCAGCAACTCATCGCTCTGACCCTGATCTTGCTGGCCTGCCTCGGACTGGCGGCGATGCTCCGGGCCTTGCAGACCTACATGGTCGAGATCATGCAGCGCCGGATCTTTGCCCGGGTGACAGCCGATCTGGCCTATCGACTGCCTCGGGTCCGAATCGATGCTTACGATCGCAATCACGGCCCGGAGCTGGTCAATCGGTTCTTCGACGTGCTGACGGTGCAGAAGGTGGCGGCCCTGCTGATGCTCGACGGCATCTCGGTCGTTCTGGGGGCGGGGATCGGTCTGATCGTCCTTGCCTTCTATCATCCGTTCCTGCTTGGGTTCGACCTGATCCTGCTGATCTCGATGACGGGAATGGTGTTCCTGCTCGGCCGGGGGGCGATTCGGACGAGCATTCAGGAATCGGTGGCCAAATACGATGTGGAAGGGGGCCTGGAGGAGATTGCCCGTGCTCCCTTGGCATTCAAGGTGGATGGTGGCGCAGACTTCGCCATGGACCGGGCGGATGCGGCTACCCGACGCTACCTTTCGGCTCGCCGTCGACACTTCGCGATCGTCATGCGTCAGGTCATATTCGCGCTCGCTCTTCAGGCGATCGCCAGCTCGGCCTTGCTCGGCCTAGGTGGTTATCTTGTCATCCAGCAGCAATTGACCCTGGGGCAACTTGTGGCGGCGGAGCTGATCATCGCCACCGTCTTGCTCTCGTTCAGCAAGCTAGGCAAGCACCTGGAAGCCTGGTACGACATGATGGCGGCGATGGACAAGCTGGGGGTTCTGGTTGACCTGCCTCTGGAGCGTCATGATGGCGAATCGCAGCGAGAGGTCCCGGAAGAGGGGGCCCATCTGGTCTTGCGCCATCTCTCCTATGCGTATCAGGACCACCACGCAGTCCTCCACAATCTGGACCTGGAGGTCAAGCCGGGCGAGCGGCTGGCGATCATCGGGCCGAGCGGATCGGGCAAGAGCACCTTGCTCGATCTGATCTACGGCCTCCGGGCACCGACGCACGGTGCAATCGAGCTGGACGGGACGAACACCCGAGATCTTCGGCTCGAATCGCTGAGGGCCGAGGTGGCGATGGTCAAGGGGCTGGAAATCATCGAGGATACGGTCCTCGAGAACGTCCGGGTCGGACGGCTCTGGCTTTCGCTTACTGACGTCCGACGGGCGCTCGACGCGGTTCGGCTGCTCGAAGAAGTGATGGACCTTCCTGACGGATTGCACACGATTCTGTCGAGCAACGGAGCACCTTTGTCGCTGGGCCAGGCACGCCGGGTGATGCTCGCCCGAGCCATTGCCGGCGACCCCAGGCTCCTGATGATCGACGAGGGACTGGATGGCATCGATCTGGATGCCCGCCGTAAGGTGGTGGAAACGCTCTTCGACCGCAATGCTCCGTGGACGCTTCTCATTGTCTCGCACGGACAGGAAGTGGTTTCGAACTGCGATCGGGCGGTTATTCTCGCGGACGGACACGTAGAACACACCCTTGAGATGGCCGGCGGTCAGCGTCGGGACCTCGAAGACTGGTTGAAGGAGACGCAGCTATGTCGTCTGAACTAAGGCCCGAGGAGAAGGCCGGCGCGACCCGAGCGACGGCCACCCGATCACCAGGCAGAGGGTTACTTCCGACCGAAGCGACCATGCTCCCGGCTGAGGTTCCGACCCGTCGGCCCCCGATGCGCCGTCCGGCGTGCGGTTTACCGGCGATACGTCCTCGACCGGGGCTCCCGGCCAGGCCCTTCGACGCCGGTTCGCGCATGCCGGCCTTGCATCAGGTCGGCACGCCGAGGACGGCGCGTCGGGTGGGGTTTGGGGTCATTCTCGTCTGCGTGATCCTGCCGTTTGTGATGATCTGGGTGCCCTGGCGGCAGTCGGTCTACGGCGACGGCCAGGTGACGGCGTTTCACCCGCTTGACCGGGAGTACCAGGTCTTCTCGCCGATTTACGGACGGGTCGTCGAGTTCTACGTCAATGAAGGGGATCGGGTCGAGGAGGGGCAGATCATCGCCCGGGTCGAGAACATCGACCCGCAGTACATTGAAACCCTGGAACAGCAGAAAGAGCTGGCCGTCCAGCAGCTTGAGTTCGCGAATCAGAAGGTCAAGGCGTACGAGGCGGCCCTCGAACAGAAGGTAACCGAGAAGGAACAGTCCGTTTTCGATGCCGAGGCCGCGATCGCGAGCGCCAAGGAGAAGATCAAGGAGGCCGAACAGAAGGTCGCCGAGACCGAGACCGACCTGAAGGGCTACAAGTGGAAGTACGAGCAGGTCCGGGCCCTTTATGAGCGTGGCCTGGAGGCGGGGCAGGCGGTGATCGTCGCCGAGCAGACCTTCCGGACGACTGGCCAGAAGCTCAACCAGATGAATGCCCTGCTGCAGCAGGCCACCCGCGATCTGGAAGGGTACGAGGCCAAGGCCAAGGCCGTCGAAGCCAAGGCGCAAGCCGAGGTCGAGAAGGCCAAGAGCGACGTTCAGAACGCCCAGGTTGACGTCCAGAATTACGAGAACAAAGTCCAGGAGATGCTGGTCAAGATCCGGCAGCAGGAACAGGGGACGAAGGTCCTCACCTCGCAACCGGGGACCGTCCTGCGTATTCTGACGAACGTCGGGGCGGGAGCTCAGGTCAAGGACGGCGACCCGCTGGCGATCATCATTCCCGATACCCCTCGGCTGGCCGCCGAGATCTACCTGCCGGGTCGGGATGTTCCGCTCGTCCACGCGGGCGATCCGGTTCGGCTGCAATTCGAAGGCTGGCCGGCCTTGCAGTTCATGGGATGGCCGTCGGTCGCGATCGGTACGTTCCCGGCAAAGGTGGCCCTCGTCGATGCGAGTGAGACCAAGATGGGCCGGTTCCGGATTCTGGCCGTGCCGGATCTGTCTGGCCCGCAAATTCAAGTCTATGACCTGAATGAGCAGGGCTTTTCCATCGGCAGTACCGTGACCGGTCTTGAGAGCGGAACGACCGGAACCGTCTCCGCAATCGAGATGAATCCGGACGATCCCACGGAAGGACTTCTGACGATTACCGGGATAAGTGGCGAATTCCTCCCTGACGAGCCGATTCAAGATGAGCGGGATGGCCTGGCACGGGTGGAAAGCCCCTGGCCGTCTCGTGAATATCTTCGTCAGGGGGCTCGGGCCAACGGTTGGGTGCTCTTGCGAGAGGTCCCGCTAGGGTTCGAGATCTGGCGCCGGCTCAACGGGTTTGCTCCGGTTGTGGCCGATCAGGAGCCTTCCGCCAAGGACGGCGGGGGGAGTAAGGACGACAAACCCAAGGTGAAGAGGCCGAAATGACCCGCAGGATGCGGAGGCTCTTCGTCAGAATCGCGGCCGGAATGATTACGATCGTCCCGGCCGCGATCGCGCAAGACTATCCCGGGTTTCAAGGGCCGGAGGGTTCTCCGGGAACTCAACTTCCCTTTTCCCTTCAACCCGACCTGACGCCTGGCCCCCCACAGGCGATGGGGATTTCTCCCTTCGGCCAGCCCTTGCCGCCGACGATGCTCTCGAACCCGATGAGCGGTCCTCCGCAGGCCATGGGTGAAACGCTGTTCCGCCCTGGTCAGCAAGGAACCTTCGTCCCGTTCATGCCCGGGGTCGCTCCCGGAGGAGCCTTCTTGCCGGGCCTCTTTCCAGGGATGCAGGCCCCGGCTCCCCCGGCGCTGGGATCGCAGGATCAGAACCTGCTCTTGCTTCCCGGCCTATTCGGCCGGAGCGATGAAGCTCCGGCCGACGTGCCGAGCGACGAGCCCTTCGACCTGCCCGAGGTTGAACAGTTGCAGGTCGGCACGGGAGAGATCCCTCGCGGAGCCCCTCGGATTGATAATCAACCACCAGGGCCTCCCCTGATGCTCCAGGAGGTCCGCGTCTCGTCGGAGCGGCTCTATCCACCGTTCCTCGCGGTCCTGGAAGGACGCAATCGAGCGGACGGGGCCGTGCAGTCGTCGATGGGGGCGTTCGACCTGGCCATCAACGCCGATTCCCGGAACTATCCCCTCGGCTTTTACGACCGGGCGGTTCACAGCCTCTTCCTGACCCAGCCGATCATGAATACGGGCGGTAAGGCGTTCACCGGCTACCGCCTGGCGTATGGTGATTATCCGACGTATTACAACTACTTGAACACGCTCGGCGGCGGTGCCTTCGTGTCGGGGTTCGAGCAACCGCTCTTGCAAAACCTTCGCCTCGATCCGCGACGTGCCCGGCTCTTTCAGAGTGAGATCGAGCGTCGACGCGTCGAGCCTACGATCTTACGAGAACGAATCAGCTTGCTTCGAGACGCGGCGAAAGCCTACTGGACCTGGGTCTCGGCCGGTCAAGTGTACGCGATCAATCAAAACCTGTTGAAGATCTCGCAAACACAAATGGCCACGTTGATGGAACAGGCCAGGCCCGAGATCGGCAGGGTGTCTCAGATCGACGTAATCGCGTTCCAGAACGTGCTGATTCGCCGACAACAGCAACTCGTTGATGCAAGACGCAACTTCGAGCAGGCGTCAATTGTCCTTTCCTTCTATCTTCGAGACGAGCGGGGACTGCCGTCGATTCCCGCCGCGGAAAACATTCCGCTGGCCTTCCCCGACGCGCAGCCGCCCGATGCCTCGCAGGTCGAGCAAGATGTTGCCGTGGCCCTGAATCTGCGGCCCGAAGTCTTCGATCTGATGCTCCAGTACGACAAAGCTCGGATCGACCGCGATCTGGCACGGAACCTGATGCTTCCCTCGCTTAACTTCTATGTTTTCACCGAACAGAATGTCGGTGATCAACAGGTGGCGCTCAAGGGAGACTTCCGGCCGTTTATCCTTGAAGCCTCCATGTTCTTCGAGGTTCCCTTGCAACGTCGGATGGCTCGGGGTCGAATCCGATCGGCCGAGGCGGAGATGCGGCAAATCTCGGCCCGGACGCAGTTCGCGCGAGACACCATTCAGAACGACGTGCTTCGAGAAGCGGCGAACCTGCGAGCGGCCTACGAATCGCTCCAGTACCTGCGGAACGTCGAGATCGTCACGAGACAACTGGCCGAGGCTGAGCGGACTCGTCTGGAGATCATGGCCGCCTCGCCCTTGCTCTTTTTTGTGATTTTGCAGCAGCAGGTGCTCGATGCCCAGGTCAACCGGGTGCTTGCCGAAGGGCGGTACTTCTCGGCCCTGGCCGATTATCGAGCGGCCGTCGGCCTCGACGCCGTGACTCCCGAGGTGGCGATGGTCGCTCCGCCGACAATCCTGCCGGAGGTCGACTCGGCTCCGGCTCCGCCGTCGATCCCTGACGCGGCACTTGGGACGGACCCGATTCCCCCGCCTCCGGACATCTTGCGCGATGATCAGATGAACGTTCCTAACGACGGCGATCCTGTTGATCCCAATGCCCCGGGTGTTCTGAATCCGCCGGCCGGAAGCAACTTGCCGGACGCTCCCAATCTGCCGGCAGATCCCATCCCCGGGGCGCCGGGTCAGCCTCCTCAGATCCCCAATGCGCTCCGCGACCCAGACCCGATTCCGTAAGCCTCAAGAGACCTCGGCTCGTCGTGCTTCGAGTGCTTCCCAGCGCTCGAAGCACGCGGCGAGGTCCTGTTCGAGATCCTCAAGCTGAGCCTTGGCTGCAGCGATCTGCTCGCCATCCTGTCGGTAGAATTCGGGAGAGGCCATCGCCTCGTGGATCGTGCTCAGTCGCGCTTCGAGGTCCTCAATCTGACCCGGCAAGGAGTCCAGTTCGCGCTGCTCTTTCGAACTGAGCTTGCGAGGACGAACCGAGCGAGGTGCGGAGGACTTTGAGGAGCTTGAATCAGAGGATCGAGGTTCCTCGGCCGGCGATTCATCCTTCCGCTGTCGGACGAAATCGTCGTAACCGCCGTCATATTCGCGCACAAGACCCCCGGCTTCGATGGCCAGGGTGCTGGAAACGACGTTGTTGAGGAAGGCCCGGTCGTGGCTCACCAGAAGCAGCGTGCCGGCGTACGAGACAAGCAAGCTTTCCAGTAATTCCAGGGTTTCGAGATCGAGGTCGTTGGTCGGCTCGTCGAGTACCAGGACATTCGACGGCCGGGTAAAGAGCTTGGCCAGGAGCAGGCGGCTCCGTTCTCCTCCGGAGAGAACCTTGACAAGCGTTCGGGCCCGGTCGGGCGCAAAGAGAAAATCTTGTAAATATCCGAGCACATGACGCTGGCGGCCGTCGACGGTGATGGTTTCATATTCGCTGACGTTTTCCTGGACGGTCTTCTCCTCGTCGAGCGTCGCCTTGAGCTGGTCGAAGTAGGACACTTCGAGATTCGTTCCGAGGCGAATTGATCCCGATTGCGGGGTGAGCTGACCGAGCAGGAGGCGGAGCAAGGTTGATTTCCCTGCGCCGTTCGGGCCAATGATGCCGACCTTGTCGCCTCGCATGATCGTGGTGGTCAGGTCCTGAATGACGGGGCGATTGTCGAAGGAGAACGAGACGTTTTTTGCCTCGATGACAAGCGCTCCGGAGCGGTCGGCCTCCTGTGCCTGGATGCGGGCAACCCCCTGGCGATTGCGGCGGGCGCGGTGTGCCTCTCGCATGGCCTTGAGGGCTCGGACGCGACCCTCGTTGCGGGTGCGGCGGGCCTCGATTCCCTTGCGAATCCAGGTTTCTTCCTGGGCGAGCTTCTTGTCGAACAGGGCGGCCTGCTTTTCCTCGGCGGCGAGTTGTTCCTCGCGTCGGACCAGGTAGGTGGAGTAATCACAATCGAAGACGTAGATGTGGCCGCGGTCAAGTTCAACGATGCGGGTGGCCAGGGTTTCGAGCAAGGCGCGGTCGTGGGTGACGAAGAGAAGCGTGCCACCCCATCGGAGGAGGAAGTCTTCCAGCCATCGGATCGACTCGATGTCGAGGTGGTTCGTCGGCTCATCGAGCAGGAGGATCTCGGGGTCGGCCACGAGGGCCGACGCGAGCAAGGTCCGACGCTTCATGCCGGACGAGAGGGAATCGAAGGGAGCGTCCGGATCGAGGCCGATCCGAGAAAGGATTGCTAGGACTCGGTGGTCGTGGGGGCCAAGGGCGTGGTCATCGTCCGGGAGCCCCTCGGCCACCAGTTCGGCGACCGTTCCGGTACGTCCCTGGGGAACCTCCTGAGGGAGTCGGGCAACGCGAAGGCCCGATGTCCGAATGATCTCACCCGATTCGGCCTCCAGATCGTTGGCAATCAGGCGCAAGAGGGTGCTTTTCCCCTCGCCATTGCGTCCGAGGACGCAGACGCGGTCGCCCCGCTCGATGGAGAGATCGATGCCGTCGAGCAGCCGAGGACCACCGAAGGAGAGGACCACGTTGCGGAGTTGAAGCAAGGGCATGAGGGACTCGGACCCGGACAGTCAAGGAGGAATCGAGGAAGACTCCACCGTATCAGATCCGGGGGGCTTGCTTCGAGGTGAGCCTGGCGGACGATCGATCGGCCGACCGTTCCAACCCACCTGACCCTTCGGAGTCGGGGTTTAGTGCGCGGGGTCGATGAAGAAGCCGAAGACGATGAGCAGGACCAGGAGGATCAAGCCGAACCAGGCGAGGTTGTACTGAAGGCTGACAAGTCGGCGAAGGTTTTCCAGGGCTCGGATCAAATGAGGGATGTCGGCCCCTTCGGTCTGGGCGACGAGGAGGAACTCTCGGCCACTTCGCATGGACCAGAAGCCGACTGCCACCAGAATCAGCGCCGTCAAGGCAGCCACAAGCGTCCCTGCGGTCCAGAAGGTCCCGGGCGGGCGATTGAGGATGCCCGAGAGCAAGGCGATTCCGCCAAGGAGGATCGTCAAGATCCCGACGAAGTGCATTTTCGAACCGAGGTCCGCGATGAGATGCCCGTGATCGGGTTTGAACTCGAACGGCTCGCGATCCGAGGGGGGCGATTGATCCATGACAGAACCTGTCTCGATCGAACGGAGGCTCGGCCGAGGGTCTCAGGTCCGCGACAGTATCGGACCCGGAACACCTCGGCATGGGTCGAGTCTTCTCTTCGCTTAGAAGTCGAGAGTCCAGGGAGAGCGCATCTCACGGCGAAGCAGGCCGTTGGCCTCGTCGTCGTCCACAAAGCGTTCCTGCTCGGGGTCCCAGGTCAGCTCGCGACGAAGGTTCAGGGCGATGTTGTCGAGGTGGCAGACGGAGACGGAGCGGTGCCCGATCTCGACGTCGCAAATGGGGGTTTCCCGGCTGCGGACGCAATCGAGGAAGTTGCCCATGTGGTCGTTCGAGACGTAGAGGCGGACGGCGTCGTCGCCGAGCGGCTCGTCGATCAGGGCCTGGTCGCTGGCTTCGATCTTGCCGCGATTGACGAAGATCCAGCCGTTCTCTCCGGTGAAGAGGTTGCCGTTCTCGCCGTCGCTCATGGTCTTCAGGACGGTGCCGTTGTCGTAGGTGGCGGTGCAGACGAACCGTTCGGGCATGTCATACGAATTTGGCAAGACGGGCCAGGGAGAGCCATCGGCATCGACCTTGACCGGTCCGGAACCGTCGTAGCCGAGCGCCCACTGGGCGATGTCGTTGTGGTGGGCTCCCCAGTCGGTCATCTTGCCGCCGGAGTAGGCCTGCCACCAGCGGTACTCGTAGTGGCAGCGTTCGGGGACATAGGAGACCTCGGGAGTCTGGCCGAGCCAGAAATCCCAATCCAGTTCATCGGGAACGCGGGCTTCCTTGAAGGGGCCGCCGACTGGGTTCCGGCCGATGCGGGCCTCGACCTCCTTGATCTTGCCGAGCCGGCCGTTGCGGACGAGTTCGCACGCCAGGCGGTAGCGGGCATCGGAGCGCTGCTGGCTGCCAACCTGGAAGACGGTGTCGTGTTCGCGGGCGGCCTTGACCAGCACCTTCCCTTCGTCGAGGAAGAGTGTCAGCGGCTTCTCGCAGTAGACATCAACCCCGGCCTGAATGGCCGCCAGGGCGGGGAGGGTGTGCCAGTGGTCGGGAGTGCCGATGGTGACGGCATCGAGTTCTTCGTTGGCGAAGAGTTCGCGGAAGTCCTTGTAGACCGTGATGTCGCCTCCGCCGAGGTCTTCGACCGCCTGCTGAGCATGGCTGGTATCGACATCACAGACGGCGACGAACTTGACCCCCTCACGACGAGCGGCCGATCGCATGATCCCTCGGCCCTGGCCTCCGCAACCGATGGCGGCCATGACGATCGTGTCGTTGGGGCCGATCGTTCGTTTCGGCTTGCTGCTCGCCTCTTCGCGAGCGGCCACGACTTCCCGGGCGTACCAGAGGGGCAAGCCCGCAGCCACAAGGGCGGAAGTCGAAGCCCTCAAGAACCCTCGACGCGACCAGTTGGCGTAAGTCATGGGGTGGTTCTCAATTCGGGTCGGGAGAAGGGAGTCGAACCCTTGATTCGGCACGACTCGGGAACTCAGAAGAAGCATCCACCATAGCAGCGCGAGCGGGCCGACGAAAGCAACGTCCCGCCCGCGCGATCGAAGATCATCGAGCCGTTCGCAAGGGCTTGTCCGTGGACCAATCCTCAGCAGCCTTGGTGGGGAGAGCGGTCGAGCCAATCGCTTCGAACGAGGCAGGGCGGACAGCCGGATCGACCATCGGAGGAGGGATCGAGGCAATGGCCTCGGCGGATTTCGCTTCCTCGATTTTGAGCTGACCAAGGGCTTTCTGGGCCAGCGAGTTGGCGGGATTGACCTCAAGGACCCGCCGATAGCGGGTTCGGGCCTCGTCGGTTCGACCGTTCGCCGCAAGGATGTATGCCAGGTTCGCCTCGGCCGCGCTGGGGCCGCCGGCTCGGGAGAGGATGGTCATGGCCTCGTCCTCCTGTCCCGACGCGGCGAGGGCCAGGCCGAGATTTGTCAGGACGCGAGGATCGTTCGGTTCCAGCGCCTCGGCTTTTCTCAACGATTCGATCGCCTCATCCCATCGGCCCTGAAGATAGGCACTGTAACCAGCATCGTTCCAGGTTCGGTAGTCCTTGGGAGCGATGCGGGTCGCCTCGGCGTAGTAAGGAGCCGCATCGGCGAATTTCCCTTGTCGATCGAGGGCGGCGGCCAGCCGTCGGTGGGCCAGCGCCTGCGTTGCGCGATCGACCTTGCGGTCGATCGCGTCGATGGCCCGGCGATATTCGCCTTCAGCCGCGGCGAACTGCCCGCGAGACTCGAAGACACGGCCGAGGTCGAGATGGACATTGGCCGTGCGTTGCGAGGTCAACTCGGGCATCGGTTCGGGATTGGTCGGCGAGCTCGCGTTCGCAGAGGTCGACATGCTATTCATCAGGGCCGATCCCGCCACCTCGTCGGTCGAAACGCCGGGAAACGAGGGCTCGTCACCCTTGCGCTTCTGCAGGGTGCTGCGGCAGCCCGAGGACACGGCGAGCGAGAACAGAAGCATGCCCAGCAGGAACCGACCGCCTCGGAGTTCCGGGCGGCGATCCGGTCCGAGGCACTCCTGACTCGTCGTTTGACCGATCCGATCCATTCGGACGCTCGGGATCGGCAGCGCGGTGCGGAGGTTCATGAGAAGGCCTCGGGTCAGTTTGTGAAATCCGCATTCGGGATCGGAGGAAGCGTATAGGTCTCAGGGGCTCGGAGCGAGCGATCGATGACCACCCCGTTGTAAATCTCAGAGAGATCACCCCGACCACCCAGGAACGGAGAGCCGCCAACGATCAGGCGATCTGGTTCGAGGACGGTGCCGTTGCTTGCTGCCAGCTCCAGGACGGCGAGGCGGCGAGCCTCGGCCAGACCGGGTCGGTTCGGGTCGATCTCCACCAGCATCGGACCGTCGTAGCAATGCAGCAGCGAGACCATCCGGCCAAGGCGTCGGAGACCTCCGGGGTTCAACTGCTCGCTACCGGCGAGGAAGTCGGTGCGGTAGAGGGTAAAGCGATGAATGGAAGCTCGGGCCTGCTGAGCTCCGAAATTCCGATTGACCGACCAGCCGAGCGGCGGCTCGTTGAATCGTTCGTGCTCGCCGACCATGCGATCCTTAATCGTGTAACCGATGTGGTGGACCGCCCGGCCGATCGGGCCAGGTTGATGAATGTGGACCGCCCCGTTGTGAGGCGAGAGTACTGGACCGTGATTGTGAACGTGAGTCGGGGTGACCGCTCCTGGCAGGATCGGCGGTGGAATCACCAGGGATTCGGAGGCCTTCCCGATGAGCATGGGGTTCGGAGGAGGAATCGGCGCACCTTCGATCGGTCCAGTCACGGTAGGGGGCAGTGGGGGAAGGAGATCCTGAGCCCGAGTCTGCCCCGTCGAGGCGATGGCTGCAAGGGCCGCTCCAAGCAGGGCCGCGCCGCGGGTTCGTCGATCATCTCGCATTGGTCTTGTCCTCGCCGATGGAAGGGTCCTGGACCGAGGATCAGTCCGCGAATCCGTGCGGCCCGACCACCCACTGATCTTCACTCTGGAAATGCTTCATGACCTGGAACGGATCGAGATAATTGATCGTCGATCGGTGTGGGTGGCGCGTCTTGCCCTCAAGCCGACCGAGGAAGAAGAATTCCAGGTCGTTGGGCTCCTGATACAGCTCTCCTGGACCGGGAGCGGCCTGAGCCTCGACCGGCTCGACCAGCTCGGGAGTCACCAATACGATCAGCTCCGTCTCGTTCGTCTGGATGACGTTGCGGCTAAACAAAGGACCGACGACGGGAATATCTCCCAACAAGGGAATCCGCTGCGTCGAGCCGTTGGTCCGGGTCGAGAAGAGGCCAGCAATGGCCAGGGTCTGCCCCTCCCGTAACTGGACGACCGTGCGAGCACTTCGCTCGGTCAGCCCGGGGACCGCAGTCCCGGCCACGGCGATTCCCGTGTTCTGGTTCAGCTCGGAGAAGATCGGCTGCACGTCGAGGCGGATCGAATCGTCTTCGAGGATCGTCGGCAGGAATTCAAGCAAGGCGCCGAAGTCTCGGAACTCGATCGTGATCGTGGCCACACCGCCGATGCCGATCTGAGGGACCGGGAAGGGGAAGCTGCCACCGGCGAGGAACCGAGCGGGCTGCCCGTCGAGGGTCATCAGGGTCGGCTGGGCAAGAATGCGGACCAGGTCGTTCTGACGCAATGCGTTCAGATAGAGCCGGAAATCGCCGTCGTTGAAGATGCCGAAGAGCTGGGTGTCGAGCGGGTCGGCAAAGAGGAGCTGCTCGATCCCGAGCAAGGGCTGGAACTCGGTGACTCCGGCCACGCCGCCGACAATCGAGTTAATATTGGTCCCGTCGGTCAGGCGTTGGAAGTTGACGCCAAGCTGTCGCAATCCGGTGCGATTGATCTCGGCGATCTTGACCTTGAGCATCACCTGCCGGGGTCCGCGAACCTTGACGCGGTTGACCACAACCAGGCCCGGCTGCACTCCCGAAGGACTGGCAGCGGCGGGGGGCACGGGTGTTCCAAGCGCCGGTTCCTCGGCGCTGAAGCCGAGGTCGCTGGCCACGCTTCCAACCGCCGCCTGGCCCGACAGTCTCAACTCAGACCGGACCAGCTCCAGCACGTCGGCCATGACCTTCGAATTGGCGACCTGGCCTTCGAGAATGACGTTCTGAGCCACCTGGCGAACGGTGATGTCCGAACCTTCCAGGATGGTGTTGATGCGTTCTTCGAGTGCGGCTTCATCGATCGAAACCACAGCTTCGAGCGTCTGGACAAGGTTCCGTTCCTGATCGATGAGACGGACCGTCGCCCGGCCGAACCCAACCCCGATGACGTTGAGGAACCGCAGGTCGCGGGCCTCAGGGTCCGTGAGCGGCTGGACCTCGATGACCCCGTCGTTATCGTAGGTGATCAGCGTATCGGCCGAGAGGGGACGCGTGAGCCGGAACAGCCGAGACCGGCCGACGATCAACTGCACCTCGGAAGGGGGAAGATCGACGGCCTCAATCAGTTTTCCCGGATCGGGAACGGGAAAGGATTCGTCCTCGTCCTCTTGCTCGCCTTCCAGAACCGGAGGCAAGCCGGCGTCTCCGGGAGGAGGGACGGGAGGCGTGTCGGTCTGAATCCGAATCATTCCGCCCGCCGGAACATCGGGAGAAGGAATGACCGGCGGGGCCACGACCGGGGGCGAGACCACCGGCGGAGGAATATCGGTTTCCTGGGCAGTAAGCCCGGAACCTCCCAGGCACATTCCCGCGACCTGAACGACGACATAGAATCGTACGGCCCCGAGAACCGGCCGACTCCGGACATGAGTGTATCTCACCTGGAACACCCGGTATCCTCCGATGAGTAACCCGGATCGACCTTGAAATCGCCGTTGATCCGGTTCGGCCGTAAGACTCGTACAGGTTATGTGGACTTTATGGCCACGATGGTGATTTCATCGACTGGAACCGATCCCAACTTAAGCCGATCCACAGCCCTTGCCCGACTGGCCCCAACGCCGCAACAATGCGAGACCGGCGTCAACGTACGTGTGTCACGACAGCCGGCCAGCGCGTTTCGATGCGAAGAAAGCCCCTTCTGTTCGGGGCCAAGGGACGTTTCATGACCGGTCAGCAGCGGCTTGGGTTCGGAATCAACACACTCGACGAGTTGCTCGGCGGCGGATTGCTCCCGGGTACCCTCACGGTCATTGCCGGGGCCACGGGAGTCGGCAAGACCCAGCTCGGCCTCCGATGGGCCGATCAGGGACGCCTGGCCGAGGGACACCGCGGCGTCCTCTGCGACCTGACCAGCCGAGGAGACGCTCAGAACCACGCCGCCTACGCGCAATCGCAGTTCGACTGGTCGATCACTCCCTATCGAAGCGACACGAACCTCGATCTCGCCTCGGTGTGGGACTTCGACCGGTCGCTCGGCGACTACTTCCACCCGTTCTCGAAAGCCGGACGCCGCGTCACTCGCCGCGACCTGGAATACGACGACTGGCACGCCTGGAAGACCGACCTGGCCCGCGTCCTGCGCAAGTCGGTCGAGTTCTTTTACGCCCAGTTTGTCCGAGGGGTGCGCCGGGTGGTCATCGACGGGATCGAACCGAGCGACCGCATGAGTGAGTCGATCCAGTTCGAGTTCTTCGAGTACCTCTATCACCAGGTCCTTCGCAAGGAGGACGACTGGGCTGCTCGTGAGCTCTTCCGCGAACACTATCGGGCCAACGAGCCGAAGGTCATGGCCCACCGCTACGACCACGCTTCAATCGGCTGTCTCTACCTTTACACCACCCCTCACGTCCTGCTCGACGACCTGATGACCCAGCCGATCGGCGAGGGAGACGTCTTCTCCAACGCCAATACGATCATCCTTATGGGCCGCACCCGTCACGAAGGGCGGATGGGCCGCTCGCTCTACGTGGCGAAGCACCGAGGAAGCGTCTGCTCCGACGCGATCGTGCCGTATCGGATCACCGATCGCGGGCTGGAGTTCGACCCGGTCTGAGTCCTGCGATTCCCAATCAGCGTTGGGGGATCGTCCGAGGGTCCTGGGCGATCACCTTCTCCGCGATCGCCTCGGGCAAAAACTCGACGACCCAGTAGCGGCCGACCTTCCACTCCTTCTCGCCGCGATCGGCGTTGACAACGAAGGAGTCGATCCGCTCGAAACGATGGCGGCGAGCCTCGCCGTCGAACCAATCACGGAAGCCGGGCGAGTCGAGCGGAGAGGAGTAGCTGTCGACCTGGAACAGGACATAACGCAGGGGCCGATCGTCGGAAGGATCAGCTGCCCGATCGGGAGCGTAAATGGCCTGGTTGCAGAGATAGCTGGCGGAAATGCCTGTGATCCACTGCTTCGGCTCGAACTCGAGGCCAAGGTCGGCCTTCAGGCAGGCGAGTTCGGCCGATCGGGATTGCTCGGGCCAGAACCAACGAGCGAACTCACGGTCGCGGGCGGCACTGATCATATGATAGGGAGAGGAAACCGCCTGGATCAGGTTCCCGGCCCCGATCAGCAAGATCACACCGACGGTCAAGAGCCGCAACCGAACCGCCCGTCGATCCGACCGGCACAGACCAATCAACCGACTGACACCAAGCCCGGCAAGCAGACAGACCGCCGGCGCCAGGTGCTGGGCGATCCGAGCCTCGCCTCCGTAGGGATACCGACCCAGGGCCGCGGCCAGCAGGTTCAGGGCAAACGGGAGGGCGAGCAAGGCGGCCAGGGCGTATCGCTTGCCTCGAAGCAGGGCCAGGAGTCCGACGGCCACGGCGATCAAGGTGAGGACACTGCCGCCGTCGTCTCCTCCGATCGGGTAGGCCAGCAGGTTTCCGGCATGAATCCGGACGAGCCAGATCAAGGTCGCCAGCACCCCCTCCGACAAGGGGGGGAAGGCGTTCGACCAGTACGGAATGAGGTATTCCGTCCGAAGCCATTCACTCTGAGCTGTCGCGAGATGGAAGTGGAACAGGGCCAGGAAGGTCAATGCCGACGACACGCCCACGCCGACAAACGCGGTCCAGACCCGTCGGGATCGGGTCTTCCAGACACTCGGAAGCAGGGCCAGGCCAACCCCTCCGACGACAAAGACGGCCGTGAGCGATCCGGCCAGCGCAATCGGGGCCACGACCGCGAGTTGCCAGAGCCGCCGCGATCGGTGCGGCTCTTTCAGCCAAAGGACCGCGAGCAGGAGTACGGCCGTTGCCGCGAGCAGGTCGGTGGCGTACGACTTCACCTCGTTGCCGTGTCGGATCGGTGAGTAGGCAACGGCCATGAAGCCGACGGCGATCGGATACCCCCAGCCGGGAAGACTGCGCTTCGCCAGCCGATCGAACAGCACCAGGCCCCCGATCGCGCAGAGGGTCGGGAACAGGCGGAGTGTCCACTCGTTGTAGCCGAGGAGCTTGACGACCGTCAGCTCGGCCCAGAGAAAGAGGATCGGGCAGACCTGGAGATAGTCGAGCGGGCCGGCCAGGTCGCGATAGCCCCGGCTAATGAAATTGACCGCGACGAACGCCTCGTCATGCCAGAGGGGATAACGCAGGAGCCATCGGATCAGCCTCAACGCAATCCCGAGCACGAGAAACCCGAGGGCCCACTGGCGGATCACTCGGGGATCGGCCGAGGGCCGCGTGGTGTCGGCGGGGAGTGAGCTACTCACGGGATGACCCCTCCGGGCAGCAAAACGATCCAGACCGGACCGAGGTTCCAGGAGTTTCGATCACGTGCGGCTCGAATCCAAGGGTCCACACTGGGATGTACCTTCGGATTCCTGGCTCCCGATTCTTGAACGTTGTCCCGTTCCCCGATCACCAGATCTTACCCATCCTCAAGCTGTGCGGAGGCATCGACGAGCGCCTGCACGGCGACCCGGAACCGCTGGCGGGCCTGAGAACCGGCTGACGCGAAGGCGGGGGCAAAGTCTTCTCCCTCGACCCAGCAAACGACCTCCATGACCTGCCGGGTCATGAGTTCCAGCATCTCGTCGATCGTCGGCGTGGCCACGGGAACGGGTCCGGAGCGCGCCAAATCGCGAAGCTCGCCGAGCGTGCCTCCGGGAAACGGGGGAACCTCTTTGTTGGTGGGCGTGGCCCCAGACTCGGCGCCCTCCTCCGATCGACCGCGGCGGGGAGGGGAATCAAACCCGTCATCGTCGTTGCGGCGGGTTCGAGGTTCCTCGGGCATGTCGTCGCGACCGGGGAGGCGTTCGTTCGGGTCGCGGGGCAGGCCGGGATTGGGGTAGAACTTGCCGTCGGCGCCGACCCGGCCTTCGCCGGGTCCGATCTGACCGGCACCGACGAGGTCGTTACGGACCCGGGCCACGAGGTCCCGACTGACACCGAGTTCTCGGGCGAGTTGGCGGTCGGAGCGTTCGGGATCGAGCCGCAAGCGAATTTCAACGGCCCGGCGACGCTCCTGGCGACGCAGCGGTAGGCCATGCGTCAGGTTCGCTCCGGCGGCGAAGATGAGGGCCTCGTTGTATGATCCGGCATGAACCTGTGCCGGGATCTTCGGCCGATTCTGCGAGACAAAGGCCGCATGACGATGGAAGCCATCGGCCAGCAGCCACTGGCCGTCCACGTCGAAGACGGTGACCGGCGGCAGGTCTTCGCTCGACTCGGCGTAGCGCTCGATTGTTTCCGGATCAAGCTGATCGCGCAGGTTCAGGGCGGGGTCGAGCACGATCTCATCGACCGGCAATTCGCGGACATCCATGGGCGGCCCTCCCTGGCCGCTCGGGCTGTTCGATTCCGACGACCCCGCCGAGCGATCCGGAGCGGGGTCGACACGGCGCAGACTCTATCGCAAGATGCCGGGGCTGTGAACCGCAACTGGGAACTCGTCGGGAACGTCTCTCATGCGACTTCGGATTGTCGTCACCGGCGCGAGCGGGCAACTTGGCGCCTATGTCCTCGACCGACTCGGGCCGTCGGCTCACGAGGTCATCGGCTGGAGCCGGTCCTCGCCCGGCCATCGGGCAGGATTTCCGATCGAGCCGGTCGATTTGCTGGATCTCGACGCGATCAGTCAGGCGATCGAACGCGACCAGCCGGATGCGATCCTCCATCTGGCCGCAATCAGTTCCGTCGACCAGGCCTTCCGAGACCCGGAAACCGCCTTCGCTGTGAACGCAACGGCCACTGGCTTCATCGCCGCTCGGGCCGACGTGGTCGGCTGCCGGGTCGTCTTCGCGTCGACCGACATGGTCTTCGACGGTGTTCGAGGCTGGCGAGAAGAAGACGACGAAGTCGAGCCGAGATCGACCTACGGCGTCTCGAAAAAGGAAGGGGAGCGACAGCTCTTTCTTCCCTACCCCAGCCTCATGAACAATGCGGTGGTTCGGCTCAGTCTGCTCTACGGCCCCTCCCGAATCGGGAAACCGACGACCTTGGATCGGGTCTTCGACGGCTTGCGAGCTGGTCATCGGCAAGACTTCTTCGTTGATGAGTTTCGCACCCCCCTCGACTACGCCACTGCGGCCGAGGCGCTTGTTCGAATGGCCGAGGAGCGCGAGCATTCGGGGGTCTTCCACCTGGGGGGGATCGAGCGGCTGACCCGGTTCGAGATGATCGGTCGGCTTGCCCTGCATGAGGGCTTGCCCGTGGACCTGATCGGCCAGAACCGGCAAGACGACGTGCCCGCCTCCGAGCCTCGGCCGCGTGACCTTTCGCTCGATTCGAGCAAGATCGAGACTGCGCTACGAGGATTCAAGCGGCCGACGCTCGAAGGTGGGCTCGATCGTTGCCGCGCCGAACCTTGATCGAGCCTCAACCGCGAACGTGGCCGTTACCGAAGACAACCCACTTGGTCGTGGTCAGCTCTCGAAGTCCGCACGGTCCTCGGGCGTGGAACTTATCGGTGCTAATGCCGATCTCGGCCCCGAGGCCAAGTTGTCCGCCGTCGTTAAACCGAGTGCTGGCGTTGACGAGCACGGCGGAACTATCGACCTCGGTCACGAATCGGCGGGCCGCGCAAAGGTCGTCGGTGACGATCGTCTCGGTATGCCCCGAGCCGTACCGGGCAATGTGAGTCATGGCGGCATCGAGGTCATCCACGACAGCGACGGCAAGAATCAGGTCGAGATACTCGGTAGCCCAGTCCTCGGCCGAGGCGGGAGTCATGGACGGCACGATTGATCGGCTGAACTCGTCGCCGCGTAGCTCCACACCCGCCCTGGCCAGCGCCGCGGAAGCGTCGGGGAGGAATTGCGGAGCGATGTCACGATGGACGAGCAGGGTTTCGGCCGCGTTGCAGACTCCGGGGCGCTGGGCCTTGGCGTTGAGGATGATCGAGACGGCCATCGCCGAATCGGCCTTCGCATCGACATAGACGTGGCAATTGCCTTGGTAATGCTTCAGGACCGGCATCTTCGCCTCGGCCACGACCCGACGGATGAGGCTCTCGCCCCCCCGAGGAATGGCCAGGTCGATGAACTCGGGCATGCCGAGCAACAGGCCGACGGCCTCGCGGTCAGTCACGCCGACATACTGGACCGCCTCTCGAGGGAGGCCCGAGGCGTCGAGCTGATCGGCGAGAACAGCGTGCAGAGCCAGGTTCGTGTGACGAGCCTCCTTGCCGCCGCGAAGGATGACCGCGTTGCCACTCTTGACGCAGAGTGCGGCGGCGTCGGCGGTCACGTTTGGCCGGCTCTCGTACATCATGAAGATGACGCCAAGCGGCACGCGGAGCTTCGTCACCTCAAGACCGTTCGGACGCCGGTAGCCTTCGATCACCTCGCCCACGGGGTCGGGCAAGGCGGCGACTTCTTCCAGAGCGACGGCGATCTGATCGATCCGTGCCGGGTTGAGCGTCAGGCGATCGACCGCCGCTGAGGTCAGGCCGAACTCGGGAGCGGCCGCAACGTCTCGGGCGTTGGCGTTGAGAATCGTTTCGACGTTGGCGCGGAGGGCCTCGGCCGATCGCGTTAGCCAGTCATTCTTTGCGGTCCCCGACGCCGAGGCGAGCGATCGGGAAGCGGCCTTGGCCCGCTTGGCGAGCGATCGGCACTGGTCGAGAAGGGACTCGGACATCACCTGTGAAGCCATCGGATTTCGTTCCGTCGTTGAAGCGTAAGTGAGCGCGGTTCGATCGTTTACACCGAGGGACGCATCGCTGACCAGACCTTTACGGCATCAGCCATCGGTTCCACGTCGTGAACCCGGACAATGTCGGCCCCGGCCTCGATCGCCAGTACGGAAGAGACGACCGAGGCGGTCGTCCGCTCCGACACGTCTCGGCCGGTCAGAGCTCCGAGAAACCGCTTGCGAGACGTGCCGATCAGAATCGCGCAGCCCAGCCCGGCGAACCGATCGAGATGGCGGAGCAACTGCCAGTTGTGGTCGGCGGTCTTGCCGAAGCCAATGCCGGGATCAATGGCGATCCGCGATCGATCGATCCCGAATGACTCGGCCCGGTCGATCCGAGACGCCAGGGCGTCGTAGACCTCGGTCACGACATCGGCATACGTCGGGTTCTGCTGCATCGTTCGCGGAGAGCCTTGCATGTGCATCAAGACGACCCCGGCCCCGGACTCGGCCACCAGGCGGGGCATCTGGTCGTCACCGAGCAACCCCTGGATGTCGTTGATCACCGCAGCTCCGGCCCGGAGCGCGGCCTGGGCGACCTCGGGCTTGGTCGTGTCGATGGACAGGGGCACCCCGATGCTCCCGGCAAGAGCGTCGACGACGGGAACGACCCGGCGGATCTCCTCGTCGATCGAGACGGGATCGGCGCCGGGACGGCTTGACTCGCCGCCAAGGTCGAGCAGGTCGGCCCCGGACTGGACGAGTTGCTCGGCCCGAGCCACCGCTGTCTGAAGGTCGGGAATCAGGCCGCCGTCGGAGAAACTATCGGGGGTCAGGTTCAGGATGCCCATGATCGCCGGACGTCGAACGACCCGGTCGGGCAGCGTCCAGTCGGCCAGCCCTGGCAGGGTTCCGAGTACCACGATCGCGATCAGCAGCAGGAATAGCGCAGAGGTCACCGGCAGTGCTTCCGATCCGAACCCAGTTCCCGGTGACGGTGAGGCCCTCCGGCCGATTGATCGACCAGACGGAACGCTCCCCGAGTGATCACCAGGGCTCCTCCATCATATTAACGATATCGACCGCCGCGCGGCGAATGGCTTCTTGGTAGGCAAGGAAGGCGGTCTCGCCCGGCTCGGGGAAGAAGGGGACGGTCTGCGTGAGCGTGACCTTGGGGGGTTCCTTGTCGGGATCAGTCGGATTGCGGAGGTCTTCCCAGCTCACCTCGATGGTCAGGTCGGCAAACAACTGACGCGGCAGGTTGTTCGGACTGACCACGGCGTTGAACTTTTGTGCATAAAGCACGGTTCCGGAGAGGATCGTATCGGCCTTCTCTGGGGAATCGACCACGCGGTAGGTCGTGCGATTCTCAATCTCCTTGATTAGCTCTTCCTGCAAGCGGATGTTGAGATCATCCCGGAACGAGAAGGATCGAAAGATCGGCACGTAGACGGTGCGGATCGACTCGTCGAACGGAGCCCGGAGCGAATAGCCGCACCCGCCGCCGATCACGGCCAGGGCGGCGATCGCGGCGAGCAACGCGCAGGGGCCGGGGCCGCATCGGGGATTGGTTCGAGCCATCGCCATCACGGGACCTCCTGTGCCGGCCCTGGGCCGGGCGCCTCGGGGCGCGTCCTTGAACGGTTCGGGTACGGGCTGATCCCCTCGTGATCAGGGGCCCATCGTTGAGCCGGGGCCGAGTCCACCGGGATTGCCCGAGCTGATTCCCTGGGCAAACGGATCGTTTCCACCGGGCTGGACCATCATCTTCGAGGGAGCCGTTTCCTTGCGAGGCATGGTGGCTAGCTCGGCCAGTTGGGCGCGGGCCTTCTCAGCCCACTCGCTCCGGGGCCACTTCTGCACGATCCCGCCGAAGTAGTACTCCGCCGAGATCACGTAGCCGGCACTTCGGTACCATTCGCCCATCGTGTAGTCGCGCTCGGCTTCCTGATCGGCGATCAGGTCGAGCGTGTGGTAGAGGTCGTCCGAGGTACTGGTCAGGCGTTCGGGAAACAGTTGCATGGCTCGTTTCGCGGTGTTCCGCGCTTCGGCCAGGCCGGTGAAGTCATATTCGGGACCGATGTAGGCGTTCAGTTTCGAGTCGACGCTTGACATCAAGGCATCATGAAGCAAGGGGCTCTTGGGATGATCGCTGATGAGCTGATCGTAGTAGAAGGCCGCCGTCTCGTGATCGCCGACACTGGAATAGTGGTCTGCGATCAGCTTCACGGAGGCATCGGCCAGGGGGCCGGCCGGGTCGTTCTGACGAACGTGTTCGAGCACCGCGACGGCGTGCCCGCCGGTGTCGATCAGAGGTAACCCACCGCGGAACCGGGCATGCCAGGGCAGGGGAGGCTGGTCCTCGGCAGGCCGGATCTGATTGAGCCATGTCTGGGCAATCTGGAACTCTCGAGAGACCGCTTCGTCGAGGTGTGGGGTGCCGGGATAGTCCTTGAGCAGTTCTTCAAAGGTGTCGTGCGCCCCGACGTAGTTCCCTTTCTTGAAGCGGATCTCACCCAGGTAGTAAAGCGATCGCATGCCCCAAGGGGATCGACGGCGGTCGAAGTCGTCGAGCCCGCCGATCTCGGAGAGGGCGTCGGTGAACTGCTTGATTCCCGAGGGCCGCTCCTTGCGGGCGATCCGGGCGAACGCCTTCTCGGCGGCGTCGAGATCACCCTGGAGATAAAGCTGCTCGGCCGCCTCGAACTCGGCAGCCCGCTGATCCTCGGTCTCTCGGCCTTTGGACGCCCAACCGTCGGGTCGAAGGGTCAAGCCTCCCACGCGGCGGACCTGATCATCGGTTCGAGGAGTGCCCATCCATCGGGCGAGCAAGGCCTGGCTTTCCGGGGCATCGACATCAGACCCGCGCTGGGCGGCCGGAAACATGCCTCGGAGCCCGGGAGACGAGCCGCCACGGCAGCCGCTCGTGGCGAGCGCAACCACCAGGGCCAGCCCGGCCACGACGAGGGCCGGGGGAGAGGAGGTTCGGGATCGGGACAGGGGCTGGGACATCCGTGTCTCGCTCCGACTGACTGAGTCGGCTCAGAAAGAGGCCGCGTCGACCCGACCCCATCGGCCGACCCGCTTCGCGTCCATCATCACACCAACCGGTACCGGGCTCCGTTCCTGGCGACCCGAAGCCGATCAGACGAAGGAAAGGAGGCGCGGCCTTCGACCCATGAGATGACTGATGATCGCCCCAACCGTCGACCGCACCGGCACGAGGACCTCCGGATGCCCCCAGGTCGCCTTCCAGGCATCGCCTGGAGAGGCGAGGGCCCGGATCGTGTCGAGGGTGGTGGCGGAGAGGGTGGCGACATGCGGCTGACCGGGCCGGCAGTCGGCGCACAAGACGCCGCCGGTGGCCAGGCCGAAGGCGACCCGCTGGTCGGGTGCCGTCGGAGGTCGGCCGCAGTGAACACAGGTATCGAGTGCCGGCATCAAACCCAACTCCCGGAGACAGGCCAGCTCGAACCGGAGGGTCCGGCTCGGGCGAGAGACGGGATCGCCCAGGTGACGAAGGGTCACTCGGGCCGCGTCGAACAGCTTCGGGTGCGGGTCGTGGCGGTCGGTCAGGGCGTCGAGCAACTCGGCCAGGTAACAGCCGGCGTAGAGGGCCGCGAGATCGCGGCGAAGTGGTTCGAAGTGCTCGTCAAGCACGGCCTCGGTCAGCAGGTCGAGGGCATCGGACGCCTTGTGGAGCACCACGATATCGCAGACGCTGAGCAGGTCAAGCCCGGACTGAAATGGAGACTTGAGCCGCCGGGCCCCCTTGGCGAGGGCTGAGACCTTGCCCAGCTCTCTCGTAAAGAGCGTGAGGACCCGACTGGTCTCAAAGACATCGACCGATCGGATCACCAGGGCAGGCGTGCGAATCGCGGCCAAGGGTGGGGTTCCGTCGCGAGATGGCCCGGCTTAGCCGACCGAGTGCTCCAGGCTCTCCCTCGGTCGCAGATCAATGCGAACTCTTCGAATCGAGTGATCACCAACCTCGATCACTGTAAACTCAACCCCACGGTCGAGGAACGAAACGCCCGGCTCGGGTAATCGACCGAGCGCATTGAAGGCGAACCCGCCAATCGTTTGATAGTCGGCGTCGGTCGGCAGGTCGAGGTCGAGCCGCTCGTTCAGGTCGTCGAGGCTCATCCCGGCATCGACCTCGTACAGCGACTCGGCAATCAAAACGATCGGGTCTTCCGGAGTCGGATTATCATATTCGTCGTCGATCGCCCCGACGATCTCCTCGAGCAGGTCTTCGAGGGTGACCAGACCGGCGACGCCGCCGTACTCGTCGAGCACGATGGCCAGGTGGACGCGCTGGCGGCGCATCTCGTCGATCAGGTCTGAGGCTCGCTTGGTTTCCGGCACGCGGAGCGGAGGACGCACAAGGCGTCTGAGCCGAACGGCGTCGAGGCTAGAGCCGTCAAGCAGTTCACCAAAGAAGTCCTTGGCGTAAAGGATGCCGACAATGTCGTCGCGATTCTCGCCAAAGAGCGGAATGCGGCTGTGACCCGAGGCGATGATCGTGCGGGCCGCTTCGGCGGCCGGAGTACTGGCCGACAGGGCAACCATCGCCGAGCGGGGGGTCATGATCTCTCCCACGTCGCGCCGTTCCAGGGCCACGAGGTGCTCGATCCGATCGCGAGTGGCTTCGGTCAATTCGTGCTCCGCCTCGGCGGCAGAGCGAAGCGACCGGATCTCGACCTCGACGCTCAAGGGACGGGGGCGTGCATTGCGTCGAGGGCCCTTGCGACGGCGCTGCACGGCCGATTCCAGAGCCACGCCGGCGGAGAGAATCGGGACGGCCAGCGAGTTCAGGATCTGAACGATCGGCCAGGACCAGTCGAGGACCGCCTCGGCATAGACGCGACCGGAGACCCCGGCGACGATCCGGAGCAGCATACCCGCCGCGATCCAGGCGACAATCAAGGTCCAGGGGTTGACGGTTGCCGGGTGATTGGCCTCGGCAATTCCGAGCAAGGCCAGGAGAAGAAGGCCCGAGGCAGTCGCATGGACTGCGCAGGAGCGTTCGGTCTGTTCCCATTCGGCTTCGATCGCGTCGGCCCGATCGGGATGACCGCTGGCCTCGCACTGGGCTTCCAACTGACTCCGCGAGTAGGTCAACAGGGCTCGAGAGATCAAGACCGCCAGGCCGTGCCAGGCGGCCATCCCAAGAGCCGCGACCAGAATGATCCCGAAGGCCAAGGCACTCAAGAACCTGCCTCCCGTACCGAAACCTCGTACCGTGCCCCCTCAAGATCGCGAGGGGGACGGGCGATGCCCAGAACCTCGAGGATCTCGTCTTCTCGATCGCGCATTCGGGTCCGCTCCACCTCGGTCAGGTCGTCGTGACCACAGAGATGAAGAAGTCCGTGGACCAAGTACAACGCGAATTCTGCATTTGGGTCAAGGCCGCACTGGGTTGCCACCGAGACGGCCATCTCGGCCGAAATGATCAGATCGCCCGAGAACTCCGGGGCGTCCGGCTCCGAGAGTAGGAAGCTGATGACGTCGGTTGGCCAGTCGTGATCGAGGTGGCGACGATTGATCTCATGAATGGCTTGATTATCGACCACGGCGATCGACACGGAGCCGTGATGGACCCCTTCCTGCTCCAGGGTGTGTCGAGCGATGGACCGAACGCGGTCAGGATCGAGGCGCAGGTGCCTTTGAGTATCGCTCAGGTCGATCTCCAGAGGGGGCCGGCCAGGATCGTCGGAGGGGAGTAATGCCATCGGGGTGTCAGGCGGTTCGTTGCTGGGGGTACTTCACGCGGCCGTGGTAAATGCCGATGAGGGATTTAGTTATACTGTCTCGGATCGTGGCGATCTCTCGGATCGTCAGCTCGCACTGGTCGAACTGGCCATCACGCAAGCGCTTGTCGATCAGTTCCTCAACCAGCCCCTCGAGCCGGGCGGGGGTCGGGTCCGACAGAGCCCGGCTGGCACTCTCCGAGGCATCGGCCATCATCAGGATGGCGGCTTCCTTGGTTTGAGGCTTCGGGCCGGGATAACGGAACGCACTTTCGAGGACGATCGAGGCATCAGGGTTGCCGTCTCGACGGCGGTTGGCCTCGTGGTAGAAGTATTCGACCAGGGTCGTGCCGTGGTGCTGCTCGATCAGGTCGATGATCCGGGCCGGCAGATTGTGCTGGCGGCCCAGTTCGACGCCGTCCTTGACATGGCCGATGATGATCAACGTGCTCATGGCCGGTGCGAGGTTCGCATGGCGGTTGACGGTGCCGGGGGTCTGGTTCTCGATGAAGTAGTTGGGCTTGAGCATCTTGCCGATGTCGTGGAAATAAGCCCCCACCCGGACAAGCAGGCCGTCGCACCCGATCTTCTCGGCCGCGGCCTCGGCGATGGTGCCGACGGTGATCGAGTGGTTGTGCGTGCCGGGAGCGCGCCGAACAAGCTCTTGCAACAGCGGGTGGTTCACATCTCCGAGTTCCAGCAGGCTGATGCCGGTGACGATGCCAAACAGCCGTTCGACGTACGGCAAACTGCCGCCGAGCAGGAACCCGGTCAGCAGGCCCCAACCCGCCCGGATTCCGCTATCGGCGGCGATCAATTCGAGAGGTTGCTCCTGCCAGAGTCCAACGGCAGCCGACAGCGAGGCATAGCCAATCGCCGCCACGGCTCCGACCTGGATCGGCTTGGTCCTGGTGCGAACTTCCCCCAGCAAGAGGATTCCGGCGGCGGTCCCTCCCAGGAGCATGACGAAGTAACCAAGTCCCGAGCCCAGCGCGAGGCTGATCAAGAGGCTCGTTCCGAAGGTAAAGACCAGGGCCGTCATGGGAGTATAGGCCACGGCAAGCATCAGGGCCGCCAGAGCGACCGGGATCAGCTCGGCCCCCCAGGGGCGCATGGCAATCAAACGGCTTAGCCCCAGAGCCAGCACGGCGACGAAACAGAGGGCCGAGATCCGGAGCGGGTCCCTTGCGGTTTTCGGATCGAATCGCTGGAGCAGGGCGCCTGTCAAGCCGTACAGAATCGCCACCAGGACCACGAAGGCCCCGACCCGTTGCAGGCGATCGGCCGAGCTGATCGAGGAAAGGGTGGCTTCGTGATCGAGCCTCAGCAGTTCGAGCTGATCCTCGGTGATCGTGCGGTCCTTTTCGACCAGCAACTGACCTCGGGTATAGGTGTCGTAGTAGTCTCGAACACGATTCCGAGCCCGCTGACGCGCCTCGGCCGTGGCTTCCTTCTCGAAGTGGAGCGTGGTCGTCTGAGCCAGACGGTCGTCTACCAGGCCAAACAGGGTCTTTCCCAGTTCGGGAGAGTTGAAGGAGGCGATGAAGTCCTCGGCGACAAGACCGTCTGGGCGAACCAGCCGTTCGGGGAAGACGCGGTCTCGACTGACCGAGACGCGGCGATCGTCCTGGAGGACCTGGATCATCGTGCCCGACTCCTCATCGAGCGGAAGCAAGCCCCGACCAAGGACGCCGTGACGGATGATCGGCGCGAAGGCCTCGGCGATTGAGCGGCGGAGATCGTCACGACGCGCGGGAGTGTCACTCGCCTCGCGGAGGTCTTCGAAGATGTTCGCATCAAGCCCCCAGGATTCGACCACATCGGGAGGCAAGGATGCGATCGTCTCGCGGCGGGCGTTGGCCACGGTTTCGACAAGGTCTTCGAGCAGCTTCTGAAGTTCGAGGATCGGGGCGGGATCGTTCGAGAAGATCGGGGAGATCTGACGGGCCGCCTGCTCCCGGAGGAGGTTTGTCTGGACCAAATTCAGCCGCTGGAACTCGGGAACGTTGACGCGGAGATCGCGCGTGGCTCGCTGGCCGACCCGATACGGGAAGGCCGGTCCAGAGCCGCAGACGATCGCCGCGCTGATCAGGGCCGCGAGTACGGCGGGGATCAGGCAGGCAAGGCGCTGGCGTTGCCGGGTGAGCCGGCTTTTCCGGAGATCAATCAGTTCGGCCCCGCGCAGTTGAGCGCGGGCGGCCTTCGGCTTGCGTTTACCAGGCGTCATGGGGAGAAGCTCCGCCGGTCGGCCGGCTTGGCATCAGAACCGTCGCTCACAGATGCTCCGGGGCAAGGCCCGGTTCGGATCGTGGAGAGTCGTCCGGCGGTGGACTCGTCGTTTCGAGCGGGGAGGGCGCGGCCATCATCCCCGGCTCGATCGGAGAACCGGTACGCTCGTAGGCATTAACGATCGCCTGGACCAGAGGGTGACGCACGATGTCGGAGCGATCTAGGCGGACCACCCCGATCCCGTCAATCCCTTCAAGCCGCCGAACGGCGTCGGAAAGGCCGTCCGGGGTGCCGGGTTCGAGGTCAACCTGAGTCGTGTCTCCGGTGACGACGATCCGGGCGTCGGTCCCCATGCGGGTTAGGAACATCTTCATCTGATTGACGGTAGCGTTCTGCCCCTCGTCCATGATGATGATCGCCTCGTTGAGGGTCCGGCCTCTCATGTAGGCCAGAGGGGCGATTTCGATCAGGTCGTTGCTCATGTAACGCCGAAGCTGGTCGTAGTCCATCAAGTCGCGAAGGGCGTCAAGCAACGGGCGAAGGTAGGGGTTGATCTTCGCTTCGAGATCGCCCGGAAGAAAGCCGAGCCGTTCCCCGGCCTCGACGGCCGGACGCACCAGGACGATCTTCTTGATGTCTCCCCGACGCAGGGCCGCAACGGCGGCAGCCACAGCCAGATAGGTTTTCCCGGTTCCGGCCGGGCCGATGCAGAAAACCAGCGAGTTCTCCAGCAAGGCGCGCAGGTATCGGGTCTGACCATCCGTCCGGGGACGGACGAGGCGGTTGCCTTCTCGAATCTCGACGTTCGATCCGCCGGAGCCGCCATCGATGGGAGTCACTGCGTCGATGGCGTCGGCAACGTCCTGGGTGGTGATCATCCGCTGTCGACGGTAGCGGCGTCGCAGACCTTCGAAGACCCGGGAGGCGCGATCCACCCGATCTGATTCTCCCTCGACCCGGATCTCTCCGTTTCTGGCGAGAACCTTGACCCCCAGGGCATCGCGGACCTGTCGGAGAAACTGGTCTCGGCTGCCGAAGATTGCCAGCTCCTCGTCGTGATCGGCCAGGCGAATCGTCACTGCCTGCATTCAAGTTCCTACCTTGCCACGCGACGATGCCAGACGCTCTGAACACAAGAAAGCCGGCTCGCCGAATCTCACCATATTATTGGACAACGGGGCCAGGGAAGGCAACGGTCCTTCCTGAGCACCGGTACCCAGGAGGACCTTCCCTTCAGGCGGGTCCGAAAATCAGCCAGTAGCCGTAGGCCACCGGGCCGGCAAAGAGCAACGAGTCGAGGACATCGAGCACCCCCCCGAATCCAGGCAGAGTGGCCGAGGAATCTTTCCGCTCACAATCGCGTTTGATCATCGACTCCATCAGGTCTCCGAGTTGAGCCGCCCCACCAACCAGCACACCAAAGCCGATGACTGCCGGCCAGCTCAGGACCGAGGTCTGGAAGAGGAGTCGAGTCAGCGCAAATACGATGAGGGCAAAAATTACTGCAAGAATCAGACCGCCGATCGCCCCCTCAATGGTCTTATTCGGACTGAGGCGGGGCCAGAGCTTGTGCCGCCCCGCGGCCCGACCGGCAAAATAGGCTCCCATGTCGGCCCCCTTGGCTGTTGCCACCAGTGCCGCCAGGGGGACGAGCCCTTGATACGGGCTTTCGAGCCATCGGATCTGGACCAGAAAACTGCCGAGCAGGCCGACATAGGCTACGGCCAGGACCGTGCCGGAGATCATGGCCATCGAGCCGCCGGGATGTTCGAACCGGGCACTTTGTGTGATGAACGTGGTCATCACCACGGCCACGAACGCCCAGAGCGGCCAGGCCAAGGCTTCTACGGCGGCTCCGGGGCGGGAGTCGAGGTCCATTAACGCTCGGGAGACATGCGGCCCCCAGTTCGAGAGGACGACGACCAAGACGCCTCCGAAGACGACGACCCCATCGGGCCGGGCGCTGGTTTGCTCGAACAGGCTGGTGATTTCTCGAGCGGCCAGACCCATCGCCACCAGCATTGCCACCAGCCAGAGGGGGAACCAGGGGGCCAGATAGAGGGTATCGACCAGCAGGATGGCCACAAACCCTGCCGCCATCGGAAGGCCAATCAGCAACCGGGTCAGCAGCATGATACCACCGAAGTCGTCATCACTCGGAATCCTTGCTCACGCGATGGCCAGGCAGGCCGAGACGACGGACGCCGCTCAAGCAACCCAGAATCAGCCGATGGGAGTGGGCTCCGGGGCAGGAGCCCGGCCGGGCAAGCCCCCGAATTTCCGCTGGCGGCGGGCGTAGTCCAGCACAGCTTGCTGGAGATGTTCGGCCCGAAAGTCAGGCCAGAGAACCTCGGTGATATACAGTTCGGCATAGGAAATCTGCCAGAGCAGGTAATTGCTCAGCCGAAGCTCGCCGGCGGTGCGGATCAGGAGGTCGGGGTCGGGCATACCGGCGGTCGTCAGGTAGCCGGAGAAGGTCGCCTCGTCGATCCGATCGGGATCAAGCCGCCCGGCAATCGCATCCTGAGCGATCCGTCGGGCGGCCTCGGCAATCTCGGCCCTCGCGCCGTAGTTCACGGCCAGGCAGAGGGTCATGCCGGGATTCGTCGCGGTCATAGAGGCGGTGCGATCGAACTCGTCGAGGACGTCGCCGGGCAAGCCGTCACGGCGGCCGATCATCGTCAGGCGGACATTCTGCTCCATCAATTCGGAGCGTTCGACGATGAGGAAGTGCCGGAGGAGGCGAAACAGGAAACGCAGTTCCCGGTTCGGCCGCTTCCAGTTCTCACTGGAGAAGCAGTAGAGGGTCATCTGCTCCAGGCCAATTCGGCAGCCTTCCTCGACCACCGATCGGACGCTCCGGATGCCGGAGCGATGGCCGAAGATCCGGGGAAGCCCCTGAGCTTCAGCCCATCGGCCGTTGCCGTCCATGATGATGGCGACGTGCCGAGGTCGTTGCTCGGGAGGCAGGACCTTGGGGTCGGTCATGGTCGCGATCGCCTTTGAGGTCGCGGTCGGAGTGCTCACGCGAGGCGTGCTCCATCCCCGGATACGGCCGGGGAACTCGGTCATGAGCGGTCGGTTGAGGGATCGATCCAGATCGTCTGGTCGCGATCCGGGCCGACCGAGACGATACGCACCGGAACGCCAAGTTGTTCTCCCAGGAACTGCACATAGCGTCGGGCGTTTTCGGGCAGATCGGCCCAGGAGCGCACCCCGGAGATGTCCTCGGACCAGCCGGGAAGCTCTTGAAAGACCGGGCGGCACTCGGCCAGGCGGTCGAGGTGAGCGGGAAAGGCCGAGACGCGGGCCCCCGACTCGTCCTCGTAGGCGACCGCGACGCGAAGCCGGTCGATCCCGCTCAACACGTCGAGCAACATGACGGCCAGCTCGGTCGACCCGGAGACACGGGCCGTATAGCGACCCGCCACGGCATCGAACCATCCGCAACGCCTCGGGCGGCCGGTGACGGTGCCGAACTCCCGGCCCACGCGGCGGATGCGCTCGCCGACTTCGTCGTGCAGCTCGGTCGGGAAGGGGCCTTCGCCGACCCGGGTCGTGTAGGCCTTGACCACGCCGATCCAGCGGTCAACGTGCCGAGCCGGAACCCCCGAGCCGGACCAGATGCCCGCGGCGCTGCTGTTGGAGCTGGTCACATAAGGGTAACTACCGTGGTCGATGTCGAGCAATGTCCCCTGGGCCCCTTCAAACAGCAGGCGGCTGCCGGAACCAATCGCCTGGTGAAGCCGGTCGGTGGCATCGCCGACATAGGGGCGCATCCGATCGGCCAGGGTCAAGTATTCCTCGGTGATGGCCTTTGCATCGAGGGGGGTGAAGTCAGGCAAGAGCGCGGCGAGCGATCGGTTCTTGAACTCGACGGCGCGGCGGACCTGCTCTCGGAACGAGTCGGGATAATAGAGGTCGGCGATCCGAATGCCGTGGACCCGCCCAACCTTGTCTCGGTAGCAGGGGCCGATCCCGCGACGGGTCGTGCCGAGCTGTTCGGCGGCCTCGGTCGATTCCTCGGTGAGGCGTTCCTCAACGAGGTGGTAGGGCATGATCACGTGGGCACGGTCGCCGACGAGAAGGCGGCCGCTCACGTCGATCCCCTGACCGGCCAGTCGCTCGATCTCCTCCAGCAAGGTGGGCGGATGAATGACCAGGCCGTTGCCGAGGACCGAGGTGATCCCCTCTCGCAGGATGCCCGAGGGCAGGAGCGAGAGCTTGTAGGTCTTGCCTCCGGTCACGACCGTGTGGCCGGCGTTGGCTCCCCCCTGGTAGCGGACGACCATGTCATGCCGGTCGCAGAGGGCATCGACGATCTTCCCTTTGGCCTCGTCACCCCACTGCAACCCCACGACGCACGTCGATGGCACGGCCATCCTCCTGATGAAGATCATTTTCGCGTAACGCGTTACGGAGCAAAGGGAATACGATACGAATGCGGACCCGATCCGTCAAGCAATTCGCCCGAACGATGGCTGAAGGAGGGGCGATCGGATCAGCGGTCCATCAAGCGACGGAACTCACCAAACAGGTGCCCGCTGTCGTGGGGGCCGGCCGACGACTCGGGGTGATACTGGACGGCAAAGACGGGCAATCGGGTATGGCGAAGCCCCTCCAGCGTCCCGTCGTAGAGGTTCAGGTGCGAGGCCTCGACCTCCTTCGGCAACGAGTCGGCGTCGATGGCGAAGCCGTGGTTCTGGGTCGTAATCTCGATCTTGCCGGTCCGTTCGTCGCGGACCGGATGATTGGCCCCCCGATGGCCGAACTTCATCTTGAAGGTCCGGGCTCCCAGCGCCTGACCGAGCAACTGGTGGCCGAGACAGATGCCGAAGATCGGCACGCCACGGTCATCGGCCGCCGATCGAATCAAGGCCCGCAGGGAGTCGATGGCCGATCCCAATGCCGACGGGTCGCCGGGGCCGTTAGAAACGAAGATGCCGTCGGGCTTCTGTTCGAGGATCGCCTGAGGAGGAGCCGAACCGGGGGCGACCGTCACCTGGCAACCGCTCTCGACCAGGAAGCGGGGAATGTTTCGCTTCATGCCGAAGTCAAGCGCGACGACATGAGGAGTCGTCGCCTGATGCGTCTGCAAGCCTTCGGTTGCTCGGAGGATCTCGGCCGAGGGGCCTTCGAAACCAAGTTCCCAGCGGGCGATCGATTCGGGCATCACATCGCGGGTCAGATCGCGGCCGACGAGGCCAGGACTGCGCCGGGCCTTTTCCACGAGCGAGTCGTCGATAAGGTCGGTCGAGGAAAGGAAGCCCTTCATGGCGCCGACCTCCCGGGTCCGTCGCACGAGGGCCCGGGTGTCGATCCCCTCCACGCCGAGCACGCCATGCCGGGCGAGGTAGCTCGGCAGGTCTTCCCGAGATCGATAGTTGCTGGCCAGGCGGCTCAGCTCGCGAACGACGAAACCGCGGACCCAGGGGCGGGCGCTTTCCTCGTCCTCGGCATTGACTCCGTAGTTGCCAATCAAGGGATAGGTCATCGCAACGATCTGGCCGTGATAGGACGGATCGGTGAGGATCTCCTGATAGCCGGTCATGCTCGTATTGAAGACGACCTCGCCGTCGATCTCGCCCGATGCTCCAAAGGACCGGCCGGTGTACACCGTCCCATCTTCCAAGGCCAGTTTCGCAATGCCCATTGCCGTCGCGTGACTCCCGTCGAACTCTCCCGAGCAGATTGCACATCGCCTCGCGTCTCGGATCATCGTAGCAGTCTGACGGGCCAGGAGGCCAGGGGAGTTGCAGGCATCGGGAGAAATCGAGTCGGGAGGGTCAACCGAAGAGGCAGGACAACGCCCGTCTCACGCGATCCATGAGCCGATTCGATCCCATGGTCACAGAATCACAGCGAAACAAGGTTGCACCAGAGTGGTATCCTGTGTGCGAGATTTCGGTGTTGATCTGTCCAATGAGATTGCCCTTGAACGAATGAGGGCGTTTCCAGTGTGTTCCTGACCAGGGAGACAACACCCTCACGGTTCACTCGTTCCAGCTTGCTGACTCGGTCGAGGCCACAAAGCAAGGGTCGGGGATTGTTGCTGAACCTTGCACGAGAGCTCGCGCTGAAGTGTTCGATTTCCAGAGCGACCCCCGAATCACCCACCAAGGAGCTCGTCCCCATGTCTCTGAGTGTTCGAGCAGCGGCGAATCCGAGAAATGGCAAGTGGTCCTTTTTTTCGATCACGGGGCCGACCGACGGATGGTACGACCAGACAACGAGTAGGGTCACCGCAGCCACCGGAAACAATTGCAACTGGCATGTCGGTTCCGGGAGAATCTTCCCGAAAGATTCAAGAACCCTCGTCGTGGCCATCCGGTCGAGTGGTCGCCAATCGGGACCTCATCCGAGCCCCCAGTCCGAGCCACCAGCCCAGAGGCCGAAATCAATCGTGCCCCCGCCCCCGGCCGTAATTGACCCGACCGACGGGATCATCACGATCACCCTGAGCAATGTGACCGTGGACCCACCCGAGGCGACCATCAATGTCGACTATTATGACGACGACGAACCATGATCCCCGGTGCAGCTCAGGCTGAACTCTGATTCAATTCCGGGCCGCTCGGACCTTCTCCAACGCTGTCCGATCGTCGACGGCATCCGGATCGGCCAGGACGGCCCTGGCAAGATGTTCCTCAGCCAATCGCAGGAATTCATCTCGTCGTTCCGGATCGTGACGAACTGTGGTTGCCAGGCCGATCAAGCTATTTCCGAGCAAACTCCGATACCGTGGAACGTCGGGCTGTTGCTCGACCAGGCGCTCGGCAACCGCTCGAGCCCGGTCGTAATCGTCACGAGCATCGGGAAACCCAACAGCAGCCTTGGCGTCGGCCCGGATGATGAGCGCATCGGCCAGTCCCGACGGATAGCCAATCACCCAGGAGAACCCCGCGGCGAGCTGCTCATAGGCACTCACGGCCGCGTCGAGCGCTCCCCAGGCTCTCGGATCGCGGTCGAGTGCCCAGGTCTTTCCTCGTTCCAGTCGGCAAACCGCGACCGTCCAGGCCACATCGGCCTGAGTCATCCCGTAAGGGGTGGACTTGTTGACGGCGTCGTAAGCCCGGACGGCCTGAACGTGAATGTCCTTGGCGCGTTCAATCTGACCAAGATCCCGTTCACGAGCGGCGGAGAGCGTCAGGGCTCGGGCAAGCATCAAGGGATCGTACGGGTGTCGGCCAGTCAGGGGAAGATCGACCAACTCGGCGAACAGGTCGGTGGCATGACGGGCGGCATTCAGCGCAGCGTGTTGATCACCGATGAGTTCCAGGCTGACGGATTGATTGAGTAGGATGCGGGCGAGCGAGCGCCGGACCTCCGGAAGCTCGTCCTCCGGCCCTCGAAGCGGCTCCAGGGCGGCCATCGCCTGCTGGTACAGGGCATTGGCCTCGGCTTGAGGGCCCGTGCGGGAGCGGAGGACCGCCCAATCCTTGAGGGTATTGACGAGCCGCAAGCGCGGGGCGGGGTCGGCGGGATCGGCGGCGATCAGTTGATTCAGCAGCTCGGCCGCTTCCTGATACAGCGCATCCGCAGTGGAATCATTCCCTTCCAGGCGGAAAACGTTTGCGGTGTAGAGAAATACATCGGCCGCCTGAGAGACGGTGGTGGTGTCGTCAGGATTGCGGGCGAGCTCATCGCGAAATGTCCGGCTGCCGGAGTCGAGCAAGTCCTTGCGGAACCGATGTAACGACTCGGTCGAGGCGAGAACCCACTCGACCGCCTGGACCAGGGCCAGGGCATCGGCACTCACGGTCCGGGCAAGTTCGGCGTTTTGCTCGGCAAGGAGTTGTTCATCCTCCGCACGCTGCGCGTTTTGCTCGGCCCGAAGCTGCTCGCGCTGGGCAAGCTCGGCGTTCTGCTCGGCGAGTTCCTTCGCGGCCGCGGTGCGTTGTTCTTCTTGCCAGAGCAAGATTGCCGCAAGGGCTGCCACCAGCGCAGCGGTGGTCAGGAAAATGGCCACCGCGATGACCGTGGTTTTCCGTCGTCTGGCCCAACGGGCAAACCGAACACCCCAGGGTTCGGGATAGGCATGCACCGGCTCGTCCGCGAGCCAGCGGCGGACCTCGGTGGAAACCTCCTCGGCTGAGTCGTAACGATCGTCCGGATTTCGGGCCATGGCCTTCTTGCAAATGGCTTCGAGCGCGGCAGGGGCCTCGGGATGGATTGACCGGATCGGGGACGGATCGGTGGTGATGATCTTGCGCAAAACCTGGTTCACCGAGGAACCAGAGTAGGGGGCCCTGCCGGTCAAGAGTGAGTAAAGGACCGCCCCGAGACCGTAGATGTCGGACTTCTTCGTGGAACCCGCTCCTCGTGCGACCTCGGGGGCCATGTAACCGGGGGTGCCGACGGCGGAGCCGGGTGCGGTATCCTCACCACTGTCTCCGCCCTCGCTCGGCGCGGTCCCACTCAGATCGCCCACCTCGCCAACCTGTTTGGCCAGTCCCCAGTCGAGGAGGAAGACCTCGCCGAACTCACCGACGACGACATTCTGTCCCTTCAAATCACGGTGCAAGACCTCGTGTCGATGCGCGAAGGCAACCGCGCGACAGACGCCGACAAAGGCATCGAGCAGGCTCACCAGATCGAGCGGCTTCACCTGGCCTTCCTTTCGGCGGTGGTGGTAATCCGTCGCCACCTGAGAAAGGGTCCGACCGGAAATAAACCGCATCACATAAAACGGGGTGTTCCCGCTGCTGGATAGGTCATAGAGGGGCACGATGCTCGGGTGTTCCAGCTGGCCCGTGACCTGAGCCTCTCGAACGAACCGGGATCGGGCGTGCTCGGTCCCCGCCCGATCAGGACGCAAGGTCTTGAGCGCGACCTCTCGGCCGATGACCCTGTCTCTGGCCCGCCAGATGAGGCCCAGCCCGCCAGTCTCGTGCAGTCCAAGAATCTCGAAACGCTGAGGAGGGACAAACGGTTCGCCGTTCTGATTCGATTCGCAAGACTCACTCCCGGAATCGAAGGGAACGGTCTCACTGCCCGAAAGCGGCTCTCCCCGGGTCGTTGCGTCCGCGTTGACGGGGAGCGAGCCAAGGGGGATCGATGCCGTCTCGGCCGATTCGTGAGGATCGCTCTGGGTGGTCATCAATTCCAGGCGATGCAGGTCATCGGGGGAAAGGGTTCCTTGTCTGACAAGGAAGGAGATGACCCCGTCCTTCAGTTCCTCGGGAGTCCAGTCGGCAAGCACCTGTGCGAGCCGGCACGGGTCGATGACATGCTTTTGAATCGCCAGCACCAAGAGATGGAGATCTCGATCGGCATTCATTGCACACCTCGACATCTACATAAGAAACCGTCGCACCCAAACGTGAAGCGACCACCAAAGACACATCATACGCAAGGTGTTATTCTGATCAACGAGCAGGTTGAGATGAACCCGGAACTGCCGATCAACAAACTCCGAACCGATCGGATCGTCCGATCAGCGGCGGCTTAGTTCCGGAGGATGGCGAGCGATTCGGGAGCCCGATCCGGGCGCAGCAAGAGAAACACACCAAGCATCGAGGCCAACAACGCCAGAAGCACCTCCGGACCTGCGATCGGCTCGCTCATTGCGTCTCGAACTACCCAGGCAGCAATCGGCCGGAACGGTTCCAATGGCGTCAATACCAGGCCCGGTGACAGACCCGAGGCCGCCAGCAGGGCCAGCCCCAGGGCAGGAACCACGCAGCGACGTAGCCCAATTGGCCAGAACACCAAAGTCCGGCGAACGGCCATGCGATGTCCCGCCATTCGGGCTTCATCGTGAAGTGCCGGCGCATCGATGGATCGGGCCGATCGCGCAGCCGCAACCGCCCAGGGCAGATGAACCAGGGCCGTTCCCCAGGTCACGAGGAGCCACGGTGCATGGTAGGGGTCGATCTGCTGACCAACTCGGCTGAGGACCTCGACGATCGGCGATTCACCGGTCAAGGACCGGGAAATCTGCCAGAGCCCGAGCAAGCCGACGCCAATTGTCAGCGGAGGCACCGCGTTCAGGCTAACCAGCGCAACATCACCGCGATGGAAGGCCGAGAGCGGCCAGGCGAGGGCCATTGCAAGCAGCGTTGAGGCCCCTCCCAGCGCGCACGACCAGCCGAGAATCGGGGCCAGGCCATGCCAGGCATCATGCAAGGCCATTGACCAATCACCGAATTCCACCGAGCGGACCCACTCGATTGCCAGGGTCGCGGCCGGACCCAGCGCGATCGTGGTCCACATCACGATCACGAGGAGGGCAAGAAACGACCGGAAACGACCCTGCGAAACCATCGACGCAGCAGGCTCTGCGGGGGAAGAAGGGATCGAGGCCAGATGGTCCGTGCCTCCCCATCGCCTCAAGGCCACTCGGACCAGCACCGACAGTCCAACGGCCAGCGCCGCGAGTGTCGCGGCCCGAGGGGCATCACCTCGCGAGGTCATCCAGAGCGATCCGACAATTTGAGCGCCCAGCGTTCGACGAAGACCGAGCACCAGGGGGCCCCCCGGCTCGATCAGGAGCACCACGAAGACCGAAGCCGAGACCCGAGCGACGGTCGGCCGAATCAACGGCCAGATCGAGGTCCGCCAGAGCCATCGGCGGCTGGCTCCGGAACACGCGGCCACCCGCAGCCATTCCGACCCGATTCGGTCGAGCGCTCGGCCAGTCCACCAGGCAATCCAGGCTGAGGCAAACCCGAACTGTGAGAGGCCAAGCAGGAGCCATCGGCCTCGGGAACCGTCAAGCCATTGTGGAACGAACTGGCCGGAGGAGTCGAGCCTGTCGAAGATCATCAGCCAGGCGATCGCCATCACACACGGGTGGCATCCGGCCCCCAAACGAATCAGGAGCAAGGCCGCCGCCCCTCGCCATCCTCGGCATCCCCAGGCAATGCGAGCCAGGATGATGCCCGAAATCGTGGCCAGCGCGACGACACTTCCGGTGATCGCCAGGCTGTTCCTGAGGCAGTCGCGCACGAACGGATCAGAAAGGGTCAAACCCCAGTGGACGACGGTCACGCTCGGGACGTCCGCGGTCTCGACGGTGAGGACCGAGGCCAGGAGGAGACTCAGCCCCGGCACGACGATCAGGGCGACAGCAACCAGGGCTCCGAGGAGCCTCACGATTCGGGTCATCGGCCCCTCCTCGGCATCACGAGACCGGCTCGCCAGGCTTCGGGACCGTCGCATAACGACCGAGCAGGACGACGACATGATCGGGGGCCACGGCAACGGTCAAGGGCTGGCCTTCGCGGAGGTCGGGGGCCTGCGGATGAAGCGCCGAGGCCATAAGCGGCCAGTCGCCGGGGCCTCGCAGGTCGACTGAGCGCAATGCCCCTTGAAACACCTGCCGCTCGACCGTGACCTGAAACCGATTGGCATCGACCGGCAGGTTTGGACCCAGGCGGATCGACTCGGGACGGATGGCCACCGTGACCGGCGTGCCGACCGGAGGCTCGGCGCGGGTCGCCAGGCGGCCGACGAGGCGGCCGATCGTGGTCCGAACGAACAGCTCTCCCGACATCGACGCCCCGGCCACCTGCCCCTGGAACAGGTTCACCGGCCCGAGCAACTGAGCCACGAACGCATCGGCCGGGGTGCCGTAAACCTCCTCGGATGAGCCGACCTGGACGATCCGACCCAGGTCCATGACCGCCAGGCGATCGGAGAAGGCCAGGGCGTCGTCTCGATGCTGGGTCAGGACCACGACGGTTCGATCCCAACTGGTCCGAAGCCGTCGCAGCTCATCGCGAAAGGCCGGGCGATTGCGGGGGTCGAGTGGCCCGGTCGGCTCGTCGAGAATGAGGATGCGGGGGTCGTCAACAATCGCTCGGGCCAACTCGGCCCTCCGGCGTTGCAGGTCATCCAGGGCCGAGGGAAGCCGATCGGCCAGGGTTTCGAGTCCAATCGTCGTGAGGGCCTCCTCGACCTTCCGGAGTCGATCTTTCCGAGCAATCCCTCGCGCCCGAAGCCCGTAACCGACGTTCTCGGCGATCGTCAGATGAGGCCAGAGGGCCTCCGACGGCCCGAGGTAGCCGAAGCCGCGCTCGTGGGGTCGGGTCGTCTGAATCAGGCGATCATCGACGAAGATCTCGCCACGATCGGGACGGTCGAGCCCCACGATCACCCGGGCGAGGCTCGATTTGCCCGAGCCAGGGGGACCGAGGACCGCAAGCCATTGCCCGGACTTGACCTCCAGACTCACCTCGTCGACCACGGCGATCCGGTCATACCGTTTCGAGAGCCCTTCGCAGAGGAGGCGGCTCATCGGGCAGTCTCCTCGGCCCCAACGTCCAGTTCCCGGGCGATCTGAGCGTATCGCTGACGAGCCCAGGCCGTCCACTCGGCTCGAAGCCAGGGCAAGACGCGAGTTGATCGGAGCAATCGGCCCTCATTGGCCGTCGCCAGAGCGTCCAGCAGGGCGCCATCGACGGGGCGAGGGGGCGCCTGCCAGGAGTCGAGCAGCCAGGCCCTCGACTCGGGGTCGTCCACCAGGGCGGCGGCCAGCGTTTCGATCATGGAGCGTCGCGTCGGGTCGTTCGCCAGCCTTCGGATCGAGTCGGGAGGCCAGAGCGGCGGCTCGACGAGCAGGGAACGCCCATCGTCGGCATCGGGCCATTGCCTGAGGATCTCCCGGGCTCGATGCAGTTCCGTCTCCGCATCGACGAGAGTGGCCCCGATCAGCTCGGCAGAGAGCGTCCGAACGGAAGGAGTCACGGGCGAGCCTCTGCCCAATGCAAGCGGCTCGTGGTTCCATTGCTTGCGGAGTCGGTCACGAAACGCGCGGGCTTCGGGATGCACTGGGGTGGCGATCGACGCGACGCTGAATCCTTCAGACTCCCGAACTGGTGCAGGATCTTCGGCCGAGTGGACACTCGACAAGCCAGACTCGATGAGGGAGGCGTAACCCGTTCGTCCCGCTCCCCGAGCCAGTCGGGAGGCAACCTGGCGACGGGCAACTGGGTCAATCCGAGGATCGCCAGGGAGGATCGCCGTGGCCGAAGTATCCGGGGAAGTGAATCGGAACCGTTCCGAACCTTCGGTTCCGACGCAGCGGAATGTCCCGGCTTCGGACCGGTCGAGACGTCCGCGATCGTTGAGTTCCGCAAGGGTAGCGGTCGGCCAGCCGAGGAGCAGATGGACCGTGTGGTCTGCCTCAATCAGGCGGGCAGGATCGTCCCACGGATCGAGACGAACCCAGCGGATCACGGGAATTGGATCGCCGGAAGCTTGAGCAAGAAGGGCGGTGAACTGCCGGCAGGTTGTGCGGTCCCAGGGGGTCGCGATCACCACCTGGGACCGATCGTCCGAACATCCCGAGAGGCTCAGGATGACGGCCGGCAGCAGAATCATGATCGGGGTTGATGTTCCGGTTCGAGTCATGAGGGGGCGGTTCTGGGATCGGTTCCCCAAAGGACGCGATCGCCGGAGAATCGAGACGAGAGCGAATCAGTGGATCAACACGTTGATCGGTGTTCGAGCCGACCGTACAGCACCTCGCACATTACTGATGAAAAGCACAAGTGGGAGGCTGGGGCATGGCGATCCCAGCCATTCCTGGAACTGGAACCATGCGGTCTCTGGAACGACTGGGGTCAGGATGGCCCCAGCCGTTTTTCGGCCAGTTCGATCAATCGTCGTGCCCTTCTCGGGGTGCAGAGGCATCAAGGACGGCTTCGAGCGTCAAGGTTTCGTCGCCTCGGCGAACCTCGATGGCCACTCGGTCGCCGGGCTTCGCCTCGTTCAGCCCTTCCATGAAGTCATAGATGGTGCCGACGGGCTTGCCGGCGAACCCGATGATGATGTCGCCGCCGGTTAAACCGGCCTTCGCGGCGGCGCTGCCTTCCCGGACCCCGTTGAGGCGAAGCCCCTCGACGCTCTCATCATAATCGGGGATCGTGCCAAGCGAAGCCCCGTTGCCCGCGGCCATCCGCCGCGGCTCGGGTTCGGCTTCCTCGCTGACTGAGAACACGGGCCGCTCGGGACGCCGGGTGACATCAAGAAGCAGCAATTCGGCGTAGTCGGCGATCTGGGCCATCCCTTCGTAATTGACCTTCTCAGCCGTGTCGCTGGGGCGGTGATAGTCGCGGTGGGTTCCGGTGAACAGAAAGGCCACCGGGATGCCTCGCTCATAGAATGGTGCGTGGTCGCTGTTGCCGGCCACCTGGGCATTGGGACGGAGGTCGAGCCCGTGCGAGGAGCCGATCGCCGTGACCAGTTCCCGGAGGCCAGGGGTTGAATCAACGCCGAAGACCGTCAACTGGCGGTTTTCATTCAACCGGCCAACCATATCGAAGTTGAACATGAAGACCGTCTGGTCGAGCGGAATCAGCGGCTGATCCTCGACGTAGAACCGTGAACCGAGCAACCCACGCTCTTCCGCCGAGAAGGCCATGAAGACCACGCGACGGGGGAGCGGATCGGGGCGGGCGGCCAGGCGTCGAGCCATTTCCAGCATCATCGACGTTCCCGAGGCGTTGTCGTCGGCCCCGTTATGGATGTCGGAGGAGAAGGGAGCGAGTGATCCGGCCCCCCCTTTGCCGAGGTGGTCGTAGTGAGCGCCGATGACCACGGTCTCGTCGGCCAGCGGGCCGGCACCTTCGAGCACACCGATGACATTCTTGGCCACGATGGTCGGCTGTTCCACGTCAATCGAGGCGGTCAGGGCGACCTTGTCAAGCAATCGGCTGGCAGGTTTGGGAGTGGCTTCGGCCGTAATCTGAGCTTCGAGTTCCGAAAGGGGCGGAGCGCCAGCCGCCTTAAGCAGTTGATCGACAAAGGCACGTCGGGCCATGACGAAGGGGATGGTCGTGTAGCGCTCGGTTCCGGCAGAGGTAAAGAGAAGGAGTTCGTCCTCCTCGCCCTTCAAGCCTGCCTCGTCGTTGACCATGAGGACCGCCTTGGCCCCGTGGCGGAAGGCATTGATGGCCTTGTGGCGGAAGGTGGCAACGTCGACCGGGCGGGCACCATCGGGAGCGAATGGGCTACCGGGTTCGTCGTACTTCGGAGCGCGTCGGAGGAGGATGACGACCTTACCCTCGACATCGATCCCGGCGTAATCGTCATAGGAGAATTCGGCTCCGTCGGGCGTGGTGATGCCATACCCAACAAAGGCGATTGGGAGCGATTCGAAGGCGCCGGCGCCGCCGATACTCAGGGGCATGAAATCTCGCCTGAGGCGGCCGTCGATCGTCTCCCCCTCGTCGACAGTCGCGGCCAGCGACTGGGAGCGCCCGAGCCGGGCCGATCCGGTGATGGTGAACGGCTGATAGTAGTCGTCGAGGCCGGGGGCGGGGGTCAAGCCCACCTCTTTGAAGACCTGGGCGATATACTGGGCCGATCGCTCGATTCCGGCCGAACCGGGGGAGCGGCCCTCCTGGGCATCGTCGGCAAGGAAGGCGACATCAGCCTTGATGCGGGCCAACGAGGGGTAAAGTTCCTGAGATCGGGCCGATTCGACCATCCCAACCAACAGGACCCAGGGCACAACGATCGCCAGGGGCCGCGAGCACGCTCGAACCGAAGCAAGAAGGATTGGGGACATTGGCCGGTTCCATCAGGGCAAGCAAAACGGGGAATGCACCAGGTCATCCGGGGGATAAGGGATTGTCGGTCGATCGGCTTGCGAGCGTCAAGGGACCTGCCAACCCCAGGGCCTCCGGAAGCTGGGCAAGAGAAATCGTCGGGAACGTTTTTGCGGGTTCCCTCGTCCAACGAATCGAGTCATCACGGTCGGCTCGGATCGGCCTGTGTCGACCCTGCCGGTCAGGACGGCAAGTGGTCTCAAGCCGCTCGTGGTTGGTTTGACCGAGGCCGGAACGGCTCCTAAAATCTGGAAGTGATTGCTCTTTCGGATACTCCTCTCTTCTCGCGATCCGGTCCGATGATCCCGCGATCGCCGCCTTTCGACCCCATTCGACTATCCCAAGCACCAGCGGACAGCCTGGACCGGCCACCCCCGAGGATCCGGCCCGGCCGGCGGGAGATATTGATCCATGGCATCTGCCAACGAATCGCAGGGACTGAAAATCGCCGTTGCGATCTTCGTCTCACTGACGGTGATCCTGGCGGTGACGTCGTACTTCCTGTACTCAGAGTACAGCAAGGCGATCGAGCAAGGGAACACGGCTCGGAACGAGGCAACGCAGGCCAACACCAAGGCCAGCCAGGCAAATAACAATTTGATCTCGGTCCTCGATCGGGCCGGTTATCAGGTTCAGTCTGATACCGCAACCGTCCTGACCACGATCGACACGGACCAGCAAGCCTTGGTCTCCTCGCTCAGTGAGCAACTGACCGCAGCGAACGAGGCGATCTCCCAGGCGCAACGCGACGGCGCGACCGGCACCGAGGTCGCTCGCTACCGGGAAAATCTGACCGGGCTGATTCAAACCTTTACCGATGAATCAACCCTGACTCCGACACTAAAAGGTTCGCTCGAAACGCTCGCCGCGTTGACTGCCAATCAGTCTCGTCTGGCCACTGCCTTGGCGACGGACAATGTCAGGCTTCGTCGGCAACTGGAAAACGTCGACAACGTGAACCAGACCGAGTTGAACCGCCAGCAGCAAGCAGCTCAGGCCGCGCAACAGGATCTCCAGAACGAACATCAAAAATACGAAGGTCTCTTCGAAGATCAGCGTGATCAGTTGAGTCAGCTCCAGCGTCAGGTGGCGGAACTTCGGGTCCAGAATGACCGCTTGACGACCAATCTGGCCTCGCAGAAGGACGATTACGAAGATCGAATTTCTGACATCCTGGAACAGATGAAGTTCTGGCGTGATCAGACGGAAAAGACTGAAGTCGTTCTGGACAATGCGGACGGATATGTGACCTTCGTTGACTACTCGACCCGTCGGGTACGAACCAACCTGACGCGGAGCATGGGTGCCCGTCCTCAGATGATCCTGTCAGTATTCGATGCCGATGCCCCAGGCTTGCCAAGCGATAAGCCGAAGGCTCGGATCAAGCTGATCGAAGTCGGCGATCGAGACACGGTAGCAACGATCGAGGAACAGTTCGATAAGAATAATCCTTTGCGAACCGGCGACCAGCTTTACTCGGCGGCCTGGAGCCCCGACGGCCCGCAACGTTTCGCCCTGATCGGCAAGATCGACATGAATCGCGATGGCGTCGATGATCGCGAGGACCTGAAGCGATTGATCGAGGCCGCTGGCGGTGTGGTGGACTATGACCTGCCAACCCCTTCGGTTGGTCAAGAACAGGGTGAGCTGAACGCTCGGATCAGCTACTACATCATTGACGAACGGGATCCGATCCGAACGCCTTCGAACATGAGGTCGGTCCAGGAGATGAATCTCGACGACCTTGCCTTCGCGACCACTCGGACCGACGCGATCGAGCAGGCCCGCCGCCTGGGACTTCGCCCGTTGCCGATCGACCGGTTGCTCAGCTCACTCGGATACTCGTACGGCATGACGATTCCGGGAGTGGTCGAGGCGTCAGATCGCGCAGCCATTGAACGTTTGCTCAACCCCGAAGGAACGACCGTTCCCTTGCCGGGCACCGAGGAGTTTGAGCGACGCCGCCAGGAGGCTGAGGCCAACTCCCCCTTCTGACGAGATGTCCTACCGCTGCATTCACAACAGGCCTCGCCGATCTTTGCGATCGGCGAGGTCTGTGTGCTGTGTACTTTGGCCTGACGCGATCAGCAAATGCTCAGGAGCCGTCAGGTCCTGTTCCCTCACAAGGACCTTCCTCAGATCGATCCTCTTGAGTCAGATCAAAGAGGTAGAGCACCGCAGGAGGGGAATCTTCGACGCCCCCGAGTGCCTCGTAGAGCGATCGAGGAGGGTGATTCTCGACCTCGGTAGCCACCCAGGCCTCCGAGCAGCCCAGCTCGCGAGCCCGATCGAGGAGCGCGGAGACGAGCCGTCTGCCCACCCCTCGGCGCTGGTAGGGCGGGGCCACGCCAACTTCGTTGATGAACAGTTGACGCGGCTTGTCCGGGTGGACGTAGATCACGGCCGATGCCATGCCCACGATGACGCCCGAGTGCAGTGCCACGGACATCAGACTACGGGGATCATTGAGGAATTCCCGGACGAGATCGGCCTGGATTTCTGCATCAAAGACGTCGTCCGCGACCTTCTCGAAGAGGGGAGCATCAGATCGATTGAGCAGCCTTACCACGACGTCAGTCATGGCAGGCCGCGGTCGCGGGATCGGCGGATCGGGACCCGGTCGCCCGGCCAGGAGGTGTCGGTCCAGTGGCAGGAGGTCGTGATCGAACCCATCAACCAAATACAACGCGATCGGCCACGACCCCCTCGTTGAGGGTGGCCCGTTCAGGGCGGCCCTTGTGGAGGAAGACGAGGCGGTCGGGGTCGAGGCCCATCAGGTGGAGGATCGTGGCGTGCAGGTCGTGGACGTGGATGCGGTCCTCGATCGCGTGCAGGCCGAAGTCATCCGTCTGTCCGATGACGCGCCCACCCTGAAGACCGGCCCCAGCCATGAACATGGTGAAGCCGTAGGGGTTGTGGTCGCGGCCGTCCCCCTTCTCGGACATGGGGGTGCGGCCGAATTCGCCTCCCCAGACGATGAGGGTTTCGTCGAGCAACCCGCGGCGCTTAAGGTCCTTGATCAGGCCGGCGACGGGGTAATCCATCGACCGGCAATTCTCGGTGTGGTTCTTCTCGATGCCCGTGTGGGCGTCCCACTTGCTGCCGGCCCCGTGGTAGAGCTGGATGAAGCGGACACCCCGCTCGACCAGGCGGCGGGCGAGCAGGCAGTTCCGGCCGAAGGTGGCGGTTTCCTCGCGGTCGAGGCCGTAAAGACGCTTCGTTTCCTCGGACTCGGAGTCGATGTCGACCGCCTCGGGAGCCTCGGCCTGCATCCGGAAGGCAAGCTCGTAGGAGGCGATCCGGGCGTCGAGTTCCGACTGGTCTGGACGTTCGAGGGCGTGGTGGCGGTTAAACTGGTCGAGCAAGGCGAGCTTGCGGCGCTGGCGAGCGTCGTCGATGCCGTCGGGGGGAAGGAGGTCGGGGATCGGCTCGTTACCGGACGCGAGCTTGGTCCCCTGGTAGACGGCGGGCATGAAGCCGGCCCCCCAGTTGCGAGGCCCGCCCGCAACGGTGGCTCGTTCGTGGTCCTGGAGAACGACGTACGCGGGGAGGTTCTCGTTCTCGGTTCCGAGTCCGTAGGTCACCCAACTGCCGAGTGAGGGGCGGCCCCCTCGGATCGAGCCGGTGTTCATCTGGCAGACGCCGTTGACGTGATTCAGGCCGTCGGAGATGCAGGAGCGGACGACGACCAGATCATCGGCACACTCGCCGATGTGGGGCAGCCAGTCGGAGACCCACATGCCGCACTCGCCTCGACGCGACCACGTGCGGTGTGAGGCGAGCAGAGGAGATTCCATCTCTCCCATGGGGAGGATGACCCGCTTGATGCTCGACGGCAGGGACTGGCCGGCGAAGCGGTTGACCTCGGGCTTGGGGTCAAAGGTGTCGATCTGGCTCGGGCCGCCTTCCATGAAGAGGAAGATGACACTCTTGGCGCCGTCGGGCCGCTTCCAGGCGGAGGCATCGGGCAGGAGGGTCGGGCTGTCGACAAAGGCTGAGGCCGAGGGACCGCCGAGCAGATAGGACAGGCCCAACGCCCCGAATCCGGCCCCGCCGCGGAGGAGCATCTCGCGGCGGGACAAGGCGTTGATCCGGTGCGGGATCGGATTCGGCTGCGATTCAGAGTGGCGGGGCATGAGTCGTCCTCTCGGCTCGGCGGGGAGGAGTCGGGGGGATTCCGATCGGGACCGACTGGGGGCCGATCCGCCAGGAATCGGGGATGTCAATCGACGTAGAGGAACTCGTTGGCGTTGAGAAGTACGTGGCAGAAGTCGACCCAGGCGGCGCGGTCGGCCGGGGCCTCGGTCCCGTCGTCGCACGAGAGGTCGGCGGCGATCAGGTCGACGTCGGTCGAAGGCCCTCGAAGGAAGGCCAGCGCGGCGGCAAGTTCGTCCGAGTCGGGCGACCGGGCAAAGGCGAGGCGGAAGGCCCGTTGCACGCGATCGGCGTCGGTCAGGTCGGGGTTGTCAAGGAGGCGATTGGCGAAGGCCTCGGCCCGCTTCAAGGTCCAGCCGCCGTTGATCATCATGAGCGACTGGGTGGGGGCGGTGGTCACGTTCCGCTGGGCGGTGCTGAGGTAGCCGTCGGCGATGTCGAAGGCACCAAGAACGGGGTCCTTCACGTTGCGGATGAACTTGGTGTATACGGACCGGCGGGGCTCGTCGGCCGGGACGCTGGGGCCGCCAAGGTCAAGGTCCAGCTCGCCGCTGACGGCAAGCATGGCGTCTCGGATCGGTTCGGCCTCCAGGCGACGCGGGGGGATCCGCCAGAGCAAGGTGTTTTCGGAGTCCACGGCCTGGCACGATTCGAGGTCGTCGCGGTACGACGACTGACGGTAGGTGCTCGACGTCATCATCATGCGGTGCAAGGACTTGAGGCTCCACCCTTCGTCGATGAAGGTGGTGGCGAGCCAGTCGAGCAGCTCGGGATGGCTGGGTTTCTCTCCCAGGCGGCCGAAGTCGCTGCTGGTGGCGACGATCCCCTTGCCGAAGTGGTACTGCCAGAGGCGGTTGACCATGACCCGGGGGACGAGCGGATTGCCTGGGTCGGTCAGCCAATGCGCCAGGGCGGTGCGTCGGCCGGTCGAGTCGGGCCAGCCGGGGGGCGGGGCGATCTCGGCCGGCTCGGGGTCGAGGATCGAGAGGATGCCGGGGGCGATGTCCTCGCCCGAGCGGTCGCCGGGGATCGTGGTGGGAGGGGCGACCGGGCCGACGTCGGCGATGGCGTCCACATCGGCCGGGGCGGGGCGGATCGCGTCGAACGACTTCAGTTCGGCGACGAGTTCCTCCCAGCGGGCTTTCTCATCCTTGAGCTGGCTAGGGACCTTGTCGTACTCCATGATGACCTGGCGGAAGGCCAGGGTGGTGAGCTGCTGCTCTCGGGGGGAGAGGTTGCCGGTGTCGTCGCGGAGTAGAGCCTGCATGTGGGGCTGGAACTTCTCGATGGCGGACTGGGCGGCTCGCTCGCGGTGGCGAGCTTCCAGCTCGGCAATCTCGGCTCGGGTGGCGGCGGTGAGGGCTTCCCAGGCGGCTCGACGCTCGGCCTCGCCGGTGGCAGGAGCGTCGGGCAGGACGCTCAGGTTGTCCTCGGGGATGACGGCCGCGAAGTAGGAGCGGAGCCGGTAGTAATCCTTCTGGAGGATCGGGTCGTACTTGTGGTCGTGGCAGCGGGCGCACCCCATGCCGAGGCCGAGGAATGCGTCGGCGGTGACGTCGGTGATGTCATCAAGGATGCCGTCCCACTGGCCTTCCACGTCGCGCTGGTTCGACTCGTAGACCCAGAGGCGGAGGTAACCGGTCGCGACGCGGCCGACGGGGCTTTCCGGGTCGAGTTCGTCGCCGGCGATCTGCTCGCGGATGAACTGATCGTAGGGCAGGTCGCGGTTGAGGGCGTCGATGACGTAGTCGCGGTAGCGCCAGGCGAAGGGGCGGAAGGCGTCGGCCCGGTAGCCGTCGGACTCGGCGAAGCGGACGAGGTCGAGCCAGTGGCGTCCCCAGCGCTCGCCGTAGCGGGGGGAGTCGAGCAGGCGATCGACGAGGCGATCGAAGGCGTCGGGGGCGTCGTCAGCGAGGAAGGCGTCGACCTCCTCGGGGGTCGGCGGCAGGCCGTGCAGGTCGAAGGTGGCGCGACGGATCAGGGTGCGGCGGTCGGCCTCGGGAGCGGGAGAAAGGCCGGCGTCGTCGAGCCGATCGAAGACGAACCGGTCGATCGGGTTGCGGCTCCAGCCGGAGTCGGAGACAGTCGGAGGTTCGACCTCGGCGACCGGCTGGAGGGACCAGTAGGAGCGATCGGCGTCGGTGAAGGTCTCGGGCGTTTCCCGGATGGCGGCGGTTTGGTCTTCACCGGGCCAGGGGGCGCCCAGCTCGACCCAGCGGACGAGGGCCTCGACCTCCTCGGTGGGAAGCTGGCCGTCGGGGGGCATCTCGAAGCCTTCGTAGCGGACGGCCTCGACCAGGAGGCTCTCGACCAGATCGCCCGGAACGACTGCCGGGCCGGTCCGGCCGCCCCCGAGCAAATGGGCCAGGGAGTCGACCCGCAGGTCCCCTTTTTGCTTCTCCTCGCCGTGGCAGCGCTGGCAACGGTCGATCAAGATCGGCCGGACCCGGGACTCGAAAAGCTGGAGCCCTTCGCGGTCGGCGGCGTCATCCGCTCGGGCCGGGGTAGGAAGGGAGAGGAGGCCAATGCCCAGAACGATCAGGAAGGGGAACGACGGGAATCGGCAGGAGGGAGAGAGGAGGGCCCTGGTCATTGACGAACACCTCGCAGGGGTCGGGAGCGGTTCGTTGCCCTCTGGGGGGACGATCAAACAACCGTTGAGCGTATCAGATCGGTCTCTGGAATGCGATCGATTCTTCATCGACTTTTTTCGAAGTGCATCGCCAGTCGCGTCGAGGGCCGCTCGTCGTTCAGGGGAAACGGCCGGATGTACCGGATGGTGAGCCTCTGGGAGTGTTGAGGGTCGTGTCATGCTGGAGGTGCGCTGGTCGGAGCGCAAAGGTTTCTGAGCAATTGCTGTTCTCCGAAAAGGAGTTACGTCGATCAGACCCATTCGTTTTGGGAGATCGTGCCCAGATCGCCCCAAGGCGGAAAGCCGTGCGGGCGGGTCGTCCCGGCATGGCGGGCGACGCCCGAAATTGGCCGTGTTTGGTGAGTCTGACCGCCGCCGCGTGCTGCTTCCCGTCCCAATGGCTGGTCTCTGGGTGCCCCGAGTTCCGCGCCAGCGGATCCGAGGCCAGGGGGTGGCTGGCTCATGCGGCTCCGCCCGGGGTCCGCTGGCGCGGAACCCGGGGCACCCGGAGTTGTCGGGAGATCGAGGAAAGGATGCCCAACCATTGGGACGGGAAGCGGTATGAGGGTCTGCGTCGGTGCGCGTTCGGATGGGCGGCTCGAGGCGCCGTCGGTGCGCTGCGGGGTCGAGTCGTATCTCGTTTCCTGATTGACGGTTGAGGCCAATGGTTCGGTTCGTTTCGGCAATCGGGCGATGGGGATCGGTGTGGTTGGGTCGGGCGGAACGTCGTTGCAGGCGTTGCGATTTTGGGTGCGCGGACGGTGCGCCGTCGGGTGCGCTGACGGTGCGCCTGGGGGAATCGATGCTTCTCACAATGGGATTGAGGTTTACGGCAATTGCCTCAATTCGTTTCGTCGATTCGGTGTCCGGGATCGGGTTCGTTTCGCGCCGAGAGATCGTTGGAGAAACGACGCTCGGGCTTGAGTGTGTTTCATTCGGAAGCGTGCCTGAGATCGGATTCGATGCGCGCAAGGTTCTGCGGGCCGGGAACAGGAGCGAGCCCGGAGAAGGGAGCGAGCAAGGGCAGGGGACGGCAGCGAGCATGGCGACCGGTCGTTGGGTGGCTCACAACGGGGCAGAGCAGGTCCGGTCGGTCATCGAATCGGGAGGGTTCCTCGACAAGATCATCGAGAAATCGGGGGGCCGTAGTCACAAATTCCCCAGGTGGCCACCGATCAGGCGAGGGCTGGGTTAGGCAAGGGGTGAACCGATTGCACGAGCGCGGGCTCCCAAGGGCTGACGGGAGCCCCCGGCTGGCCAGCAACCAGAACGATCCAGGGAATATTGCCCGGGGAATATTGACGAGGAAAAAGATCCGGATATTATTCGGCAGCTTCGAGAAAAACCCGGATGTTCTTCGGCGAGGATCGGGACGATGGACGAGGAACGCACGTACACAGCGTTTGCTGGAGTCAGGCGGATTGCCACGGCGGATCGGAAAACGATGCTGCTTGAGACGAAGGCGTATCTGGACGGGGGCGATCCGGAGCCGGTCTTGATCTTCGAGGATCAGACCGGCAAGCAGGTCGATTTCGACTTCCGGGGGACACCGGAGGAGGTTCTGGAGCGGGCCGACGCCTCCGGGGCGAAGCGACAGGGGCCGGGGCGGCCGAAGCTCGGCGTGGTCGCGAGGGAGGTCACTCTGCTGCCGAGGCACTGGGAATGGCTCGAACGGCAGCCGAGCGGGGCCTCGGCCGCCCTGCGTCGGCTGGTGGACGAGGCGCGGAAACGGGAGCCACAAGCCGAGCGGGAGCGGAGGGCCCTGGAGGCGGCAGGCGCGTTCATGTGGTCGATGGCGGGGAACCTGCCGGGGTTCGAGGAGGCGTCTCGGGCGCTCTTTGCCAGGGATCGGGAGTGCTTCGACCAGCTCATCGACGACTGGCCGGCGGACATCCGCGACCACCTGCGGCGGCTGGTCGACGAGCCGTTTAGGATCGACCGCGAGGGAGCGGCCTCAGGGTGAATTCATCGGGAAACTCCGGCGAGAACCCGTAAATGCTGGCCGAGTCAGCCGGTTTGTTTTGGGTGTCGCAAAACCTCCGTCCGGGATTCTGAGATGGCCCCGGTGGTTCACCGACCGGGGCCATCCGGAATCGACGTCAGAGGGGATAGACATAGATTGTCTTTCCCGCCTCGCTTTTCCACTCACCGTCAGCCTGGAGCGTTTCCAGGACCGCGCGGACGCTTCCACGTTCGGCGCGGGGGGGCGGAACCTTCACAACCACGACGTCATTTAGATGCTCCCCGGAGCCCACTACAAATGGTTCGAGCGGGATGTCGGCGAGGAGCTTCCAGTCTCCACCACAGCAACCCGGCCTCACGACCGACTGGACGCGGAGCCGACAGATTTCCCCGCCCGGGTCATAGCCCACAGGCAACTTGATCTGATACTGGACGGCAACCTCAAGATTCCCGTTGCGATCGGACGGGAACGCCCGCCTGACGGATTCGACCACAACGCCGTTGCCGATCGCGACTTGCATTCCGCCAGCATTCGGATCATCCTCCATCGGCTCCATAGGCTTGTAAGTGCCTAAATCCTTCGGCGACGTGGCGGAACCGTTCCTCGAAGCCAGCAACCCTCCGCCGAGCGCCAGGACGAAGAGGACGCTGATTGCGAGTTTGATCTTCATCGATTGATCTCCGGAGACGGTGTACAGAACGCTCACCAAGATCCCGATGATCTCAGCAGGCATGATCCCGATCGAGGAATGTGCGGTCAAAAGACACGGCTCGTCTTGTTTTTCTGATCGATCCAAAATGGAGGCAATGGCCCCTGATCCGGGCAATTTCCTTCATAAATCGTCGCCGTGTATTTGAATAAACGCCCTCCGGGATTGGGGGGCATCTCAGTATCGAAATAAACATTATCGTTATCGATACCGGGCATGGCTTCGCATGGGACGCTCGCGGTTCTCCAGGCTACTGGGCCTTCCTCGGGATCATCGGGGTCGTCGGGCGCGTCATCGGGTACGACCCAGGTCTGCGAATCCTCGTCCCAGACCTCCAACACAGTGACAACGCAAAACGTACAGGCTCCCCCCGCGATGGGGGTGTGATTCGGACACTTGAAATCAATTCTCACACGAGCAAGATCTAAATTCACCCAAAAGCCAATGTCATCGATCGACGCGGCGGGCATGCAGTACGTCGGATCGGAGACTGCAGACTCAAGAGTCTGCTCAATTACCCCCCCCACAACGAGACGAAGACTACCGCGAGGAGAAAGGCCACACCGATGAGTTTCAACATTGATGTCTCCTCAAGAACGAGTAACCCTCTTGCGGATCGAGGATGATTCACCGCTGGCGATGACCACGGAAGCGCCACCCTCGGATCGTCACCTTTGCCGACTCCCTTCCCATTGTCAAGGGGAATTATGTCGCAGGTTTCATTTGGGTATACACAGTTCTTTTCACGGATGATCCGGACGACGATCGCGATCCTACGGGTCACGCGGCGAGGCACGAGGTCCGGGGCGCCCGAGAAGTCTCATTCACCTCGCCATGCTGCTCGGAGAGGTGTGGTCCTCACGACCTCTTCGTGATCCATTCAATAGAGGCGACAATCGAGGACTCGTTAGGTGTGTCGAGCCCGCAAGAACGGGCCTGACGTGAAGCCGGCATGGTGCGTCTTCGAGGACTCGACAGCACCCTACGAGCGGGTCCCGGCCGACCAGTATTCATCGAGGTGGCGGCGGGAGAGGTCGTGCAGGGCGTTCATGGCGGCGCGGATGGCGTCAAGGCTGGAGCCGACGAAGCGCTCGGCGACGGCGGAGGCGATCTCGAAGGCGACGACGGATTCGAGGATGACGCTGGCGGCGGGGACGGCGCAGACGTCGGAGCGTTCGTAGCTGGCGGGGGATTCCCCCTTGGTGGCCATGTTGACCGAGGGGCCGCGGGCGGCGAGGGTGCTGATGGGCTTCTTGGCGGCGCGGACGACGATCGGCTCGCCGTTGGTGGTGCCGCCTTCGATGCCGCCGGCGTTGTTGGTGGGGCGGCGGAAGCCGAAGCGGCGGTCGGAGGGGTCGTGCTCGGGCTCGAAGCGGATCGGGTCCATGACCTTCGAGCCGGGTCGGCGGGCGGCCTCGACGCCGAGGCCGATCTCGACGGCCTTGATGGCCTGGATGCTCATGACGGCCAGGGCGAGGCGGGCGTCGAGCTTGCGGTCCCACTGGGCGTGGGAGCCGAGGCCGATCGGGCAGCCGGTGACGACGGCCTCGACGACGCCGCCGAGGGTGTCGCCGGCCTCGCGGGCGGCGTCGATGGCGGCGACGATGCCGGGGTCGATCTCGGGGTTGCAGGAGTAGACGGGGCTGGCGTCGCGGAGGGCGGGGTCGAGGGAAACGGGGGGGGCGTCAATGCCGCCGAGTTCGCGGACGTAGCCGAAGACGTCGATCCCGAGGTCGCGGAGCAGGAGCTTGGCCAGGCCGCCGACGGCGACGCGCATGGCGGTTTCGCGGGCACTGGCCCGTTCGAGAACCTGACGGATGCCGGTCTGGTAGGCGATGGAACCGGCCAGGTCGATGTGGCCGCCTCGGGGGGCGGTGGGCTCCTTGAGGCGTTCGAGCTTCGCGTCGTTGTTGATCAGGCGGAGAGTAATCGGCCCGCCGGTGGTGACGCCGTGGTAGGTGCCGGAATCGACGATGACGCGGTCGGTTTCGAGGGTCTGCCGCTTGCCTCGGCCGTAGCCCCCCTGGCGGCGCTTGAGGTCGATGTTGATGAACTCAGCGTCAAGGGTGATGCCCGAGGGGAAGCCTTCGACGATGGCCGTCAGGGCCGGGCCGTGCGATTCACCGGCCGTCAGGTAGCGAAGCATGGAGGTGGCGGACCTTCTTGGGTCTGTCGGGGTCGAGTCGTGTCGTGATTCGTCGGGGACGCTCAATCAGCCGAAGACCAGGAGTTTGAGCAGGAACCAGCCAAGCATGGTGAGCGATGCCGTAATGACCAGGAGGCCCAGCAGGATCGACACCAGGGCACTGATCGAGGTCCACCAGGAGCGAATGGTTCCGATCGCCCGGTTGGACCTTTGATCCAGGACCGCAGGTTGATGCGACACTCTCAGAGCGTGAAACCCGTTGCCGATGGTCCAGGCCGCGGCCGGAACGGGGAGACTGAACAGGATCAGGAACAGGATATATCCGCTCCAGGTCGGCAACGCACCCACCACGGCGAGGACCATGATGGTCGCGGGGAGGATCAGGATCAGCGCACCAACCCAAAAGGGGAGCGTGAGACTCATCCGAAGCTCAGCCCGTTGGTGATTCACGTCCACCGCCAGCGGATCATTCAACGCAAGGGGAACGACTGCCCGGTTAATCGTTCGAACGCCTCAATGTACTTCGCTCGGGTCTGTTCGACAATCTCATCGGGCAAGGCGGGGGGTTCGCTTTGCTTGTCCCAGTCGGTCGAATCGAGCCAGTCACGGACGAATTGCTTGTCGAATGAGGGGGGGACGACGCCGGGTTTGTACGCATCGAGCGGCCAGTAGCGCGAGCTGTCGGGCGTGAGGACCTCGTCGATGAGGATGAGTTCGCCGCTGGTGGTCTCGCGGCCGAACTCGAACTTGGTGTCGGCGAGGATGAGGTTCGCGGTGGCGGCGTGCTCGGCGGCCTTTCGGTAAATCTGGACGCTGAGCTCACGCAGAGTATCGGCCAGTTCGGGACCAAGGTCGGCCGAGAGTTCCTCGAAGCTGACGTTCTCGTCGTGCCCCTCGTCGGCCTTGGTGGCGGGGGTGAACAGGGGGGGATCAAGCTTGGCGGCCTCGACGAGGCTGGTGGGCAGACGCTCGCCGCAGACGGTTCCTTTCGTTCGATATTCGCGCCAGGCGCTGCCAAAAAGATAGCCACGCACAACACACTCGAAGGGGATGACTTCGGCCTTGCGAACGAGCATGACGCGGCCGTCGAGCTGCGTGCGATCGTCGGCCGAGAGGTCGAGTCCGGCGGCGTCGAGATCGGTCGAGATGAGGTGATTCGGGGTGTCGAGGTGATGGAACCAGAAGGCGGAAAGTCGGGTCAGGATACGGCCCTTGTCGGGAATTCCGTTCGGTAAGACCCAGTCGTAGGCGCTAATGCGGTCGGTGGCGACGATCAGCAAACGATCGCCCAGGTCGTACACGTCGCGGACCTTGCCCGATCGCTTCGGAAGCCCTGCGAGATTCGTTTCGAGCAATGCCGACACGAGAACACTCTCCCCATCCGTCTCGATTGCGCGTGAACCAGATCGTGACGATTCACCTTATCGCATCGAAAGGCTTCCGGACAACCCAACCCGAGGGATCGCGGCGTCAGGGTCGGGACCGCAAGTGGAGTTGACCGTGCGGATCGGGAGAATCCGGTCGAGTTGCTCCGAGGCCCGAATGGAGCAGGGCGGGACGATCGCGGGAGGTTCACCAGGTTTGACCCGCCTTCACTGGTACGATAGCCTGGAAAGGCTGGAGAACCGTCCCACCACTCGACGGAGTGCGTTCTCCTCCCCCCGACAACGTCCTGAACCGGAGTTGAGGTCTCTGCCATGTATCGGCTCGATGCTCGCAAACCGGCCCATTTCTGCGACGGACTGACCCGTCGGGATTTCCTGCATGCTGGATCTCTTGCGACCCTGGGGCTTTCGTTGCCCGGCCTGCACGCGTTGGAGGCCCGAGGGGCCGTTCCGCGTGATCAGGACATGAATTGCATCATGCTCTTTCTGGTTGGCGGCCCGAGCCAGCTTGACACCTGGGACATGAAACCCGACGCGCCGAGCGAGATTCGAGGCCCCTTCCGGCCGATCGACACGAACGTTCCGGGCATCCAGGTTAGCGAGATTTTCCCGAAGCTGGCCAGGAACATGGACAAGGTGGCCCTTGTTCGGTCGGCCTATCACACGGCGACCGCCGTGCACGACACCGGCCACCAGATGATGCAGACCGGCCGACTGTTCGGCAACGGAGCGATCAAGTACCCGCACATGGGATCGGTGCTGTCGTATCTCAAAGGCCCCCGAGGAGATGTGCCCCCGCACGTCTTGCTGCCCCGGCCGATCGGCAACACCGGCGGGAACATGCCCCACGGGCAGGATGCCGGATTTCTGGGCAAGAGCTACGACCCGTTCGTGCTCGGAGCCGATCCGAACGCCCCGGACTTCAAGGTGCCCGACCTCTTGCCGCCGGAGTACGTGACCGGGGCTCGGGAGTCGCGTCGCCAATCCTTCCGAGCCGCGATCGACGGCGCCGTTCGGGACTTCGAAGCGTCGGAAGATGCCCGACTGCTCGATGAGAACTTCCAGCGTGCCTACGGCCTGATGTCGAGTGCCGAGGCCCGAGAGGCGTTCGCCCTCGACGCCGAGCCGGACGACATTCGGGACCGCTACGGCCGAACTCGGTTCGGCCAGAGCTGCCTGATGGCCCGTCGGTTGGTCGAGCGGGGTGTTCGGTTTGTGACCGTCAACATGTTCGAGACGGTCTTCAACGAGATTACGTGGGATATCCACGGCTCGTCTCCGTTTAGCCCGATCGAGGCCTATCAGAACGAGATCGGGCCGAACTTCGACAACGCCTACACCGCCCTGCTCACCGACCTGTATGAGCGAGGCATGCTTGAGAACACCATGATCCTCGCGTTTGGCGAGTTCGGGCGAACCCCGAAGATCAACCCCGCCGGAGGCCGCGATCACCACCCGGCATGCTGGACCGTTCTGTTTGCGGGCGGCCCGATTCGAGGGGGCAACGTGGTGGGAGCGTCGGACGAGATTGGTCACGCACCGAAGGATCAGCCCGTGTCGACGGCCGAGATCGCGGCGACCGTCTTCCACGGGCTGGGGATCGATCTCGAAACGGAGCTGCCCGGCCCGCAGGGTCGTCCGCTTCGAGTCGTCGATCACGGGGTGGAGCCGATTCATCCCTTGTTCTGATCGACCTGGGTTAATCCCGATCGGCGGGCCTGGGGAGACCGAGATTCCGAAGGCCTGTCGATTCAGACCGAGCGAGCACCAACCGCCGATGAGTCGTCCTGTAACCTCTTCCCATGACCGGGCCGTTGCCTCCGCGTTCGATGCCCAGGCGGCTCAGTTTGAACAGGCTCCTGTGCAGACGGACCCGACTGCGTTGGCCCGGCTGCTAGAGGTGGCAGAGCTGAAGCCGGAAAGCCTCGTGCTCGACGTCGGCTGCGGCCCCGGTCTGGTGGCCGAGGCGTTGCTCGAAGCGGGGCACCGTGTCGTCGGGATTGATCTCTCACCCGAGATGATTGCCCGAGCCCGAACCCGCTGCGAACGCTTCGGGGATCGGGTGGAGTTCCTGGTCGGGTCGCTCCAGGACCATCAACCGGCCGAGTTCGCCCCGTTTGACGCTTGCCTGTCACGCTATGTGCTGCATCACGTGCACGATCCGATGCTGTTCATCGCCCGACAGGCAGCATTGCTCCGGTCTGGCGGTGTACTGGTCCTGAGCGATCAGACGACCGATCCGGACCCCCAGGCCCGGTCGTGGCATCAAGGGATCGAGCGGCTTCGAGATCATACGCATACGTCCAACGCCACCCCCGGAGAGCTGGCGGACCTGCTAACCGTCTCGGGCATGGACTCGGTCCACATGATCGAAGAAACGTTTGTGCTCGACTTCGATGAGTGGTACGACCGGGGCTCTCCGCAACGCGAGAAAGCATTCGTCCGGCATGTCGTGCTCTCAGGCCCGATGGCCCACGGGTTCCGCCCGGAGGAGCAGCCGGACGGGCGCATCCGAATTGAATGCTGGCGCGCTACTGCCCGAGGGGTCAAAAGCGGTCGATAAGCAAACGCAAGGATGTTCTGCCGTTAGGTCGTAGAGGCGTGTGAGATCGTTCCTGGTTGATCACGTTTGAACGATCGACAACGCAGCAGACCCACAGGCGAGCGCCATGCCGCAACGCCAGGGCGATCATGCCCCACAGCCTTGCTTGTCTCCGCAGCCAGACTGTCTTCTCCGTCCCGCCCTCCTTGACGAGATCTCTTGTATGAGCAGCCCACGACGATTCGGGATGGCCCTGGTTTCGCTCCTGGTCTGTGGTGTGACGACTGCCGGGGCCGACGACGCGCTGATGCTCTTGCCCTCCGCGGTTACGCTCGACGGCCCAAAGGCGTCGCAACGCGTGATCGTTGAACGACTGAACACAGTGGGAGTTGCCATCGGAGAACCGAGCAGGGAGGTGTTGTTCGCCATCAGCAACCCGAATATCGCCACGGTCTCGGCCGATGGAACCGTCGTTCCCGTCTCTGATGGCGTGACGACCCTGACCGCGACCGTGGGAAATCGGACCCTTTCGGCCCCAGTTCAGGTTCGCGACGCAACTCAGGACGAACCCTGGAGTTTTCGGAATCACGTCTTGCCCATTCTCACCAAGGCCGGCTGTAACCAAGGCTCGTGCCACGGAGCCGCGGCCGGGAAGAACGGCCTGCGGCTGACCTTGCGGGGTTATGGCCCGGAAGTCGATTACGATGCCCTGACCCGCCAGGCCCTCGCTCGTCGGATCAACAAAACTGCACCTGAAGAAAGCCTGATGCTGCTGAAGGCGACGGGAGTGGTCGAGCATGGCGGAGGCCCGCGATTTGCTCTGGATTCGCTCGAATACCGAGTCATTGCCGAGTGGATCGGTGCCGGAATGCCCGCGCCGAGCGACGACGACGCGAAGATCGACCGGGTCGAGGTCATGCCCTCGGCCGTGACGCTCACCCCTGGCCAGTCGCAGCAGGTTCTGGTTCGAGCCGTTTACCGCGACGGCCGCTCGGCCGACGTGACCCGGTGGGCGAAGTTCGGGACGACCGACGAAACTGTGGCCACCGTGGATGACTCCGGACGCTTGACGGTTGTCGGCCACGGCGAAGGAGCGATCACCGTCTGGTTCGACAGCCGCGTCGATCTGGCAACCGTGACGGTCCCTTACGATCGGGCCATCGCCCCGGACCTGTTTGCCTCGTCACCGCGATTCAATGAGATTGATCGAATCAATCTTGAAAAACTGCGATCGTTGAACATTCCCCCCTCGCCACTGAGCGATGACGCGACCTTCTTGCGCAGGGCCTTCCTGGATGCAACCGGAACGTTGCCGAAGGTGGCCGAGGTAGAGGCGTTTCTCACGGATGACGATCCGGGGAAACGGGCAACAGTGATCGATCAGCTTTTGAACAGCGAGGAATTTATTGATTACTGGTCGTACAAGTGGTCGGATCTTTTGCTCGTGTCTTCGCGGAACCTGCCGAAGCCGGCGATGTGGAGCTTCTACCGATTCATTCGGGAGAGCGTGGCCGAGAATCGACCGTGGGATGAGTTTGCTCGGGACATTCTGACGGCAAAGGGAAGCACGCTCGACAACGGCGCAGGGAATTACTTCGTGATCCATCGTGATCCGATTGAACTAACCGAAAACGCGAGCATGGCGTTCCTGGGGTTGGCGATGACCTGCGCGCGTTGCCACAACCACCCTTTGGAAAAGTGGACCCAGGACCAGTACTATGGCTTTGCGAACCTGTTCGGTCGGGTCAAGCTGAAGGACGGGGACCTCGGAGCGGCCCAAGGCGATGTGGATATCATTCCGGCGTCGGAGGGGGACATTCGTCATCCTCGCCGGGGCGAACCGATGGCTCCGCAGCCGCTCGATGCGGCGGCCATGCCACTCGAATCGGCTGGCGACCGCCGCGAGGCACTGGCCGACTGGCTCGAATCGCCCGAGAACCCGTACTTCGCCGCGGCGATCGTCAACCGGGTCTGGGCGAACTTCTTCGGTCGCGGACTGGTCGATCCGGAGGACGACCTCCGCGCGACCAACCCGCCGAGCGACCGAGCCTTGATGGACTGGCTCGTCGAGGATTTCCGGGAGCACGGGTACGACGTCCGCCATTTGATCCGAACCATTATGACCTCGGCCGCCTATCAGCGATCTGCGGCGCCCGTACCGGGAAACGAGGGGGACACGAAGTTTCTCAGTCGATACGTCCCCCGTCGCCTGCCGGCCGAGGTCCTGATTGACGTGATGGCCGCCGTCACCGACGTTCCAACCGCGTTTCCAGGGTATCCGACCGGCTGGCGAAGCGTGCAATTGCCCGACGTTCAGGTGGCGAATACCTTCCTCGATGCGTTTGGACGCCCCGAACGAAACGACACATGCTCTTGCGAGCGATCATCGGAGCCCTCACTTGCCCAGGCGCTCCATTTGGCCAACGGCGACACCTTGAACGAGAAATTGCGTAACGACCATTCTGCCGTCGCGCGAGCCTCGGCCAGTGATGCTTCGTTTGCGGCGATTCTGGATCAGATGTTCAAAGCGGCACTCTCTCGACCACCGACCGAGGCGGAAGCATCCCGGATTCTCCCCGCGCTGGAGGAGGCCGTGGCCGAGGGCGAGACGGACGACGAGCGAGCCTCGCTGAGACGACAGGTGATCGAAGATCTCTACTGGGCAACGCTCACCGGGAATGAGTTTTTGTTCAACCACTGATTTCTCCCGAATCCGGCCTGATGTCCGATCCTGGTTGCCCGATCGCCTCGAAGATCGCAGGAGACCTCCGCGAATGACTGCGTTGTGTTGCCTTGCCGCCTTGCCGTGGATCGCTCTGGCGAGCGATGCGGAGCCGGTCCGGTTTCGCGAACAGGTTGCTCCGATCCTGGTCTCCCGATGCCTGGCTTGCCATCAAGATGATGATGCGCAAGGCGGGCTGAACATGAGTTCGTTCGCCTTGCTTCGGGAAGGAGGAGACATCGAGGGGGACCTGATCCTGCTGCCGGGAGAGCCCGAGGCAAGTCACCTCGTCTCCGTCCTGAAGCCGGATGCGGCCATCCGAATGCCCTTGAAGCAAGAACCGCTGACGGATGATGAGATTGAGCTTATTGCGCGCTGGGTGGCTGAGGGGGCAGTCTTCGATGGCCCGTCGGAGGACGTCCCTCTGACGTCCCTCGTCGATCCCCTGGCTCACTTGCCGAAGGTGGAGGTCACGGCAGAGGTGGCCGATCCGGTCTCGGCCGTCTCCTATGCACCAGACGGCAGTCGACTGGCCGCCGCGCGAGGGAGCGACATCTTCCTGTTCGACGCGGATTGCAGCGATCCGACTGCGTTGCTGGAAGGGCATGAAGGGGGAATCAACGCCCTGATCTTCTCGCCCGACGGGCAACGATTGGTCGCCGTAGGAGGCCGGCCGGGACTCTTCGGCACCGTGGCAGTTTGGCGGGTGGAGACAGGGGAGCGGCTTGGCTCGTGGAAGGGGCATGCCGATGCCATTCTCTCGGCCGCGCTCTCGCCGGACGGAGCCGTCCTGGCCACGGCAAGTTATGATCGCATCGTCACGCTCTGGAATCTGGAATCCGGAGACGAAATCCGATCGCTCAGGGAGCACACCGATGCGGTCTACGCCCTGGCCTTCTCGCCGGACGGAACGAAGCTGGCATCGGCTTCGGGCGACCGGACCGTCAAGCTCTGGGAGACGGAGAGTGGCCGACGGCTCGAATCTCTCGGAGATGCGACCGAAGAACTCTATGCCGTGACCTTCGCCGACGAGGGAGCGACCTTGATCGCCGCTGGAGCCGATCGGACGATCCGTCGATGGACGCTTGCGGGAGACTCCGGGACGCTCGACCGCTCCGCCATCGCTCATGATGGAGCGGTGCTCGATCTACTGGTCACCCCTGATGGGTCTTCGCTTATCTCGACCGGCGACGATGGGACCGTCAAGCGGTGGTCGCTGGCAGAACTGGCTCCGCTCGATGCCTGGCCTCGACAGCCGGACTGGCCCCTGGCGGCAGCGTTGGACCCGTCGGGCACACAGCTTGCGCTTGGGCGGTATGATGGAGCACTCGTCCTTCTGCCCGGGACTCCTGAATCCACCGGAGAAGACCGGATTGAGGTCAGCCTGCTCGATCCCCCCGCAACCAAGGCCGCACCCTCGACGGGGGAGTCGGAGCCGAAGAAGGAAACGCCGCAATTGGTCCGTCGCCCTTCGCTTGGCCCTCCCAGCCCGAAAGGGGCCGAGCGAGGTCGGACCGTGACGGTGGATCTGGCCGGCACGGGTGTGGGACAGGCCAATGCGGTCGTGTTTGATGATCCGAGGCTGGTCGCGACCATCGTTCCCAGCGAGGCGCCCGACCCGAATCGGCTTCGGATCAGTGTCTCCATTGAGGCAGATGCGCCAATCGGTCCTCATCTCATTCGGGTACAGACACCGCTCGGAGTTCCGGCGGCGCAGGCGTTCGCAGTCTATGCGGCTCCCGAAGCGGCCGAGGAGGAGCCGAACCGGACGATCGACGAGGCCAAGACGCTCTCCTGGCCCACTACCCTGGCGGGCACAATTGAGACTCCAGGAGACGTGGACCATGTGCGGTTTTCCGTAGCTCGGGGGCAGACGGTCGTCTGTACTGATCGTGGAGGAATGCTCGGCTCCGCACTTGACCCAGCTCTGGAGTTGCGGAACGAATCGGGCCAAATGGTCGGTCAGGGGCGATCCGTTCTCTCATATCGAGCGGACACCGACGAGTTGCTGATGCTCCGGATCGCGGATCGGCAGTTCGGCGGATCGGGGAATCACTTTTATCGAATCGAAATCGGAGAAATTCCGAGAGTTGAGGATGTGTTTCCGCTGGGAGTCCCTTTGGGAGGGTCTGCGGAACTGTCCGTCTCCGGCGCAAACCTGGGGGAGTCGGTCGTAAGCGTCTCCGCATCCTCGGCGGACTCGCCGGGAACGCTGCGGGTGGTGCCGGCCACCGATCGTTTCGGGAGAGAGGCCGAAGGCAACCTGAAGGTGGTCGTCGCCGAGGGGACTCAGCGGGTGGAGCAGGAGCCGAATGATGAGCCGTGTTGCGGGAGAGAACTGGAGGTGCCAGGCGGCCTCTCCGGTCGGATCGACCACGAGGGGGATATTGATCATGTGACGATCAACGCCCGATTTGGTCAACCGTTGATGATCGAGGTTTTCGGGCATCGACTCGGGACGGAGATTGATCCGATTCTTGAAATTCTCGATGCCGAGGGGAAACCGGTTCCCCTGGCGGTGCTTCGCCCCGTTGCTCGAACCGCGGTCGCCTTTCGGGACCATGACGCGACGCAGGATCGAATCCGACTGACACGCTGGGATGAACTGGCACAGGATGATTATGTGCTGATTGGTCGGGAGCTGACCCGCCTGTTTGCCTTGCCCAGAAATCCGGATGACGACGCGGTGTTCTGGTCGGCCGGGGGGCGGCGGCTGAGTTACCTCGGCACGACCCCGGAGCAACATCCGCAAGATCAACCGATCGACAAGGTTGAGATTCATCCTCCCGGTACGACCTTCCCAGCCGGCGGAGCCGCGCCGATCACGCTCGTTCATCGCAACGATGATGCTCCCGGGCTGGGCAAGGATGCCGCAATCCGATTCGATCCGCCCCGGGATGGGACGTACCAGATTCGGGTGAGTGATGCCCGGGGGCTCGGCGGCCCTGGGTTCGGGTATCATCTGGTCGCCCGGGAGCCACACCCCGACTTTGCCGTGACCTTGAGAACCGAACACCCGGATATTCCCCGAGGAGGAGCCACGGTCATCCCGGTGAATGTCCAACGCATTGATGGGTTCAACGCTCCGATCGACCTGCGGGTGGAAGGACTTCCGAAGGGAATTCGAGCGACCTCGGCCAGGGTCGAAGCCGGGCACATGACGGCGGATTTGCTGCTGATGGCCGATCATGATGCTCCGACCTTCTCGTCAGCTCCCTGGCAGGTCGTGGCCGAGGCCGCTCGGGACGGATCGAGTGGTGAGCTCATCCGTCACGACATCCGGCCGGGAGGGAATCGATCCTCCTGGATCACTGTGACACCTGAACCCGACCTCCGTGTCTCGACCGATCGCGACCGAGTGATCATCCGGCCCGGCGATCGGGTCGAGTTGACCTTCAGGGTCGATCGTTCGGCGAGCTTCTCGGGTCGGGTGCCGATCGATGTGCGGAACCTGCCGCACGGAGTCCGCGTGCTGAATATCGGGTTGAATGGCGTTTTGATTACGGAATCACAGACGGAGCGAACGGTTTTTCTTTATGCCGAGCCCTGGGTCTCGCCGACCGAACGCCCCTTCTTCGGGGTCGGCCGGGTTGAGGCGGCCGGGACCGAGCACAGCACCCCGCCGATCACTCTGGTGATTGCGGGAGCACCAAGCGAGGGATCATCCGGCGACGATCTACCGTGAAGGGGTGTCGAAGGCGGAACCGGAGGGAACGGCAGCACTTCACCGTTTGATCCAGTTGCGTGCTTCTGCAATCACGCGAAGGGCGGAGGCGAGCACACAGGTGATTCCTCCCAACTCCAGCAGCCAATTCATGCGCATCCCCAGGAATTCGTCCTTGAGGAAGGCATCGACATGGTGAAAGGATGCGGCACGAATCAACACAAACCCATACAAAAACACCAATCCGATGGCCGCCAGCGGTCTTCGCAGGAGGACCGATCGGAAAAGGACGGCGAGTAAGGCGATTGCTCCCGCTCCGACGATTGCCACACCGGCGATAAACGTGCGCTGGACGGCCTGCCGCTCCTTGTACCACCCTTGTTCGAGCGCAAGCCGACGACCGACGGCGGTCAACAGACTTTGCAGATCGAGCTGTTTATTAATTCCCAGGACAAGCATGGCGACCATGAGGAGCCACCAGAAGAGGGCCCGTCGTCCTGGCGACTTCGCTCCCGATTTTGGAGCGATTCGAAGATGGTCGATTTTCCAGAACACAGGGTGAACCGTGCGACCGCCAGCGTCGAGCCGTCGCTCGGCTCTGGCGGCGCCTCCACAGGCGATGGCCGCGGCAAAATAGGCCACGACGGTCAACCAACCCATGAATGAGGGGTCGCCGATGCGAGGGCTCCAGCCCAATTCAGCCCGCTCAGCAATCAGGAATAACGGCATCGGCATATTTGAGGGATTGAAAATTGGTTGTGGAATGCAAAGGGCTCGCCCACGGGATGATCAGTCTGTCAAATCGGGGTCTTGCCTGTCAAACTTGCTCGGGAGGCCGGTCCGAGCAGGATCATGGGGTTCGAGCCGGCGAGACCGAGGTTCAGATGGATCGATCGATCGAGAACCATCGTCGGTGAGCAATTGGGGAACACCCCAAGACCCGGGAGCGTGTGTGTGGTAACAACAGATCGGCTGGATCTTTGGCTTGCGATCCTCACCTTGGTGTCAGTGGTTACGGTGCTGATCCTGGCCCGATCCGCTGCGAGGCGGAAAGCGGTTTGGAGGATCTCGGAGGTTGCCCGCGAGCTTGGACTCGAAGAAGAGGCTGCGGACGATCCGACCTTCCAGCCGTGGTTGGCTCCCCGTTGGTCCCAGATTGCGGACCTTGAGCGGACCATCGTCTGGGTGCTTCGCGGGACGTACGAGGATCGAGACCTGTTCTTGCTCGGCATTCACGAACGTTCCAGCCGAGCCGGTTCCCGGCGGCCGAACGACGATCGGGGCCAGTGGATCGACCGGATCGTTCGACTCAGGAACCGGCGACCTGGTGTTCCGAAGGTGGCGAACCAGTTGCTTGTTCTTCTCACCGAAGCCTTGCCGGGCCTGCCCGATTTTCGGATCGGGCAGGAGTTGGCTTCACCTCGCGGGGCAGGGAGTCGTCAGCGATTGTCCCCAGTTCAAATCGTCCTCAATCAACCCACCAGCGTTCTCTTTGATGGCCTGACGATTGAGCCACCGCGGGCGCTCGGTGACTTGCCGCAATCGTTCCTCGATCGTGCGGCCCGGGTGCTTGTGGGGCGACGACAACCGTGGTCGATCGAGGGGCTTAGCGAGCGCCTGAGCGTTCGGATCGCTCAATGGCGATCTTCGTCGCGAGTGCGATCATATCGCGCTGTCCTGGACGATGCCCTTTCGCTTCGGGCCGCGTGGGACGTGCGGACCGACCGATCGGACGATGCGAATACGCACCGGTCGATTCGATCGGCCCTGGAGCGGATCCGCCAGGCGTCGGAGCCTTCGGAATCCGAGGGAACACCGATGGGGGACGATCGGGTTTGAGCGCGGGGAGGGGTCATGGCCGGGCTAACGCCTGGGACGATAGCGCTGGGCATCACCCTCGACCGGCTCGATCCAGTCTTCCTTGACGCAGCGTCCCAGCCATCGGGCGGAATGGCGAAGGGGCAAGCCGACGGCATGGAACATGGATCGAGCGTCATCACGATCGAAGGGGTCGGGCAGCAAGGCGAGCCCGAGCGGCCCGGCCTCGACTCCTTTGCGGAGCCAGTCGAGCGCATCCGCTAGAATCAAGGCATGGTCGAACGCGAGGGGACGATCCGGAGAGTCCGCGATGATCCACGAGGCCTCTGCGGCATCGTCTCCGCCTGAGGGTTCGGGGAGGGGAGGGGGGAGCACGGTGGCATACGCCAGGCTGATCGTCCGGCCTCTCGGGTCGCGTCCGGGAGCCGAGTAGAATCCCAGGGGCTGGAACGGAAGCGAGGGCCGAACCTCGATTCCGGTTTCCTCGAACAGTTCGCGACGGGCGGCAGGTTCGGTCGCCTCGTCGAGATCCAGAAATCCCCCGGGGAGTGCCCATTGCCCTTCAAAGGGTGCCCGCCCCCGACGGATCATGAGGACACGGAGCGCCGAGCGATCAACTCCAAAGACCACCGTATCAACCGTGACGGCGGGCCGGGGAAAGTCATAACAGTACGATTGCGTCATGAGCGTTGCATCCTGCCAGGAAGTCTCCGACTCCACAGTGACTGGTCGAGAAGCTTCCACTTGACCATCATAAAAAGACTGAGAGGATCGTCTACTGCCAGTCTTCACGGTCTGAGAGGCATTTGAAGCGCCTCCTTTACGATTGACAGTTGCCAACTTCAACCCAAGCCGAGCCATGCCCGACCTTACCGACGATCCGCTGGCCCGTCTGGATGACCCGGCCGTGACCGACCTTGTGGGCAAACTGGCCGCGCTCGACGGCCCGACGGACGCCTCCGATGACTGGCCGGAACCGTTATGGTCGGCTTTGAAGGAGAGTGGGGTGCCGCGGTGGCCGGTCCCGCGGGCGTTTGGGGGAGATGGGCTGGACCGCGTGACGATGGTGCGTCGCGAGGCTGGGCTGGCCGAAGGAAGCCTGACCGCCGCGTTCATCTTCTCGCAGTTCAATGCCGCAACGCGCCGGCTGGTGACGGCAGCCGATCGAGGGCATGAGGGGGCGGCCGATTGGCTCCGTGCCATCGCCATGGGCCAGGCGTTCCCGACCATCGGCACCTCGCAACTGACGACCTCGCGTCGCCGAGGTCGCCGCGCGCTGGTTGCCGAGGCCGTTCCGGGAGGCGGCTATCGGCTTGATGGCGCCATGCCCTGGGTCACGGCCGCCTCGAAGGCTGATCTGTTCGTCGTGGGAGCCGTGCTTGACGATGATCGGCAAGTGCTCATCGCCTTGCCAAGCGATCGAGACGGGCTCTCGGTCGGGGATCCGATGCCGCTGGCGGCGCTGCAGGCCTCCTGCACGACGGAAGTGGTTTGCGAGGCCGTTCGGGTGGAGCCGTCCGAGGTTCTCTTTGGACCTGATCCCGATGTGATGGCCGTCGCCAGCGAAGGGGGGGGAACCGGAAGCCTGGAAACGTCGGCGCTGGCCATTGGTCAAGCCCTGGCGGCCCTTCGAGCCTTGAGGGGGCTGTCTCCCTCACGAGACGATCTTGAGGAGCCGGTGGAGGCCCTGGAGGCGTCCTGGCGGTCGCTCGCCGAGTCTCTGCTCGCCGCAGCCGAAGGTCGGGCCGACGCTCCCTCACCCGCCGAACTCCGGACCGAGGCAAACCGCTTTGTGCTGCGAGCGACACACGCCTATCTGACGGCTCGACGAGGGTCGGGCATGCTCCGCTCTGAGCCGGCTCAGCGCTGGGTCCGACAAGCGATGTTCTTCCTGGTCTGGTCCTGTCCTGGTCCTGTCGCCCAGGCGGCGCTTCGGGATTTCGCGGGCATCTGTCCCGCGTGAGACGTGAGGGACGGGGCGGCGTCACGGTCCGTTTGTCTGGCCCTCAAGTCCGGGCGAGGCGGGGAGAAGTCCGGGAGGGCCGACCTGTGCCGGATCGGCACCGATCGGTTCCCCTCCGGCCTGGGCAGCAAATCGAGACGGGTCGACGGACGTCGATTTGAGTGCAGAGGGGTCTCGAAGTTCCACGAGCATCTGCACGGAGTCATCCGCTCCCTCCGGCCCAAGGGCTTCGGTCCAGGAGTCGAGATTCGTCGGAGCCTTGTCAGGAGTGGTGAGCCCATCGGGAGACGAAACCAGCCAGGAGGCACCCTGGAGATCGTAACGGTTCCCTTCGCCGGTCCATTTCAGGCCGGATGGGAAGGCGTCTCCCTTGGTCGTTGGCGTCCAGCAGAGCAGGTGGTCAGCGCGGATCCCGGATTCTCGAACATGAATTTCCAACGGCTGTTCGGGGAGCAAGGTGGTGGTCTCGATGAATCCTGAGGCAAGAAAGACCGAACAGCGATCGATCGTCACCCGGCCGGGACGAGGCTGATTCGCAAACCGGCTGGCAACCCGGATCGGCCAGCCTGAGGGACGACCGGGTGTGCCCTGGGTCCAGACGAAAATGCTATTCGAGATCTCGTGGCGCACTCCGCCGAAAACAACCAGATCGAGGGGACGGTCGAACCCTCGGAAGAGGCAACCGTCGACCCGAACCGAGGAACCGAACGACTGCACGACGCTGGAACCCAGAGTGGAGCCTGACTGCACGAGGAAGGTGCAGCGACGGAGTGTCAGTTCGCCGTTCGACTCGATCAAGGGAGGGCGCGGGGTGTCTGCCGAAGCCGAGCCTCCGTAGCGGACGACCACGGTCAGGTCTTCAAGCGTAAGCCCACCCACCTGCTGGCGCAGCCAGGACTCTCGGCCATCCAGCACAACCTGGACAGAAGCTCGCGTACCAGGGTAAGGGCGAATCACGATTCCTGATCGAGGAATAAGCGAAGCAGAATCGCCCGAGGCAATGGTGAAGGGCTCGGCGGCTTCGCTCAGATAGAGGATTCCACCGTTATTGGGTGCCATCATCAGAGCATCGAGAAACGAGGCGCAGGGGATCAAGCTCTGGCCATCGGAACTCCCGACCGTGAACGCCGGCACGGTCGATTTCGGCACGGCGGGGGTCGTGTCTTCGGGGGGAGTTGTCTCAACCAGTCCTTTCGAATTCCCGTCGTTGGTGCCGGAATTCGAGGAGCTCAGCATCAGGACGATCACCAGGAGCGTGACCACTGCGCCGATCGCTCCCAGAACAATCAAGGCGATTTTCCGACGCTGATCGGTGCGCGAGGAGGTCTGCGGTTCGCTGGGAGCGGGCTTGACCTTATCGGACGAACCGGGATCGCTGGTCGATCGAGTAAGGGAAGAACGCGATCGGCTCCGAGACGACGCCATCTCAGTCAGCGAGGGCTCAGGCCCCAGGTCGATCGGCAGTCCAAGGCCGCTCGACAGCGGAGAATCGGCCGCAAGGGGCTCGGGCTCGGTGGTCGGAGGGGCGTAGGGCGCATCGTCCGGTTCGGGATCGGGCTCGTGATGCGCTCGGATCGGCTCGATCCCGCTTTCTCCAGGCCCTCGAATCTCGGGCTTCATGGCTGAAGCGGTCCGAGTTGGCGGGGTCTCCTCCTGATCGGCTTCGACCTGGGCTTCGGGTCCAAAGCGATAGCCGTTCGGATCGGACGCTTCGGGAAAGGGGATCGCGCCCGGCCCATTCCGAGCACCCTGCAGGTGTTCGGAGGATGCTCGGACCTCGGCAAGCTGTTCGGCCACCGAGGACGCTCCCTCGGCGTAGGGAGCCAGTGCTTCGGCTACCGCCAGAGGGGTGGGGAAGCGGTCATCTGGCGACTTGGCCATGAGCCGACGGACGATCGCCTCAAGGCCCGGAGGGACCTCGGGAACGACTTCCGAGAGGGGGTCGGGTTCGTGCAATTGGTGGGCGTAAAGCTTTTGCGGCAAGCTCGCTTCGCGAAACGGAACAGAACCTGAGATCATATGGTAGAGCGTGCAGCCGAGCGAATAGAGGTCGCTCCGGGTGTCAACCGACCGGGGATGCCGGGCTTGTTCAGGACTGATGTAGTCGAACGTGCCCACGGTCGCGCCGTCCCGGGTGACGACATCGTCAGGATCTCCCAGGTCGATTGCCAGGCCGAGGTCGGTGAGCTTGGCCGTACCGTCCTCAGTGACCAGGATGTTCTGAGGATTGACATCGCGATGGATCAGGCCCTTGAGCCGAGCGTGTTCCAGCCCAAGGGCGACCTGGCGGGCGATCGAGGCAGCCAGGGCGGGAGAAAAGCGGCCGATCTCGGCGAGAATCTGAGAGACGTTGCGCCCCTCGATGTATTCCATCACCAGGTAGCGGAGATCGCGGTGCTCCCCTTCGTCGTAGATGCGGACAAGGTTGTCGTGCTGAAGCTGGGCACCGACCTTGGCCTCTCGCTCGAAGCGGGCCACCGCGCGGGGGCTCGACATCCGCTCGCGAGACAGAATCTTGATGGCCACCAGGCGGCGAAGCCTGGTATCGCGTGCCAGGAAGACCAGTCCCATTCCGCCCTTGCCGATGACATCGAGAACGATGTACTTCCCCATTTTCAGGGCGGCGGCCCGGCCGGCGACGATTTGCTGGCCCTGCCAGAGTGTCAGATGCTGCGCCGCGATGGCCTGACGCGCGAGCCGACGGTCAATCGCGTCGGGGTCCTCACGCTTCTCAGGAGCAAGGGAGTCCCAGCACGACTGAAGTATCGCTTCATCGAGCAGTCCATAGCGCAACGTCTCTTTCCAGAATCGAGACGTTCGCGGGTCAATCGACATGGCTCGGGTTGATTCCGGGCGCCCGCACGATATCGCAATGCAAGGAGTGGGCGCAGGCGAGGTGGATGTCATTGCTTGGTCGGACACGCGAGATGCCCCAGTTCACTAGTTTAGCCCCCGATCCCGGCCGGTCGCAACCCGGCGGTTGCCACCGAGACAGGGGGTGGCTTCTCCTTGGTCTCGCAGGGCAAAGCCAGCCACCAAAAAACCCAAAGGGACCGATCGTTCGCAAGAATCTTAGCTCGCTTGCGGTCATCGTCTCGAAGTCTCCGGTTCCTGATCGGAAAAAGGATGCTCAAGGAGTCTTGCCACCACTCGGGGGACCGGCTTCAGAGGAGGCCGAAGCACGGCCTGAATCGGTTTCCCGATGTCAACCTCGCCCAGCCCCGGTCGAAGGGGAATTCAGAAGCGAGATCAGCTCGGCCAGCCTGGTAGTGTCGTCTTCGGAGGTGAGTGGCCGGTCGGTCGCTGAGCCGGCAAACTTGGCGCGATCCGCCTCGGAGAGGAGTGTGACGACCTGCGCCGATCGCTCCGGACCAAGGCGATTGAGGAGTTCCGGCTCGGCCGCGATCTCCTCGGTTGTCTTCGCCCTCCAGCTCGGTCCGAATGCGGCGATCAGGGCGTCTCGGAGCATCTCGGCGTGGTGGATTCGGGGATCGTCGGGGGTTGGCGACGGAAGATGGAGATTCTGACCACGTTGCAGGACCTGGCGGTCGGCCCGCCGTCGGCCCATTCCTTGCATTCGAGTCCACACCAAGAGCCCGAGGGCAAGCAGCAGGACCAGTACCGAGAAAAGGAGGCCCCATCCAATCCCTCCGGCCTCGTTTGGCCAGGGTTCGGGACCGAGGTTCGGTCGGGGAGGCAAGACCGGCTCGCCGCGCAACGGATTGGCTCCGTCGGGCAGAGTTTGGGTGACTTGCGGGATCATCGGAGACCCGTCCGTCGCCGCGATCGTCCGCGGAAGATCCCGAGCAAAGGACCAATCGGATCGTCCCTGGTGGAGAGGTCGACCCCTTCAACTCCGGTGGCATCACACCAGGATCGAAAGGAGCGTTTCCGGGCCTCGGCCATGCGGGCATAGGAGGCTCGAAGCCGGGCCGACCCGGAGTCGACGAGCCGTCGTCGGCCGGTCTCGGCATCTTCCAGGGCAAGGATTCCGGCGTTGGGGAGAGCTTCTTCGAGAGGGTCGACCAGGCGGAGGGCGACCACTTCTCCTCGGCTGGCCAGGGCTCGCCAGGGGGCGATCGGTTCGGGACTGAGAAAATCGCTGAGGACCACGACCAGCCCTCGCCGGGCGAATCGCTGGGGACGGGTGACCGCCGCGGCCAGGGATGACCGCCGGGAGGTCGAAGGAGCGGTGACGAGCATCCGAAGTAATCGCGAGAGATGCCTGGGCCCTCCTCCCGGAAGCAATTCCGACTCGATCCGGTCGCTCATGAGGGTCAAGGCGGCCCGGTCACCGTTTTGGATGGCCGAGGCCGCCAGCAAGGCCGCGGCCTGGGCCGCGCGATCCGACTTCGAGCGGCCATCGGCGCCGAATCGGAGGCTCTGGGAGATGTCGAGGATCAGCCAGAGGCTCAGCGATCGTTCCTCGACGTAGCGACGGACGAACGGACGCCCCTGGCGCGCCGTGACATTCCAGTCGAGATGGCGCACGTCATCACCGGGTTCGTACGCCCGAAGCTCGGCAAAGGTCAGCCCGGAACCGGGCCGGGCGCTATGATACGCTCCGGCCAGTTGTGCCACGGCAGTCGGCCGGACCCGGAACCGTAAGCGGCGGGCGCGACGGATAATCGCGCCCGGGTCGAGGTCGGGGACCGGCGGTTCGGGACGTTTGCGGAGGAAGAATCGCATCACAGAAGACAATTTCGATCAGGTCTGAGACCCCTGCGCTCCCGGTTCGACCAGACCGCTCGCGTACCCGAGGACCACACACCCTTGAACCGTCGGAGTCGCTGTCGGTCGCCAGCCACGGGCGAGGCGAGCGTTCAGGAGTTCCTCCGGCGAAGGCCGGTGATCCCAGACGGCGACCGCCGCCACGATTCCCAGTCAGTTCGAGTCGTAAGCGAGGTAGAGGCCCTCTCTGAAGGGAACGAGAATGTCGAAGCTGAACTCGTCCTGGGTCACCATGCCGTCTGGAGCGATCGGAGGAGTCTGGGTCGAAAACCAGGGAAGTGCCCGGGTCATCGTCGCATGACCGGCCAGTTCTGCGGCCAGGGGGCCGAATTCGGGATCGGTCAATCCGGCTCGATTCTCGATCGGAACGGATGGAGGCTTCACCGGATCGCTCTCAGGTTTACCATCCACTTTATGATCATGACTCCGGATCGGGAACGTCAGCGGACCACTGGGGCTCCTGCAACGCGTGAGGAAGGGCTGGGGGAGGGCCGAGGGGCCGAGGCGGGCCGATCGGCCTCGGGAGGCGCATCAGCCGGTTCAGGTCGGGCGAGGTCGAGCGACCAGGAGAGGCGGACGGTCCAGCGGCGGGTCTCGTCGGCGGTGATCCGCCAGTGGGGGATGACCGCGGTGCTCTGGTAAATCCCCTCGAAGCCGCCCTCGCTTTGGCTGGCGGTTTCGACCGGGAAGCACCAGAGACTCGACGGGACCGACCAGCGCATCGCGACGCCAAGGTCGAGCCATTCGTCGGTCAGGTTGACTCCTTCGGCGTGCGGAATGTCGAGCTTCGCATCGAGCAGGCCGAGCCGGTTGCCGTGGAGATCGGACACGAACCGATCCTCGGCGTGCCCGGCCATCGCGGCCAGGTTCAGTTCGATGGCGAAGTGGACCGGCTGGCCGACGGGGAGGTCTTCGAGAATGTAGACGACTTCCAGACCGGGGCGTCCGGCTTCCATGGCGATCGTCTTGTGGATGCGGATCAGGTGGCCGTCGGCCAGACCTTGCCGTTCCATCATCAGGGCAATGCGGCCTTCCTCGCGGTGGGCCTTCGACAGATAGGTGCCGGTGGCGAAGTCGCCGCGCTCGATGTCGAGGCACGAGGTCAGGTCGTCGAGCGAGGCGTCGATCGGGAAGAAGTGATCGACCAGGGCCTTGCGAGGGGCCCGGTCGTAGACGAGCAGCTTGTCCATGCCTTCTTGCTTGAGGATCACCCGATCGTGCAGGTTCGACGGGCCTTCGAACGTCTCGCCCGAAGGCTCGGCCACGGCGGCCGAGGCGATGGCGGCGTGATACGACTCGGGGCGGCGGTCGAGCGTGGCCAACACATTGACCCCGGCCTTGCGCACGTCCAGTTCATAGACATGGCCGCCGCTGGCCGGGCGAACGTAGGCGATCAGGCGATCGTTTTCGAGCCGGGCTTCCTGGCGGGCGTCGAGATTGTAGTCGGCCACGTCGAGCGCCACGCGGGGACCGACCTTCCCTTCGGCCCGGTCGAGGGCATCGTGGCAGGCGATCAGATGTTTGAAGATGGCGTTGCGGAGGTGGGGCAGGTACAGGCCGCCGAAGGCCCCGTGCCAGTAGGGGCAGTTGCACTGACCGCGATAGAGTTCTTGACGAGCGAGGTCGAGCGCCTCGGCATCGGCGTCGCCGGACTCTTCGAGGGTGTTGAGCCGATGGGAAAGCTCAAGCATCCGGGCGTACATCTCGTCGGTTTCGATGTACTTGTTCTTGAAGTTCCGCCAGAACCCCCCTGCGCGGACGAAGGGGCGAACGTGATCGACGGCGGTCACTCCCTCGGACCCTTTCACCGCGGCCTCGAAGGCCGAAAGCTGGGTGGGGGGGAGAACCCACTCGGTCATCTCGCGGTAGGAGCAGTCGGGCAGGTAGACCTTGCCGAGCGGGACGGTCGAATCGACGACGGCGGCGAAGGTGGTTGGTTCGAGCCAGTCGCGGTTGCCTCGGATCATGTCGCAGAAGCGACGGAGCCACCCTTTGGTGAAGATGTGCTCGTGAGTGTCGGGCCAGCCGCCGAACTTCTCGCCGTCGTCGGCGCAGACGACCACGGCATCGGGCCGGGACTGGCTCAGACCGCGGAGGTACTCATACGAGGCATGGGGCTCTTGCCAGGGGACGAGGTAGCGCATCGACTCGCTATTGGGGAAGACCTTCAGAAGATGGCCTTCGTCCTCGGTCAGGTAGTAGCCGAAGAGGTCGTCGGAAGCGGCGCCGGCGCGCTGGAAGTGGAAGTCGTCGAGCACGGTGAACTCGATGCCCGCCTCGACCAGGGCCGAGACGAGGTGCTGTTCCCAGACACGCTCGGCGATCCAGGCCCCTCGGATCGGCTGGCCGAAGAGGCGTTCGAGGTAATCAGAGTACGACCGGATCTGCCCGACGCGATCGCGGTGAGGGATCATGGTGAGGATCGGCTCGTAGAAGCCGCCGCCAAGGATCTCGACCCGACCGGCGGCGACCATCGCCCGCAGGCGTTCGATGTACTCGGGGCGGTGGGCCACCAGCCATTCCATCAAGGGGCCGGAACTGTGGAGGCTGAAGGGCAGTTCGGGATACTGCTCCATCAGCTCCAGGAACGGCAAGTAGCTGTCCCGGTAGGCGGCCTCGAAGACGTTCTCGAAGTTTCCGACCGGCTGGTGGTCGTGCAGCGCGAGAATCAGGCGGACGCGCGACATGGTGCGACGGGTCCCAGAGCGGGGGAATGCCCGTCATCATGACGGGCCGGGGCAAGGGCAGGCCACTCCGATCCGGAGGAACCGACGGGTCGGAACGGTTGGTCAATCGACCGACGGTGCCATTATCAACAGAATGGGCCGATTCTCCAATGGAGACCGGCCCGATTCATTCGATGAAGTTGAACGGTGGGAAGGATTAGAGGGCCGGTTGGAGCGTTCGCCCCCGATATCTCCAGGCTAAAAGACCCAGGATCGCGGCCAATCCGACGCCAAGTTGAATGACGGTGGCCGGTTCGGGAATGGCCCGGATGTCGCCTCCGTTGGAAGGATCGCCAGTGCCTCCGATCGGGTCAACGGTCGGAGGAGTTAACCCGGGGCCCTCAGGAGATCCGGGAAGCTGTGGTCCTTCCGACGCTCCCGGAAGCGAAGGGAGCTGATCGAGCGGGGGCGGCACCGAGGGATCTGTCGGGTTCGGGGGGAGAATCGGCGGTTGTGTCTCTCCGGGCGTTTGTGGCGAAAGGGACTCGCTCGGCGGGAATTCCGGGCTCCCGTCCTGCCCAATTCCCGAGGTCGAATCCGGAGGGTCTCCAACCGTTCCGAGGCCCGAATTGGAGTCGATATCCGACAACAAATACCCAAGGAAAGGATGGAAGAAGTCAAAACGCTCGGGATTCAAGGCCCGACGCGCTTCGAGCCCATCAAGACCAAGCCTGAGGGCCGAGCCGAGCCGCTGGTGATAACGATCAAAGCGACCTGGAGCTTCCGTCCGACGGTCGATCAGGTCGTGAATCGTCCAGTCCCGGCCCTGAAAGCGCACGGCATTCATCTCGTCCTTGCGAGTCAACCGGCTCCGGAGACTTTCGGCGTTCGTCTGTGGAGTCACCCAGAAGAGCGTGATTCCGAGGAAGAACAGCACAGTTTTTGGAAAAACGATGGGACCAGCCATTTGAGGACATCTCGGGAGGTGCAAGTCGATCAGAACACTTCACACACCCTTGGAGGACGTATCAGAATACGATGAGAAGAGAAAAGTCAAGGGAGTTGAGCAAACTACGGACCGTCTCTTGCCGCCGTGACAGTTCGCTCGATGAGAACGTTTCCTTCCGGAATCACCCCAATCGCTCACGCCGGGTGTTCGGCGAGTCGTTGGTGGCGAACGCGTTCATAGAGGCGGACGTATTGCTCGGCGCTTCGGTGCCAGGTCCAGTCGGTATTCATCCCGGTCGCAACAAGGCGAGGCCAGGTATCGGAGTCCGCATAAAGTTCCAGGGCGCGATCGACGGCTCGGATCAAGGCTTTTGCGGTCGGTTCCGTAAAGCTCACCCCTGTGGCTGAGTGGTTCTGGAGGGTTTCGGGAGTTGCGTTAACGACCGTATCGGCCAGCCCTCCCGTGCTCCGAACAACGGGAACGGTGCCATACGCCAGACTGTACAATTGATTCAACCCACACGGTTCGTAGAGGCTGGGCATGAGCAACAGGTCGGCGGCCGCTTCGAGTTGATGAGCGAGAGGCTGGGAGAATTCGAGGAACACGCAGAGGTTCTCGGGATGTTCTTTGGCGAGTTGCTGAAGCGTTCGTTCGTAACCTGGTTCCCCTGTGCCGAGGATCACAATCTGAAGGTCGCGCCGAAGCAACTCCGCCGCGGCATCGACGACCAGATCCCAGCCCTTCTGAGGATCGAGCCGAGAGATGGCCGCCATGAGGGGAACGTCGGGCCGATCCGGAAGGCCGGCCAGCCGTTGCAGATGGGTCTTGTTGGCTGCCTTGCCCGCGGGCCAGGTTTTCACGGTGTAACGCGCCGTCAGGTGGGGATCGATCGCCGGATTCCAGATCGTGACATCGATTCCGTTGACGATTCCGTGCAAGTCGGCCTTTCGGGCGCGGAGTAAGCCATCGAGTCCCCGACCGCCTTCGAGAGCCTGGATTTCTCGGGCGTAGGTGGGGCTCACCGTGCTGATTTGGTCGGCGTACACCAGCCCGGCCTTCAGGAAGTTCAATCTTCCGTACGCTTCGAGCCGATCGGGCGTGAACAACGACCAGTCGAAGCCTGTCAGGGGCATGTCCAGATGCCAGAACGATCCCTGATAGGCCAGGTTATGAATCGTCACCACGGTACCGACCTGCCGAAACACCGAGCCGGGCAGGGGACGATAGACTTCGTCGAGATAGACCGGAACGAGCCCGGTTTGCCAGTCATTGCAATGAAGAATCTCGGGCTGAAAATCGAGCATGCGGATCCCTTCCAGCGCGGCCCGCTGAAAGAAGACGAAACGCTCGCAGTTGTCGGGATAGTCCACTCCCTCCGCGCCGTAAATTCCGGAGCGATCGAAGTAAGGTGCGTAGTCGACCAGATAGACCGGCACGTCGCAACCGGGCAAGGAGGAGACGAGAATGCGCCCTTCGAGTGATCGGTGGGCGATGGGAACGCGGACTCGAACTCCGGTTTCTCGGACGGGCCGACCGGCGTACAACGCACGGCGGTAACCTGGCATCATGATGGCGACCTCATGGCCCAGATCACGAAGGGCCTGAGGAAGCGAGGCAGCAACATCGGCCAGGCCACCTGTCTTGGCAAACGGCTCGACCTCGGCGGAAAGAAGAAGAACCTTCATCAGAGGGTGCCTGTTCGAATCAAAGCCGTTTGAAGTCTCGTGCCAATGCAGATGGGGAACCCGTGCGAGAGGGTGCCCTCATCGGATCGTTGCGGCACTCGTTTTGCGAATTACGATCGCCGAGGGTCGAGGTTCGATTCCGATTCGAATCGTGCCGAACGGGGGGAAGAACAAGCAATCCGAACGAGTGTTGGTTCCAGGTGTCTCGCAACCGGAGTGAGTTCGACGCTTTCGTGAGCGCATCAACTCCCCAGCAAACCCCCGTCGCTCGGATCGTCACCGAGAGAAAGCTAGTCGACCTGTTCGATGTCGGACTCGTCGAAGGTGACACCCACCACGGTGGTCGTCTCCGGAGCAGTTCGCAGACGAAGCCTCCAAATCAAGGGACCGTCGAGCTGATTCCCGGATTCCGTGTCGCTCAGCACGAGTGTCTCGATCTCTTCGCCGGGGCGAAGGGCGTGGAAGGTCTGTCCGGCAATCTCCCACTCGCTGGAAACCGGAAGCCGATACGCATAAGTCCTCGTCCCGGAGGCATCCTGAATAAAGGTCTCGGGAAGGCGACGATCCGGCTCTCGGACAAACGCTTCATCCAGGGGGGCAAAGATGACATTGTCCGACGTGTTCCGCAAGCGAAGATAAAGACGGAAGGCTCCGGAACCCCCATCCCGACGCTCCGTCCGACCATCGACTCGCGTTCGTTTCAACTCCACAGGACCAACCGAAACCCGAAGTGGAAGGATGTCGAGGTTGTCGACTCGGACGCGTTCGCCCAACGACACGATTCGATCTTCAGCAATCGGCTCTGGCGGTTCGACGACGGTCGACGCGTCGGCTCGGCGCCCGTCATCACGTCCTGATTTGTTTTCCGCATCCAGGCCGGCAGCCCAGTTCGGAACCGGCCGCTCGGTCGGGACGTTCCGCCGAGTTGTCCACCAAAGCCACCCAAAGGCGAGCGTCATGGCACTGGCATAACTGGCGAGGAGGGCCATCGGCCAGGCGGATCGAGTGGGGGGAGGCCCCTCCGAGTCGTCGTGGTGCGAACGCGATTCCAACCGATCGGTTTCGGACGACGGACGGAGAGGAGGCACGGACGGAGCGGATCGAAGCGGGCTCGCCGACGATCCGAGATCGATCCCGAGCGAGGGCGAGAAGTTCACCCCGTGGGCGACCTTCAGGTGAAGCTCATCGTCCGACGACACCAGCGCGGCTGCGGCGATCGGATCCGGCCGTTCGAGCATGTCGGCCAGGTTCCCCCCGTGATGGGGCGGGGTCTCGGCCTCATCGCTTCTGTCTTCCATCGACGAGGGCGGTTCAATCGCCCTGGGACGATTCGCGTCCTCCTTCGATCCCGATGGGGAAGGCTGGGAATCGAGACGCACTCCACAGTGCGGGCAGACGATTGGCGGAATCATCAGCGGACAATCCTTTCCGGGCCTCGACGGCACATCGGCGTTTCGAGTCCGGGCATCATTGCGGGGCATTCGAACGGAGGTAGACAGGGGGGGTGATCCACCTCTGACCCTTGCCCCGGAATCGCTTAATGCACAAATTCCGTATCCGAATCAGCACGATCCTGGGGGTCCTCGGGGTCATCGAGGAATCGACCGACGCGCGTCTTCAGAGACAATCCGAGGCGCGGCGGCTCGTCCCTTCCAGTTTAGGTCGGGACGCCCGCCGAGCAAAGCCGTCAGGTCCGATCCGTGCGGGAGTTCCGCCAGCAAGGGGACCTCGCCCAGCCATTTCGACAGCTCGATTGGGTTGGTCTCCTCGACCAGAGGATCGGCCGTCGGCTCTGATCCGTTGAGCACCACACCGGCCACCCGGAGGCCTCGTGATCGCGCTGCCTCGACGGTTAAAATCGTATGGTTGATCGTCCCCAGACCTCGGCGAGCCACGATCAGGAGGGGATAATCGAGGGCTACGGCCAGATCGGCCAGGGTCGCCCCCTCGGCAATCGGGCAGAGCAGGCCGCCGACACCTTCGACAATCAGCAGTTCCGCCTGTCCGGGACCAGCCCACCAGGCGATGGCCTTGCGCGTGGCCTCCAGCACGTGGTCGAAGCCGAGCGGCTCGCCCGCCAGGCGGGCCGCGACGGGAGGAGCGAGCGGTGCCTCGAAGGTGATCGGCGTGACCCGGTCGCGCGGCACGTCCCGGCCGAGGGCGGCGATCAGGCGTTCCGTATCGTCCCAGCGCAAATGTCCCTCGACCCGATCGGCCCCGCTCGCCACCGGCTTGAGTGCCCCGACGCGTTCCCCCTGCGCCACCAGGGTCGCCACGATTGCCGACGAAACGCGGGTCTTGCCCACGCCCGTGTCGGTCCCCGTCACCAGGAGCCCGCGAAGTCCGGTCATCGCTCACGAATCCTCTCAACGGTGTGTTGATTTAAAACCACATCTCCATGCGAAGGCCGCGGGCGTCGGTCGGAGGATTCGCGGGAATCCGATGTGCGGTTCCTTCGGCAATTCGATATGCCGTCCAGCAGGCAGCCATCGCGTCGAGGAGGTCGTCGTCGGTGGCTTCTCTGGGAGCGATGGCCTTGCGAACGCTCGGGTACGCCTCGGGACCGAACGCGTTGTCAATCAACGCTCGCCGCGCCGCGACACCCTCGGGCGAATGCTTCGAGTGGGGCAGCGGCTGATCGCCGTTGAGGGCGAGAAACGACAGCTCGGGATGGACCTCGACGCATCGCGTCTGCTCGTCCGGCCCGATGAGGCGATCGAGCGAGAGCACCCGACGATACAGCCCCCACGCCTGCGCCCCGACCCCTCGGCCGACGATCGCCCGGCTGATCGCGTCGGCCCCCTGCTGCGTGACGGCCGCGAGGCTCGGGCGGATCGGCGCGGGGAAGACACTCGATCGCCGAGGGCCAAGGAGCATCCGGGCGATCCGGTCGCAGTCCCGATCGCCCGAATCGGGCAGGCCGATCGGCATGTCGATCGCCAGCACGGACGGCTCAGGGTGGATCGTGAGCAATTCTTCACTCGACCGGCAGAGCAGGGGAGTTACGGTGGATGTTATCCGATCGAGCACGATGCAGATCCAGCCCCCCGGACAGCCATCGGCCCCGGCAACCTGCCCCAGGGAATCACGACGACGAGCCGACATCAATCGGGCCACTCGCCCGAGAAGACCTCGGTCGCCGGGCCGGTCATGAAGACGGAGGCGTCGTTGCTCGGCCACTCCAGCTCCAGGTCGCCGCCGGGCAGGTGGGCGAGGATCTTCCGATCGGTCCGACCCGTCAGGACTCCGGCCACGCAAACGGCGCACGCCCCGGTGCCGCAGGCCAGGGTGATCCCCGAGCCGCGTTCCCAGGTCCGCATGCGAACCTCATCGGCTTTGAGGACCTGGGCGACGTGGACGTTGACCTTCCTCGGATAGTGCGGGTCCTTCTCCCAGAGCGGACCGATTTGCACCAGGGGAAACCCGATCACATCATCGACGAACGCGACCGCATGCGGGTTGCCCATCGAGACGGCCGTTTGGGGAAGGACAAGTTTGAGGTGCTCATCGCCGATCTCGACCGGCACGTCAACCGGCGGGTCGCCGGGCAGGGTGGTCGGGATGTCGGAACCTTGCAGAATCGGCGTGCCCATGTCCACCCGAACGTGCTGGGCCTTGCCCGCTTCGATCTCCAGGTCGAGCGTCAAGACGCCGCGGCCCGTCTCGATCGTGATCTGATCCTTGCGAGCAATGCCGTGATCATACACGTACTTCGCCACGCATCGGATGCCGTTGCCACACATCTCCCCTTCGGAGCCGTCGGCATTGAACATGCGCATTTGCGCATCGGCGCGTTCCGAGGGGAGGATGAGGATCAGGCCGTCGGAGCCGATGCCGAAGTGCCGGTCGCTCATCGCCTTAGCCAGCGGGGCGATTGCGCCGGGGAGCTTCTGGTCGAACAGGGAGACGTACACGTAATCGTTTCCGAGTCCGTGCATCTTAGTGAAGCGGAGGGGCATGGGGTCCTCGAGGGGGTTGATCGGCGAAACGGGTCTCTTGCCGTGGTAGCTATCCCAGATATCTCCCGGTTGTCGCCAGATAGGCGCCGACGGTACAGAGGACCGTCCAGCCGAGCATGACGACCAGCACCAGCCAGGCGAGGAGCATTCGCTTCAGGCGGCTCGTCATCCAGAACGTCGCGACGAAAGCCGCCGCGGTGATGATCAGGTGAGTGGCCATGAGGACGTAAACGGCCCGGATCGGCCACGGGATCGACGGATCGTCCCAGGGGATCGGGCCGTCCGGCCAGGGGCAGTTCCTCAGTCCGATCGAACGGTCTCGCCTGAACCATACTCCGACCGATATCAGCAGGATCGAGCACACCGTTAACGTCAGGAACCAGAGGGTCCAGGGGAGGCGTCGATCGGGCCTCGCCCGACTGGAGTGCCCCGGGGCGGGGGGAGCAAGGTGGCTGAGCGGCGGATCGTAAGGATTCGACGTGTCCATAGGGCCTTCCACGAGGACGAGCCGACGGTCCTATGACGAGACCTCGTCGGGCGGCCTGCCATCATAACACGACGTAATCGTTGCCGAGTCCGTGCATCCTGGTGAAGCGGAGGGGCATGAGGTCCTCGGACGGGATCGGTCGATCGTGCGATTCGCACGGAGAGAAACGTGTCAGGTTACAGAGAATGACCCATTGTTCCCATTCCTGCCGCAAGCCACCACAAGCCCGACCATGCCAGGAGGAGGAGGATCAGGAACCAGGCAAGGAGACGTTTCCATAAACTCCATGTCAACGGAAAGGTGGCCAGGAACGCCAATCCGGAGAGGACGAAATGGAGAATACCAAGCGCGTCAACGACCCTCCTTGGCAGGGGTTTTGGTTCGATCTCTTCGGGAATCCACTCCTTTGACTCGTATCGGATCACGACGTAAAACATGAGGACCCAGCAGAGGTTCAGCGCAACGAGCAGGAGTGCCCAGGAAGAACTCGTATCGTACTTTGATCGGGGCCGGTCGTGCGGTGCGGTCGGATAATGATCTTCCCGAGGTGCCTCGTAAGGGTTCATCGAATTCATCCCCCCACCGAGAAGACCAATCAGGACGACGCTTCCGCCCGAGCCACATCATACCATTCGACGCCCCCCGGCAGCGGCGCCGAGGCGAATTCGAGATGGATCACACGCCGATGGTCGGGCGAGGCGGCCGAATTCGAGGCGTGCATGAGCAACGGCCGCATCAGGACGGCTCCCCCGCGATCGACGACGCAGTCGATCGGATGGATGCGGTCGGTCCAGGAGCCGACCGCGGTCGGCTCGGAGCCGCCCAGCCGATGCGACCCGGGCAAGACGCGCAGGGGGCCGTTGTCGGGTCCCGCGGGATCGAGGTGCAACCGGACGGTCAGCATCGTCTCCAGAACCTCGACGGGGGCGAGGGCGTGGGGGATGCCCGCCTTGACGGTCCAGGAGGAGAAGCCGGGGGCATCGACGCGCCTGCGGGCGGCGATGGTCAGGTCGCGGTGCCAGGGGAGGTTCCAGTTCGCCTCGCTCGTCTTGTCGAACCAGAGCCCCCGGACGGCGAAGGCGTTGGGCCCGAGGATCGGCTCGATCAACTTTCGGATCGGCGGGGAACCGGCGAGGCGACGGACCTCAGGGACGCGCCCGAGAAGATCGCGCAGACCGTAGGCACTCTGGCCGCGACGGAGGGAGGCGGCATCGGCGTTCTGGTTGGCGGCGGCCTGGACGCGATCGACAGCCTCGATCAGGGCATCGACCTGATCGGCGTCGAGGACGTTGGCGACGACCGCATACCCTTCGCGTTCGATCCGATCGGCGAGCGTCTCGCGAGCGATCATGCGACCTCCTCGCCGTCGCAGCCGATCGCCTCGACGGGGCATTCCTCCATCGCGGCGCGGCAGGCGGCTTCCTCCTCGTCGTTGCGGGGCTGGAGGGTGACGAACGAGTAGCGGCCTGAGTCCCAGCGCACGAAGTTCTCGGGGGCGGTTTCGCGGCAGAGTTCGCAGTCGATGCAGGTGTCATCGACGTAGTAGCGCCCTGCGACGTTTTCTGGGACTTTGTGATTCGGCTCGGCCATGAAACGGTGTTGCATCATAAAAGGTACAGGTTGGAACAGACTGACCATTGATTCTAGAAGGAGCAAGGGTCGACGTCATCCTCGATCGCCCGCGAGGATCGTTCATGACTTCGTCCGAGCGTCCGGATAGAATCGCGCAAGGCGATGCAATGCGGGTCGCTCCCCACGTCGGGAGATTGACCTTCATTGACGCAACCGCTGCCTGGGAGATGACCGCGATGAGACTTCAATCCACCCTCGCCGCCCTCTGCGGCACCGGCCTGCTGGCCCTCGTGTTCGGCCCCCTCGCAACGACTGCACAGGACGAACCGACCCCCGAGCGTGATCGAGAACAACCTGAGCAACAGGCCCGTCCCGGTCGAGGCGGAGACCGCCCGGCAGATCGTGGAGGCCCCCCGATCGATCGCCTGAGAGAAGAGTTGAACGAACTCCGCCGGATGCTTGAGCAAGAACGCGATGCCCGGCGCCGTGTCGAGGAACAGCTTGAACGCTCCCGAGCTGAGGAAGAACGAGACCGCCGTAGTGACGTCGCCGAGCAGGAACGACGCGAACGCATGGAACGCGAACGCATGGAACGTCTGGAGCGGGAACGGGATCGGGATCGGGATCGGGAACGCGAGAGGAGCGAACGGCGAGACACTCCAGGGGTCGTTGCCGTCGCCGAAGCCAAGGTCGAGGCCTCGCGAGCGGCTCTGGAAGTTACCGAGCTTCGTGCCGAAGCCGCCCGGCGAAAACTTGCCTCGGCGGAACGAGACGAGGGCCGGCCATTGACCGAGGCCGAAGAACTGGTCGGGCGGCTCGCCATCGCCGAGACTCAGGCGGCCGTCGCCGAGGCCCGAGCCCGTCTGATTGAGGCAGAGTTCAATCTCGGCCAAACCCTGCGCATTGCCGGTGACGTCGGCGAAAACACCATTGTGAAGGTCGAGTCCGAATTCGGGGTTGATGATGCGCTGGAAACGGCAGAGAAAGTGATCGAAATCCTTCGCGGCTTCGAGTTCGGCGAGCGCCCCTGATGAGCGTTCTGCAATCCCGGAGACGACCGATCAACTCCTGGTGACGATCTCAGCCGCTTGCCGAACCGTATCACCCTCTCTCCATTCGTGGGAGAGGGTGGTCAACGGCCGGATGCGGGCGTGTTTGGTACGATCCCGGGTCGAAAACCTCCGGAATACCATGCAGTCCTCCCCGATGACGGTGAGAGGAAGCCAGATGCTTCTCGGTCGGATGCTCTTCCTCACCCCTCGTTAGACCGGCTCCGATGGCGCTGCACACCCTTACGGACCTCGGTGCCCCAGCTCGAAGCCGAAGGGATCCGTCCAAACCGTTCGAGCCCGGCTGGCGAGGAACGCCGGGCAGGGTACCACCGCTGGCACCGGTGGCCGTGGCAATGGCGTCGGGGATCATCCTGGACCGGTTCGGGGAGTGGTGCGGAACTGCAACGTGGGCTGCGGTCGCCTTGCTAGCTTCGGTCGTGGCGATGGTCGGATTGCGTCGGCGAGGGGTCTGTTACCCGGCGTTGGTGGTGGGGTTCGCAGCGTTGGGAGGGGCCTGGCATCACTGGCGGTGGTCGGACCTGGCGGCGGACGATCTGGCCAGGGTTGTCACCGAAGAACCAAGGCCAAGCTGGGTCCGGGGGATCGTGTTGACGGTCCCCGAGCACCGGGTCAGCCCGATTGCTGAAGAACGACCGGGAGACGACGGTTACACCCGGTTCGAGTTGCAGATCACCTCCTCCAGCGATGGTCAGGACTGGCACGACGCCTCGGGACGGGCCCTGGTGACGGTGGGGGGGAAGGATGATCGCTTCGGCATGGGAGACGCGATCGAAGCAGCCGGATCGCTGGCCTTGCTGCCCGGTCCGCTCAATCCCGGCGAAACGGACCCGAGGCTCGCGCCTCGCGCTCGGGGCATTCGCCTCGGGCTCTCGGTCGAGGGTCCGGACGGCGCGAGGCTCGACCCAGACGGAACGTCCTCGCTAAGGCTTCGATGGCTTGGTTGGGTCCGATCGACGAGCGAAGCTCGCCTGTCGGAACTCCTGAGCGATCGGACGGCGGCGGTGGCGGCGGCGCTGTTGCTCGGGAGACGAGGGGGGATCGACGGGGAGACCTCCGCTGCGTTCTCCCGGACCGGGACGGCCCATCTGCTGGCGATCTCGGGGCTGCACCTGTCGGCCGTGGCCGGGGTTGTCGGGTTGCTCGCGGTCCTGCTCGGATTCAATCATAAAGACGCGGCGACCATTGTGCTGACGGCAACAATGGGGTATGCCACGCTCGTCGGCTGGACCCCTTCGGTCAGTCGGGCGGCGGCGATGGTAGGGGCCGTCTGCGTGGCCGCGATCGTCGACCGCAGTAGCAAACCGGCGAACACCATCACGCTGGCGATCCTGTTCACGATGATCGTGAACCCCACCTCGCTGTTCCGGATTGGGTGGCAACTCTCGTTTCTGGCCATCGCGGCCTTGATCCTCGGCGTGCCGCCGTTGATGCGAGAGATCGAACGCAGGATGATCAATCTCGACCCGAACGAAAATCCGCTCGATGTGCTGGAGCGGAAGCTCGAACCGGCCTGGAAACGGATTGGCCGGCGCATCGCTCTGGCTCCGGTGCTGGCCCTGATGGCCTCGGCGGCTGTCTGGCTGGTGACAATGCCGTTGATCGCCTGGCAATTCAACGTGGTTGCACCCATCGGGATTCTCTTGAACTTACCCATGATTCCGATGGTCAGCGCCGCCGTCATTCTGGGAGGACTGGCCCTGATGGCCTCGGCCGTCTGGCAGCCGCTTGCCATGCCCGCAGCCTGGCTCTGTGATCGGCTGTTGGGGGTTTCGCTGACGATCGTCGATCGGGCTGAGTCCCTTTCGCTCGGTCACGCCTTCGTGCCGACTCCTCCCACCGTCTGGGTCGTCGCCGGGTATGCGATGCTTGCGGTCGCCTGGCGGGGTTCGGCCGCGCGATGGCCGAGGCCGATTCGACGAGCCACATGGGGAGGGGTCGTGCTGGTCGGGCTCTTCGGGGCAGGGGCGACGATCACTCCGCAGCGGCCGTCGTCGTACGAGGTGGAATTCCTGGCGGTGGGGCATGGCCTGACCACGCTGATCCGGGGACCCGATGGATCAGCGTCTCTTTACGATTGTGGCCGGTCGGGAGACCCAAGCGTCGGCCGTCGGATTGCTGCCCCGGCGCTCTGGGCACGCGGCGTTCGACGGATCGACCGACTGGTGATTTCTCACGCCGACGCCGACCACTACAACGGTGTTTCCGACCTGATTGATCGGTTTGCGATCGGAGCCTTGCTCATTCCGGAAGGCTTCGGCGAACAGAACAATCCCGGAGCCAGGAGCGTTCTTGAACTCGCCCGAGCCCGATCGATTGCTATTCACACCGTCGCGAGCGGCGATCGGTTCGAACTGGTTCCTGGGTTGGTAGCCGAGGTGCTTCATCCGGCTCGCGACTGGCTGCCCGACGCGAACGATAACGACCGGAGCCTCGTGCTGGATCTGACCATCGGATCGGATCATGTCCTGCTCACCGGCGATCTCGACGGCGCGGGGCTGGCCGAACTCCTGGCAATGCCTCGGCGGCCGGTCACAGTGATGCTTGCCCCGCACCACGGCGGTCGATCCGCCAATCCCCCCTGGCTCTACGATTGGGCTGAGCCCGCCAGGGTCGTCACCAGCCAGCGAGCCCCCCGTCCTGGAGCGTCCGATGCGCTGGAAGGGCTATCGGATCGGGGAATTTCGGTACATCGGACCTGGCAAGAAGGAGCCATTCATATTTCCTGGGACGCAGGATCGAACTCCCAGGGCCCGAAGCTCACGGGATGGAGATCGACTGACGGATCAGCATTCCCTGATCTCGGATCGCCCTGGGACAGGGGGAAAATCGTCTCGGCCTCGATCACCCCTGGCTGGTCGTCCCTGGTTGTGCGAGGAGTGATCGGCATCGGCGGATTGATGCTGGGACTCTGGCTTTGTGGGGCGACGGCGGTGATTCACTGGGGGGCGTGGTCGCTCGTGCTTCCCGGTCGAGGAAGCGTCCAGGAGGCCTCGTTTCCGGAACCGTGGCGATCGGTCTCGATCGTCGCTCGGGATGGTGTCAGGCTCCGAGGGTGGCGGCGAGAACCGGAAGGTCCCTTGGGCCCTTGCCACATCGCCCTGATCGTGCATGGGCTGGCCGAAGCCTCACCGAGCATGCAAACCCGAGCCGAGGCGCTCGTCCGAGGCGGCTGGACCGTCTTGGTTCTTGACCTGCGGACCTTCGGTCAGAGTGAAGGGGATCGCGCCTCATTCGGCGCCCGAGAGGCCGAGGACCTGAAGGGCTGGATCGACCTGATGCGCAGCGATGCTCCCGAAGCCCCGATCGTGGCCTGGGGCCGCTCAATGGGGGCTGCCGTCGCCTTGCGTACCGCAACCGAGGATGATCGGATCGCGGCAGTCGTAATGGAAGCGCCCTATGCCGATCTCCGCGAGGCCCTCGCCGCGCGATTGAGGCGGCTTCGATTTCCCGGGGCCGCGCGGCTCTGCGGTTTCGTCCTGTGGCAAGCGGCCCGGATTGTCGGCGACCGGCTCGATCGTCCCCGGCCAATCGACCTGGTTCCTCACTTTCAGCGACCGGTCCTGATCCTTCTTGGAGAAGCCGACTCCGTCACCCCGGTCCCGACCATCGAGCGCCTGGTCAACGCCTTCCCCAACGCCCACCGCCCCGAGGTCATCCGGATTGCCGAGGCCGAGCACGGAGAGGTATTCGACCGGGGAGGGCCACCGTTGATCGACCAACTGCTCGGCTTCCTGGACCGAGCGACTGAGCGACCCGATCCTTTTCAAACTGATCAGCAGTCAGTTTCCTCCAGGGAGGAACGGAGCGACCGGATCTGATCGGCCGGGCCCTCGCCTTCGAGGTCGGACCACTGGCCGAAGACCAGGACCGTGCGTCGAGGGGTACGGTAGCAGCGGATCGAGCACGAGTTGGTCGCGTCGAGGCTCATGAACTCGACCTCATGCCCGACCGCCTGGTGGCCGTCGATCGACTCAATCACAGGAAACGCATCCAGATCTGGATATTCCTGTTCCATCGCGTCGAGCGCCTGCCCGGCCACCTCCGAGGGCTCGGGACACGACTCGTCGAGCGCTACCAGAGCGAAGGCAACCCCATCGGGAGCATGAACCGAGACGGTCGTCTTCTCGCCGTCGGAATCAACCTCGACATTCCAGTCGGTCGGGTAGTCGAATCGAATCCCGTGTTCGTCAAAGCGACCTGTCATGGCCAGGGGCTCCTCACCGGCCCCGGCCCCGAGACGCCCCCTGCGTCCGGATCGATGCGGCCCGAGCGCGATCAATTCACGTTATCCTAGCGAAGTCGAGCCGGAACGGCGACCTCCCGCATGGGCTTCGATCCCCTTCGGTTGGCCGATCGCCGGCAAGGCTGCTAGAGTAGGAGAGGTTGCGTCGGCCAGTGCGGCCGACCCGGTCGGAGTGCGCCCCGGCCGTCGAAGGTCGAATCGCGGATGATCGATCGATCGATCGAAGAGAGCCAAGTACCGATGCGAGTCCTGTCGGGAATCCAGCCGTCCGGCCCGTTGCACCTGGGGAATTACTTCGGGGCCATTCGCCAGTTCCACGAACTGCAACGGGGCAACGAGGTCTTCTACTTCGTCGCCAACTACCACGCCCTGACCAGCACGCGGGACGCGGCGAAACTGCGCGAATACACCGACGACGTGATCGTCACCCTGCTGAGTCTCGGCATCGACCCCGACGCCGTCACGCTCTTTGTCCAGTCGGACGTGCCCGAGACGACTGAGCTGGCCTGGCTCCTGACGAGCGTCACGCCAATGGGATGGCTGGAAAAATGCGTCAGCTACAAGGACAAGGTCCAGCAAGGGATTCCCGCCGAGCACGGCCTGTTCGCCTACCCGGTGCTCCAGGCGGCGGACATCTTGCTTTATGACGCCGACCTCGTCCCCGTCGGCCAGGACCAGAAACAGCACCTCGAAATCACCCGAGACATCGCCGAACGCTTCAACCACACCTACGGTGAGACGTTCAAGCTGCCCGAGCCGTACATCCTCAAGGACGTGGCCGTTGTGCCCGGCACCGACGGTCGGAAAATGTCCAAGAGCTATGGCAACACGATCGACCTGTTTGATGATCCAAAACTCATCACCAAGAAATGCAAACGGCTGATTACTGACAGCCGACCTCCCGAAGAACCGGGCGATCCGAGCAAGCTGGAGGAGTTTCCCTTGTTCCTCCTCTTCCGGCTGTTCGCTTCGACAGAGGAATGGGAAGGCATCAAACGCCAGTACCTCGAAGGTGGACTCGGTTACGGCACGGTCAAGGTCCGTCTGGCCGAACTCATCATCGATCGCTTCGCCGAGGCGCGCGAGCGTCGGGAGGAGCTTCTGGCTCATCCCGATCGCGTGCCAGCGGTAAAAGCGGCCGGGGCCGAGCGCGCTCGCAAGGCGGCCCGGCAGGTCCTCGACCGGGCCCGAGCCGCCTGTGGCGTGGCCTGACGAACCACCTGATTCGGGGCAGGCGGCCATTAGGGTTTGCAAGGCCGCCCGCCCCAATCTCCATCACACAGTCCGAGGACGACGACGTCGAACCCACGTGATCACACCCATCAGACCTACTCCGACCATTGCCAGGCTGGACGGCTCGGGAATGACCGAGAACCGGATCGAAAAATCATCCATTGCGAAATAGGCAGGCGTGTTCATCCCAAAAGTTCCCACGTCTGAGGACGTGAGACGGAACCCGATGCTCCGGGCTCCGATCAGGGATGACAGGTCCACGGTGGTCCAATCCTGGAGAATGTAATCCAGGCTGTTGTCGTCGAACCGGAAGTCGGCCAGATAGAAATCGACCTCGCCAAGGATCGTGCCCGACGCACCGAGGCCCGAGAAGCCAACGATCGTCAGCAAGAAGAAGTCAGGATCATTGCCCGTCGCTCCCCCGAATTTCTTGCTGAAGGCGTCACCATTTTGCATGGAGAGCGCCGCATAGGTGGTGTTGGTGAAGCTCGCGGACATGCTTACAGGAGTGCGCATCGGATCCGAGTCGGGCAGGTCGAACCGAACCGTTGAGGGTGTCTGCCCGAATGCCAGGGCGTAAATTCCGTCTCCGGATGCATCTCCCCCGGCAAAGCTACTGAACTGGTTGCCGAAGCCTGCGGTGGTGTTGTCGGTTCTGTTCGAGTAGGACCAGCCGGACCAGCTTCCCCAGGTCGGGTTGTACGAGTTTCGGAAGAAGACACCGTTGCTCGTAAAGCCGCCGGCCTGGTCTGAGCCATTGTAGAAGGATTCGCTCCCCAGGGTGAGGTCGCTGAAGTCGACCACCACGCTCTCGGCCCGAACCGGGAAGGGAGCGACGCAGAGAATCAGAGCAAAAGCCAGTGAATACCGTCGAATCATCGTGTTACTCTCATTTCTTGATCAATCATTCCGAACAGGGGACCTGATCGTCTCGGAATGGTGGGAATTGCAAGCGATTACAGTTCGTCGGCCGAGATGATTTCGCCGCCGGCCCGGGTACAAATGGCGGCCAATGGCCGCAACGCCATCGTTTCCTTGAGAAATCGCGCCGATCCGTCGGCAAACAGGGCATTCGCGCCACCGGGGTGTTCGCTGCGAATGTCGTTCTCGAAGGCGGGGGCCTTGTTGATGGCGAAGGCCTGGTCCATGACGTTGCGGGCGTAGATCCACTGGCCGTCGCTGAAGACCGAGTCTTCGGAGATGAGCAAGGTGGTTGAGGTGCCATCCCGGATCATTGCGATCGGAACGGTCCTGTCGTAGAGCATGGTTCCCTTCGGCGGGTTGTTCGGACTGGTGATCCGTTCGCCGTAAATCCCGCCGTAGTCGCATCCTCCCCGACCCTCAACCCGAGGCTCAGGCCTCAGCGAACTGGGACATAAATAGACCGAGAGCACCGTTGCCCCGCCGGTGGTATTGGTCGGATCATTGTAGGGAAGGTCAATGTTCAGGCTTTCATAAAGCGATTCTTGCTCGGCATGGGGCAAGAGCAAGGCCGACCAGGCAATCCAGCGCAGGGTCGAGGTCGACCCGCGAAGCCAACCGCCCGGAGGAAACGTCCGATGGGCATCGTGATAGCCGTGAAAGGCGATCCCCATCTGGCGAAGGTTGTTCAGGCACTGGGAGCGGCGCGCGGCCTCTCGTGCGGATTGGACGGCCGGCAAGAGCAGCGCAATGAGGACGCCGATGATCGCAATGACCACCAGCAACTCAATGAGCGTAAAGCCACCGCCCCTTACCGGGCGCATGCGGGCACCCCGGCGAAGGTATCGTTGGGTCATGGGTGGTGATCCGGGTCAGAACGATCCGCCGTCGCCCCCCTGAGAGTCGGCCTTGCCTGATTTCCAGAGCCATGCCAGGATGGCGACGGAAATCTGTGCGGCAACCGACTTCACAGAGATCGCAGGCAGGCGATCCGAACCCGGTGGGTCCTCGGAACGGGGGTCGAAACAGTCTCTCGACGCATTCCGTCCGGTGGGCTCGTCCCTCGCAGAGCCTGAGCCGGATTCGACGCAAGGTAGGTCTTCTGACTCCCGGGCTTGAGGTTCCGAGCCTTCTCATCGAGCCTCGGCGCCGCAACGCCGGAAAAGCTTCGACAATGGCTGAAGGAGGGGTTGGAGCCTCTTGGAACGCCCGGTCACAGCGGCGGGGCCGTCCCGGATTCTCACCGGGTTCCCTGTTCACCTTGCCCGCAGGAAGCGGGGTTGGTCACCTTGTGCCTGTTAACGGAGATGGAATGGTAGCCGGGAGCTTATGCGCGCGTCAACCCGTTGACCAAAAATGGTGTGTGGGCACCTGCGAAACCGTTTCCATTGGTTTTTTTGACAGAATCCCGAGATTCCTCAAGATTGGTCGGGCAGTCAGCCGATTTATAACGATGATCCCTGAGAATCCATCCTCCGAACGTGGTCGGGGGACGATGGATCGGGAACCCGCTGGACAGGAGACAGCATGCGGCGCTCGGTCGTGAGCATGGGGTGGCTCGTGATCGCCGTCTCCGGCTGCGCCGCGATGGGTCCGAGGGGAGGCACGGGACCGGATTCCGAAACCTGGGAGCTCCGTCGCGAGCTGAGCCGACAGGCCCGACAGGCGACCGAGGCCCGCGACTATCCTCGATCGCTTGATCTGCTTGCCGAACTGGCCGAGCTTGACACCCGCTCGCCTGATGCTCCCGCCCGCATGGGACGGATCTTTGCCGAATTGGGTCGCCTCGACCAGGCCTCCGAGGCCTTTCAACGGGCCCTGGATCGCGATGGCGACGACATCGATTCCCTGATCGGGCTGGGGCAGATCGAACTGGCGAGGGGCAAGGCGACCGACGCGATCGCTCGCTTCGACGAAGCCATTGAGATCGACCCGGGACAGGCGACGGCTCACATCGGCCGGGGGCAGGCCCTGGAAGAACTCGGACGCTCTGACGAGGCGCTCGCCGCCTACTTCCGCGCCTTGAGGCACGAGCCTGACGCCTCGAGGGCGCTCAGCCGGGTGGCCTCGATCCAGCTCGATCGGAACCAGCCCGAATCGGCCCTCGCTCGGCTCGATCATCTGGTCGAGCTTTCCTCCGAAGACCCCGAGGCCCGCATTCAGCGGGGGCGGGCTCGCCTGGCGCTTGGCCTGACCGATGAGGCCATCGCCGATCTCCGCTTTGCCTCGGAACAGCTGCCCGATCGGGCCGACGTCGCCTACCTGCTCGCCCTCGCCTTCGAGCAGGCCGACAAGCTCAGAGATGCCCGCCTTGCCGCGGAGCGAGCCCTCGAACTTGACCCGCACTCGGTCCTTGTCCGGGAACTCGCTGAGCGATTACACCGTTGAGGAACCGGCCGATACCGCAAACCGAACCGCACCGGAGGCTTCCGTGGGCTGGAAGGCGTCCTGCATCCTCATCAACGATCGGGAACCGGGCTACCTCGGCTCGTTGCCGGCGCATGACCCCGAGGCGGCTCGACGGCTCATCGACGACCTCGGACTCGGCCCGGTTCAAAGTCAGGGGATGACATCCTTTGACGAAGGCATCTATCCGGATCACCTCGTGATCGGAGCCTACGACGGTGCCGCAGTCATCGGCGCTCGAACCCTTGCGGATGACTGCTTTTCGCTCGGTGATGACCCCCTGATGCGTCGGGTGCTCGATCGGTTTCCGGAGGCCGAGATCGCCCGGTTCGGCCTGCACAGCGTGGTGAACTTCTGGAGTTACGAGTTCTTCGACCACCGCCGATTCCTTCGTGCCTACGGAGGATCGGCCGACGATGGCGTGGTGGTCGATCTCGGGGATCTCTTGCCCGAGGAGCGTCCTCACTTTGAACGATCTGTGATCCGAGACGGTGAACGGGTCTTCTTCGCGGAGTTCAACGGAGTGACCGAAGAATATGACCCGTCTTCGTACGGAGAGGAACTTGTCTTTACGCTGATGGGTCGGTTCTTTGGCTGCAACCTGATCCAATGGGGCATCTTCGGCCAGAACAAGACCTACTGGAGTGGCGAAATCGACCCCTTCACACTCGCGATGGAAGGCTTCGATCAAAAGCGACCACGGCGCTGGTGGTGGCCGTTCTCGAAGCCCTGACCTGATCAGGATGACCTTCCTCAACGGGTGCCCTTGACCCGAGGCATCCGGAAGATCCGGTCATGCCCCGTATCGACCACGTAAAGCGAGTCACCCTCGACACAGACGCCGTGCGGGTGCAGCAAGGTGAGCGACGGGTGGCCGAAGCCCCGACCCAGAACCGTCGAAATCGTCTTCGTCTCGGGATCATAGCAACGGATCGCGCCATTGACATCATCGGCGATATAGACCGAATCGTCGGGAGCCACAGCGAGATGCTTTGGGCCGTTGAGCTGCGCTTCGAGAGCCGGTCCGTCTCGGAAACCCGCCTCCCCCGTGCCGGCCACGGTCCGGATCGTGCCGTCGGGATCGACCACGCGGAGGGCATGGCCGCCACGCTCAAGAATGTAAACACGTCCCTTGGAATCGACCGCAACCGCCCGAGGATCGACCAGTGGCGATGAGACCGCCGGCTCCCCGTCGGTCGGCACCCCCTTGCGACCGTCTCCGGCCGCGTTCGAGACGATGCCCGAGTCAAGATCCACGACCCGGATCCGCCGGTTGTTTATATCGGCAAGATAGAGCTGTTCATGATCCGGAGAAAGTGTGACGCACATGATGTAATTGAACGTCGCCTCCGAGGCCGGGCCGCCATCTCCCGAATCCCCCGATGCTCCCGTTCCGACAATCGTGGAAATGGTCCCGTCGTCGGGATCGATCCGGCGCACGCAGTGGTTCCAGCTATCGGAGACGTAGATCGCATCATCCGGACCCACCGCGACATTATGAATACCGTTGAAGGTCGCCGAGCGGGCTGGACCGCCGTCACCGGCGTAACCGGTCGAGCCGTCTCCGGAGAGGGTCTGGAACGCGCCATCGGTTGCCAGGGCATGGACCCGACCGCCTCCCAGCTCCACGATGATCATGGTGCCGTCGGACAGGAAATCCACACCGAAAGGCTCCTTCAAGGGGCCGGGCTCCGCATCGGCCGGGCCGCCTTCTTCCGGCAAGAGGCGGCCAAGGATCAGCTCGACCTCCGACTCCGATCCGGCCGGCTCGTCGCTAGCGACGACCTCAGGCCCGAACCCAACGGCAACGCAAACGGCCAGGACTCCGAGCGCTCTGAAGCTCATTGCGGATACTCCGGATGAATCGATGAAGGTTACGGCAACATTTAAACGTCACACAGAGCCACGGCCTCGGCCAGGCTCGTCAAAGGGTCGCGCTTCGGAATGAATTCCTGGGCAAGGTAACCGTCGAAGCCGGTGTCCACGATCGCCCGGCAAATGGGAGGGTAGTTTAGCTCCTGGGTGTCATCCAGCTCGTTGCGTCCCGGATTGCCCGCCGTGTGGTAGTGGCCGAAAAAGCGGTGGTTCGCCTCGATCGTCCGGATGATGTCACCCTCCATGATCTGCATGTGATAAATATCGTACAACAGCTTGAAATGGTCGGAGCCAACACGCTTGACCAGCTCAACACCCCAATCAGTTCGGTCACACATGTAGTCAGGATGATTGACCTTGCTGTTGAGCAGCTCCATGTTGATGATGACACCGGCTTGCTCGGCCACAGGAACGATCTCACGAAGGGCTTTTGCGCAGTGATCCAGGCCGGTTTGGTCGTCCATGCCGTTGCGGTTGCCGGAGAAGGTGATGACGTTGCGCCACCCTTCCCTAGCCGTCGCCTCGATGGCGTCGTGAATCGCCCTGAGGCAATCCTCGTGGTTTATTGGATCATTCAGGCCCACGGTCAAGCCGTGCGTTGAGGTCATCGTGCAAACGAGGCCGTGGCGCTTGAGGGCGTCGAACTCGTCGGGCCGCATCAGGTCGAGCCCGACCAGGCCCATTGCCTTCGCCGCAATCGCCAACTCGTCGATCGGGAGTCGGCCGTAGCACCATCGGCAAGCGGATTGCTTCAATCGCCCTTTGGTCACAGCCGTTCCGCGGGGGGGATCATCGGCCCTGACGGCTCCGTTTCCTCCCACGACCCCAACCGTCGCTGCGACGGCAGCCGTCGATTGCAGCAAGGTTCTCCGGGTCATCGGCGAGCGATTGCGGTCGTCCTGGCGACGCATGGTGATCTCCCTCGATGGGCCTTGATGACACTCGGCCTGGCCGCGACCCCGCAGCGCCCCGTGGCCGGTTCGCCCCAGTATAGCCTCACCCACAGCCGATGCCACCGCGACGGACCCGAGCCCTGGGTTTCCGGCTCTCCGCTCAATTGATCTTCGCGTCTGACGGCAACCGAGCGGGGTCGATCGTCTTGTCCTGTCGATCGACAAACTCCCGGTAATCGTCCGGTGTGGGGTCCTGTGCACAGGGAATTCCCTGACGATAGGCCGATCGGGTCAGTAGATGAATGGCCGCCGGGGCCGTTAACGCAAGGAACACAAAGGCAAGCACGGCCTTGGTGATCGTTTCAACATCGGGCAACTCGATCACAAGCGCAATCAGCAAAAAAAGCAGGCCCAGCGTCGACGACTTTGCAGGGGGGTGAACGCGCTGGAAGAAATCGGGCAAACGTAAGACGCCGAGCGAGGCGACGACCATCAGGAACGTCCCCACAACCGTCGCAATCATGATCAGGAGGTCAGTCACCGAGCCGGCCCTCAAGATACGCGGTCAGCGTGATGGTTCCGAGAAATCCCAGGAGCGCGATCACCAGGACCACATCCATGAACACCCCGGTATCAAAGAGGATCTCGACCAGCAGAATCGCCCCGATCACATCCAGGCCCGCCGTATCAAAGGCCAGCACGCGGTCGTAAATCGTCGGGCCGATGATCATCCTCACGCCGCTGAGCACGACGCCTACCGCCAACGCGACGATCGCCGCCATGATGACGAACTCTTTCATCACGCTGCCTCACGAAGGGCCTGGGACGGTTCTCGGCCCATCATCCGAACAACCTGCCGAGCAAAGCGTCGATAGTCTCGCTTCATCGTGTCCACGTTCTCAGCATAAATCGTGTGGATGTAGAGTGTCTCGTGATCGGGATCGAAGTCGATGACGAGTGATCCGGGAGTCAGGGTGATCAGGTTCGCCAGCAGGGTCGTTCCCGCGGGTCCCAGGCCGGGAACCTCCAGCGCGAAGATTGCTGGGGTCAGTTTCGGTGCGGGTCTGAGCACATCACGGGCCATGATGAGATTGCAAACGATCATCTCATACGTGTAATCCCAAACGAGTCTGAACAAGGACGCGACCCGAGGGACGATTCCCACCGATGCCTTCGAGTGATCCTGGGCATTGAGTTCGTTCTGATCACCCCCGAACACGGAGCGACTGAACGCGGTGGCCCCGGTGCCGACGATCAGGCCCACCCCAAAGGTCAGGATGTCGAACTTTCCGAACAAGAGCATCCAGAGTCCCGCCAGAAACAGGACGCCAAGCACGCGTTTCATGGGCTCAACTCCCCGAGTCCTTCGCCTGACGGCGGACCAAGCACCGCATCAACGTAAGGCGTCACAGCCAGAAGCTGCGCTGCGGCCTGCTCGCAGCAGAGCATCACGGGGATCACGCACAATCCGATGATTACGGAAAGCGATGCCAGGCCAAGCACCCCTGCGAGCATCCCAGGGTCGTTCCCAAGCTCCGGCCGCTGCTGCCCCTCGGGCTTTCCCCAGTAGCTCGCCTGCCAGATCTTCAGCATCGAGGCCAGTGTCAACAGGCTGACGACAATCGCGATCGTGGTCGTGATCCAGTACCCCTGGCGGAATCCGGCGATCGCCAGAAACAGCTTGCCCCAAAAGCCACTGAATGGAGGCAGACCAGCGAGTGCCATGGCTGGAACGAAGAACCCGACCGCCGCCCAAGGGTGTGACATGGCCACCCCCCGGACGTCCTTGAGTCGATCCGAACCGCCGATTCGCTCGACCATCCCACCCGCCAGAAACAAGCCCGATTTGACCACGATGTGGTGCACCACATAGAACAGACCCGCCGCCAGCCCAGCCGGGCTGAACAGTGAAAGACCGAAGGTCATGTATCCAACCTGGCTAATGATGTGAAATGCAAGAATCTGCCGGATCCGATCCCGTCCCAGCGCCCCCAGCACCCCCAGGAACATCGTCGCCGCCGAGATTCCCGCCAGAAGCTTGAAAAACTCCTCGTCCGCCTCGGTAAACACCAGGGGGACAACCCGGAACAGCGTGTAAACACCCACCTTGGTGAGCAATCCGGCCAGCATGGCACTGTACGGGATCGGCGATTCCGGATACGACTCCGGCAACCAGAAATACAGCGGTACCAGGCCAGTCTTCAACGCAAAGACCGTCAGGACCAGCCCCATCCCTCCCCAGAATTGAGGCGGCAACGACCCCTCGGCAACCAGCCTCGACAGCAAGGCAAGGTTGACCGTCCCGCTGGTGCCATAGATGATGCCGACACCGGCAAGAAACAGCAAACCACCAATAAAATTGATCACCACGTACGGAAACGTCTTGACAAGTTGCCTGGATCGGGCACCCATCGTTAACTGAACGTACGAAGTTGTCAGCATAACCTCAAAAAATACGAAGAGGTTAAACAAATCGCCTGTCAGGAAGCAACCCTCGACCGAGGCGACCATCACCTGATGCAAGACGAGAGAGAAGGGAAGCTCTCGGGGTGGCTTCATCCCCTTTGGTAGATATACGAGCACCGCCAGCCCGACCACCGCTCCCAGCACGGTCATGATCGAGCTCAAGCCGTCGGCCACCCAAACAATGCCGACCCGAGGAGCCCAACCTCCCATCGAAAGTGTCAGAATCTCGCCTCGCCAGGCTGCGTGGTAGGCCAGTATCCCCACGACTCCCAGCAAGACGACCTGACTCCCCAACGCCACCCGGAAGCGCAGGCGAGGCCACTGGCCCAGACCGAGCAAGACAATGGCCGTGGCCAGCGGGATCAGAACCGGAAGACTTACCAGCATCGTCACTCGTCCGATCCCCCCTCGACAGTTGCCGAGCCGGTCTCCCGAGCAATCCGGGATGCCAGCACGATCAGAAATGCTGCGTTCCCCAGACCAATCACAATTGCCGTCAAGACAAAGGCGTGGGGCAGGGGATCCGTAAGCGTCCCGATCGAGAGACTTGCCAGCAACGGTGGAACCGCGTCGGCCGATAGCCCAGAGGAGACAAGGATCACCAGATTCGCCGCGTTCGAGAACACGACGAATCCCATGATGATGCGTTGCAGGTCACTCGACATCATCAAGTAAAGAGAAACCGACGTGAAAACCGCGATGAACAGTGCTCCGAATCCGATCATGGCACTGTCCTCGTTGGTTTCAGGCCGATCATGACCACCAGCGCAGTGCCCATCGAACCGATGATCACCAGCACCACTCCCACGTCAAACGCCAGGGTTCCCGAGAGTTTCAATTCGTTGTCTCCCGGCAAGGTGTATTTTACCTGTGAAAACGTGAACGGCGGATGTCCCCAGATCATCGGCACCAACCCAGACCCCAGCGCGATCGCGAGACCGATTCCCAAGGCGGGACGCAACATCAACCGATAGCGGCGTCGAGCCGCCCCAGCTCCAAAGGCAAGCGTCTCCAGCATCACGGCCATCGTCAGGACCAATCCCGCAACGAATCCGCCACCCGGCTCATCATGTCCTCGAATCAGCAAGTGAATGGCGAAGACGATCGCGGCAGGATAGACGGCCCGGGTCACCTCTCGAAAGATCAACGAGTTCACGAACCACCCTCCTGAGCCGAGGTCCGTTGAGTCCGATTCGATCGCCGTTTCGCTCGGTACAGCACCACGACCCCCAGTGCGGCCAGGGCCAACACCACTATCTCTCCCAGCGTATCGAGTGCCCGGAAGTCGGTTAGGATCACGTTCACGACGTTCTCACCAAGCGTTTCCGATTCCGAGAGACGAAGATGCTCGGCTCCTGCCCGGTCGCTCGGCGATTGCGACGCCGCTCCCCAGGTCAATCCCGCCAGGGTGAGCCCGACCAGGACCGAAACCGTTCCGTGGACCACTTTCTGGCGGATCGACCGCGGGTCGGGGCCCAGGTCGGGCAACTGACGAAAGATCAGGAGCAGGAGAATGAGTGCAACGGCTTCGGTCAAAATCTGAGTCAGGGCCAGATCGGGTGCCTGGTAGATCATGTAAACAACCACCGTGCCATAGCCGGCAACCGTCAGCATGATCAGCTTCGAGATGCGCCGTCGCAGCACTAGCAAGAACACTGCCGCCGTCAGAATCATCAACGAAGGGATCAGGCCCACGAACGACTCCGGCCCCCAGGGTCCGATCAAATCAGCCAGGCTCCCCCGGCCATGCCCGAGTCCGGCCGCCCCTGCCGCCACGAATGTCAGGAGAATCACCGATAAATAGCGAGGATGCCCCCCCTCCTGTGCCACTCGTGTCCACCAGTCAGACACAATGATCGTCCCCTTCGAAAGGGTCTCGGCGGCACGTTTCGGTCCTGGCACGTCCGGCATCCGACGAGCCACATGCCACCCCAGAAACAGCACCAAGCCTGCGGCGTAACTGACCAGGCTGATCACCAGTAACTCATCCACGTAATGCCAGATCGCCGGACTCGACGGCCATTCGTGCCCCGGAGAGAGCACCTCGCTCAGCAACCAGTGGGGCGCGAGGCCACCCACCACCTGAACTGACAACAAGATTCCCGGCACGATCAACAACCACGACGACCGCTTCTCGGGCGGCACCCCCTTCTCAGCCGAAGGCACATGACTCCCAAAAAAGACTCCAATAAACACTTTTAACGAATAGGCAACCATCAACGAACTCCCGACAATCACAGCGACTAGCGCCGGGGTCAGCCGTTCGTATTTCCCCCCCATGACAATTTCATAGAATTCTTCCTTGCTCATGAATCCCAGGGTCATTGGCAAACCGGCCATGGCCAGCGTCCCGATGCCGAACAGCACGGCCGCCGGTCGGCTCCGGCTCCACCATCGCTGCGATTCCAGGAGCCCCAGATCGCGAGTCCCCGATGCCTTATCAAGCCAGCCGACCAAAAAAAAGAGTGCGGCTTTATAGGTTGCATGATTGAGAATGTGCAGAAACTCTGCTGCCGAACTTTCCCGACCGGCATAACCATAAAAGGCCGTGATCAGTCCCAGAAACCCGGCCGTACTGAATGCCAGCAGTTCTTTCAGGTCGGTCGCCCGCAACGCGAGCCAGCCCGTGATCACATAGGTCGCCAGGCCCACGCTCGCGAGAATCGGCAGCCAGAGCTCCGATTGACCAAACACCGGAAGCAATCGTCCAATCAGCACGATGCCCGCCTTGACCATCGCGGCCGAATGCAGGAACGCGCTGACCGGTGTCGGCGCCGCCATTGCGCCCGGCAACCAGAAATGGAACGGGAACTGGGCCGATTTCGTCAATGCCCCCAGCAGCATCAACACCAGGCCGATCCGGTGCATCGGGTCGGCGAGAATCGTCTCTTTTTGCGCCGCCAGGGCAGAGAGGTCAAACGTTCCCGCCCGGCCACCGATCAAGGCAATCCCCGCCAGCAAGGCCAACCCACCGGCCCCCGTCACCAGGAACGACTGGATCGCCCCCCGTTGCGAGGCCTCCTCGTCGAAGTGCATGCCGATGAGCAGGAACGAGGTGATCGTCGTCACTTCCCAGAAAACGAACAGCAAGATCAGCGAATCGGCCAACGCCAGGCCAATCATCGCCCCCATGAACGCCAGCAGGGCCGACCAGAAAAGCCGGGATGACTTCGATCCGAAATACCCCCGCGCATACTGAACCGTTGCCAGGCCAATCCCGGCCGTCAGCAGGACGAAAAAAATTCCCAGTTGATCCACCCGAAGATTCAGCGAAAACAGGCCCGGCAAGCCCCCGATCGGCACGATTCGGGCCGATCCCTCCGCCACCTCCGGCCAGAAGGGCACTGCCAGCGCAAACACCCCAGTTGGGGCCAGCAACGCCAGGACACCAACCCATCGTAGCGGCACCACCAACGCGATCAGAGCAACACAAAACGGCAACCCGATGATCGCAATCAAGGTTTCTGTCATGATCAAATCTGCGTACGAACCAAATGATCGAACCAGAGGGCTCTCATCGTATCGCATTCCTCATGCCAAAACGAGAGCCTCGACGAGAACAACCGAGACGATCGGCATTGACGGTTGAGCCGGACTCGGGCATAAGACCTTTTTGTCTGCGCGCGGCACCGTGCCGAGGATGCCGGCTCGAGCCGTTCCGACAGGAGGCAAGGATGCGAACCCTGTCCCGACCGCACCGACAGGTGCTGTTTACCCTCGGGATTGTCGTCGCGACGATGGGGCCGACGGCCTTCGTTGCGTTGACTGCCTGGAATGTCAACCGACCAGGCCATCGCCACGACGTCGAGGCCGAGCTGGGTCGCCAGCTTGGCCTGAAGGTCACTCTGGAGGGAGTGCGATACCCGAAACCTGGCGAGATCGTTTACACCGGTGCCGTCCTCTGGCAGCGTGAGCCGAGGCGCGAGAAACAGCTCGTCGAGGTCGCTCGGGCCGATTCCCTGAAGTTCTCCCGGGATGGTCGTCGGCTCGTGCTCCGGGCTGAGGGGCTGGCACTGGCCGCCGAAGGACCCCGCCACGCCATGGACCAAGTCGGCGAGTTGCTCAGCCGAGCTGCAGGAGATGAGGCCTGGGACCATGTCGCCATCTCAGCCGATTCCTGCGCCATCGATCTCGGCGATGGGCTTCAGTACGGCCTGCGGGACCTCGCCGCCTCGTTCCGAATCGATGCCGGAGCCCCGACCGTCGAGGCCAGCTATCGCGTGATCACTCCTTCGGGATCGGCCAATCGTTGCGAGTTGGTCCTCGTCCGCGATCGCCGGGGCAACGAGCCCGAGACGATTCTGACGCTGCGAACCGCTGAGGGACTGCCGCTCCCGGCCTCGGTCCTCGACCCGTTCTTCTCCTCGGCAGATTGGATCGGCCCCGACGCCCGAATGCAGGGCGAACTGCGCCTGTCCCGGATCGGTGCAGGAGACTGGCGGGCGAACTTTTCGGGCGAGCTGATCGACGTCGACCTCGCCACCCTCGTCTCCCGGAGGATTTCCGAGCATCGGCTCGACGGCCTCGCTCACCTCGTGATTGACGAGGCCGAGTGGGGCCCGCAGCCGGTCGGCCCCGGTTCCGGCTGGCGATCGGTCTCAGGGGAGTTGCGAGCCGGTCCCGGTGCGATCAGTGCCGGATTGCTCCAGGCCCTGCAAACTGAAATGCGGTTCCCGCTGGCAGAGCGATTCCAGCTCCGGAGGGCCTCGACCTCGACCGATCAGGCCATTGCCTTCGGTGATCTCGGCGTTCGCTTTTCCATCGAAGAAGACGGCGCAGTTCGCCTCGCCGGAGCGCTAGGAGATGCGTTTGAGCCCGGTGCCGTCATGATCGAGCCCGACCGTCTGGAACCGATCGCCTTTGCCCCCACCGGCCAGGCCGACGTCTTCGGGCTCCGACGAACCCTGGGCCCCGTTGATCGACGGAACGCGGTCCTCGTCCCAGCCGACCCGACCCTGAAGTTCATCGACTATCTGCCTCAGGGGGGCAGTGCTCGATCCGAGGTCGTCCGGGCCAATTGACGTTTGTGCAATCAATCGTCCTCGAGGGGCACGAGATCCCCGGAGTCGCCCTCCGGGATTTTCCCCTCGGGGGACACGGACTTTTGAGCCTCACTCGAAGATCGGGGCCACTCGAGCCGGAACACGACCGGTCCGATGGCGATCTCGTCGCCATCTTCGAGGGCGGCTTCTTCGATCTGCTCCCCATTGATCCGGGTCCCATTGCGACTGCCCAGATCCCGGATCACCAGACCACCGGCAATCTGAGCCACGCAGCAATGGCGCCTCGATATCCGAGAATGGGACACTTGGGCATCACATTCCAGATGGCGCCCAATCAGCACAACCGGTCGTTCCAGGGGAATCGGCCGAATCAGCCCGGAGACGAGGGGGACGAGTCGGGCGGGCATGACGCGTCGGGCTCCGAGGGCTTCGCATCCAAAGGAACATCAAGGTCAGCCTGATTCCCGTTCTCGGATGGCATTTGCACAATCACCTGGATGCGACAACGATCGGCCACGGAGGCGGGAAGCATCTCCCGAACCGCGGCGGCCAGGGGATTTTCCGCAGCGGGTGCCAAGGACGGACCTGCGAGCGGATTTGAGGAGGAATCAGATCTCGCGTCGCGTGCGCGATGGTCTGCGGGAATCGTTTCTGCGAGGGTCAGTTCCTCGGAATGGCCGACCTCCATGCGGTATCGGAGGTGAGCGATCGATAGCTCGTCGCCCGATCGCAGCGTTCCTTTTTCGATTCGCTGGCCGTTAATCCGAATCCCATTCGTGCTGCCAAGATCGCGAACGATCACGTCTTCCTTGTTCTGATCTTGCATCATGCAGCAGTGGCGCCGAGAGACTCGAATCGAATCAAGCCTGGCATCGCATTGCGGGTGTCGCCCAACAATGACCATGGCCCGATCAATGAGGATATCCGAGCCCTCGTCGAGGGCGACCAATCGTATGGGCATGGAACAAAGCCCCCGGCCACCCGGCCTGTAGAATCAGAGAGTTCCAGCCCGGGAGAGATGGCCGCTAGCGATCACAGAAAACCGATCAGCTGGCATTCTAGCCAGACCCTTTCTGGGAATCCAAGAGAAAAGAATCCTCAATTCGGAGAGATTCCACGAATGAGGACGTTTGTGAGAAGTGGACATTCCAAGTCTTCGGCGACTGTTAAGGAATTGTGCATCGCCAGGGCGATCCGTCAAGGAGATTATGCCGAATTCTTGAGCAAATGGGATGCCGGCTTCCCATCCCCAGAACCGAGGCTTCCCTGATCCACGTGCCAACGCACTGCGGCGTCCAGAGCTTCCCGGATCGGTCTCGGAATCAGGCCGAGGGCCTGGAGACTCCGAGACGCGTCAAAATGCATGGTCCTGCGTGTGAGTCGAACGCCGGTCACGGTTGCCTGAGGGGATCGGCCACTCACATGATCGGCCCAAAATTCACTCACATACGCTGAAGCCAGTGCGACCGGATACGGAACCCGCAACCGTGGCGGCCGAACGCCGGTCAGCTCTCCGAGGATGCCGAGGAGTTCGAGTAGGGTCAAATTCTCGGCTCCCAGCAGGTAGCGCCTTCCCGGCGTCCCGCGTTCCATCGTCCGCAATAGCCCTTCGGCCACGTCTCGGACGTCGATCAGGTTCAACGTGCAGTCCATGACCGCTGGCAGCCGTCTGTTGCAAAAATCCAACATGAGGCGAGTCGGCGGTGAGTGCCCGCGATCTCCGGGTCCGACGGGCATCGTCGGGTTAGCGATCAGGATCGGATGCCCCGCCTGAGCTCGTTGCATGGCGGCCTGTTCGGCCCGGAGCTTCGAGAGACAGTACGGGCCCACGGCATCGTCTTCGGTGATCTCGACATCCTCACCGATTGGGCCGGTCGATCGGGCTCGGGTCAGGATACTCTCCGTACTGCAATGCAAAACCCGCTCTGCACCCTTGGCCAGACTCGCGTCGAGGACGTGAATGGTTCCGCGGTGATTCACCTCGTCAAAAGTCCTTCGATCCTGGACCCAAAGGTTGGGATTGGCCGCGAGATGGTAGATCCACCGCCCTCCCTCGACGGCCCGATCGACAGCCGATCGGTCCCGGATGTCGGCGAAGACAATCTCAACGGAGCTGGGAAGGTGCCCCACCTCCGCCCCTGGTCGCTCAAGCACACGGACTCGGCGCCCGTCGGCCACGAGCCGATCCACGAGATGACTTCCGATAAACCCTGCGCCACCCGTGACGATCGTCAGGTCATCCATGAGCGTCTTCAATCCTGAATTGTCCTCGACGGATCGCCAGGTGCCTGACCCGTCTTGGGCGAAGAGGAGTGTCGAGCCAGCAAGGCCTCGATCGCGTCGCTGGCCAGAGCGGGGCCATCTTCCTGTCGGACGAGGCGGCCGATCTCAGCCGATCGCTCGGCCGGGGCCGGGTGATCAAGCAACTGGCGGAGTGCCTCGGTAACCCGACCGGCAGTATAGCGCTCCTTCGGGATCACCCGGGCGATTCCAAGACGTTGCACTCGTGCGGCATTGTCCTGCTGATCAAATCCGAACGGCACGACGATCATCGGCCGACCAGCCCGCATCGCCTGGGCGGTTGTGCCGACTCCCCCTTGATGGACAATCGCCGCGCAGCGTGGAAACAGTTTCGAATACGGGGCATAACCGAAGGCAGCCACCCCGTCGGGCAATGACTCGGGCAAGGCGTTGGCCCCTTCCGGTCCGATCAAGAGGATCGCACGAGTTCCAACGCGGCGGATCGCCTCCAGGCTCTCGGCATAGAACTGGCCTGGAGACCAGACCGCCGACGACCCGAGCGTGAAGACCACCGGAGGCGGGCCGGCATCCAGGAACCGCTCAACCTCCTCGGGGGTGGCTTCCTCGCGCTCGTGCCGATCAAAAAGACAGAAGCCGGTCACGACCGATTGAGGGGGCCAGTCAGCCTGAGAGCGGGCAAGCTGCTCGGAAAACATGGCCAGAACAAGGTCGGGAGCGTGCTGCCCCTCGAACACCGGGTTCTCCTCGGTCGGGGGCAAGCCCAACTCGGCCCGAAACGCGTGCCAGGGCTTCACCCAGTCAATCGTTTGCAATCGACCCAGGTGGAACAGAGCCCGATGGAAGCGAGGGCCGAGCCACCTGAGCCGCTCCAGCCACGACATGATCGGCAGGACCGGCGGGTCAAGACTCGACAGAAACGAGAGTGGCGCCAGGACCGACGAGGCCCAGGGAATCCCGTCCAGCTCCGAGATGAGACGGACCGAGAAGGTCAAGGGATGGGCCACCAGAAGGTCGGCTCCCTCTGAGGCGCGTCGGGTATCCTCGAAGCTCTCGCGGAGGGCAGGCATCATCAGCTCGGAAATGACCACCTTGGCCCCTTGCCTCGAATCGAACAGGCGGGCAAGGAAGGCCTTCATCTCGTCAGGATCGGGGGCATCGGGACGAACTGGGGCAAAAGGTAACCCTTCGGCCTCGACCTTTGATCGCCAGTGCTCGCTGGTGGCGATGACCGGACAATGCCCTCGCCGCTTCAGCTCAAGACCAAGGGCGATGTAGGGGTGCAGATCCCCGAGAGAGCCGAAGGTCACCAGCACAACCCGCTTCCCGGCGGGACGATGCGCGGAAGAATCGCGATCGGCTTGTGTGTGAATGAGCGGTCCTGCCTCGACGTTCATGGCGATGGGTCGTACTCGGGAGAAGTGTCCGACGGCTCGACCACCCGGTAGAGCAGGTGGTTCGGTCCCATCGGAACAGGGGGGGTCAACACCCGACGCGACACAAGGTCCTCAAAGAGGGTTCGCGTGACGACCGGAGAATAGCCGTAGCCGCCGGGCTTGCGGTGCCGCTCGATCTCAGACCAATCGACATAGACATGCGTGATCGTTTGTCGCTTCAGCTCCTCGGCCACCTCGGCGGCGGAGCGGTCGGCGACGATCTCGGCCAGACGCTCTCGGTTGAAGACGGTGTTGTAGAGGATCGGATGCCGGAGGGAAAAAACCCCCGCCTGGCCAACGACCAGGGTGGTCGAGCCATCGGGAAGGGCTGCGTCGAGCCGGGCGAGTGAGGGCGTGGCCGTTTCCATTGCCTCCCGACGCAGGCGGTTCAGATCGGCCGTCCAGTCGATCGGCCCGCAGAGCGGAGTCGTTAAAAAGACCAGATTTGTTGCCGTCACCAGGCCAAGCACAACCGAGAGCCAGGCCGGCCACGGCTTCGACCGGGTCCAGTCGGCCCCGATCCCCGCCAGCACTGCTGCCGCCGGCAGCAGAGGCAGCCAGAAGCGGTCGAGACGGTGCGTAAGCAGGAACCAGGTCACGAACAGGTACAGGACGTATGCCGAGAGCGCCAGGATCAGTCCCCGATGCTTGCGCCGCAGCAAGGCCAATGGGACAAGCAAGGCATAGAGCGGCGAATGCCAATCGGACCGGCCAATCACATCAAGGGTTGAGGACAGGAACGCCGCTGCCGTCACCGGACGGGGACCGTGGGCATTTTGCCAGCGGGCGTCGAGGTCCGCATCCCATTCCGAGCCACCGAACACTCCATAGGCGAGTGGAAAGACTGGGTTTCCCGTATCGGCGACGTTCCTCGCCAGCCAGGGACCGACCGCAATGATCACCCCTAGGCCAAACACGACCGGCAATCGCCACATCCGTCGACGCCAGGCATCCCCCATCGCCACCAGGCCAAACGGGACGACCGCCGACACGAGCCCCGGGTACTTGCAGGCCATCGCCCCTCCGGCCAGCAAGCCGACGAACAGCCAGCAAGGGGATGATCGCCCCGTCTCCTCCCGAGGCGTCGTCCAGGCCATCGCCGCGCTGAATACCAAGGCTGCATGGTACGAGCAGAGCGGCCCCTCGACAAACGGGAAGGTCGCAAGCCGGAAGACCCAGGGGGTCGTCAGATAGACGAGGCCGGCAACCCAAGCCGATCGGCCCGAAGCCCACCGCCAGGCCGTGGCCGCAATTAAGGCGGCCGTCACCGGGGCAAAGGATGCGATCAAGAGCTGACCAGCCAGGGCCCCGAGCCACCAGTCATCCAGCACGAGCATCCCGAGCAGGTGGAGCATCTCGACAGCCGAGGGCATGCTCGTATAAACATTGTGGGAGAGAAAGGCGATTCGGCCGGTTTCAAAGGCCTCCTTCGGCCCCTGGAGGTGGTATTCGAGGGCGTCGTACTCAATCGTCGGCTGCATGGCCCCGAGGGCCATCAGGGTCAGGACCGGAGCGAGGATCAATGCCAGGCCAATCGGGCCAAAGGAAAAGGATCGACTGGGGGATGGTGAGGGGTTCCGGCGTCTGTGGAGCAGGTCTCGGCTCCAGAGAATGATCCCGACCAGCAAGAACCCTGCCAGTCCGATCCGCACCGGCAACGGCTCCAGTCCGCCCATTCGGCCAAGACCGAGCGTCAGGGCCGCGAGCAGGGTCGCCCCCGAGACGAACGCCAAGGGCCATCGGGCAAGGGGGGAGAGCCTTCGCACCAGGCCCAGCAGGCGGAGGACCCCATCGCCGAGCGAGACGGCCGACCCGGCGATCAGCAGCGCGGTCAGGACGATCGGCAAACGCTGGCCGAGATGCTCGGGATCGGACAGGTTGGCCACGGCCCTCGCCAGGTGCTCGTCGGCGGCAAGCAGGAAGTAGGCGCGCCGGAGACTCTGAAGGGTCACACCGCCGGGATCGCCGGTCGCCTCGGCACGGGCCAGGGCGTCGCGCCTCTGGGCCTCAATGCTGGGCAAGGGGACGACCATCAACCAGGTGATCGCCGCGACCTGCGCAGCAATGACCAGGGCGATCGTCCAGGAAGCCCGCGGGGCGGGGGGGGTCAGAGTGTCGGCCCGATCGACCACGGAGCGAACTCCTCCTCACCGACGCCCTGCAGCTCGCTCTTGGTGGGGGAGCCGTCGGCCACGTCCAGGATCAAGTCAAACAACCGCCGGCCAACCTCCTCGACCGGCTCCCCAGCCAGGACGGTCCCGGCATCGAGGTCCATATCATCGGACAATCGTTCGAACATCGGTGTATTCGTCGCCACCTTGATGCACGGCGACGGCTTCAGGCCCGAGACGCTCCCGCGGCCGGTCGTGAAGACTAGCACGTTGCAGCCGCCGGCGACCATACCGGTGAGACTCGCCGGATCGTATCCAGGAGTGTCCATAAAGACAAGTCCGGGAGTCGTCACCGGCTCGGCATAGTGGAGCACATCGACCAGGGCGGTCGATCCCCCCTTGGCCACGGCGCCGAGGGATTTCTCGTAGATGGTCGTCAGGCCCCCTTCCTTGTTGCCGGGAGAGGGGTTGTTATTGATCTCGGCGCCGAAGACGCTGGTGTACCATTCCCACCATTTGATGCGATCGAGGAGCTTGCGGCCGACCGCCTCGCTGACGGCGCGGCGGGTCAGGAGGTGCTCGGCCCCATAGATCTCGGGGGTTTCCGCGAGGACGGCCGATCCCCCCTGGGCCACGATCAAATCGGCCGCGACGCCAAGGGCCGGGTTGGCCGTAACGCCGGAGTTGCCGTCGGAGCCGCCGCATTCGAGGCCGACGACGAGCTTCGACGCCGGTTGATCGGTGCGTCTCCAGGAATCGGCCGCGGGCATGAGGCGGCTGACGGCTTCGACTGCGGCCTCGACCGTCCGGGCAATGCCGCCTTGCTCCTGGATGTTCAGCACGCGAGGCGGTTCCGCGCCGCTCGATTCGCCTCGGGTTCGGGCCCCGCCGAGCGTGACCAGGTGGCGCGATTCGACCAGGTGGCTGGCAAAGCCAACCTCGCAGCCGAGGCCGATCAGCACGTAAGCGGCCACGTTCGGATGGGTGGCGAACCCGGCCAGCACGCGCTGCAACTGCTCGTGGTCGGGACCTTCGAATTGAAGGCCGCACCCTCCTTTGTGGGTGATGGCGAAGACGCCGTCGATGTTTGGGTAGTCCCGTTTCCAGGCTCCATCTCGGAAGCGATCGGCGACGTACTTCGAGACGCTGGCCGAGCAGTTGACGGTACTGACGACTGCGACGTAGTTCCTTGTACCAACCCGGCCGTCGGGCCGGAGGATACCGCGGAAGGTCCGGGGGCGTTCGTTCGCGGGGGGTTCGGGACGCTCCGTGGCGAAGGCGTAGTCGCGTTCGAACAGGTCGGCCCGCAAGTTGTGGACATGCACCCAGCTTCCGACGGGGATGTCGGCTGAGGCGAAGCCGATGACCTGACCGTACTTGAGGACCGGCTGACCCGCTCGGATTGCCGTCAGGGCGACCTTGTGGCCGGGCCGGATCGGCTCGGTCGTCTCGACCGCGAGGCCGTCGATCGCCAGGAGCGTACCCGCGTTGATCCCTCGGGCCGCGACGGCCACGTTGTCCTCCTCGCGGAGCCGGATCACCGCCGGAGCCCGATCGCCGATCGCCGTTGCCATGCCGAGGTCCCTTTCACGATCCCAGATGATGCCCGCTCGGGATTGGTCCGACCCGCTTTCCCATAGCTGACCTCCAGTCTATCGCTCCCGGATCGTCACCGCGAGATCTTCACGGAGGGTGAGGTCCAAACCGCTTGGATCGGCCAGGCGAGCCGGATTGCCTGCGAAGTCTCTGTCCCATTGCAGGACCACCGAACGGAGTGCGCGGGGCAATAGCGATGAGGTGCGCCTGGATCGCGTTTCGCAACCTGTTTCCTCCCATGACGTTCCGCTCGATCAAACGGTTTGTTTCGGGAAACCGCGTCTCCCTGTCCGAGGGGTTCTTGGGGAACGCAGCGCGCGGGCGGTACGCGCTGAGGTGTGCCCCGGTGCGCCTGGAGAGATCGACGGAACCTCCGATCCTGATGAGAGTTCCGCGATTTTGCATCCTTCGTTTCGGCGATCTCCCTCGAAGAATGGGTTCCCAGGGTACCCAGGGGCGTTTGATGTGGGATGCCTGGTCGCTGGTGCGCCGGAGGTGCGGGGTTCGGTGCGCTTCTGGTGCGCCTCAGTCGTCAATCACAACTCATTCACAGCGAGAAGATTGCGCCGATTGTCACCCGTTCGTTTCTGGGAACAGCGTTTCAGGATCGGTCGGACCGGGATCACCTGCGGTTGCATCGGGGAGCGCGGCGATCGGGGAACCAGTGGGGGGACGTGATGCCGAGCCATCGGAGGACGTGATCGTCGAAGCTTGGGGGCCGGAGGGTGCGCCAGAGCCGGGCTCGGGCCGATCCGGTCGGAAAGCGGCGGAGCTTGCGGCCGAGATCGGTGGATCGCCGGTGTGGGCCGAGACAAGGAGAGAGCCCTGCTTCTGGGATCCGCATGGTCGAGCCTCCCTGAGCTGGGATCGAAACGGGCCAGCGGCCCGGGAGGTTCGATGTCACTCACACTCCCAAAGTTCCCTGCAGTCGAATTGCCAAGGAGCGGATCTCGATCGCTCGCGATTGAGGCAGGGAAAGCACGGAACGCCGCTTCCCTCAACAGAGAGTATCGAGGAATCGGGCCGCGCCAGTCACTTGAAATGGCGAGCGAGGGCGACGGCAAGGGGCTCGATGGTGTCGGAGGCGGAGTCGAGCGCCTCGTCATTGGCGGCCCATCGAGCGAGAAGCACGTGGACGGCTCCCCAGAGCAGGTCGTAGCGGATGAGTCGGAGAGAGGATTCGGTGGCATCAGGGTCGAGTCGGTAGCGGCGGCAAACCTCGACATCGACCGAGTTCTCTCGACGGCAGTTGACGGGGCGGGCCTCGTAGGCGAGGCATCGGCTGGAGGTCTCGTCGAGCATCGGGCAGGGTCGTCGGATCCGGGAAAGGGCGGCGCGGTAGGTGTCGAGAGTCGGGGCTTCTGCGGCGAGTTGCTGGTACTGCTCCGCATCACGTCGTACCCGATCTCGAAGGACAACGTACTTCGCCGGATCGAAGTGGAGGCGGACGTGCCGTGAGAGGATCTCGGCTTCGAGGTCGGTCACGGCGACGTGCTGATAACAGCAGTGGTCGCATCCGAGCTGACAGGCCGGTTCCTGGAGAATCGAAAGCCCCTGGGCCTCCCGCTCCTGACGCCAGGCGTCGTCCCGATCGCGGACCCAGGCATCGAGGACCGGGTAGAGCCATTGGGTCATGGGCTCGTCCGAGTGCTCCACGGCGATCGACTTCACCCGGCCTTCAATTTCCTTGACCAGAACCTCAAGTGACCAGGGGTCGGGCGGTGGGAGGGTTGGAGACGGCCGAAGGCGTCGGGGGATGGGGCGATCGTGTCGTGCGGGTTCGGGTCGACGGCGGGGCAAGGGGGCAGAGCTCTTGTAAACGGTGTCGGGTGGTGTCAACGGTAGCGACGATCGCCCCCGATGCGGCCGAGTGGTGGGTCTTCGCTCCGCTCGACGCCACCCCAGGGCACTTGTCTCGGCCCCCCCGATCAGGCCAGGGGTGTTTCGGTGTAGAAGATGGCGCGGAGGCGGTCGGGGTTCGTTTCGTCGGGGACGAAGCGATCGACGATGAGGTCACCGGAGCGGCCGTCGGAGAGTTCGAGGGTGTAGAGGACTCCAGGCTCGACGGCGGATTTGTCGGAGACGAGGAGGTAGCCGTTCCAGTTCGAGCGGGTGCCGTCCTGGGGGCCTAGGTATTCGATATAGACGTTGGCAGGGTCGAGCCGGGGCTCGGAACCTTCTTTGAGAATGCCTCGAAAGTGGTGCATCTTGCGATCCTCCGCCGGTCGGGCGGAGCTCCCGACGTGATTGGAGGTCGGGAGCATCGCGAGGCCGGGTTCTGGGTGGAGCGGTTAGAAGGAGTCACATGCGATGTAGGCGTTGATCACGGCCAGCTCGCCTTCCTTTCCAGGGCGGGAGTTGCCGTGTTCCATGCCGAGGATGCCGTCGAACCCCTTGGAATGGATGTGCTTGAAGATGTTGGTGTAGTTCATCTCGCCGGTGGTCGGCTCCTTGCGCCCGGGATTATCGCCGGTCTGGAAGTAGGCGACCTCGGTCCAGGCGGCGTCGATGTTGGGGATGATGTTCCCCTCGCTGATCTGTTGATGATACAGGTCGAACAGGATCTTGCACGAGGGGTGATTGACGGCCCGGCAGATCATGTAGGCCTGGGGGATCTGCCAGAGGAACATCTCGGGATGGTCGCGGAAGTGGTTCAGGGGTTCGAGCACCATGATCAGGCCGCTGGCTTCGCAAATCTCGCAGCAGCGACGAAGGAGCTCGATGGCGTTGGCGGTCTGGTAGTCGAGCGGGAGACGGTGGTCGAAGATGCCGGGGGCGATGGTCGTCCACTTCGCGTTCACGCGCTTGGCGACCTCGATCGCGCTGCGGACGTCGGCAAGGACCTTCTCGATGTGCTCGTCCTTGCCGGAGGTGAAGATGGGGTCGGAGAAGCTGGCGGTGGTGACGAACACCCCCATCTCCATGCCAAGACGCTCCATTTCGCGGGCAATCGCCTCTTGCTCCTCGACCGGACGGCGCATCATGCCGTTGTCTTCGAGGGCACGAAACCCGACGTCGGACATGAATTTTAGCTCATCGAGCACTCCGCCGGGAGCATGGTTGCGGAACATGCCGAAGTGCGGTGCGTACTTCAGACGGAAGTCGCGATGGGGAACGTCGGTGGATTGAGCTTGCGAGGCAGTCGAGACACGAGGGACCGCGGTCAGGGCAGCGCCGGCGGCCAGCCCAGCAGCAACGAAATCACGGCGATTGAACGACATTCTTGCGTCTCCATCCGTCGATCGGCCGGGAAGGTCGTTACCGAACCCGACCCGAGCGGGTCGCCGGACGACGCGGCCGTTCTCTTCTGTTGAATGTACCAGGAGGATCGGCCGCGACAATGGGCCGTCGCAGGAGGGGAGGCAGGATCGGTCTGGCTGGGAATCGATGGAAGGCTGAGTTTGTCACGATCCGCCTTGGCAAGATCGTGCGTTCGGCTATGATCGCGGGCAACCCCCTCGATCGCGCCCGTCTTCGAGAAGGCAGGCCGACTCTTTGTCCCGTCAGGGAGGACGGCATGAAGGTCCTCGCCCTGGTCGACGCTCCCGACCACGTCTGCTGTCGATACCGAGTCCGAGCCTTTGCGGAGGCCCTGGCAGCGGCCGGATGGTCGTTAACCCTCGAAGGTCTTGCCCGAGGGGCCCTTGCCCGGCCCCGCCAATTGCTCAAGGCACGGCAGTTCGATGCCGTGATCTTGCAACGCAAACTCCTGAACCCCTGGGAGATGGCGTTGCTGAGGCGATCGAGCCGTCGATTAATCTTCGACCTCGACGACGCGGTCTTCTGGCGCGATTCGTACCATCCGAAAGGGGTGCGCAGTCCGGCTCGCGAACGCCGCTTCGCCAGCCTGGTTCGTCAGGCCGATGTTGTGCTGGCCGGTAATGACTTCTTGGTCGGGCGGGCCTTGCTCGCCGGGGCGGCACCGGAAGCGGTGCGGCGCCTGCCGACCTGTATCGATCCGGGCCGTTGCCCAACGCGATCCCACGCGGAAGGATCGCCGGTCCGCCTGGTCTGGATCGGATCGTCGAGCACGCTGCGCGGGCTGGAGCAACAGCGAGACCTCTGGGACCGGATCGGCCGAGCAGTACCGGGAGTGATTCTGAGGGTCATCTGCGATCGCGCTCCCGAGTTCGGCGCCTTGCCGGTCGAGTTCGTTCCCTGGTCGGACGCAAACGAAGGCCAGGCGCTGGCCGAGTGCGACATCGGCCTCGCCTGGTTGCCCGATGACCTGTGGAGCCGGGGCAAGTGCGGCCTGAAGGTCTTGCAATACCTTGCAGCAGGGCTCCCCGTGGTAGCGAATCCGATCGGGGTTCATCCGGAAATGATCGCACAGGATCATTCGGGAATCCTGGCCGTCACTGAGGACGACTGGCTTGAAGCCGTTGCGAGGCTTGCCGGTGATTGGAATCTGCGAAGACGCATGGGAGCCGCTGCGCGAGCGACCGTCGAGAAATCCTACGCGGTGGATCGCTGGACCTCGACGTTCGTGAACGCGATGACGGGGTCGTTGGGAGGCATGCCGACACGACCGCATTTTGATGCGATCGGCGTCGGGCGCTCGCTCCCCTCGGGCCGGGTCGAGGGGACGGGACGATGAGTACGGTTGATCGTGGGACGGGATCGCGGCGGATCGCCGCCGAGCGGCTGAAGGCACACGGACCGGAAGGACGATTGTTCCAGCCGCCCGACTGGCAATGGGCCCATGCCGGCGAGGTGGGCTGGTGGGTTCGCCCTGACTGGCGATCGGTGCTGCTGACCCCTGAGGGGGCCTTGCGCCTCGACGAATGGCGGGCAAACGGCTGGGTGGAGACGATCAAACGAGGACCACACCGGATTGTCTCACGAGTGGCCCTGCCAAGCGGACCGGTTTATGTCAAACAATTCCTCGTGCCGACCTGGCGCGAGGTGCTGCGTCAGTGGTTCCGAAGGGGAAAAGGACGGAACGAGGCAAAACAGGCGAGGAAACTCGCAGCGATCGGAGTGCCGACCATCAGACCGGTGGCGCTCGGCGAGCGTCGGGTTCGCAAGTTTTTGTTTGAAAACACGCTCATTTCACCTGAAATTCCCGAAGCGATCCCGCTCGATCGGTTCCTGCGAGACGTCTTGCCATCGATGGAACGGCGGCGGGCGGTGATCGTCCGGCATCGGTTGGCCGAGGCGCTCGGGGCCTTGACCGCCCGAATGCACGAGGCGGGGATGAGGCACGATGATTTTCATCCGGGAAACTTGCTGCTCCGGCTCGACGGCGACGATCAGCCGTGGCTGGCGATGATTGACCTGGATGCGATGCGGGTGGGCAAACCGCTGAGTGCGAAGGCCGCGGCGGCGAACCTGGCACGGCTCAACCATGCGTCGCTCTTGCTGGCGAGCCGGACGGATCGACAGCGATTTCTGCGTGCGTACGTTGAGGTGCGAGGAGCGGTGCTCGGTGAACTTGGCCCGTTCACGAAGCAGGTGGTTGGGCTGACCCGTCGCTGGGCCGAGCGGCTCTGGAGGCGTCGGGCGCGGCGGTGCGTGGGGTCGAACACCGATTTTCAGGCGATTCGGGAGCGGGACCGATGGGTCGTTGCCTCGCGATCGATCGATCGGGAGACGTTGGATCGCTTGAGGGTGAATCCGGACGGTCCGTTCTCCGATCCCGACGCAGTCTTGCTGAAACATTCTCGAACAACCACCGTGGTGGAACTGACAATCCTGGTCGATGAAGCACCGACGCGAGTGGTCTACAAGCGGTTCAACCGCAAGAAGCGGCTCGAAGCGGTGTTGACGGCGGTTCGACCATCTCGGGCCTGGCGGGCCTGGCAAGCGAATCATCACCTGAGGAGCCGGGGACTGCCGACACCGCCAGATCTGCTGGTGCTTGGTCGAGATCACCGACCGGGACGTCTCCGGTGGTTCCCTTCAGGACCAAGCGAGACGTTTCTGATGACGGTGAAGGCTGAGCCGTCGATCACACTCAGTGATTACCTGGTTTCGATCCTTCCGGAACGACCCGAAGCGGATCGGATTGCGGCCCGACGCCGGTTGGCGGGAGCACTGGGCCGTCTGCTGAGGGAGCTCCACGATCGGAGTCTCTCGGATCGTGATCTGAAAGCGTCGAACATCTTGATTGAAGGGAATCCTGATGCGATTCGACCGCGATTGAGCCTGATCGACCTGGTGGGCGTTCGGTTGATCAGTCCGCTGCCCAAAAACCGACGAATTCAGAATCTGGCCCGCCTGATCGCGAGTCTGACCGAGCACCCCGAGTGGAACCGAACCGACTCGCTTCGGCTGCTGCGGGCCTATCTGCCGCAGCACGAATCGGCAGCCGGGCGCTGGAAGCAGGTTTGGAGGCGGATCGAGCGGCGAATCCGACGCAAACGAGCCCGCAACCTGAGACGGGGAAGACCACTTTCCTGACTCCCCACCCACCCCATTGAACAACGCAGATCGACGACGAGGGAGGCATCGATGAGGCGAAACACTGCGACGCAACCCAGCCCCTGCTGGGAGCGGCCGAGACTCGTGCGATCGGTGGTCCTGATTCTGCTGATGATGTCGAGTGGGTGCTCGACCCTGGCAACGCGGCACTGGGCGGGGGGAGCGACCGGAACGTCGTTGATTCCGACCCGGTATCATGCCGAGGTGGGAGCGTTTCGGGTCGCATCGAACCTGCCCATGACTGAGGACGATCCGGCGCTCCAGGCGCTGGCGGGGCTGGAGGATCGACTGGAGCGGGTTCTGGGCGTGAAGGTTGAGGACGACGAACCACCAATCGATGTCTACATTCTCGATGACAACCAGGCATTTACAACTTTTTTAATGTTTCATCACCCCGAGCTTCCCAACCGTCGGGCTTTTTTTCTGGCGGTGGGAGATGTGGCCGCGGTCTACACGGCAAGGGGCTCCCACCTGGAAGAAGACTTACGGCACGAGGCGACTCATGCCTTGCTGCACCGGGCGGTCGGGCATGTGCCGCTCTGGCTCGATGAAGGGCTGGCCGAATACTTCGAGGTGCAACCGCAGGCGCTCCCCACTGAGGCCGTCGCACGCTTCCGAAAATTAGCGGGATCGTACCGCGAGGGGTGGCGACCCGATCTGAAACGTCTTGAAGCGGTCGAGCAGGTGGCGGTGATGTCACCGACCGACTACCGGGAAGCCTGGGCCTGGACGGTGTTGCTCTTGCACGGCCCTCGGCGACAGAGCCTCGTCGCGCACCTTGAGCAGCTCCGAACTGAAGGGGAGCTGGCGCCGAGCATCTCGGAACGCTTACGGAAGGATCTCGCCCAGCTTAATCGTCAATTTCTGGCTCAGGTTTCGCCCTCGGATCATCTGGACTCGCCGCGATTGACACGCCTCCAAAGTCCACCGACGTCTCCGAGGACGGTCGCAATTGGTGGAACGGTCTCGACTCAGCCGCGCGTCATTGTGGTGACTCCCAGCGACCCCGGACTTCCCTTCCCGAACGAGCCACCGAGAGGTCCGATTGGCCGGTTGCGGGAAGGGATTGGAAACTTCTTCAACCGACTCATCCCTTGAGATCGATTGGCAGTTGATTGATCTTTGCGGCGAGGATGAAATCGTTTTCCGAAAGGCCGCCAATGGCGTGCGTAGTCAATTCGATGGCCACCTTTCGGTAGCCGACGAGGTGCAGATCGGGGTGGTGCCCGTCATCCTCGGCCAGTGCGGCGACCTTGTTGAAAAAGTCGATGGCCGCCATGAAATTCTTGACCGTCCATTCGCGGCGAATGAGCTTGCCATCGGGGGTGATCGACCAGCCCTCGACCTGCAGGGCCAGGGCGATGGCTTCGTCGGAGGTCAGCGGAGGAACCCCTCCCTCGCAGGGGAGACAGCGTTTTTTCGTCAGTTGTTCTGAGGTTGAGGGTGTCATGGGACAGGCTCCTTGAGAGTCATCGTCAGCAAAACGAAGCGATCCATCGGACAGCGCGAACACTCGCGTATCCATCACGGAGTCATGTTCTGTTTCATCATGCGTCTGAGTTCGGCCGCGGCGGCGTAGGGGGTTTTCTTGTCCTCGTCGCGATCGACGAGGGAATTCGCGGAACGCATGAGGTCATCATTAATGGCGTTGATCAAGGGACTTAGCGCGTTGATGATGTCGTCGCGTTCGGAAGCTTCGGGAGAGAGCAAGAGAAGGGCATCGTACGGGGGGATGGCACCGAGCGGGTCGTCAAGGAGCACAAGGTCAAAGGTGTCGATGCGCCCGTCGGTGGTGAACGCAGAGATGACGTCGACTTCGCCTCGGTAGGCGGCCTCATACATGAATGTCGAGTCATACGTGACTTCGCGCTCGAAGTCGAGTCGGTAAAGGCGCTGGATGGCAAACCATTCGGGGCGCTCGAAAAACTCGTAATCACCTCCGATCTTCAACGAGGATGCGTGGCGAGCGAGATCGGCGATGGTCGAAATGCCAAGGGTCTCGGCCTGATCGCGTCGCATGGCAATTGCGTACGCATTTTCGAAACCAAGCGGGCCGAGGGTGCCGATGCCGAGCTCGGACGCAAGCCATTCGGACACGTCGTTGAGGACCGTCTCGCGATCAGCAGACCCCAGGCGTTTCATTGCGTTGGCCCAGATGGTCCCGCTGTAGTCGACAAAGACATCGATCTCGCTCCGGGCAAGGGCATCGAGGCCGACACTGGACCCGAGGCTTTCGTTCCGCCGCGCAGGAATCGACGAGTCTTCAAGCACCTGTTCGAACAGTGACGCAAGAATGTATTGCTCGGTAAAGGTTTTCGCTCCGATTCCGATCTGATCGGATCGGTTGACCCCTCGCCAGTGAGCGAGCAAGTTTGGCGCCACGAGTCCTCCGCCGAACACCAGGGCAAGCGCCAGCAGCGAGGCAATCGCTATGCCTCGGCGACGCTCGGCGGTGGCTTTCTGCAAGGCTCCAATCAGAACGTCAAGGATCACAGCGAGCGCGGCTGCGGCCACGCAGCCAAAGAGTACGGCCACGCGGTTTCGGGTCTGAAGTCCACTGAAGATATAATTTCCCAACGATCGCTGACCGATGGGAGTGGCCAGGGTGGCCGTGCCGACGACCCAGACCGTAGCAGTTCGCAATCCGGCGACGATGACCGGGGCCGCCAGCGGAAGCTCGACACGTAAGAGTGTCTGCCGGGGGGTCATGCCGATTCCCTTGGCGGCCTCGATCAGAGTCGGCTCCACCCCGAGGATACCCGTGACCGCGTTGCGGACGATCGGCAAGAGGCTATACAGCGAGAGTGCCAGCACCGTCGGGTAGAAGCCGAAGAAAGAGAAACCGGTCCCCACGGTACGCTCGGTCAGGTCGCTGAGCATGGCGAGCATGGGGACCATCAGCGCGAGCAAGGCAAGGCTGGGGATCGTCTGGATCACGCCGATCATGGTCAGAACCGGATAGCGTAGTCTCGGTCGCCGAGCGATCAGAATGGAGAGTGGAAGTCCGACAATCACCCCGATGGCCAGGGCGATCACCGTGATTTTCAAGTGATGCGAGAGGTTCAGCGGCAGGATTTCAATCTGTCGAGCAAGGTTCTGATTCATGATGACCTCCCATTCTGGCCAATGAGATGCGCCAGGCGATCGGCCTGGCGCCGGGGGGTCTCCATGAGCTGAGCGACATAGGGATCTCCTGGCGAGGCGATCAACTCCGCAGGTTCTCCGAGCTGTCGAAGCGTTCCACTGCACATGACGGCGATACGATCGGCGAGCAGGAGTGATTCGGTGATGTCGTGAGTGACCATCACGGTGGTGAGGCCGAGACTCTGATGGATGTTCAGATATTCAAGCTGAAGGTGATCGCGAGTAATTGGATCAAGTGCTCCAAACGGCTCGTCCATCAAGACGATCTTGGGCCGACCAGCGAGGGCCCGGGCGATGCCAACCCGCTGACGTTGCCCACCTGATAGCTTTGAGGGGGCTCGAGATCGGTACGTTGCCGGGTCTAGCTGGACGAGGGAGAGCAGCTCGTCGACACGTTGCGACCGCTCGGCCCGGGACCAGCCGAGCAGGCTCGGAACCATGGCCACGTTTTCGGAAACGGTCAGGTGAGGGAAGAGTCCGATCCCCTGAAACACGTAGCCGATTTGCCGACGGAGCGCGACCTGATCAACCGAGGCGATGTCGGAGCCGTCAACGACGATCGAACCCGAGGAGGGTGTGATCAAGCCATTGATCATCTTGAGCGTCGTCGTTTTTCCGCTGCCAGACTCGCCGAGGAGGACCAGGAACTCACCGGATCGGACATCGAGATCGAGCTCGGAAACGGAGTAGGTCTGACCATTATCAAAGGATTTCGAGACGGATGAAACGGAGATCATGGTGGTCGAGTCAGCGATGATTCAAACTCCCTGAAGAGGTTGGCGATCAACTCGAATAAGGGCGCAGATCAGCGAGATTCCGGGCTTGGTCTTGATCAATTTCTGCCTGGATCGTATGGTTTCGAGCATTGTGGAACAAGCCGGGATCGAGTTGCGCGACCGAGTCGGGACAGGGAAGGCCCATTCGAAACGTTGCGATGCGCATGATTGAGGAACGGATTCCAGGTCGCAGTCACGGGGGTCGCCTCGTCCGAACGGCCTTGGCGGCTTGCGTGTTGCTGCTCGGGATGATGGGGTGCGCCTCGATGAGGCGGCTAAACCTGAACCGAGACCTGCGGCCGTGTACAGACGGGTTTGCACAAACGGCTGATGGCTGGATGCTCGGCATCCGTCATTATCACCCCGAACGGCCCGACCCCAGCAAGCTGCCGGTCGTGCTTTGCCACGGTCTGGGACTGAACGGGACCTTCTGGACGATCACTGACCGCCACCTCCCGTCGAAACTGGTTGAGCGCGGCTACGAGGTCTTCGTCGTCGACATGAGGGGATCCGGCGGGAGTTATCGGGACGGAACCCTTGGCTGGGTCAACTCAGGATTGCGACAAACCTTCATCCCGGAGCTTGGGAACGATGAGTGGACCATGGACCACCAGGCGTTCTACGACGTTCCCGCAATTCTCGACTATGTGGAACAACAGACGGGCCAATCACAGGTCAACTGGATTGGACATAGCCTCGGCGGGATGCTCATGTTCGCATTCCTCGAAAAATCGGGGCAAGCCGATCGGATTGCAAACTTCGTGGCCATGGGAAGCCCGGCCTGCGTGGCCCAATCGCCGGAAGCTCAGCGCATGCTTCGAGCCAATCGCGGTCTCCGCGTGCTGATGACGGCGATCAGCACGGGACGGATCGCGCGACCGATGTCGATCGCTCGACCACCAGGACTCGACCAGATCGACCGATTCTACTACTCGGCCGACAATGTGGACCGCGAAACGGTGAACCGTTTCTACGGTTCGACCCTGGAAGATCCGGGTCCGGGGGCGTTGAAACAGCTCGACACCTATCTGGAGACGGGACGACTGAAGTCGGCAGATGGCTCGATCGACTACTTCGAGGGACTCCCCGAGGTAAAAACGCCGACCCTGTTCATCGCGGGTGACGGGGACATTCTCGCCGATCTTCATTCGAAGTGGCGGACATATCAAGGTATCGGCAGCACCGACAAAACCTTCCTTCGATTCGGACGGTCTGAGGGACATGTGGCCGATTACGGGCATTGCGACCTCGTCTGGAGCCGGCACGCGACGAACGAGATTTTCCCGGAGATTCTCGATTGGCTCGAACCACGGCAGGCACGCGTCCAGGCCACCCCTCAGCACGAGTGAGCCTCGAGCCAATCTCGTCGCAGCGGAGCATCCCATGTTTCTTGCCGCCGCCGTGCAGATGAATGCCACTGCCGAACCGACCGCGAACGAGGCTCAGGTGGTGCCGCTCATCGAGCGAGCTGCCGGTTACGGGGCGCAGTTCGTCGCGACTCCGGAACATACCCGGATGCTAGCGCCGATGCCGGAGATGGTCCGATCGGCCGAACCGCTGAATGGTCCGACCTGTCAGCGTTTTGGAGCGCTGGCCAGGCGGTTGGGGATTATGCTCCTGATTGGTTCGATGAACGAACGGGGAAACGATCCAAATCGCTATTCGAATTCGAGCGTGCTGTTCGGACCGGACGGAACGATCGTGGCTGTGTATCGGAAGATCCATTTGTTCGATGTGGATCTCTCGGAATCGGTTCGGTCTCGAGAGTCGGATCACGTCACCCGAGGATCGGTCCCGGTTGTTGCAACAACGCCACTGGCGACGCTTGGGTTATCCATCTGCTATGACCTGCGGTTCGGGAATCTCTACCGTCGGTTGGTCCGTGAGGGGGCGGAGGTGCTTTGCGTGCCGTCGGCGTTCACGCTGACGACCGGCCGGGCGCACTGGGAGGTCCTGTTGCGAGCCCGAGCGATCGAATGCCAGAGCTTTGTGGTCGCACCCGCACAGTGGGGACAACATGAGGATGACAGCCTTCGCGAAACGTTTGGCCACGCGATGATCGTTGATCCCTGGGGCCAGGTCCTCGCAACCGCCCCCGATGGGCCTGGGCTGGCCCTTGCGGAGATTGATCTCGAACGAGTTGTCCGGATTCGACGCGCTGTGCCGGTGGTCAACCACTTCCTTCCGGATCTCTAAATCACCCCGATAGGAGGGATCGGAACGGTTCTTCGAGAAATCCGAATTCGACAGCCGGCTCGTGCCTGGTGGGTTGTTGAACGATGAATGCGGGGGCGGATCGCGGTCGAACAGATTGAAGGCGATCGTCCTCGGCTACGATCGACCGACGGTCCTGGAGGCTCGGGGATCATCGTGGTGGTGATTGCCCGGCCGCCGATCGCTCGGGGGCGATCCGATGCGCAGGTTGGTGCAAGGACTCTTTACAATCGCCTACGTCATCGGTCTTGTTTATGCTACGTTGATCATCAGTCCACAACGCAATCCCACTCCGAACATGGAACCCCTCCGCACAATTTCCGCGTGCTGGGAGATGGGTGGCGAGACGATGGTGGTCAACCTTTTGGGAAATCTCGCGCTGCTTGCTCCCCTGGGAATCATTTGGCCTTGGTTCTGGGAAGGGCTGAAACGCTGGAACCTGGCAGGAGTGACCTTTGCTGGATTTGTGGTGAGTGCCGCCATCGAAGGAACACAGTATGCCTGCGGGCATCGCATGGCGGACGTGGATGATGTGCTGCTCAACACCCTTGGGGCGGCGCTGGGATATGGAGCGATCCGAGGGTTTGCGATGGCGCGATGTGTTGGAGCCAGATGTGTCGGATTGCCCATCGAAGAAACGACGGTCCGGGGCGGCATCTGGCTCCGTTCGTAGGATCGTGTGATGTGACGATCGTTGATCACCTCGGTTAGGAAGATGATCAACGTTCGATGTTCTGGCATTGTCAATCGAGTGGCATAATTTCGATGCAACGGAATTGGGTGGGGTGGCTCTCTGCCTGTATGGCGATACGGCCCTCGGAGAGAATGAGCTTGTCTCCTTGAATCAAGCGCTTGGCATCCGGGTCGTCGGGGTCAAGCTGGGGCTTCTCATATTCAAGCACCAGTTCGCCATCAACGTAATGGCGAATGACCTCACCCCCCCGCACTTCAAGCTCGACCGTGACCCACTGATCGCCTCGATACGTCTTGGAGGAGGAATTGGTGCAGTGGCGGGTGAGCAGTTCGCCGTTCATGACGACGTGGGTGCCGGGAGTACAGAGATTGGCCGTGGGACGCTCCCCCTGATCAAAACCGCCCAGAAGCTGGACCTCGATGGAGACAGGAAAGTTTTGATCTTTGGTCATGCTTTCAGCCGCTTGTGAGTGGAGCATGAGACCATTATTCCGAAAGGCCCAGCTTGGCCCACCGGGGCATTGATCACCGATGAAACGATACTCGGCGCGGAGGCGGTAGTTTGAATAGGAGTCGTTGGAGATGAGATGACCAAATCGGTTGTCGTAATCCTCATATTCGTCGTACGAAACCGTGAGCAAACCATCGACGACCTGAAACGTGTTCTTGACGTTCTCCCCAGCGTCGGACCCGGCAAACTTGGGGGTCCAGCCCTCAAGGTCGGTGCCGTTGAACAGGGGAATCCATTGGTCCTCGGGCAGAGGTTCGCCCGCTGTCGAGGGAGAGAGTATCGCACCTGAGAGGGCGAGGACGAGGATCGACAGAGGAAAACGCGTCATGAGGGGCCTCGGGGTCAGAAGTCAAAGTCATCAATGTTGTTAGAGGTGAAGATGAACGGCTCGCCGAGGAGGATATTGTCTCCCCGGAGATTGACCGAGCCGAGCCTGCCAGCCTCAAACTGCTCGTCACCGGGCGTCAGGGTTCCTTCTTCGAGCGCCTTGGCGGCATGGACGGCCAGATAGCCAAGGTCCATCGAATTCCAGAGGATGACGGCCTCGGTGATCCCTTCGTGAACATAGCGGCGGTTGTCGTTCGGAAGGCCGAGGCCAATGACCTTCACATCGTCGCGGCCAGACTGCTTCACGGACTCGGCCGCGCCTGGGACGGCGGGGGTGCAGATGGCCATGATCAGCTCAACGTCAGGGTAGGCGTTCATGATGTTGTTCGCTTCGTCATAGGCCTTTTGCTGAAGGTCGTCGCAGGGGCGAAGCACGGCCATTTCGATGTCTGGGTATTCCTCGGCCCGGCGCAGTTCGATCTGTTCCTGCCAGGAGATCATGTTCGCGGCCGTGAGCGAGGCGGTGATGATCGCAAACTTCCCGGAACCGCCCATAATCTCGGCGGCGGTGTCCATCAGGGCGCGGCCGATTCCTTCGGGGGTGGCCTGATTCACGAAGAAGGTCCGGGCGTCGGTCGCGGCATCGGCGTCCCAGGTAATGACCTTGATCCCGCGATCCTGGGCCTTCTTGAGGACGGAGGCAATCCCGTCGCGATTTTCGACCGCGACGGCAATCACGTCGACCCCTCGGGTAATCCAGGTGTCGATGATTTGATTTTGACGGGCGGGATCGGGGTCGGTCGGTCCGTCCCAGATGAGGTTCACGCCGAGTTCCTCGGCGGCTTCCTCGGCGCCTTGACGGCAGGCGATGAAATAGGCGTTTCCCTTGCTTTTTGGCATCATCGCCACGGTGATCGGGCGATCATTGGAGCGGGCGGCCTGGTTCTCGACGTTCGACACACTGCCGCCGACACCAATCAAGCGATCGGTGAGTGTACGAACCATATAAATGTTACTGGCCGCGATGATTCCCCCAGCGATGAGGATCACGCCACAGATCACGGCCACCTGTGAGTTTTTCACGGTCCACTCCCCTTCGGAATCGACTCCTGATTGATCGTTCAAGGGTGGCGTTCGCGAGGGCCGGCGATCGAGGCCGATGGCGGCAAGCAACAGCACACCGGTCAAGACTCCCGAGAGTTCGCCAGGCTGATCCGCCAGCCTCATCCCATTTTGCAAGACAGCGATGGCAAAGAGCCCGAGCAAGGTGCCGAGCACACTGCCGCGACCGCCGAAGATTGATGTACCACCGAGCACGACCGCCGTGATCGCCAGCAGCTCGTAACCGAGACCGGCGTCGGCCTTGGCCTGGCCGAGGTGAGCGACATAGATAATCGCCGCCAGGCCAGAGGCGAAACCAGACAGCACATAGACACTCCAGACAAGGCGATCGACCCGGACTCCCGCATGTCGCGCCCCTTCGGGAGAGTACCCGATCGCGACCAGGCCGCGGCCCATCGTACTTCGGTGCAACAGAATCCAGAACCCGACGGCCACAACGAGAAAGATCGGTACCTGTGTGGGGATCCGACCAAACATGTATCCCTGACCCAAGAACAGAAACGAGCCGGGGAACTGTGTAAAATTGTCCACCCCTCCGGTCATCCCTTCGGCCAGCCCCCGAAAGAGGGAAAAGGTGCCGAGCGTGACAATCAACGGAGGGATGCGCAGGCGAGTGATCAACACGCCATTCAAGGAACCGGCCAGGGCTGCCAAGCCCAACGTCACGGCTGCGGCCACGGGAATCGGCAGGCCGGCGTCGCGCCAGAGTTTCCCAAAAACGACTGCGGAGAGGCCCATCAATGAGCCGACGGAGAGATCGATTCCGCCGCTCACAATCACTGGTGTGAGGGCAACCGCAAGCAGGCCAATCTCAACACTGAGGCGGAGGATCTCGAAGCCGTTGGTCAAGGTGAAAAAGTTGGTGCCGATCAATCCGAAGATGATCACTTCGACCGCCAGGAGCGCGACGAGTGCGATCTGAGCGGGTTCCAGCATTCTGGAGTGGGGAAGCCGATCACCGCTCACGGTGGACTCGGTGGTCGTGGCCATGTCAGCGTCCCCCTCGATCGAGCGCGTCAGTGGCAACAGCCAGAAGAATGATCATTCCCTGGATTGCTTTTTCCCATTGAGGCTCGACCCGAAGAAACACCAGCGCGGGGCCGATGATGCCGAGCAGGGCCACGCCGATCAGGGCGCCCAGGGGCATTCCTCGTCCTCCTGAGATCGCGACCCCACCCACGACGACCGCGGCAATGACACGGAGTTCCAGGCCCATTCCGGAATTTGGGTCGACATCCACGAATCGAACCGCACTGAGCAAGGCGGCAAGACCGGTGAGGGCTCCCATGACCACGAAGACGCTGAAGACGACCCAGGCGGGGCGAACCCCGGCAAGGCGGGCCGCCTCGGGATCGGAACCGGTTGCGTAGACCGCCCGACCGGCCGCGAGGTTGCGAAGGCCCCAGGCAAAGACAAGGAAGATCACGAGTGCCGAGCCGAGGATAATCCACTGGCCAGCTGCCTGACCGGCCCCGAACCACTGGAAGTCGTCGGGCAAATTGCGTACGAAGGCGCCCTGGCGGCCATATCGAAGGGCCTCGCGGCCGATGACCATGGTGGCCAGCGTGACGACAATTGAGGGTAAACCGACGCGGGCAATCAGCCAGCCATTCACGGCTCCAAACGAAGCCCCAACCAGGAGCGTGCCGAAGACGACCAAGGGGATCGGTAATCCCGCCTGGGCCATCAATCCGGCGGCAACACCACAGAGTCCAAACTGAGAACCAATGGAAATGTCTATCTGACGACAGAGGATGACCATGGTCATGCCAACGGCGGCCACGAGGACCGGTGCGTTGCTGACGGCGGTGGCCATCAGCTGCTCTGGCCGGAAAAACCGCGGGGCGGCCAGGGCCAGGAGGGCGAGCACCCCCAGGAAGGCCACGAAGACCGACAGTTCTCTCCGGTATCGTCCAAGCCTCATTGGGGGGCGGCCTCCCCGGCTGGATGGCCGAGCGCGAGATGGAGGACTTCCTCCTGGGTCGCATCGGCGCGGTCGAGTGTCCCGACGATGGTGCCCCCGTGCATGACTGCGATACGGTCACTCATGCCGAGAATCTCAGGGAGTTCTGAAGAAATCATGAGAATCGCAAGTCCCGATTGAGCAAGTTCTCCCATCAAGCGATGAATCTCTGCCTTGGCGCCCACGTCAATTCCCTGAGTTGGCTCGTCGAGGATGAGCACGCGGGGCTTGCACGACAACCACCGGGCGAGGGCAACCTTTTGCTGGTTGCCGCCCGAGAGATTTGCAACGGGAGCGTAAATCGACGGAGCCTTCACACCCATCCGTCGCGTCATGGTGGAGGAGAGTTCGCGTTCCAGGCTGCGGTCGATCAGGCCGCCTTTGGAGATCGTCTGGAGGGTTGCCAGCGTGGTGTTCGAGGCAATGCTCATGGGTGGAATGACGCCGTGGTGTCGGCGATCTTCAGGAACATAGGCGATCCCCAATGCCACGGCCTGGTCGGGGGCGTTGATGGATTCGGGCCGACCGAGAATTCGGAGTGTCCCGCGGTCGGCCGGGGTCAGGCCGAAGAGAACGCGAGCCATCTCGGTCCGTCCTGCTCCCACAAGTCCCGCGATCCCGAGGATCTCTCCGGAGCGGACGAAGAATGATACGTTGTGAACGCCCGATGCCTGGCACCCAAGCCCCTCGGCCGACAAGACGACCTCGCCTGGTGGAACCTCAACCTTGGGGAAGACCGCGGCCAGTTCGCGACCGACCATCATGCGGATCAATTCGCTGCGATCGACCTCGGCCATCGGCTTCGTTCCGACAAGGCGACCGTCTCGGAGAGCAGTGACCCGGTCAGCAACCAGGGAAAGTTCTTCAAGACGGTGAGAGATGTAAATAATTCCAACCCCTTGTGCCTTGAGTTCCCGGACGACCTCGAACAGGTGTTCGACCTCCTGATCGCCGAGCGAGGCAGTCGGCTCGTCCATGATGAGGATCCGGGCGTCGGCCCCGAGAGCCCGGGCGATCTCGACAAGTTGCTGTTCCGGCATCGTCAGGCGGCGGACCTCGGTCTCAGGGTCGATCGCTGCTCCGATGCGGTCGAGCAGGAGGCGGGCTCTGCGATGCCGTTCTCCCCATCGGACCCGGTGCCAGGGGCCTCCGGGTTCGAGCCCGATCGCGATGTTCTCGGCCACGGTCAAGTCGGGAAACAGCGCGGGTTGCTGGTAAATCGCCGCGATGCCGAGCGATCGGGAGCGGACGGGGTCGTTTTCGACAATCGACCGTCCATTGACCTCGATCGTCCCCTCGTCCGGTTCATGAGCGCCGGTGATGACCTTGATTAGCGTGGATTTGCCCGCGCCGTTCTCACCGACAAGAGCATGGACTTCGCCGGCTCGGAGATCGAACGAGACGCGTTCGAGCGCCTGCACGCCTGCAAACGATTTCCTGATGCCACGAAGTCGGAGCACGGTTTGCACGGTCATGCCCTCGATCCGGATCGGGGGATAAGCACGTCGCGCTCGTAGGATCGAATCGCGTCCAACCAGTCGAGCCCGACCGGCACTCCCTGTCGGAGACAGTAGGCATCCCAGACGGCTCCCGAGGGAAGGAGCTTGTCCTCCTCCAGCAGGGCCAGCCGCCCGGTCAGGTCGCCAGATGCCTCCATCGATCGCAAAAGGTCGATCGGTTCGAGCAAGGCCCGGAGCAAAGCCTTCAAGAGGTTGCGGGTGCCGATGACCCAGGCGGCCACGCGATTGATGCTGGCGTCGAAGAAATCCAGGCCGAGGTGGACGCGGTGCAAGTATTCGCCCCGGACCAGTTCCTGAGCAATGGCGTCGAGCTCATCGGAAAGCGTGACGACATGATCACTGTCCCATCGAACCCCGCGACTGACGTGCAAGAGTACCTCGTCGAGGAACCCGAGGACGGCGGAAAGCTTGTCAGAGAGAACCTCGGTCGGATGGTAGTGACCGGCGTCGAGACAGAGCAGGACCCCACGACTCACGGCATAGGCGAGGTAAAACTCATGCGAACCAACGGTGTAGGCCTCGGCCCCAATGCCGAAAAGCTTCCCCTCGACCGCATCTCGGTTGAAGGTGGGAGCGATATGATCTGCGAAAAGCGCGTCGAGTGATTCGAGCAGGCGTTCGCGAGGGCCTTTGCGATCGACGGGGGTATCCTTCGAACCGTCGGGAATCCAGAGGTTCGTGATGCAAGGGGAGCCGGTCGCCCGCCCGAAGGCGGCGCCGATGTGGCGGCAAGCGATGCCATGGTCGATCCAGAAGCGGCGGACGGTCGCGTCGGGATGAGCAAGGGTGAGGCCGTCGGCGGCGAGGGGGTGGGCGAAGAAGGTGGGATTGAAGTCAAGGCCGATCTTCCGGTCGCGAGCCCAATCAATCCATCGAGCAAAGTGTTCGGGGGTCAGCGCGTTACGATCAACGGGAGTCCCAGTGTGTTCGGCGTAGCTGGCGTGGAGGTTCAGGCGGTGCGAGCCGGGAATCAGGCGAAGGGCCAGATCGAGGTCGTCTCGCAGTTCATCGGCGGTGCGGGCGCGGCCGGGGTAGCGGCCGGTGACCGCAAGGCCGCCGCCCAGCTCACCGGCGGTCCCTTCGAAGCCGGCAACATCGTCGCCTTGCCAGCAATGGAGCGAGACGGAGAGGCGCCCGAGGATCTCCATCGCCCGATCCACATCCACGCCGAACTCGGCATAGCGATCGCGGGCGATCGAGAACGCGTCGTCAATTTTCCGGTCCATCGGCCCGACCCCTTCGCTCGAACGAATCTCAGAGAAGAGCCTCAGTTTAAGGGGATCGGGCCTCCGATGCGAGCCGTCAGACCGGCTGGTCACGAATCAGGCGAGCAATTCGTTGACCACATGGCCGTGTACGTCGGTCAGACGGAAGTCGCGCCCCTGGAATCGATAGGTGAGTCGTTCGTGGTCGAAGCCAAGCTGGTTGAGAATAGTCGCCTGCAGGTCGTGGACGTGGACCGGATTCTCGACGATCGAGAAGCCAAGCTCGTCGGTCTCACCGTGTGAATAACCGGCGCGGACGCCGCCGCCGGCCATGAAGATGGCGAAGCAGTCGGGGTAGTGGTCGCGGCCGAGGATGTTGCCGCCGGAGGTCCGACCTTCTCGGAAGGGGGTGCGGCCGAACTCGCCGCTCCAGATCACGAGGGTCTCGTCGAGCAGGCCACGAGCCTTGAGGTCCTTGATGAGGGCGGCCACGGGGCGATCCATCGTCGCACACTTCTTCGTGAGGCCGTCGCGGAGGTCCTCGCCGGGGCCGGTGCCGTGGAAGTCCCAACCCCAGTCGAAGAGCTGGACGTAACGGACCCCTTGCTCGACCAGTCGACGGGCAAGGAGACAGTTGTTGGCAAAGCTGGCCGCGCCCGGCTGAGCGCCGTAGGCGTCGATCGTGGAAGGAGTTTCGCGGCTGATGTCCATGACTTCGGGGACAGACATCTGCATCCGATATGCTAGTTCATACTGAGCAATCCGGGTGCTGGTCTCCGGGTGGCCCAGCTCCTCGGCCTGGAGCGCGTTCAGCTCGTTGAGCGCGTCGAGGCTGCGGCGACGGAGGGAGCGGTCCATGCCGGGAGGGTCGGAGACGTAGAGGACTGGATCCCCTTTCGATCGGCACTGGACCCCCTGGTAAACGGACGGGAGGAACCCGCTGCCCCAGGCTCCCTGACCGGCGCTTGGCTGCACGCCACTGGAGATGAGCACGACGAAGCCGGGAAGGTCCTGACTTTCCGACCCGAGGCCGTATGTCACCCACGAGCCGAACGACGGGCGGCCCTGCCGGGGCGAGCCGGTGAACAGCAACAACTCAGCTGGCGCATGGTTGAATTGTTCAGTATACATCGACTTGACGAGGCAGATCTCGTCGGCCACGTCGTGGAGGCGGGGGATGGCGTCGGACATCCAGATTCCCGCGTCGCCGCGAGGAGCGAAGGTGCGAGGGGTGCCAAGCAGCTTCGGCGTGCCGGAGGTGAAGGCGAAGCGACGGCCTTCCAGGAAGCGGTCGGGGCAGTCTTCTCCGCTGTGCTTGACCAGTTCCGGCTTGTAGTCGAAGAGGTCGAGGTGCGGCGGGGCTCCCGACATGTGCAAATAGATGACGTTCTTGGCCTTGGGGGCGAAGTGCGGCGGCCGCAGGGCCATCGGATCGCTCAGTGAACGATCACTGGCAAGGGCTCCGTCGTTAAGCAACGACGCAAGCGCGACGGCGCCGAGGCCAACCGGCATCTCTTTGAGGAAATGCCGGCGGGTGACGTGCTGCAAGCGTTCGGTACGAGGGTCCATCGGGAAGATCCTCCGAGCTTCGGCGCGGTCGATTGATTAACGCTTCAAGACCATTTCATCGAGGTTCAGCAGCACGTTGGCCACCACGGTCCAGGCGGCCAGCTCGGCGGGGGAGTGGCCTTCGGGGAGGGGGCCGAGCGGGTCGGTGGCCATCGCAAGGGCGGCTTCCTCATCGGTTGAGAAGGCGAGCCAAGCGTCCTCGACAAGGGCGAGCAGGTGCTCACGCTCTGCGTCCGAGGGGTCTCGCGCAAGGCAAAGGAGTAACCCGCGATTGATCCGATCCTCGGCCGTCTCGCCTCCTTCTCGAACCATCCTGCGGGCAAGTGCCTGAGCGGCCTCAACGTAAACCGGGTCGTTCAAGGTCACAAGCGCCTGAAGCGGGGTGTTCGTGCGCTCGCGGCGAACGGTGCAGACCTCGCGGTTCGGGGCGTCGAAGGTGGTCATCGACGGATACGGATTGGTGCGACGCCACTCGGTGTAAAGGCCGCGACGGTAGCGATTCTGGCCGGTGCTGGTTTCGCGGTCGATGGCGCTGCCGAAGGCGGCATTGAGGCCCGTGGCCGGTCGCGGAGGATTGACCGGGGCACCGTGCATTTGCGGGCTCAGTAATCCCGAGACGAACAGGGCCTGGTCGCGAATCATCTCGGCGGAGAGGCGGAACCGAGGGCCTCGGGCGAGGAAGATGTTGGCCGGGTCTCGTTCGAGCAGTTCCGCATCGACGCGGGAGGATTGGCGGTAAGTGCTCGACGTGACGAGGAGCTTGAAAAAGGCTTTCAGGTCCCAGCCGGTCCGGACCAGTTCGGTCGCCAGCCAGTCGAGCAATTCGGGATGCGTGGGGGGTTCTCCTTGCGAGCCGAACTCCTCGCCGGTTGGCACCAGCCCCTGCCCGAAGACCTGTTCCCAGCACCGATTGGCCACCACACGAGCGGTCAGTGGATTTTCTTCCGAGACCAGCCAGCGGGCCAGGCTAAGCCGGTCGGGTTCCACTCCCTCGGGCAAGGGGTGAAACGACTCGGGAACTCCGGGCGAGACTTTCTCGCCAAGATCGAGGTAGTTTCCACGCCGCTGAACGTGGGTTGTCCGTCGCGAGTCGCCTTGCAGCTCCCGCATGATGGGGACGGTCGTAAACGGAGCGAGCTTTGCGTCGAGCTCGGCGAGACGTCCGCGCTCCGCCTGCAACAGGGGGGTAATCTTGAGGAAGTGGTCGGTCAGCTGCTTCGCTTGCTCCTCCGAGCGTTCACCCGAGTCGATGCGCAGGAGGGCCATGATCGGATCTGGGACCTTGGGCGCATTCGGGAAGGGTTCTTCCTCAGCAAGGACCGCGCGTTCCCAATCTTGCTGCGCCTGCTCCAACTCGGGGGTGAGATTGTCGAGCGTTTCCCGGAGGATGGCGGCTTCCGTTTCCCAGTCAGCCTTGTGGGCGAGCTGTTCGTCGGTGAACAGAGGGAGCAGGGGAGCCTCGTCGCGGAGGTCGGCGTCGGCGGTGTTGTTCAGGATGGCATAGAGGCGGAAGTAATCGACCTGAGAAATCGGGTCATATTTATGCGTATGGCACTGGGCGCAGGCCATCGAGGTGCCCATCCAGACGGTCATCGTCGTGTTCACGCGATCGACGACGGCGGCGGAGCGGAATTCCTCGTCATCGGTGCCCCCTTCGCTGTTGGTCATCGTATTGCGATGGAAGGCGGTGGCGATCAGCTGATCCTCGGTGGGTTCAGGGAGGAGGTCGCCGGCCATTTGTTCAAGGGTGAACTGATCGAAGGGCTTGTTGGCGTTGAAGGCGTCGATGACCCAGTCGCGGTAGGCCCAGATGGTCCGGGGGGGATCATCGGCGTAGCCGGCCGAATCGGCATAGCGGGCCAGGTCGAGCCAGAGCCGGGCCTGGTGCTCGCCGTATGCTTGCGACCCGAGCAGCCGATCGACGAGACGCTCGAAGGCTCCCGGATCGGAGTCGGCGAGAAACTCGCCCACCTGCTCGGGAGTGGGGGGAAGGCCGGTCAGGTCGAGCGAGACGCGCCGGATGAGGGTGGCGCGATCGGCCTCGGGAGCAGGAGTCAGCCCCTCGGCATGAAGGCGGTTGAGGATAAAGTGGTCGATGGAGTTGCGGGGCCAGGAAGGGTCGGAGACTTCGGGCAAATCCGGCCGTTTTGGAGGGGCGTAGGACCAGTGGACGGCGTACTCGGCTCCTTGCTCAACCCATCGGCGGAGCAGTTCAGCTTCCTCGGGGGTGACGGGGTTACCGACCGAAGGAGGTGGCATAACCTCAAGCGCGTCCTCCGACTCGACTCGATAGATCAGCTCACTCTCGTCGGGGTTCCCGGGGAGGATGGCGGCGTACCCTTTGCTCGCGTCGAGCGCATCGTCACGCACGTCGAGCCGCAGACCGGCCTTCCGTTCCGCCTCGTCGGGACCGTGGCAGAAGAGGCACTTGTTCGAGAGGATCGGCCGGATGTCGCGGTTGAAGTCGACGGGGTCGTCGTCGGCAAAGGCCCAGGAGTTGGCCAGAGAAATCGCGACCGCAAATGCCACAACGAGTGAACGAACCATCATGCGAGCAACTCCTCGACGACATGGCCGTGAACATCCGTTAAGCGGAAGTCACGCCCCTGGGTCCGGAAGGTGAGGCGTTCGTGATCGAGTCCGAGCAGGTGAAGAATCGTGGCCTGGACGTCGTGGACGTGAACCGGGTGGTCAACGATGTGGAAGCCCAGGTCATCGGTCTCCCCGAGGGTCAGGCCCGGCTTGATCCCTCCGCCGGCAAACCACATGGTGAAGGCTTGCGGGTGGTGGTCGCGGCCGAGGCTACGGCCGAGCGTGGCGTTCGATTCGACCATCGGCGTGCGGCCGAACTCACCTCCCCAGACGATCAGAGTGTCCTCCAACAGTCCCCGACGCTTCAGGTCAAGGACGAGCGCCGCCGAGGCCTGGTCGGTCTGGCCGCACTGGTTGCGCAAGCCCCCCTCGACATCGGAGTGATGGTCCCAGCCTTCGTGATAGAGATTGACGAAGCGGACGCCGCGTTCGATCATCCGACGCGCGAGCAGGCAATTGTTGGCGAACGACGCCTTGCCGGGGGTGACGCCATAGAGGTCGAGCGTCTCCTGAGATTCGCCGGAGAGGTCCATGAGCTCCGGTGCACTCGACTGCATCCGGTACGCCATCTCGTATGAGGCGATCCGCCCGGCGATCTCGGGGTCGCCCACGCGGCCAAGCTGGCGATCGTTGAGCGTCCGGATCAGGTCGAGCGAATCGCGCTGCAACTGATCGTCAAAGCCCGGGGGACTGGAGACATTGAGAATCGCATCCCCCTGTGATCGGAACACGACTCCTTCATACGAGGTCGGCAAAAAGCCGCTTGACCAGTTGGCCGCGCCGCCACTGATGCCGCTGCCGGAGGACAGGACAACGAAGCCAGGGAGATCCTCCGCCTCACTGCCAATCCCGTAGGTCACCCAGGATCCCATGCTCGGGCGTCCCGGCAAGGGAGATCCTGTGTTCATGAAAATCTGAGCAGGAGCGTGATTGAACTGATCCGTACGCACCGATCGAACGATGGCAATCTCGTCTGCTACCTGAGCCAGGTGCGGGAGCATTTCCGACAGCTCCGCGCCGCTTTCGCCGTGACGGGAGAAGCGGAAACGAGGGGCCATCAGGCTTGCGTCGGGCCGGATGAAGGCGTAGCGCTGATCCTTCACCACCTCGGCCGGAACGGGCTGACCGTCGTACTTTGCGAGGATCGGCTTGGGGTCGAACAGATCGAGCTGGCTCGGGGCACCGGCCATGAAGAGATAAATCACCCGTTTCGCTTTCGGGGCGAAGTGGGGGGCCCGGGGAGTCAGCGGGCTGCTCACGTCGAAGGCGGGGACGTCGGAGCCAATCGCCCGAGTACCGCCGGCGAGCAGCGACGCCAGCGCGATCTTGCCCAGACCGACACCGCAATCGCGGAAGAAGTGGCGGCGGGTGACGGCCCGGAGGGATTCGAGCGCGGCGAGGGATCGGAGGTCGCGGTTCCGCGGGGGCATAAGTCACTCCACGGTGATGGTTTCGTCGAGGTTCAGCAAGGCCCGCGACACGGTCGTCCAGGCGGCCAGTTCCACGGCATGGTCGGAGTCCGCGGTGCCGGCGAGGGTCTCGGCGTCCAGTTCACCCGACGCGATCCGATCGCGTTGGGCCTGGTAGAAATCGAGAATCGCGGCCAGTTCCGACGCATCGGGCTCGCGGGAGAGGCAGAGCCGGAACGCCCGAGCCGCTCGGGCCTCGGCGTCTCCTTCGGGAAGTTCCGAGACGATCCGCTGCGCGAGGGCCTGAGCGGCCTCGATGAAGACCGGATCGTTGAGCAAGGTGAGGGCCTGGAGCGGGGTGTTCGAGCGTTCGCGACGCGTGCAAGTGACCTCCGAGGTCGGCGCGTCGAAGGTCGTGAACGCAGCGTACGGAGCGGTACGCTTGATGAAGGTGTACAGGCCTCGGCGGTAGCGATCGGGGCCGGTGCTGGTCGGCCAGCCGGGACCTCCGTAGGCCAAGGCAGTCACCCCATCGGGCTGCGGCGGGTAGACGCTTGGGCCGCCGACGGTCGGGGTCAACAAGCCGCTGGCCGAGAGGGCGAGGTCGCGGACCAGTTCCGCCTCTAGCCGGAAGCGAGGCCCGCGGGCGAGCAGGACGTTCTCGAGGTCGCGATCGAGGAGCGACGGTTCCACGTTGGACGATTGCCGGTAGGTGGCGCTCGTGACGATCCACCGGTGGATTGCCTTCTGGCTCCAGCCCTCGTCGACGAAGGTGACGGCCAGCCAGTCCAGCAGGTCCGGATGCGAGGGGGGCTCGCCGCGAGTACCGAAGTCGTCGAGGGTGGGGACAAGCCCTCGGCCGAAGTGTCCCGCCCAGAGGCGGTTGACCGTGACCCGGGCCACGAGCGGGTTGTTCTCACTGACGAGCCACCGAGCGAGGGTCAGGCGGTTGAGCGGTTGATCTTCGGGCAGCGGATGCAGGACCGAAGGAACTCCGGGATCAACCGGATTGCCGGTCGGCTGGAGGAATTCGCCGCGCTGGTGAATCTGGGTGGTGCGGGTGTGCTCGGGTCGGCGTTCCTGCATCACCATGGTCGTGGGGAGCGAGGGCATCGCCTTGCGAAGCTCGACGATACGCTCGTGATGTTCACCTAGCTCGGGGGCGACCGACAGATAATATGCGGTGATCCGGTCGTGTTGTTCCGCGGTCCGCTCGTCAGGTGGGATCTGGGCAATCGCCTCGATCTCGCTCGGGAGGCCCGAGGCTCGAACCGGCCCGGCATCGGTCGTGGCCGAGAGGCGGAAGCGGCCGATCGTCATCTGGTGAATATATTCTTGCCGAAGGGTCAGCACGAAGCGCGTGGTGTTCCCCTCCTTGCCGACCGGCTCGGCAAAGGCAAAGACCGCAGCGTGAGGCTGGCCGATGGCTCCCTTGACGTTCCAACCGGTGTCGTAGACGCCGTCGATCGCCATTGAGGCCGGGTGGCCCTTCTCGGCATAGTCCTCGGAGGCTTGGGCGATCGTGATCCGTTCCAGGTCGGCCCCCTTGGAACCAGCCTCGACAGTGAACTCGGTCAAGAGGAAGTCACCGACCGAGAACAAGGGAGCGCGGCCGGGACCGCCATTGGGGAGACTTTCATGAGGCAGGACTTCGAGACGAAGGGCTGTGATCCCTTCAAGATCGGTTTCGAGTTCGACTGTGTACACATCTTGATTCGGTTTGTCGCCGCTGACCAGCACCGAACGGTCTTCGAGCACTTCCATCGTTGCGCCGTTTTTTGACGCAAGCGAGGACGGGGCGATGGGAGTCCAGCCGAAGGTTGTAAGGTCTTCCTCCCACCGGGCCATCGAAGCGGTCAGATGCTGCCGTCGGCGTTCGTCCTCAGTCAGGGATTCATCCCCAGTCGCGTTGTCGGGTACGGGAAAGAGGGAGGGGAGCGAGGCGACAACCGCGTCAATCTCGTCCTGAAGCTCGGCCCTACGGCGAAGAGTTTCGGGGTCGGGCAAGGGCAGTTCGGGCTCGTCGGCATTATTGAGGAAGGCGAACAGTTGATAATATTCGCGCTGGGTGATCGGGTCGTATTTGTGGGTGTGGCACTGGGCACAGGCGACCGTCAGGCCGAGCCAGGTCGACCCGGTGGTGGCGACGCGATCGACGACGGCGGCGTAGCGGAACTCCTCGACATCGATTCCGCCTTCCTCGTTGATCATTGTGTTCCGATGGAAGCCGGTGGCCACCCGTTGATCGACCGAGGGGTCGGGCAACAGGTCGCCGGCAACTTGTTCGATGGTGAACTGATCGAAGGGCAAGTCGTTGTTGAGGGCGCGGATAACCCAGTCGCGGAAGGGCCAGATAGAGCGCTGGCGGTCCTTCTCGTAGCCGTTCGAGTCGGCATAGCGGGCCAGGTCGAGCCATCGGCGTCCCCACCGCTCGCCGTAGTGAGGCGAGGCGAGCAGGCGATCGACAAGGTGTTCGTAGGCGTCGGCGCGAGGATCATTGACGAACGCATCCACCTCCTCAGGGGTCGGCGGCAGACCGATGAGGTCGAGCGAGAGGCGACGGATCAAGGTTGTCCGGTCGGCCTCGGGAGCCGGAGCAAGCCCTTCGGCATCCAAACGTGCAAGGATGAAATGATCGATCGGGTTACGGGGCCACGACGGATCGCTAACCGTCGGTAATTCAGGCAGTTCGGGAGCTTGGAAGGCCCAGTGATCACTCGATGGCCCCCGGGTGGGAGCGTCCGAATCAGGCCAATCGGGCCCCTGATCGATCCAGGCGCGGAGAATCCCGATCTGCTCAGGAGTCAGCGGATCATCCGAAGGGGGCATGGTGGAGAGCGGATCGAGTCCGGCGACCTTCTCGATCAGGTAGCTCAGCGCGCTGTCACCCGGTTCGATCATCGGCCCGGAATCGCCCCCGGCGAGGCCATCGGATCGGTTATCGAGCCGCAGTCCCCCCTTGCGCTGGTCGGGACCATGGCAGGAGATGCAATGGGCCTCGAACATCGGTCGGATGTCCGTCTCGAATCGGACTAGACGATCGGCCGGTGGTGGCAAGCTCGGCTCGTCAACCTGGGCCATTGCCAGGGAACTCACCGGGGCCGATGCCAGCATCGCCAGCGCAAACCGTCGGAGCCAGTTCAGAACCATCGGACCACCATTTCGTTTGGTTCGAAACGGAATTCAGAACACATCGAAACGCGCGGAAGGCGGGACGCGTCAGATCGAAACGGGGGGGGAAGGCTTACGAGCCTGAGCAGTATTGTACCATTGTGTGACAAGTTGCGGGGAGATTCAATCATGATCACCTCGGAACCGGGGTGCCAGAGGCCCCCTCGTCAGGCTCCGGCGAGGGTGCCGCAGGCGGCCTGGATGTCGGCGCCTCCCGAGTAGCGTCGGACGACCGGCTGACCGAGATGGCGGGTCAAGGCGTCGCGGAATCGGGAAAGCTCAGCAGGGGAGGGGGGCTCGAAGCGGCCGGTTGGGTCGGTGACATCGATCAGATCAAGCCGAACCGGGGTGTCGCCGACGACCCGGGCGATCGCCTCAGCATCCTCCTCGCCAATGTTGACGCCCGAGATGCAGACGTAAGAGATCATCACACGTCCCTTACGCGCCTCAGCATGGCGACGGGCCGCGGCCATGACCTCTGCGACAGGGGTTCGGGCGGCAACCGGAACGAGCATCTGTCGCTTGGCATCGATTGCGGCACCAATACTGATCGAGAGGCGCATCGTGCGTCGTTCCGCCGTGAAGCGGTCGATCTCGGGAACGAGGCCGACCGTGCTGACGGTCATGGCCTTGGCCGAGAGTGAACCGCCGAAGGGGCAGCGGAGTAGGTCGGCAGCGGCCATCACCCGATCATAATTGAGAAACGGTTCTCCCATCCCCATGAAGACGGTGCCGGTGACGCGGCGTCCCTGCGACCGGGCCAGGTCGCGAGCCTGGACCCACTGATCAATCATCTCCCAGGTGGCCAGGTTGCGTCGTTGCTCCATCCGGGCCGTGGCACAGAAGGCACAGGCCATCGGACAGCCGACCTGAGACGAGAGGCAGATGCTGACCGCCCCGGCCTTGTGCAAGGGGATCAACACCGTCTCGACGGCCAGATGATCGCTCGTTCGGAACAGGATTTTCTGGAAACCATCGGCGGGAGACGTCTCAACCCGTTCCCGAGTCAATCGAGGCAGCGCGGGCCAGTCTTCGAACAACCGGCGGGGGATCTGAAAGCGTTGATTCCAGGCGACCGGGTTGTGTTCTCCGTCCTTGAGAATCGCCGCAAGGAGTCTTCGGGCCGGCTCGGGAGGTGTTTGACGCGTGGCGGCATAGGCGATGAACTGCTCAGGAAGCCAATTTCGGGGGTCGATGGGTGTCGATCTGACGCTCAAGTTCATCAAAGTGGCTCAGGGGTTTCTTGCTCATTGCCGAACAATCCGATTTTCCTAAAGTAACAAGAGAGTGAGAAGGCCGAACCATGAGCCTTCAAACTTCCGTTTTGGATTGCCGATCAAACCTTCCCGGATCGACGATCGTATCGGAAGAGAACTGGCGTCATGAAGGCCCGTCCCGTGCCGGGGTCTGCTTTTCGAGAACCGACATCGACCGTGCCGCTCGATCCCGAATGGTTGGATTGGGGTCAACAAGGCCGATCGCCAGTGTTCATACAGGAGTATTCAACGTATGAGACGGAACACAGTCGCCTGGGCGGCACTCGTCGTTTCGACCGTCGCCCTGATCGGATCGCAGAACTGGTCGCGCACCGTGCCGGCCGGCCCGCAAATGCCTCAGGAAGGGCTGGCAGAGGCCAAGAAACTCTCCAGTGCGTTTGAGGCGGTCGCGGACTTCGTGAGCCCGTCGGTAGTGCAAATCAGCGTGCAGCGCGTGCCTGAGATGCGTCGCCAGGGGAACAACGGCCAGCCTCCTCGGGGCGACGGGATGCCCCGCGAAATGACTCCCGAGCAGATGGAAGAGTTCATGGAGCGATTCCGACGCTTCTTCCCGGAAGGCGGTCCTGGAATTCCGGAAGATTTCTTCCGGTTCGAGCCGCAGCAGATGCCGATCGAGGGAACCGGCTCGGGCTTCATCTACGATACCGATGGGCACATCCTGACCAACAACCACGTGGTTGAAGGGGCCGGCGAGGGGGACATTCTCGTCAGCTTTTCTGATGGCAGCACAGCACAGGCCAAGATAGTCGGGCTCGATCCGGCGACCGACGTGGCCGTGATCAAGGTCAATCCGGCTGAGCTGCGCAACGAGCCGAGACCCGCGCAGATCGGGACGAGCGAGGATCTGCACGTTGGCCAGTGGGTCCTGGCGATTGGTTCGCCGTTTGGCCTGAGTCAGACGGTTACGGCCGGGATCATCTCGGCAACGAACCGACAGGCGGTTGGCATCCTCGACCCGAGAGAAGGTTACGAGGACTTCATCCAGACCGACGCGGCGATCAACCCGGGGAACTCTGGCGGGCCGCTGGTCGACATCGAAGGCCGGGTCATCGGCATCAACTCGGCCATCGCCACGCGAAGCCGGGCCAATGCTGGAGTTGGCTTCGCCATCCCGATCAAGCTGGCGTCGTATGTCGCCGACAACTTGATCGAAAACGGTAAGGTGCAGCGAGCCAGGCTCGGCGTCGTCATCTCTCCGTTGACCCCTGAACTGGCTGAGTCGTTCGGCATTGACCCGAACCTCGACGGCATCCTCGTCAACGAGATTGCCCCCGGTAGCCCGGCGGACAAGGCCGGCCTGCGGCCGGGTGACGTGATCGTCGGCTTTAAGGGCCGAGACGTTCGCAGTGTTCCTGGCTTCCGTCTGGAGGTCTCGACCAGCCCCCTGACCGAAGGTCATGAACTGACCTACATTCGCGAAGGTCAGGAGCGATCGGCAACGATCAACCTGGCTCCTTCGGAAGAGGTCGAAATCGCCGCGCTGTCTCGCGCTCCGAGCCGCGAAGGCCCGAGGGAAACCCCAGGCGTTGAGCTGAACCGGTTCGGCCTGGAGCTTCAGGATCTTTCTCCCGATCTGGCCGAGCAGTTCGGCTACGAGGCGGGCACTCAGGGCGTGCTCGTACGTAACGTCGCTCCCGAGTCGCCGGCCTTTGCTCAGGGGATCGAGCCGGGCGACCTGATCACCAAGGTGATCAAGGACCGTAAGCCGCAAAACGTGACCAATCTGGACGAATTCGAGGCCATGGTCGGCGATTCGGACAGCCTGGCCGTTTACGTCCAGCCGCCCGATGCCGCAGGCCGGTTCATCGTCTTAAAGGCCGAGGAATCGGACAACGACAACTGATCGGCCTGAGCCGAACCAATCCTCAAGACCGCGATTCTTCACCCGCCCGGCCGGTCTCGCCGATCTTTTTCTCTGGAAAAAGGATCCGCGTTGACCGGCCGGGCGGTTTGCGATACCGTCTACCCCGGATCCGGAAGCCCCGGCGTGCTGAAGGCTTCAGGACCTTTGAGGAGTTTCTGCCTGATGTGCATGGAAGCGACGGTCGCCCGGCGATCGGCTAGGGTGATCCTGGCCCTCACTGGCCTCGTCCTGACCTTGGCCGGTGGCTGCGGCAGTACCCGGATGACGAACACCGCGAGAACCGGGACCGAGCAGCTCTTACTGACCAATTCCTGGGACCAGGCACTGCGGCAGGTTGACTTCCGCCCGCTCATCGGCGTGCCCGTATTCCTTGACACGACGCACGTCGAGGCGGTGGACAAGGGCTGGGTGACCTCGAGCCTTCGCCAGGCGTTGCTCTCTCAAGGGGTCTTGCTCCGAGAGACGAAAGAAGACGCGCAATGGGTTGTCGAGGCCCGTACCGGAGCTTACGGCACAGATGATTCGCAGTTGCTCATCGGTGTTCCGCAGATGAACGTGCCGATGACCATTCCGGGCATCCCTGCCGGGAACGTGCCGGAAATTCCTCTCATCAAAAAGAGCGATCAACAGGCTGTGACCAAACTGGCCTTGTTCGCCTACGACCGAGCCAGCGGTCAGCTTGTCTGGAATTCGGGGACCGTCCTGGGAACCTCGGACGACAAGAACGTTCACATCGGCGGACTCGGGCCGTTCCAGTCCGGATCGCTCCGCGGGGGCACCGAGTTCATCGGCATGACGATTCCCTTGACCGAGTCCGAGCAGAATCAGCCCGCCCACGAGCGGACCGGCGGTGCCGTGCCGTTTACCGACCCTGCGATCCAGGTTCCCGTCGGCGTGCTCGACCGAGGTGATTTCCTGCCCCGATAACTCGGATCATCTCCCCTTGGTTCCAGGGCTTCACGCTGGTTCGAGGAGCGACCTTCCAGGCTCCCGAAGCACCGAGGCACGGCGTTACGCCACAACAGCCGATCGAACCCGGTGTTGAGGATCGATCGTGGAGCGCTCCGTCGAGAGTCCGACTCGACGCGGGACGGGGGATCGGCCTATAACGATCCCGGGAGAACGCGATCGCGACCACCACGGCCGACCTCCCCGATTGACGCCTCGACCCTCGCCAAGGACCGCCCCTCGTGATTGCCCTCTTGCTCCGGGCTCGACTCCTCCTGTTTGCCGGCACAACCCTTGCGCTGGGCTTGCTTTGGATCTATGGCAAGGAAGTCAACTACGATCAATCGATTGAGTCCTTCTTCGCCAAGGATGATCCGAATGTGGTCGCCTATCGACAGGCGTCGTCCCAATTCGGCAACGATCAGTTCGTCTTTGTTGCCTATCACGATCCCGAATTGCTAACGCCGCAAGGAATTGCCCGGGTGGCCGAACTGGCCGGCGCGATCCGATCGACCGAGATCGAAGGTGTGCTGTCGGTCCAGTCGCTCGACGAAATGCCCCTCTTCTGGCAGCTTGACGACGCCTTGCTCGCCCTTGAGAAGATCCCCGAGAAAAAGCGCCTGTTTCTCCCCAGTCGGGCTGAGGTTCTCGATCTCATCAAGCAAGGAATCTCCGGGGAAGGGGGGGGCCAGTGGGCCACCCCGACGATCGCCGGCGCCCTGCGATCGACCGCTGACCAGCCCGAGCGTCTGGCCGAACTTCGGGAGCGGATCACTGCGCATCCGTTGCTCCTCGGAACGCTCGTGGACCAATCCGGCACCTACACCGCCCTGATGACCCGCCTCAAATCGGCCGGAGAGCACGATGTCAAGATCACAGTCGAGGCACTCCGAGCCATTGCAGACGACTTCGCCGATCGGCACGATCTCGACCGCGATCCGGCCGTCGTCGGGCCTCCGGTCTTGCTGGCCGACGGCTTCCGGGCGATCGAGATTGACGGCCAGCGGCTCGCGACCGTCGGCATGCTCCTGATCGGCGCCGTCACCCTGATCGCCACCCGGAGCCTCTGGTGGGCCCTGGTCCCCTTGATCGCCGGGTGGACAGTTTGGCTGGCGACCTCAACAATTCTCGGGGTCCTCGACCTGAAACTCTCTCTCTCCAGCGGCCCGATGATTGCCCAGATCATTGTGCTCACCATGCCTGCCGCCAGCCACCTGGCCTTGCACTTTCGCGAAGACCTCCGCCGCATGGCTGACCGTCGCGAGGCTGCCCGGGAAACCTTACAGGTCGTCTCCGAGCCGATCTTCTGGTGTGCCCTGACCACCACCATCGGCTACGGAGCCCTTGGGACAAGCAACGTGATGCCGATCCGCCAGTTCGGCACAGTGCTGGCCATCGCCACCGCAGCGGCGGCACTGCTCACCTTGCTGATTTCCCCGGGAGCGATGATTCCGCCGTTCAAGATCATGGAAATCCCGGTTCGATTCGGCTCGACCTCCCGGATCGCCCAGGCCATGAACGGCCTGATTGCTCGGGTCTACCGACGCCCGGCGCCGATCGTCTTCGGCACCTTGATCATCGTGATCCCCATGATCGCCGGCACACCGTATCTTCAATACGAATCAAACTATATTAACGCCTTCCGAGCCTCGACCCGAGTGGTGCAGGATTATCGCTTCATCGAGGAGCATCTGGGAGGAATCGGCCTTGCCGGGTTGATCGTTCCCACGGAAGGGGAGATCACGCCGCAGACGCTCGAACGGATCCGGACCCTCGATCGCGCCGTGCTGGACATTGCCCCGCCTCGCAACAGCGAGGGGATTGCTTACGTCACCTCGCTCGCCACGGTGCTCGACCCGGACGAACGTCTCGCCGAACTCGATCCCGAGCGAGCTGCCTGGTTACTATCGACGAAACTGGACCTGATCTCGGCCACGCCGCAGGCGGAGTTACTCGGAAGTTTCTGGGACCCGCAGACCGGCTGGGCACGCTCGATGGTCCGTCTTTCCGAAAGCCAGCCTGCCCCGGCCAAGATGCTTCTCTTTGACCAGGCCGAGTCGCTTGCTCGGAATCGCTACGACAACCGAGCATATCTCACTGGACTATCCCACCTTTTGACGCAAACCACCCGAGGCGTGATCGAGACCCAGTGGACGACGTTGGCCATTGCCACCGTCGGCATTCTGCTCATGCTCACGCTCGCCTTCCGGGGGCCGAAACTGGCTATTCTTGCGATCTTGCCGACCATGCTGGCCGTGGGCCTGGTGCTCGGCCTGATGGGGTGGCTCGGCGTGAAGCTCGACCTCGCCACGGCTCTGGTCGCGAGCGTCGCTCTGGGACTGTCGATCGACGACACCTTTCACTGCTTGCTTCAATTCCGCAGACGGCGACTGACCCAGCCCTTCGAGGACGCCCTGTTTGCCAGCTACACGGTGACGGGGCCAGGGGTCTTGCTATCGAGCCTTGCCGTGGCTCTTGGCTTCACGGTCCTCTGGTTCAGTGAATTCGTGCCGTTCGCCACCTTTGGCCTGATGGTCGCCATTGCCACGGCCGGCAGCACCATCGGCAATCTGATCCTGCTTCCAGCCTGTCTGAGCCTGGCTCACCGCTGGAGAAACGGGGAGGGGGAGATCGATTCGCGGTCTTCGGACACCCTTGAAGCCGATGCGACGCGATCTTGATCAGGATCGCTGCTTCGCCCACCTTCGACCAACACTCATCGGTATTCGCCGTCGCCAGATGCTCGCGATGACATCTCTCGGAGCCGGAGTTTCTCACCTGGGAAGATCGCTCGCAGGGCGACTGCTGAAGGTCGGTTTCTCGAAACAGCTCGCATCTGTGGCACACAGGGACTCAACCGTCTGATGGTCCCGGCAACCCGTGCCACACCGTTCCCCACGTCAACGCTCAGAGAAAGCGAGATCGCCTCTTCAATCCGGGTGACAACTCGCTCATCGAGCACAACCTTGTTGTTCAACCGGAGTCGCAGTACGTTCAACCGAACTCGCAGGTCCAACCGCAGTCAGGACTGTGCTGATGGCGAGAGGGCTGTGCTGAAGGATTCGCTGAAATTGAACGGAACCGATCCGGAGTTCCTCATGATCTCTGCTTACGTAAGATATTCGCTCATCCTCGCGCTTTCCGTTACGTCGACCTCAGCAAAGGGCAACGAACCGGTCAACGTGCTGAATTACACGCGAGCGGAAACCGACATGCAGTTCAAGGCCTATGCCGCCAAGGCAGGTGGCATCGGAATATTGATGCATCTGCGAGAGCCCTATTCGGTCGAGGACCAGACGACCATACGGGGCAATCGCGACACGCTCTATTCGGCGGGTGTGTTTGACCTGGCTTCTCCGGTCACGATCGTGATGCCCGACTCCCAGGGACGGTTCCAATCGTTGCTGGTGATCGACCAGGATGAGTACAACCCTGTGCTCAAACACGGCTCGGGCGAAGTAACCTTGAGCCTCGACTCGGTCGGCACCCGGTACGCGATGGCGCTGGTCCGGACCTTTGCGGACCCCAATGACCCGGAGGACCTGAAAAAGGCTCATGCGCTGCAAGACGCAATTCAGATCAAACAGGCCTCGCCGGGCACCCTGGACCTTCCGGATTGGGATCAGCCCTCACTGCTCGAAACGCGCAAGCAGCTCAATCAGATGGCCCTGAAGATGACTGACTTTTCCGGGGCCTTCGGACGTCGAGGCGAGGTCGACCCCGTGCAACACCTCATAGGGAGCGCCGCAGGCTGGGGAGGCAATCCTCAACGCGGAGCGATGTACTTCAGCTTCGCTCCCGAGCGAAACGACGGCCAGGCCGCCTACACCCTGACCATGCCGAAGGAGGTGCCCGTCGAGGCGTTCTGGTCGGTGACCGTCTACAACAAGGACGGATTCTTTTCGCCCAACGACCTTAACGCATATTCATGGAACAGCATCACCGCAACACGCGACGATGATGGTCGCGTGACAATCCACTTCGGCGGCGATCCCAAATCGACCAACTTTCTGCCGATTACTGAGGGCTGGAACTACGTCATCCGCTGCTATCTGCCAGGCTGGGAGATCATCGAGGGAAACTGGATCCCTCCCGAAGCGCAGCCGGTCAACTGACGAGTGCCGCTGAGAGTTCGTTGAGCAAGGACGGGCCCCGCGTACGAAAGCTCCCACGGATTGAGGTTTCAGACCTGTGTGGAAGGTACAAGACATGAGTTTATGCAAACTCAACTCGCGAGATTTCATACGAATGGCGATTGCGGCCCTCTCGACTGGGCTTACGGTGACACTGACGTTGCTGCCGGCCTCTGCACAGGATGCAACCTCTGAGGAGGTCCGGCCCGCTGCCCAGCCTGTGAGCGAGCATGCGGCCAAATCGCTTGGAACCGTTGTTCGAACCGATGAGCGCTATGGACATGACCGATTGTTCCAAGGGCCTCGGGGTTGGGTGTACTGGAATGTTCTGGAAGGGCCCAAACCGATCCAGAATCCCAATCTCTGGCCCGACATGCAGTCGACCTACTTCCTTGGCCGCTTCGCCATGCCGCCCGGTAGCTCGATGACCTTGCGGGGGAGCTTCCCCTACGCCCGATTTTTCCAGTTCGCAATCTACAAGTTCGAGCGAGAAACGTTCGTCGCGATTGGAGAGTCGCTCCGAGGTCCCGATTTCGAACCGGACCCCCTCTCCGAAAATCCCTTTCGCGTCGGAGCGAATCGGCTGGCAGAGCATCGCAACTACACCATCCGAATCCTCGCCGAGCCGCCACCGCAAGACGCCTCGCAACGCGAGACGAACACGCTCTATGTGGGTCGAGACGGAGCCGAGCTTCAAGGTGTCATCCGGATCTACCTTGCGGACCAAAACAAGGATGGAGCAGGCTGGGGACCGGCAGACGCACCCTTCGCAGGCACGGGCTTGCCCGTGTACGAGGGAACACTTGCCGACGGTACGAAGCTCAACGCTGAGCAGGTCGCTCAGCAATTCGGGAAGCCGTTTTCGGCTGCAACCAAGCAGCCGATGACCACGGACGAATGGGTGCAACTGGTCCAGAGCGAGCGCAATGATCCCGACCTGCCACCCGAGACTGCTCCCGCCCGAAATCCTCCCCAATGGGAAAAATACTGGACCAACGCCTACACCCTGTTCGGTGCGTTCAAGCCCCCCACCGAACGTGCCAATATCCGCTACGAAGGGGCCATGGAAGGAGGCGGTGAGGGGCCTTATCTCGTGACCTTCCTCTCTCGAACATTCGGCCCCGTTTATGTGCTGCAGGGCAAGATGCCCACCTTCCCCGACACCTTCGCGGGGGAAGACGGCAAGGGCCTTGCCATCATGCCGGAAGCCCAGACCCAATACTGGTCACTGGTCAGTTGCGAAGCGGTCCCCAGCGGTCAGGTCGTGGACGGGATCGCCGATTTCCAGGTCCCCCTGGACGCAGACCGAAACTACACGATCGTCGTGAGCCGGCCGGAAGACCGCCCTTCGAACGCGACGCTCGAGAACGGCGTGGCCTGGCTCAAGTGGAGCCCTCGCGGCGAAGGGCTGGACGATCCTCGAAACCGGTCTGACTTCGGGATGTTGATTATGCGAATCATGGCAAACAACCCCGAATGGAAGGAACGCCCCGATTTGATCACCACACCAGGGACCGAAGCCGAGGTGATGGGTCCCTACTTCCCCCGAGGCTACTACACCACCAGGACAGACTTTGAATCGAACGGAGTAAAGCTTCCATGAAAACATTTACACTCACACAATTGCTCGCAATCAACATTTACGCCGGAATGGGCTTGGAGCGGAATCAGCAAAGCTCGGCCCAGGAGCCTCCAACCGTCACGATGACCACCGGACAGGGAAAGTCCATGACGCTCACCATGCAGGAGTTGCCCCATTCGCGAGGCTACCAGTATTGCGAGCTGGTCTTCAATTACGGCCAAAAAGGGTCTGACATCTACAGCACCTCACCACTGGCCAGGGCCGACCTCGACTGGTGGAACACGCTTGACCTCGACGCCCTCGCCAAGGAGTTCGGCGCCGAATCGGTCTACAAGAATGGGCCGCAGTGGTGGTCAATGGATGAAGTCGGAGTCATGGCATCCCAGCCGGTATCTGTCGCAGGTGTGGAGATGGTCTTCGGTGCCCACCTTCCGCCCGGTACGCTGAAGATCGCGAAATACACGATCTTTAGCCCAGCCAAATTTCAAAACCTGACCTGGGAGCGCGGCAAGCCCGTGTACCAACTCGTCGACCCAGACGGCCATGTCTATGTCTTGCAAGGGCACAAAGTGCCCGAGTCGCAACTCGCCACACTCGGTGAGAAGTTTGCCGACCTACCCGAGGGATGGCAGTATCGCGTCCGATCGTTGGAGGAGGACCTGGAGATGAAGCTGACGCCGAACGCTCCCATCCCTTCCGTCCAGGACGAGTTCGATCAGATCTACATCCGAATCCCTGAATAGCCGATCCAACCGGCTTTCACGACCAATCAATCGTCACGCCAGGGCATCTGCATGCCTCTTGACCTTCAATCCCAGTGAAATGAAATCACCAGGAAGCCGACCTTGATTCGGACGATGACCGATGAAGGTCGGCGTTACCATCGAGGGAAACGATCCAACAATTACGCTCAAAAACTCACAATCAGAGAACCGAACCACGATCGAAGCACAATCGTGGCGGTTCCCCTCTCGCTCGGTGCTTTCGGCGTCGCAAGATGACGCAGATGCTGGCGGGAGAGCGGCCCGCGTGTGGAGACGAAGAACGCCAGCCGAGAACTCTTGGCAATGGCCGCGCGACGCTCGTCAGGTGTCATGGAATGAGAATCGTCGAATGGTCGCATGTGGTGCCTCCGTGTGGAAATGCCCACATCAACCTTCGCTTGGCGACCGGCGCGATGTCTGGCGAAACAAACGAGTTAACAGCCTCTATTTGTTAACCTACCCGGTTCGCATGCTGACTGACGTCCATGACGTGTTACTCGACTGAGCAGAGTTTGGCGGATACAATTTCGGCTGGGCGAAAGGTGAGGCGGCTAAGCAGCGTTTCAACGTTCCGCGGCGGAATTCGCTGATCCCCGCAGCATCTTCACGCAATACAGACAAAATACTCAGACAGGCCATCAGATGGATATTTCACGCATGTTTTTACCATTATGCCTTCTCCTGTTCGCCGTGCCGCTATCTGCTCAAGAACTGACCGTTCCGGATTTCTCGAAAGGCATTCCGGATGTGAATCTGGAGAGGAAGCTGAAGATCAACGGCCAAGAGATCTATAGCCTGAAGACAGCTCTCAGCGCCAAGGAGTTCTCGACCACGCTGAGCAAGTTCCTCGGAGCGGAATGGCGTAAGCGAACACTCAGTCCGGAGGAGATGAGCCTCGCAGCCAACACAGGCCTGACTTCAATTGCCGAGGTCAATCTTTTCGTATACGAGAATGCCAAGATACCCGACATCGATGTTCAGGTCATGCATGTCAAGTACAACGAAGGGAACGAGGATTCTCGCGTCCAAATTCTCGTGATCCGGTCTGGTCCTCTTGTCAGGGACTTTGGCTCTTTCACGTCCCCAGATGGGACCAAGCGATTAGAAGTGAAGCGACGTGACAAGGACCTTGTGGACTTTGAGGTGGTCGATTCCGCCAGCGGAAAGAAACTTGCAAGCGATTCCATCGGTTGGGCTGCGATGCGATGGTTCCTCTACTGGGAGTCTCCCTCAAGGCTCTGGGGCTACGGAAGCGATATCGGCTACTTCAAGCTCTTTGAGTTCAAGTCCGACGGAACCGTGGCGGAAACTGAAGTTGATGAGATGATGGCTGTTCCTCCCGTAATTTGGGACAACCTGCCCTCCACGCTGCAACGAAAATATAAGGCACAAACGGGTCCTGTCGAGTGATTAGCTTCTCGCTGCTACATCACCCTGCGTGCGGCTCCGAAAATCCAGTTCCGATCGGGTTGGGCAATGCGGCAACGATGACCCCCTTCACATCCGCTTCTGCGCCATTTCAATGTCGAGCACTGAGAAGGGAGAGAGTCGAGGGGATTACAAGACTCTCGTGCCATTCGGATCCGTTCCTGGCGCGCATGCCATGGTTTTCTGCACAACCCTAAGGCATCCGCTGAACCCTCTCGCCCATCGAAAGAGACCAGCCTGATACCGATTAGAGGTCTGTTAAACAGGGGCTTCGAGAGTTTTGGCCCGAGATCCGGACTGCGGAAGGAACCTTGAAGGTCCCATTCGAACCGCGAAGGTTCTCTCTCGAGACAGAGAACCCGTGCAAATCGACGCAACCCCTTGCGGGAACCAGCCGTAAACAAAAAAATCCCAACAGCCGTTCTCTCGGCGTTGGGTATTTACTGGTTTGGTGGTTCTTTCCGGAGAAAGTTAACGAGCTCCCCGACAAGGACTCGAACCTTGAACCTAGCGGTTAACAGCCGCTCGCTCTACCGATTGAGCTATCGGGGAATCGACAGGGGAAAGATACCGGATCAGCGTGAGTCAATCAAGGGGTCAGTGCCTTCAGTCCGTCGATCCCGATCATTCATGATTGCGATTGATCGCTTCCATCGCGTTCCGATCGATTGAGATGCAAACGATGGAAGCGATCGCAGAGAACATCAGCCGGAGAGGGTTTTTTCCTTCGATCCGCCTTTGCTGTGCTGTTCGACTGCCTTCTCAAGCAGTCCGACAATTAGAGCGTTCAGAGACGCCTTATCTTCCTTGGCCCAGCTCGCCAATTGCTCATGAAGGGCTGGAGGCATGCGAATTTGGAAATGAACGACTGTCTCTGGCATCGATATGCCTCCTTGAATCAGGGACCGAAGAAGGGGGGGGGAGGCTCAACTCAGGAACACTCGAGAATTACTCGACGTGGCCAGTCCAAACCAGCCGGAAGCTGAGGCAAGCCAGGATGCGAGCAATGCGGTATTCTAACCTCTAATTTGCGTTCTCGCCTAGTATCTTCTAACCTCGATTTTCCCGATCGGTCGATGAGCTCCGATGTTGTGACCCTGGGTGTCCGCATCATCCCGCGCGAGGCACCGCGCCCGAATGGTCGCATGAAATCATCGAGCTCCCGGGCACATCCCCTTCTGCCCTCATCGCGATGACAGGACGGTGTTCAAGCATGTCGGCGTCTCCCGAACCTCAATCATCCGAAGAGCCGGAACTCCCTCGGGAGAGCCCGGCCGAGGCGGCGGTTATCCGCCAGTTCGTTGAACACTGGGGCATGATGGCTCGCTCCTGGGGCATCAATCCCACGATGGGAGAATTGTTCGCGCTGCTCTACATCACCGGGACTGACTGGACGGCCGATGGCCTGAGACATCGCTTGAAAGTCTCGCGGGGCAACGTGAGCATGAACCTTCGTGAACTGATCGCCTGGGGGGTTGTTCACAAGGTCCACCGTCAGGGAGAGCGTCGGGAATACTTCCGGGCCGAGACGGACATCTGGACCCTCTTTCGCCGAATCTTGCTGGAACGCAAACGTCGAGAACTCGACCCGACCCTGGTCGTCCTCGACCGTGCCGTGGAACAGATTTCCGAGGATCCCGAACTCGCCCCTCGCTACCTGGAGCGAATCGCAGCACTTCGGCGCTTCTTTGCACTCGTCCATGCGCTGGCAGCCCGGGTCGATGCGCTTGGACCAGCGGAACTCGAAGATCTGGTCATGCTCCTCGAACACCACGACTCGACCGATTCCGACCCCTCACCTCGCGATCCCCTCTCCTGATCGCCGCACCGAAAAAGAGCAGGCAACACCCGTAGGTTTTGCTCTGGTTTGGGCTTACGCCCCAGGTCCCTCGATCAGCCCGAGGGGTGTCGAAAGAATTTCGTCGAAAATCGAGCTGACACCCTTTTCAGACGCAATTGAACGTCTAAAACGAGGTCATGCCCGAAAGGGCTTCACGAACCAGCGAGCGAACGGTACCCGTCAGGTCGCTTGCGCGTTTTGGGCGGAAGGCGTGAGCAACTCACCTCGGGGGTGAGGACTTGTCGGGGCCGTAACGATCCGGGGGTCTCGGTTGCGTGATCTACGTGCCGAGGCCCCCGGTTTTTCTTTCGATTCGCGTGAGTGAATTGTGAGACGCAAACGCTGTCCTGTTTGATGATTCAATGCTTCTCGGAGGGTTTAACTGGCAGTCGGCTCTTGTTGCGCATAAACTGGTGCCATAATGGCTCGACGGCCACAACCATCCCGGGAAATTGCTCACTCGGATGTCACGCCAAGCCCTGCTTGCTTGAACCGCGTGTCGATGAATCTCGGAGCGCATTCTGACGGGTTCCGGTGACCGAGGTATCCGTTTGCCTCGTCCGTGTTCCCGGGGGGATGGTATTCTGGTCGTCGTCCTCCCGGCCGTTGAGGCTCGGGAGCATTTCGAGTCGGAAATACCTGGAGCCGAGCCGAGATGAGTAGCGCGTCGGAGGAGAACTTTTTCCCCGGTCTTGAAGGTGTGGTCTCCAACGAGACGGCCATCGCCGACATGCAAGGAACCGAGGGTCAGGGTGGCCTGGCCTACCGGGGATACGCGATCGAGGATCTCGCCGAGAAGGTGTCGTACGAGGAAGCCGCGTTCTTGCTGCTTCATGGCGACTTGCCCACCCCGTCGCAGCTCGACGAGTTCAACGGTCGGCTCCGGGCCTCCCGCTCGATTCCCGACTCGCTCGTGACGCTGTTTCGAGCGGTGCCGCACAACATCCACCCCATGGACACCCTACGGACCGGCGTCAGTGTGTTGGCCCACTACGATCCGGACGTCAACGCCGACCCGAAAGACCACGACGCTAATGTCCGCAAGGCCGAGCGCCTGATCGCCCAGATGGCCACCGCCGTGGCCGCCGCGGCTCGCGTTGCCCGAGGGCAAGAGCCGATCGCCCCTCGTGACGATCTGAGCCACGCTGGCAACTTCCTCTACATGCTCAACGGGACTGAGCCGAGCACAGCCGAAACCGACGCCTTCGACCTTTCGTTGACGCTCTACGCCGAGCACGAGCTAAACGCCTCGACCTTCGCCGCCCGCGTCACCGCCTCGACCCTCTCCGACATTCACTCGGCGATCGTCTCGGCCGTCGGCACCCTCAAGGGGGCCCTGCACGGCGGAGCTAACGAGCGATCCTGGGAGGTCCTCCAGCAGGTCGACGCTCCCGAAAAGGCCGAGCAGTGGATCAAGGACGCTCTGGCCCGCAAAGAGCGGATCATGGGCTTCGGCCACCGCGTCTACAAGACCGGCGACCCCCGCGCCGTGATCCTCAAGCGGCACTGCCAGCTCGTCGCCAAGGAAATGGGCGACGATCGCTGGGAACGCACCGCCGAGCCGATCGAGCGTGCCGTCACCGAACAGAAGGGTTTGCCCCCCAATGTCGACTGGCCTAGCGCCCGCTTGTACCACTATCTGAAGATCGACGTGCCAATCTACACCCCCATTTTTGCGATGGCTCGGGTCGCAGGCTGGTCAGCTCACGTGATCGAGCAGCTCGACAGTAATCGGCTGATGCGTCCGAGGGCTCGATACGTCGGTGCCCCGCAGCGATCAGTCAAACCGATCTCCGAACGCGGTTGAGCGTTGCCCTTCGGATCAGCGACGGGAAACGATCGAATGCTCCCCTCCGCAACCTTCACCCTTCGAATGAAGGTGCGGAGGGGTTCCCGTTGGGGCCTGCGAGGAGTGTCAATCGATGGAACGCACTTCCGCTACGCTTCGGATTCAGCGTGCCGAGGCTTCTTCAAGCAGTTCCGGATCCGCAAACGGCAGATCAACCACCTGAGACACCGGCGAGAGCCGGTCATAGCCGCCAAGGTTCCAGACCAGCTCGATGTAATGCTGCACGTCGAGCATCGTCAGGGTCTGGACGGCCCGGAGCGTAAGGATCTGGTCGCTCCACAGATCGGTTCGGAGCATTACCTCGACGAATCGAGTCCGGAGCGTCTCGATCGGATCTGGACCTCCCTGGCCCCGGATTACCCTGACCCATTCGCGGACCGCGCGTCGGTGGCGTCGCAGGTAGGCGGTAATCCGCAACCGTTGCTCCGCGTCGTACCTTGGGAAGCAAGGCAGTTCGAGCAGGTCGTCCATCGGTCGTCGCACATCCTGAATTCGATGCCAGAGCGGCTCACTCAGGTTGGGAGGGTCGGGAAGTTTCTCGGGAAGCTGTCGCGGATCTGAATCGGAATCGGCGGCATAACTCACCACTCTCCGCATTGCAAGCACCGCGAGACCGAGCGTGGCCACATCGTCATGGTCGGCAACCCAGGCGGTGACAAGCGCTCGGATCACCTCACCACGCCGATCCGTCAGATGGGGAAGATCCCGTCCGAGCATCTCGGGCAAATTGTCGAAATTCCACTGAAATTCGGAAAGGAAGTGGTTGAGCCACTCAATCCGATCGTGCTGCTGGTTGCGGAACCGCTCGGCCATGACCCGCTCGTGCCGAGAGGCCCCGATGAAGTCGAGGTCGATCTCCATGAGTGAATCGCTTCCGACGCTGATCGGCACCTGCGGCAGGGGCAAGCCCAGATATTCAACATCGAACCGTGCTCGCATCCAGAGCGCTTCGAGAAACGCTGGCTTGCGCATCCGGTGAATTTTCCGAACGGCCGCCTGATACGATTCTCCCGGCTCGTCAGGGGTCGTCGAGACGGTCGGGTTCAGGATCTCCCGAATCACGTTCACGATCCGAACGGCGATGTAACCGAGACCTCGGAACCCCCACCAGACCATCCGGAACGGCAGGATCAGCAGGCGACCACCCGCCAGGTACGATTCATAAAGGTGGAACAGGTTGATCGTCCGCTGCGAGATCGGGGCGCGGTGTAAGGGCAAGCTCCGGAACGCACTCCGGAGGTTCCGCTCGCGATCGATCTGCAATAACGAAGCAACCGCGTCTCCGTAGCGAAGCCGGATCAGCTCGTCACGCTCCGGGTCGGCAATCAGAAAGTCGACCGCCGTGAAATCGACGGTTTCGAAGAACTCATCCGCCTCCGGTCGACTCCGGCTCGGTGACAGTCGTTCCGTGAGAGGAATGCGTCCCTGCGGCTCCGGCAGAGGGATCTCATCTTCTGGCCGATGAAGCCGAGCGGCCAACCACTTCCGGTAGCGCTTGCGAACCCCCTCGGGACTGCTGGCCAGACGGTCGAGCGGCACGGCGTTGCGGTTGTAGTCGATCAGCAGCTTAGCCGTCTCCTGCACGATCATCCGCGTGATGTAGTCGAACCAGAGATACGGCCCGCCGAGCAAGCTCGACGCCGCACGACTCATGTCGAGCCGATCGAGCCGCCGACGCCCTCGAAGGAAGTACGGCAGATTGCTCAGACTCAGGTTTCGCAACGCCAGGTTGCCCAGTAGCTGGGTCGAGGCCTTCGTGTCGTTGCGGTGAAACGGCGATCCATCCAGGTAATCTTGATACAGCAGTTTGAGCGTCGAGAAGAAATCCGTTTCCGAGGGCTTCAACTCCATCCCCTGGATCGGGGCATCGAGGGCCCAGGGCTCTCGGGTCGGCTCAAGGTTCGAGACACCGAGCAGACCGCGCTCGGCGTTCATCGACACATCATCAGAAGTCCTCAAGCGAATCTCGGGAAGGACCACGCGCTCGTCCAGAAACCGTTGATCGCGGTCCTTCAATTCGCGCTTGAGCAGCTTCGTCTGCGCGGCAAACTGAGCCTCGACAATCCGCTCGCAGAACTCGGCGGCCTGGTTGGCAATCTTGCGGAACCAGCCTCCCACTTGCATCAAGACAAAGCAGACGACCCCGATGACGATGACGGGCAAGCCGAGCTTGTCTGCGAACCATCCCAGCATGGCTCGCAGGCGCAACCCGAAACCGTGCAGGAGACCAACCTCCCGGGTCGCGTCCACTCCCGCCTCAACCACGCCGTCGCCACTGGGAACCAGCAGGTACACCAACGCATAGAGTGCCGCGAAGGTCAGGCCGAAGCTCAGCAGGCGAATGGCCGGGCGTTTCGTGGCCGAGACGATCGTTCGCCCAAGCTTGTCAAGAAACAGCGGGGGAGAGACGGTCGCCTGCAAATCGGCCACGTAGTAAATCACGTCGAGCGTACGTTGCATCAAGTGACCGAGATAGTTGGCCGCCAGTGCCACGGCCTCGGCCGATCCCTGCTTGCGGTGTTCAAGAACCGGACGAATGATCGGCAAGCGGCGGATCACCGGCAGGTCAATTAGCTGCAGATAATGATCGACCGAGTTGACGAAGCTTTGCCCCATCTGCTCGATCAGCTCCTCGGGGGTCAGCTCGATGAGCCGCTCGACAACCTCCTCAATCGGGATATCGCGCGTCTGGTCCTCGACCCGCTCCGACCAGTCGGCCGAAGGAATTTCACTCACCCGGCTTTCCAGATCCTCAATGGCCGCATCCGTCAACGCAAGCCGCTCAGACTCGTCGAGCATGCCGAAATGCTCCGAGGCCCTGCGGTCAAAATGGCGGCGGATCATGTGGAGCAGATGGTGATTGCGCGAGTCGTCGCTGATCTCCGGCTTGAGCTCGAATAAGATAATGTTGCGATTGAAGATCCGAGCATAGCGCCTCACCAGGCGATCGGTGAAACGCAGGGCGAAGATCAAGAGCCGGACGAAACGAATCAGCGGCCGCATGACTCGAAGGAATCGCAGCAGACGGGGAACTCGGAGCAACCGAAGAATCTGGATGTTGGCGATCAGGGTCGGCCCGGAGAGGGCAAAGGTGATGAACCCGAACGGAATGGAGGGCAACAGGTCAATCACGAAATGCCGGGCCAGATACCTCAACTTTCCCGTGGCCAGCGAGATCTTCAATGTGAACTCAGTGAGAAACACCGCGCAGATCGCCAGGTCGGCCCAGGCAAAGACGGCTTCGAGCCGATGGGTCATCCCCCCCGACTGGTCGATGACCGTCTCCACGACGAGCAGCCCGGTGAGCACCAGGATCAGGACCAGAATGATCGCGTCGAGCCGTTTCGGGAAGCGCGGCCCGAATTTCGACTTCATCCGGGCGGTCAGGTCTTTTTCTTGCCACTCGTTGCGCGCGGTTCGGGCCATCCGGCCGAAGCGTCTCGCCACTCGGCGGAGATGGCCGATCGTCGGGCGGTCAAGCCCTTCCTCGGCTCCGTTTTGACCTGAGGCGACGCAGTCATCTCGCAACCGGAGCATGTCTTCCCGGGAGAGGGCCAACAAGCGGACCCCCTGCGCCAGGTCCACCTCCTCGAGCATCGACAGGAGTTCGTTGGCCTCTTCGCGAGCGTCCGTCAACAGCTCATCCCAGGCGGCCGATCGCGGCGCCGCGGAAAGGCTGCGGAGTTGCTCGGCCGCCGCGTCGGCCAGCGCCTCTCGACGCTCGATCAGGGCGGCAACGTGGCGTCTCGGTCCCGGAAGGCTCTCTGACGGTTCATCGGGCGTGTCCGGAGAGGGCGGGACCGGGATGGACTCGGGAAGACCCTCGACCTCCGCCTGAAGTCGGGAGAGCAAGAACCGCCTCGACCAGAGTTCCTCGGCCGTTCCCTCCGGAACGGACCCCTCAAGCAATTGACTGACCCGGCGATCGAGGAGCGACCAGCGGAGCCGGGTCGCTCGATGGGTGAGCTGTTCACGGATCGGGTCGAGCGAGGGAGTCCCATCCGCCAGGATCGTTTCTTGCAGCCGATCCAGCTCGATGACTGCCGAGACGGCGGGATGCACCGGCACGTTACCGTCAACCAACGCAACTAGCTCTGATGCCCAGGTCAGGTCTCTCCGAAATCGGTCGAGCAGGGCGGTGCGGCGGATGGGTTCCAGATCCGGACGCGTGAGCAACTCTCCGAGATAGGCTTGCTCGGCACGGAGCCACTTCGAGGTGAGGGTCGAGAGCTTCGGATTGGGCCCCGGGTTCTCGCGCTGCAGGTCGGCCAGGTGATCGGTCGTGGTGTCCCGAAGCCGTTCCAGAAGGACGTCGACCTCAGGATCTCGCGGATGGATGGGATCGATGGCCAGTTCATGAAGAACCCTGCGGAGTCGGGTTCCTTCCTGAATCGCGTTTAGCAAGCGGGCCGGGGCGATATGACCGTTGCCTGAGAGGACTGCGGAGGTACGCTCCAGCCAGGAGTTCCGCCACTCAATCGGATCACTCAACGTTCTGCTCCGCACGCAACCGGCACCGACGTTTCCAGATCGCCGGGCGAGACTCTGGTTATTGTCCTGTGTTCACGAGTCGGGGTAAAGCCCTCGAACGTTCCGATCGATGACGCCTGGCGACAGCCTTGAATCCAAAGCCTTTCTTGTTCCCGGGCCTCGGAACGACTAGCCTATGCGCCGGAGCCGAACCTCCTCGACCCTGTCCCGTTTCTCGATTCCTTGAGGGTTCTTCGCGTCGTGAGCCATTCTTTTGAACACGAACGAGCGGTCGCCGCCCAGGCCGTTCAGGAAGCCGCCCGGCTGTGCCGAGCTGTCCGAGGTTCCCACGGTCCCGATCCGGTCGCCAAGGGGGACAAGAGCCCCGTGACCGTCGCCGATTTCGGCAGCCAGGCGCTCATCTGCGCAACCCTCAAGGCAGCCTTCCCGGACGATCCGGTCATGGCCGAGGAAGACGCTGCGGAGCTCCGATCGCCCGACCGCGCCGCTGTTCGCGACCGCGTTGTTGCCGAGGTGGCCGCCCTTCGCCCCGGTTCCGATGCCGACACGGTCCTTGGTTGGATCGACCACGGCAACCTTACTCACTTCGCCCCTCGCTTCTGGACGCTCGACCCGATCGACGGCACCAAGGGCTTCCTCCGAGGAGAACAGTACGCCATCGCTTTGGCCCTGATCGTCGATGGACGCATCGAAGTGGCCGCGTTGGCCTGCCCGAATCTGGAACAATCGCGATCGACAGTCGGCCCGGTCGGTGCCGTCTTTCTGGCCGTTCGGGGAGCCGGGGCCACGGTGCTCCCACTTGACGGAGGAGACGAGGAACGTTCGATCCAGACCTCGGACCGAACCGACCCTTCGCGCGCCCGCCTCTGTGAATCGGTGGAATCAGGCCATAGTGCCCACAACGAATCGGCCGTGGTGGCGGCCCGCCTGGGCGTGACCGAGCCCCCGGTCCGGCTCGATAGCCAGGCCAAGTATGCCACGGTGGCCTCCGGCGTGGCTGACGTCTACCTTCGCCTGCCTACCCGTGCCGACTACCAGGAAAAAATCTGGGACCACGCCGCCGGCGCGCTCATCGTCACCGAGGCCGGCGGAACCGTAACCGACATCGACGGCAACGCCCTCGACTTCACCCTCGGCTCGACCCTGGCGAACAACCGCGGCGTCGTCGCCACCAACGGCCCCTTGCATGACCGAGTCCTGGCCGCCTTGCGCGGCTGATCGTCGATCGGGGTGTGGGACAGCCGCCCTCGGCTGTCCGGGTCCTTCAGCCCACCCCTCACCGATGGTCGTTCGCGTCGCCTCGGCCCGATCCTCCGTCCGAGAACCGGAGTCCACCCATGCGATCACGTCGCCGAGTGATGACCAGCCTCGGGATGCTTGGCCTGGCCTTGATGGCCATGTTCGTCCGTTCCGGCATCGGTGCCCGAGAGGCGCCCGACCGGCCGAACGTCCTGATGATCCTGGTCGATGACCTGGGCTTCGGCGATCTTTCCAGCTTCGGGGCCCCGGATCTCCAGACGCCGAACATCGATGCCCTGGTCGCCTCCGGTCTTCGGTTCTCGAACGCCTATGCGAACTGCCCGGTCTGTTCGCCGACGCGAGCAGCGCTGCTCTCGGGCCGGACCCCGGATCTCGTCGGTGTCCCCGGCGTCATCCGGACGCACAAGTGGAACAACTGGGGCTATCTTGATCCCGACGTCCCGCTCCTTCCCGCCTTGCTTCGTGAGGTTGGCTACCACACCGCGATCGTCGGCAAGTGGCACCTCGGCCTCGAATCGCCGAACACCCCCGGCGAACGCGGGTTCGACCACGTCCACGGCTTCCTCGGCGACATGATGGACGACTACTACACCCATCGCCGCCACGACATCAACTACATGCGCCTCGGCGACACCGAGATCGACCCCGAAGGGCACGCCACCGACCTCTTCTCCGACTGGGCGATCGACTACCTGAACTCCCGGAAGGACGAGCCAAACCCCTTCTTCCTCTACCTCGCTTACAACGCGCCTCACACTCCGATCCAACCGCCCGAGGATTGGGTCGATCGCGTCCGCCGTCGCGAGCCGGGGATCGACGAGAAGCGGGCTCGGCTCGTCGCGTTGATCGAGCACCTCGACGACGGGATTGGCCGCGTGTTTCGAGCCCTCGACGCCAACGGCCAGGCGGAATCAACGCTTGTCGTCTTCGCCAGCGACAACGGCGGCCAGCTCGATGTCGGCGCCCGATGCGGTCCGTACCGAGGGGGGAAGGGAGACCTCTACGAAGGCGGCATCCGGATTCCGATGGCCGCCCGCTGGCCCGGTCAGATTACCCCCGGCTCCTCGACCGATCACGTCACCCTGACAATGGACCTGATGCCCACCGTCTGCGAGCTGGCCGGCGCGACCATTCCCGCAGGAACCACCGGCCGATCCCTCGTCCCGTTACTCCTCGGCCGATCGCTGCCCGAGGACAATCGTGCGCTCGTCTTCGTCCGCCGCGAAGGGGGGCCCCGCTACCTCGGCCAGGACTACTTCGCCATTCGCCAGGGACCTTGGAAGCTCGTTCAGAATCACCCCTTCGAGCCGTTCCAGCTCTACAACCTTGATGCAGACCCTCGTGAAACTCAGAACCTGATCAAGCAGGAGCCTTCGAAGGCCCAGCTCCTCTCTCAGGCACTCATGATGCACCTTCAGCAGGCCGGTCAGGTACCCTGGCAACGTCCAGAGCGCCCGGAAGCCGACGGCGGAGGCTCGAACTGAATCAAGGAAGCACCCTCAGGGACCGCTCCCCAAAGCCCAAGCCGGCCGTCGGGGAGCGGAACGAATCGGGCCACCGTCGCGCTCAGGACCCGGTGTATCGCGGTCGATCGCGCAGACTGGCCGTCGTTTCCACGTCGTCCTTCCAGTCTTCGAGCCGAGGCCCCTTCAAGGGTTCGGCCCGTGACCGCAGGGCGGCCATCTGCTCGTCGCCGAGGTCTTCCAGCGATTGAGCAATCCGGACGTCGTCCTCGAGCTGCCCGAGGGTCGTGCAGCCGATGGCGGTGCAGTGGATCGGCAGGTTGAGCACGTAGCTCAGGCACTCCTTCACGCTGAAGCGCTGGAGGAGCTTGGCGTTGCCGAAATTCTTCATCCCCTGAATGCCAAGATTGCGCTCGACGGCCAGGGGGAGCACCTGATTCTCAAAGCTGAGGTAATGCGGGTCGGCCACGTGCAGGGGCATGAGGATCGTGTCCCAGTCCTCATAGGCCCGGAGCATCGCCAGGTGGGCCGCCGGGTTCGAGTGCCCGGTGAAGCCGATGAAGCGGCACTTGCCCGCCTTCTTGGCGGCCTCGAACGCCTCGATCGCCCCGCCGGGGGCGAAGACCTGCTCGGCATCCTCCTCGCTCCGGATTGCGTGGACCTGCCAGAGGTCGACGTAATCGGTCTTCAGACGCTTCAGCGAGAGGTTCAGTTCCTCCAGTGCTCCCTCGCGAGTGCGATCAGTCGACTTGGTCGTCAGAAAGACCTGATCGCGGACGTCCGGCAAGACGGCGCCGTAGATCTCTTCGGAATGGCCATCCCAGTAGATGTGCGCCGTGTCGAAGTAGTTGATGCCCAGTTCAACGGCTCGGCGGGTCAGCGCGATGGCTTCCTCGTCGTTACCGATGATCGGGAATCGCCCGCCGGCCAGGCCGATCACGGTCAGATCGACCCCGGTCTTGCCAAAGGTCCGCTTCGGGATGTCTCCGGCTTCGAGACGATTCGCCACCGCCGGGCGAGCCTGAATCGTCCTGCTCGCGAGGCCGGCAGCCAGCCCCCCGACCATGCTGCCAATGAGTGTTCTTCGTTTCATTCGTTGTTCCTCCGGTGGGGTGCCTGGTAAGCCGACGATCCGCGCACTGGGGACAGCAAACCAAGGGCCGAGACCAACGTTGAGGGAAAGGCCCCGGAACCCGCATCGACGATCCGACCCGAGCTCCGAGCGCCCATCAATGTTGGTCTCCGTCAGGCTTAGCTCAGGTGCCTGTCGGCCAACTGAACGAGGTTCGCCACCGGCAAGCCGCGCGGGCAGGCCCGTTCGGCAGCGGCGAGATCCGCCTTGGCCAGGTCGCGCGCCTCGGCGGGAAGCGCTTGATAGAGCGCCCGGGCCTCGGATCGCTTGCCGTAGGCGGCGTAATAGCGGAGGTATCGCAGGACCGTAGCCACCGGGACCCCCTTCGCGGCGGTTTCGCAAAGATGGCCGCAGCCGTGGCAATATAGATGGTTGGTCTTGCGCCGGTGTTCGTCGAGCAGTCGGGCTTCCTCGATCGTCAACGGCTCTCGGCTGGCGGCGACGTTCTCGCGGAGGTCGCTGAAGTTGGTCATCTCGGAGACGACCACCTGCATCCGGTCGTCGTACCAAACCGACTTGACCGCGGCGACCTCCTTCTTGATCCCCGCCTCTCGCAACCGCTTCAGCGTCTGGTCGATGGCAAACAGCTGGCCGTCGTTGTCGATGGCATCGACCACCGCGTCGGCCCCGCGCTGCGTCTTCATGGCGACGAGACCGATGTTGGCCTTCGAGGCCTTGTCGATCGCCCGCTGCAGCTTGTCGTGATCGACGGCCCGGAAGCTGTACTGGATCATCACCTGATCGATCCAGCCGACCTCGGCCGCTTTTTCAAGAATCTCAGGGAGCATGGCATCGTGGCAGGAGAGCCCCGCGAAGCGAATCTTGCCGGCGGCTTTCAGATTCTCGAAGGTCGCCTTGATGCTCGGGTCGCTCAGCATGCCGATGTCCCGGCCCGAGATGCCGTGAATGTAGTAAGCATCGACGTAGTCGGTCCGCAGGCGTTCGAGACTCTTTTCCAGCTCGCTCGGGAAGACGGCGGCCTGGTCGGGAACCCCTCGGTAGCGGGTCGTCTTGGTGACGAGGTAGGTATCCTTCCGCAATCCGGTCCGTTCGAGGACCTGGCCGAGGACCTGCTCAACTCTCGTGTTCTCGTACGATTCGGAGGTGTCGATGAAGCGGACCCCCGAGAGCAAGGCCGCCTGCACAAAGCTCGGCGAAACGGCCCAGCTCGTGCCCATGCCCAGCTTCGTCACCTTCTGCCCGGTCTTGCCGAGGGTCACCAGCGGGACCTTCGGCTCATCGGCGGCCGCATCCTGCCCGAAGCCTCGCAGGGCCGGGGCCGAGGCTAAAGCCGCTCCCGTCGCCGCGCTGGTCTTCAGGAACCGTCTCCGGCTGCCGTCGCAGGTTCCGTGCATTGCCAGTGCCTCCTCGATTCAAAAGGGAAAAGGGGGGAATCCGACGGACGTGACACCGGGGAGGGCGTCTCGATGAGCCAGCCGACCAACCGCAATCAGCGGCTGGCCGTCATTGTCGTCGGCCGATGCCCCCCGGTCAACAATTCTTGAATCGAATGCGCGGCGATCGTCTTCGAAGGAAGCTTGGTGGGCTCATCGCCGGACGTTCTGCCCCTGAACCAAATGACACGGGGGCGGACCCGCCACGACAGGCCCGCCCCCGCAAGGGACGCAAGAGGAGAGGAAGGACGAAACGTCGCCGATCACCCGCCCGGGGGCAGGGGTGGCAGGTCAATCGGCAAGGTTTCTCGGATCGGCTCGCTCGGCGGCAAGGCCGGTAAGGGCTTGGCCATCGGGAGGGATCGCGAGGGCAGGGGAGGGAGCGAGGCAGGATTCGTCACCGGAGCGGTCTCGGAAATCGGGACCGATCGGCTGGCTGGGGTCAACTCGCCCGAGGTCCGGGTCACCGCCGGATCGACCCGCCCCGGAGTCGCCGCGGGCGTAGAGGCCCGGCTCTGCGTTGGAGCAGTTCCCGAGGCCAGGCTCGGCATCGGCGGCGTTCCGAGGCTCGACCCCGACCCGGAGCCGGGCCCCGGAGTCGTCGAGGAGAGGGGGACCGGATCGCCCACCGGAGTCGTTGGGCCGACGGGCATGGCAGGCGGGCCGAAGGTCCCATAGGGAGCCGGGAAGAACGGGCTCGGTTCTGGAGGCGTCGAGCCGGGGGTCGACATCGGCGGCAAGGGATCCTGGATCGGTGGGGCGACCACCGGCTTCGGCGCGACTGGGCCATCGGGCTCGATCGGAATGCGACGGTGAGCCTTCTGCTGGTCGATCGCCTGCACATACGCCTTCGGCGGCTGCGGTCCTTCGGCCACGGCAATATTGTTGTACGCGAGGAGGGTCCCCTTGGCTTCTTCTAGCGCGGCGATCGCCGTGTTGTAACTCGTCTTGTACCGGGCCTCGATCGCCACGGCGTTCGACCAGCGGTTGACCGCGTCGAGGTAGCGGTCGATGTTGATCGTCCCGGCCTCGAAGAACGCTTCCTGAGCCTTCAAGCGACGCTCCGCCGCTTCGCGAAGTTGCCCGGCGTACTTCAACAGCTTGTAGTTCGCGTCCACCTCGACGAAGAACCGCGCCAGAGCATGGACCGACTGGTGGACTGTCTGCTGGAGAAACGCTCGCTGACGGAGCAGGGCATACTGCGCTTGCCTTGTTTCGGCCAATGGGCCCCGGAAGCCGATCGGCATCGAGAAGGTCAGGCCGACCTGCCAGGTCTGGAAGTTATTGAGGAACGAGGGAGCCGGATTCACCCCCGCCGCTGCCTGTTGCTGGGCAATGATCGGGTCGATCGCCAGCACCGATCGGCCAGTCATGACCGCGAAGGCGTCGTCCAGATCCTCACCGAGCCCGTTGAACTGGTAAAGCATGTCCAGGTTCAAGGCGGGCAAGAGCTGGTTGCGGGCAAGCAGTAATTGGAGTTCGGCAACCCGCACCAGAAGCTGTTGCTGCACAATGTCCGGCTGATAGCTGATCAACTGCGCCAGGCTGCTCTCCCAGTCCGGCTGCACTCGGGCGGTCGTCCAGTCGGTGACCGGCACGATCCGGCGGCCGTCGTACGGGGGCAGGCCGAGCAGCTCGCGGAACTGTCGCTCGGTGGTGATCAGGTCAGCGGTCGCCTGCACCAGTTCGAGCTGGAACTGGCGGAGCTGTTCCTCCGCCTCGGCCACGTCCGGCTCCGATCCGGTGCCGACCTCGCGCTTCACCACTTCCCGCTCGTAAATCGCCTCGCCGAGCCGAACCGCCTGCTGACGGCTCCAGTATTGGACCTGCTGTTGCGAGAGAGCCCAGTATTGCTGCTCGACCGACCGAACCATCGCCATCACCTCGGCCTTGAACCGCCAGACCGAGGCGTCGGCGTTCAATCGAGAGATCACAATCGGCGCCCGGTTGGCTTCCAGGCCGCTCGGCCCGGTCTGATCCGTACCGCCGAGCAACGGCTGGCTGAATTGCAGCGTGGTTCGGGCGCCGTAGGTCGACGGGAAGGTCTGAATCGGCGAGTTGCCGAAGGTGTAATCCACCTGGTTCGACACCCGGAACGTGGCACCCGTGGCCGTTCGCTTCGACAAGGCCGCCTCGAAGCTGGGAATCCCCTGGGGGGCTCCCCGCTGCCGGACAAGGGCGAACACGTTCGTATCCGGGTCGAAGAAACCGGCCTGAATGGAGTTGTTGACCAGGAAGTCTCGGCTCTCGTAGAAGAACCGAGTCGAGAGCTGACCATCGAAGACCGACAACGCCCGAGCGATCTGCGTTTCCTGGATCGCCGGGTCATAAATCGTCGCCAACGTTCCGGCACCCAGCGCCGCACCAGCCTGGGTGTTCAGGGGGGTCGGGGCGAACCCCTCCACCGGAATCCCCTGGGCACCGAGGGAGATGACGCGGATGACCTCCGAGTTATCCATCCCGAGCTGGATGGCCTCTTCGAGCGTCATCGGCCAGGGTTCCATCGCCTCGGCGTTGTCCGGAGTGCGCGGGGGCACGATGTCGGGCAACTGAACGGGCAAATCACTCAGGAAGGACGCCTGCTGAATGGCGTGATCTTCATCGGCCACGGCGGAAATCGGGTCGTGCGGGACCTGCTTCGTCTGGTCGATGTAGGGGATCCTCTGGCAACCGGCCAAGGCCAACCATGCCACGGCTACTGCCGCTCGCACGTACCGGTTACCGAATCGGGTCAATCGCATGGCCAGACCGTCCTTGTGATTCGCGCCATGGGACGAAGGGTGTGACCCGATCGGCCGGGTCTTCGCGGTTCAGACCGCTACGAGCCTTTTTCCGGCAACGAGCGGCCTCGCGGTCCTTCGGTCCGCCGCCCGCAGGCAAGCTCGCGTCAGGACTCGGGACCGGACGTCCCGGAAACCCTCCGCGGGCTTGCACTCTCTCGGGATTCCCTCAATTCGACCAGGGGATGAATCGGTCGAAATAGATGTGCGTCTTGAGGGGACACGGGGGATTATAACGATTTTCCGGGTCGTGCCTAGGGCAACGGTCAACCGGGTCGCGCAGAGCGCATTCCCAGCACACTGATGAGGACACTCAAGAGCGACAGCTTCCCGAGCGATCAGGAAAAACAGCGATCCTGCCCCGATCACGTGACTCAAGGAGGACCCCGTTGCCTCGCTCGTTCGTGCAATATTCACGCCCGAACCACCTCGCCGGAGAGCCAGGCGAAGTTCCAAAGCAGGGAGAATCCTCACGAGGCAACGGCCTGTCTCCTTAGCCTCCAGACACGTGAGCGCCAGAGATGCCTCCAAGAAAAAGGCGTCCCTTTCCATCCCCCGCGATGGTTGCTTGTCCCAGCACAGCGGCGCCACGAAAGGGCCTGCCCGAGTTTCCTCGGACAGCCAAAGAGATCGACACGCAGCCGCGAACACCCCCCGACTCATCGCGCGGCCTCGGTGCTCGACCGTTCCTCCTCAGGGTTTCTTCGGGTGGTGGTTGTTGGTGCTCGGGTTCGACTCGTCGATGGCCTTCTGGATGTCTTCCAAGGCGATCGTGCCGACCTCGTTGCCCAGCAAGGCGCTAAGTTGCAGGCCGACCAGCGTTTCGCTCGGATGAGAACGATCGCCGAGCATTTGCAAGAACGGTTCAGCACCGACCAGCACGGCTCTCGGCCGTCCGTGGACCGTCAAGACGTAGCGCACGTCGGGATGCTGAAGTTCATTGAGAATGGACGGCAGATTCTGGTGCAATTCCCGACTGCCGATGATACGGACGGGGGAATCGGCCTTCTTCTGGCCTGCCATGAAACCCGGCCTCCACCGAAAGGTGCGATCACAAAGAACAAAAAGAGTCCGGGTCGTCCCTGAATCCAATCAAGCGACCCTACCATCCTGAGCGAGACGCAACCGAGCGATTCGGTGATCTCGAACACAGCGGCCGAATGGCCTTGGGCGTTAACCCAGAATCGCCGGAGCAAGAAGTCCGGCACACATTGAACGTGATTCGAGTGGAGGATAGGGGACTTGAACCCCTGACCTCTTGCATGCCATGCAAGCGCTCTCCCAACTGAGCTAATCCCCCTCGCGTTGTGTTGGTAAGGTAGCAACTCGATTCAGGAAAGTCAACGGTCCGAGCACCGAAGGTTTTCATCTTCTGTTCGATTTCCGAAGGGTCTGTCCTACAACGTGAGTACGTCGCGAGCACCGGGACCATTTCCGCCAGGATTGAGCCGATGGATCACGCCAGAACCGTTTCCAAACGACGTGCCACGCCTGCTCATCTCGTCCTGACCAACGACGACGGGATCGACGCTCCGGGCCTCGAAGCCTTGCGGCTGGCCGCCGAGCCGCTTGGCGAGATCCAGGTGGTGGCTCCGGCCGATGTCTGGTCAAGCAAAGGCCATGCCGTCACCGCCGGCGGCGAACCGATTCGGGTCGAGCGCCGCGGCCAAAACCGCATTGCCGTCGGAGGCACCCCGGCCGACTGTGTTCGCCTGGCCCTGCACCACCTGGCCCCGGGACCGTCCTGGGTGCTGGCCGGGATCAATCGGGGAGGGAATCTCGGGGCCGACGTCCATCACTCCGGCACGGTCGCGGCGGCCCGCGAGGCAGTCCTGCACGGGTTCCCGGCCATTGCCGTCTCTCATTACATCCGGCGCGATCGGCCGCTCGACTGGAATCGCGCGGCCTCCTGGACCCAACAGGTGCTCGAACTGCTCATGAATCGCCCGTGGAGCCCCGGAACCCTCTGGAACGTTAACCTTCCGCATCCGACCCCCGACGAGCCCGACCCCGACATCGTCTTCTGCCCAATCGATCCGTCGCCGTTGCCGCTCGGGTTCGCCATCGAGGGAGACGAAGCGACGTATAATGGCGATTATCACGGCCGATCACGGGTTGCCGGGGCTGATGTCGAGATCTGCTTCGGCGGTCGGATTGCCGTCTGCTGTGTTCGCATTTTGGCCGACCCGGCCGAGATCATTGCCACACCGACCGAGGTCATCGCGCTGCACACCGCCCACCGACCCGGCGCATCGGGGCCTCGCTGACGGTAGAATACTTTTGACCCGAGGTTTACAAGAATCGGGGATCATCCTCGTTGAGAATTCCCCCAACGGCGAGACGGGAGCAACGGACAATTATGACGACACCCCTTCGACGATGGTCGCTGTGGGCCATCGCCGCGGCGATGGTCGCCCCGGCCGGTTGTGGCCAGCCGCCCCCGATGGTCCCGATGACTCCTGCAGGAGTTGGAGGCGATCCGCTGGCGGTCAACTTCGAAGACGATCAGTACAAGGCCAAGGCCCTCGGTGAAACTCCGGCGTCTCGGGAAAGCACGGTCGCCACCTCGATTCCCGAGCCTGACGACATGCCCCGGATCGTCCGCGAGCCGACCGAGCCCGGCGAGGAAGTCGAACTCGAAAACGGCCTGCGATACACCACGCTCAAGGCCGGTGACCCCGAAGGCCCGATGGCCGAGCTGGGTCGCTCGGTCTCCGTCTTCTACCGGGGTACGCTGGCCGACGGCACCGAGTTCGACTCGAACATGGGCCGGCAGCCCGTCGACTTCCCGCTCAATCCGGGAAGCCTGATTCAGGGCTGGATCGATGGCATCCCCGGCATGAGGGTCGGTGAACGCCGTCGCCTGGTCATCCCTGCAAAACTCGGTTACGGCGATCGCGGCTCCCCTCCCAAGATCCCCCCCGGTGCCGAACTGACCTTCGAGGTCGAACTGGTCGGAGTTCGCTGATTGGCTCCTCTGGCACTTCCGCTGACATGCGAACGGTTCCTCCCGCTCCCCCGATGCTCCTGGGGGAGCAGGAAACCAGCGATTGCTGGCGGAGTTCAAGTACGGCTCAGGGTTTTGAACCCTGGCTTCTCTCCCCGCTCACCGGAAGAGAATGCCCAAGTTCTCTCAACCCTCTCCCCCGCTCGCGGGGGAGAGAATGGCCGCCAGGCCGGGTGAGGGGGCGTCTTGCCAGAACGCCGAGCCTTGCGATCCAATTCCAGACCGCTCCCTTAGGCTCGCGCTCGGCTCGACGATCGAGTGGCATACGAACCGATCACCTGCGGTCTGCCTTGCTTGATCAGGTCGCCTCGGTTAGGTTTCCGACCTGAGACGCGAGCACCAGGGAGTTCCGGAACCGCGGAGGGATCCGCGAGACGTCCAGGGATGACCGTCGAGGGGAGGCCGGCATGGAGGCGGGCCCGCACATTCCAACGATAGCCTCACGGCTCGGGCAACCATCGCGGAAGGTCCGCGCGGCCCTCGTCCACGACTGGCTGACCGGCATGAGGGGCGGTGAGAAGTGTCTGGAGATCCTTTGCCGGGCTTTCCCTGACGCCCCGCTGTTCACCCTCATCCACGATCGCGGCCAGATGAGCCCGGCGATCGAGGCCATGACCATCCGCACGTCTCCCTTGCAGCGAATCCCGGGGGTGTTGCGGCATTATCGCCATCTCCTCCCCGTGATGCCGATGGCTGCGCGATCGTGGCAGCCCGAGGGGGTGGACGTGGTCATCAGCCTCAGCCATTGCGTGGCGAAGTCGGTTCGGGTCCCTCCCGGAGTGCCGCACCTCTGCTACTGCTTCACCCCCATGCGCTACGCCTGGGACGGCCGAGCGGCCTACCTTGACGGCTGGACCGGCAAGCCGGTCCGCAAGGCGCTCGCCGGGGCGGCCCTCGACCGCCTTCGTGCCTGGGACCGGGCCACCGCCCGCGGTGTCACCCAGTTTGTCGCCATCTCCGAAACCGTTCGCCAACGAATCGCCCGCTGCTACGGACGAGACAGCCGGGTGATCCCCCCTCCCGTCGATACCAACTTCTACACCCCCGACCCAACCACCCCGCGCGACGGCCCGTATCTCTGCGTCTCAGCCCTGGTGCCGTACAAGAAGCTCGATCACGCCGTGGCCGCTTGCTCGGCGACGGGTCGGCCGCTGGTCGTGATCGGCTCCGGCCCCGAACGCGCTCGCCTGGAATCACTGGCCGGGCCTTCGGTCCGGTTCCTCGGCTGGCAATCCGATGAGGTCATCCGAGACCACTACCAACGCTGCCGCGCCTTGCTCTTTCCCGGCGAGGAAGACTTCGGCATCGTCCCGGCCGAGGCCCTCGCCTGTGGTGCCCCGGTCATCGCCCTGAATCGCGGCGGCGTGGCCGAAACGGTCGATCACCGCGTCGGCTGGCTTTACGACGAGCCGGGCACCAGACCGCTTTCACAAGCCATTGAGGCCTTCGAGACCGCCGGACGACCGCACGACTCCCTCCTTGCCCGCCGCAAGGCCGAGGCCCTCGCACCCGACGTCTTCCGCGATCGGATCATGACCCTGATCGACGAGATCCTCGCCACTCCGTCAACGATCCCCGTTCCTCATGTGTCGATCCGTCCCCGATCACGACGCGATCGCCAGCGGCAGTCCGATCCGATCGCCGGATGAGCTCGACCGGGCTGGGCGGTTGCGAGGGCGTCGCGAGGCCCTTACGATGACCCTCGCGACGGAACCCTCCTCTCCCCGATCCGCTCTCCCCCGACTGGCCGAGCCCATGAGCCGCACGACCCCCACGGCCTCAGGAGCCGAAGACCCTCGTCTCGGTCAGGTCGACCAGATCCAGGAACCACCCGAGACCCTCGCGAAGGCCTTCCGGCAGATCGGCCCCGGCCTGATCCTCGCCGCAGCAATCGTCGGCACCGGCGAGCTGATCGCCACCACCCACGCCGGAGCAAAGGCCGGGTTCGTTCTCCTCTGGCTGGTCATCATCAGTTGCTTTATCAAGGTCTTCGTTCAGGTTGAGCTGGGACGCTACGCCGTCTCCAGCGGCCAGACGACCTTCTCCGGCTTCCGGTCCTTGCCGGGGCCGGGAGCCTTGCTTGTCTGGTGGTGCGCGGTGATGTTGCTGGTCACGCAGTTGCAGATCGGCGCGATGATCGCCGGGATCGGCCAGGCCGCCTCGATGATCCTGCCGCGCGTCACGCTCCTGCTCGGCGGGGCGCTCGGCATGAACGAGCGTCCCGAGCTGTTCTGGGGGGTCCTCGTCACCGCCCTGACCGCCGCCATGCTCTGGACCGGTAGCTACCGCCTGGTCGAGCGGACGATGACCGCCTTCGTCGCCGTCTTCACCCTCATGACCGTGCTTTGTGTCATCCTCTTGCCCTCCGACGTGGCGATCCGCTGGGAACAGCTTGCCGAGGGGCTCTCGTTCCGCCTCCCGACCGATAGGACCATCATCATGGCCGCACTGGCCATGTTCGGCATCACCGGGGTCGGCGCCACCGAACTGCTCAGCTACCCCTACTGGTGCATGGAGAAGGGCTACGCCCGATCGACCGGTCCCCGCGAAGATTCGGCTGCCTGGCTCCACCGCGCCCGAGGCTGGATGCGTGTCCTGCAGCTCGACGCCTGGATCAGCATGGTCGTCTACACCGTCGCCACCGTCGCCTTTTTCCTGCTCGGCGCGGCCGTCCTGCACGACCAGACCGAGGCCGACGGCCTGCCCGACCGCGTCGATGAGATGATCCTCACCCTCGTGCAAATGTACGAGCCGGCCCTCGGCCCGACCGCAGCCAAGTGGTTCCTCGTCCTGGGAGCGATCGCCGTCCTGTATTCGACCCTCTTTGCCGCTACAGCAGGAACCGGCCGCCTGCTGGCCGACTTCCTCCGCGTCTGCGGCTACTATCCGAAGGACTCGGACGAATATCGCCGCAAGTGGGTCCGATTCTTCTGCGTGGCCCTGCCGATCTTCGGCCTCTTGCTCTACATGGGCCTCGGCAGTCCGGTGCGCATGGTCACCCTCGGCGGCTTGATGCAGGCGATCACCTTACCCCTGATCGCCGCCGCCGCCGTCTTCCTCCGCTACCGGAGAACCGACCCCCGCGTGACCGCCGGGAAACTCTGGGACATCCTGCTCTGGATCTCGATGCTCGGCCTCATCTTCGCCGGCGGATACCTCGGGGCCTCACAACTGGGCCTGCTCTGATCGGCATCGTTGCCCGTGCTTGATTCCTCTTGATGCATGACCACACTCGTGCGAGAGTACTGTCCTCGTCTCCGTGTTGGTCCCGATTCACCTCCCCTCGGGAACGGTGCTGATGATGCGTCACTTCAAACTCCCGCTCATCGTCACGGGAGCCGCCCTGGTCCTCGCGGTCATCGTCGGTCTGGCGGCCGTTACCTGGCTTGACGGCGCCTCGCTCTCGAACCGTCAAAAGGAACAGCGTGCCCAGCAGCTCGGGTCGGCCACCGCCATGATCGTCTGCGTGGTGATCGCCCCCTTCTGGTTCGTCTCCGCCGCAAAGTTCGGCAAGGAACGCCGGAAGGCTCAGAAAAAAACCTCACGCCGATGATAGATTCGGGTGGAACGCCTCGCTCGGCTGGCCGGGCGCGGCCCCGGCCCGTCTACGTGACGGGCCAACCACCGCACCCTCGACCGTCCGCTCATCTGATCAAAGGACGAACTTCAACACCGCGAAGCCGCCAACCAGCAGCAACGTGAACAGCACCGCCAGCAGGTTGAAGTACTTCTCCACGAACACGCGGGCCGGAGGGCCCCACGTCTTGATGATCCAGGCGACCACGAAGAACCGCAAGCCTCGCGAGGCGATCGAGGCAATCGTGAAGACGATCAGGTTCACCTGCGCCACCCCGGCCGTCACGGTCACCAGCTTGTAGGGCAGGGGGGTCAGCCCGAAGATGAACACGATCCAGGCGTTCCAGTGGTCGTACACCTGGAACAGGTACTCCCCGCCCAGCCGCTCGGCCCCGATCGACTTGATCAGATAACCCGGCATCGCAATATCATCGCGCCCGTCGACCGTCGTCAGCTCCACATGCGCCAGGTTCTCGACAATCCAGGTCCCGACCGTCTCCCAGGCCGCATAGCCGATGGCGTACCCGAACATCCCGCCGAGCACCGAGGCGACCGTGCACCAGAACGCCAGCCGCACCCATCGCGTGGTGGCGGCAAGCACCAACGGGATGAGCAAGACATCCGGCGGAATCGGGAACACACTGCTCTCAATGAACGAGATCGCCATCAAGACCGGCAACCCGTAGCGGGTTTCCGCCCAGCTCAGAACCCAGTTGTACAACCGTCGATGCAAGGCCCACTTGGAAACCGGTTGCGCGGCTTCCGCGGCCATGGGGGCAGAGACGTCGTGCGATGCCATGTGCGGGCAAGACTCCTCGAAGACCTTTGAAATCGTTCGGCCGATCCAGGAGCAGAACGTTCCCCCCCGGCATCGCTCGCCATCAGATCAAGTCCCCTCAATCCCGGGACCTTTCCGATTCCACTCAGTTCACCGCGTCCGAGGAAGGCGATTGCGGCCTCGGACGAACCAGCAGCGAGACGTTCCCAATCCCCGCCGCGTCGCACGCCGACAGCACATCCGCCAGGTCCTGAAAGCTCAGGGTCGCGTCCCCTCGGATCTGCACCCCTTGCTCCTCGTAGTTCTCCCGAGCCGCTTCGAGCAACTCCCGGAGCGCCTCCAGGTCGTATTCCTCGGCCCCCACGGCTACCCGGCCCGGCTCAATCACCGTTAGCCTCAGATCCTCCGGCGCCGCGGTCAGGGGAGAGGCGTTGCCGACCTCCGGCACCTTCACCTTGAATTGCAGGTCGTCCCAATCGTACAGCCGCGAGGCGACCATGAAGAAGATCAAGAGACAGAGGATGACGTCGACCATGGGCGTCATGTTGATAAACGGCATCTCCTCTGTGTTCTGTCCATCACCCAGCATGAGGGGCCTCGGCTCCGTCTCAGCCTCGGATCATCGTAAGGTTGGAACGAATCTCGCGACAGGTCGGCTCGAGTGCTTCTCGTTTGCGGGCGGCGAGTCAGGAAATGGGGGCTGGCTCCGAGACTTCGAGGTGCCTGTCCTCCATTTCCGGCAGAGTGATTGAGAGCGGAACGTGCCTCTGAGGTTCCTGTTCGCCCTCCCGACGGTGGCGATCCGGTCACGAGAGACGCGATTCCGGCCGACCCCGCTCGGCGGCGGTCATCCCGGGCATGCTCCGACGATCGGTCCCGACCCACGTCTCGGCAGACACCAGTTCAATCACCCGCCGAACCTGCTCGTCTAGCTCCCGTACCAGCCGATCAATCCGATTCAAGAGGGCGTAATACGCAATCACCGAAACGATCGCGATGGCCAGTCCAAACGCCGTCGCCACCAGGGCCAGGCTAATCCCGTTCGCCAGCGCCTGGCCGCGCGAGGCATCCTGAACCGCCGGGCCTCCCAGCGCATCGAACGCCTCGATCAGGCCGACCACCGTGCCCAGCAACCCGAGCAGCGGGGCCAGCGTCGCCGTACCGTTGAGGACCCGCACGTTGCGCTTCATGTCGGCGATCTCCGACGCCGCATCCGCCTCCACCGCCTGGCGGATCGCCGTGGCCGGCTGCCCCCAGTAGCGAATCGCATGACCAAAGATCCGGGCCACCGGGCTCTCGTGCGCCCGGCACAACTCGGCGGCACGGTCACGGTCGAGCTTCCCTGAGGAGAGCCGATCTAGAAAACGCTCGACAAAATCCTTTGGAATCACCCGAGCCCGCCGCAAGGCCACCACCCGTTCCAGGGTGTAGCCCAGGGTGGCGATCGAGCACAGCACCAGCGGAATGAGCATCGGGTTGACGGTGCGAAGCAACGCCAGCACGCTCGATGTCCCCACCGGGGCGGTCTGCGGCTCGGCCGCGTCCGCTTGCTCCGTATCGGCCCCGATCGGTGGCTCGGTCAGGCGGTCCACCACCACCTCGGCCACGGGATCGCTCGGATCGACCGGCTCGATTTGCTCCTGCGCCGCAGAGGCGATCGTCACGATCACACCCATCAACGCTGCCATCCGCACCACGAGCCGAAGACCCGGGACACCCACTCGGACTCGGCCCATCGGGCATCCTCCTGGCCACACGGTCGCAAAGAGCCGATCGCTTCCCACGCTCGACCCGGCCCATTCCCCTCCTGGAACGCTCGGGCATGCTCGGCCCGCGGCGTCACATTCCAAACCGTCAGTTCGGAGACGATTCTAGCGGTCCGGCTTCCCCTGTCAATTCAATCGAATTTCCGGGCCACAACGAACTTGCAACCCCATTTGGCTCGCATACAATACAGGTGTACATCCTGCGCAACCTTGGGCCTGACGCGAGACGATCGAGGAGAACGTGATGTCGCAAGCGATGACCGCGTCGCGGGTTTCCCCCACCCCCGTTGCTCCGAAGGGACGGACGTTTCAGCTCTACCTCACAATCGACCGCTTCCCCTACCACGTTCGGCCGATCGTGACCGACCCGATCCTCGCTCGCCGGGCCTTCCAGTTGACCAAGCCCGACGGGGCGTCCTACAGCGTTTCTCAAACCCGAGACGGCCTGGTCTGCGACTGTCCCGACTTCATCTATCGACGCGACGGTCTCGACCCTGCCGGCTGCAAGCATATTCGCGCCCTCGTCTCCTGCGGCCTCCTCGAGCGGACCGATCGCGAAATCCAGGCCTCCGCCGTCCTCTCCCCGTAGGATGGGGCCTCGCACTCCCCCGATCTTCGTCCTTGGTCCGCCTCCTCTCCCGTCCTCTCCTCTCTGCGTCTTTTGCGTCTCTGCGCGCGATTCTCCTCCCCGTCCCTCGCTCGAACCGTGCCTTGATGGTCCGTTCAATTCCGACTAAACTTACAGACGAAACCGAGTCTTCCGGGACGACCCTCCTCCAACTTGGACCCCACGCATGGCGACCGACGACCCTCGATTGCTGGAGATTCGCGAGAAGGTGGAAGCTGGCCAGCGTCTGAGCTTTGACGACGGTCTGGCCCTCTACGCCACCAACGACCTGTTCGCGCTCGGCGAAATGGCCAATCTCGTCCGCGAGCGTTACAACGGCAACTTCGCCTACTACAACGTCAACACCCATATCAATCCGACCAACGTCTGCGTCTACAAGTGCGATTTCTGCGCCTTCCGCGCCGACCTGAACGAGGATCGCGCTTACACCATGGGTGAATCCGAGATCAAGGAACGGGCCGAACAGGCCCACGCCCGAGGCGCAACCGAGCTGCACATCGTCGGCGGCCTGCACCACAAGCTCCCCTTCCAGTATTACGTCGATGTCGTCCGCTGGGTGAAGGAAGCCGCCCCCGAGATTCATGTCAAGGCGTACACCGCCGTCGAATACGAGTGGTTCCGCAAGATCGAGCGCGGCTCGAACCTCCGCGACATCCTTCAGCGCTTGCTCGACGCCGGACTCGGCAGCCTTCCCGGCGGCGGTGCTGAGATCTTCCACCCCGAGGTCCGCGACCAGATTTGCGGCGCGAAGGCTTCGACCGAAACCTGGCTCGACGTCCATCGCACCGCCCACGAGCTCGGCTTGCACTCAAATGCCACCATGCTCTACGGGCACATTGAACGCCCCGAGCACCGGATCGACCACATGATCCGCCTCCGCGAGCTTCAGGACGAAACCGGCGGCTTCCAGACCTTCATCCCGCTCGCCTTCCATCCCGATAACTCCCGGATGGACGACATCCCGAAGCCGTCGGGCGTGATGGACCTGAAGACGATGGCCATCAGCCGCCTGATGCTCGACAACTTCCCGCACATCAAGGCCTACTGGATCATGCTCGGCATCAAGACCGCCCAGGTCGCCCTCTCCTTCGGGGCCGACGACCTCGACGGCACCGTCGTGCACGAAAAAATCTACCACGAAGCCGGTGCCGAGACTCCCGAAGAAATGACCATCGACGAGATCCGCCGCCTGATCGTCGAGGCCGGTCGCGTCCCCATCGAACGCGATACCCTCTACCACCGCATCGAGCGCGACGGCGCCCGCTGGTGGCCCGGCGAGCACATTGACGTCCCCGCCCTCGCCGGCGTCGTTCGCTGATCCCCCGATCTCGCCTCGATCCCCTAAACAGGCCGATGCCCGAGGGTTCCTCCCCCGGACATCGGCCTTCTTCATTGACGCAGAGACCGTCCACTCCCCTCAGACGCCCGGCTCGCGCCCAGCTCTCCGCCGACCCTCCCCCCCACCCGCGTGAGAATTTGAACCGGATCTCAACCCTCTCCCCCCGTTTCCCGGGACATTGAGCCGGTTCTCAACCCTCTCCCCTCCAGCGGGGCCCGAAGGCCAGAATCGAGGAAATCGATAAACGTACACATTTTCACTTTAACTTTTCCTTCACCCTCCACGCCTCATCAAAGAATCCCGACGACACCACCTCCTCCCCATCGTCAGAAATCCGAAACACGGCATGATCGCCGAGCCTCGGGAAGAGCAGGGCATTGGTCCCTCGGAATGCATCCTCCCCAAACGTGTGCCCGCTGTTGAGCACAACATACCGCGTCAGGCTCACCGGATTGGGGACGATCAACGCTGGAACATGGTCGGCCGCCGAGTTCGGCTCCACAAACCCAACCCGCTCGCGCGTCCACGATACCGGTAGCTCGGGCAAGAGCTGCCCGATCACGCGATTCGAACCGGGATCGCCGAACAGGATCAGGTGAGAATTCTTGAAGTCGTCGGCGGTCACCTCCGTATCATCCTTGATCGGCAACTCACCCCGCATCCATTGGTTCCAGTCCGCAGCAAAGCGAGCGAGCCGTGCCTCGGCCCACTGGTGGACGGTCGGATTCCAGGGCGTTCCCGTCCCTCGAACGCAGAGAAACGGCCCCATAAAGGCATCGTCAATCGGCCCTTGAAGGCCTGGATGTTTTCGCGTCCGAAGATTCAACTGCACGGCACGCGACTGCTCATAATCGAGCACGATCCAGGTCTCCCCCTCCCGCCGATAGTACGTATGCGGTAAGAGGTTGCCCCCGCCGTCGGCTAAAGGCAGCGTCACCCCGTCGATCCGGACCTTCTCCGCCACCTGCCGCTCAACCGCCAGCACCGCCACGTTCTCGGTCGTGATCTCAGCCACCTCTCGGACCTTGGGGTCCACCTCCGCATCGACCGTGGCCCGCTGGTAATGGTCGAGCAATTCCTCCACCTGAAGCCACGCTGCCCGATTGTACCGCGTCGAATAGGTGACGAACCGGACACGGCTCGCGGCGTAATCGACTCCTCGTCGCGCATGCTCATCGAGAAATGCGTCGATGGCCGCCTTGCTCGCCGGATCGACCCGGTGCCCCATCCCTTCGCCAACAATCCGAAGGAAATTGATCCCCTCGGCCCGCGTTTCCAGCCCTTCGGTCGTGGTCGTGAAGCCCAGATCGTTTAACGCCTGCACAAGGTTCTCCGAGGCCTGAAGCTGCGGGTCTTCCTCTCCCCCGTAGCCGACCATCGGCACGTTGAACGCGTTCAGCGCATAATCGACAGCATCGTAAATATGCAACCCTTTGCGCTGATAATCAGGGAGATCGTTCTGCTTGGCATAGTTGATCGTCTCGCTGAACCCGGCCCCCGCTTCGACGGCCGCCCAGGTACTCGGGTGGTGCAAGCCCAGATGCCAGGCCCCGGCCCCTCCCATCGAGAACCCTCGCAAGACAATCCGCTCCGGGTCGATCCGCTCGGTCCGCCGTACTGCGTCGATCGCCTCGAACACGTCCGTCTCACCGGCCCACCGATACGCGTTGTTCCCCCGGCCGTACACGTGCAACACGATCCGATCGCCCAACCCCTCCGGAGCGTCCTTCCCGTCGTGATCCCGGATGAACCTCACTTCATTCAATCGCGCGTTCCTTCCGTGCAACACCACATCAAGCCGCACCCGCTGCGACCGATCCAGGCCCTCCGGTCGATACACCGCATACGGCTGCACCGACCCATCCACCAGCGACCGATACCCCCGCACCACTCCCCCCGCCGCCGACTCCCAGGGCCGCTCCCCCCCGATCGCCTGCTCCGCCCGTTCCAGCCCCCGATCGAGCGCCTCAATCGTCCACTTCGCCGAATCCTTCTCGAAAAACTCTTCGTGACGGACGATCCACTCCGCCGCCTTGTGAAAGACAGCCACATCCGCCAGGGCATCTCCCAGCGCTCGCTGTTCGGGAGTCAGCACTTCGGCCAGCCGATCGAGCCGCTCGGCCAGCGCCGCGGTCTTCTCCCAGATCTCGGCAAGCTGTTCGGCACTCGGCGGATGCCGATCGTCCTGCGCCCCCGATCGCGTCGGGGCCAGGCCGAGAAGCAGGGGGAAAAGGATCCCCATTCGAATCCCCACGTGGGGCTGTAGTGCGCTCATGATCGCGGCTCCGGGTCGAGCATGCGAGGGCTTCCCACGGCTTCGGCGCCTCTTGGGTTCGCATGAGTCCCGATTCTATCACGGACCGATGCCGGACCCCACCAGGCTCAGCGTCCGATCCGCTCCAGCGTCGCGACGTAGTCCGGATACAAACGCTCGACCTCCCGCTGAACCTGCCGAGCCTCGCGGTACGGCCGAAGCCGACTCAGGATCAACGCCGGGGTGATCAGCGCAACCGCCACCGCGAGCGCCGCAACCTTCCCGAGACTCGCCCCGACAACGACCAGGCTCGCCATCAATCCCACGGCCACAAGCGCCCCCAGACACCCGATCGGGGTGAGCGTGTTCATCAAGGAATGCTGGAACCGTTGAACCTCCGAGAGCCGTTCCGCGAGTCGGTCCTCGTGGAATCCTTCGGGGTAGTCCATCTCGTACAGCGCGATCGCGTAAACCCCCGAAGGAACTTTGCAACGTTCTCCCATATGAGGATACTTGCGGATCAACGCATCGTCGCGACGAAAAGCGTACTCGATCCCCGCGAAGATCAGTTCCCCGCCCCGCACCTCGATCCCGCCGCCGCAGGATTCCGAGGCCCCGGCATGGGGGGCGAGTCCTTCGGGCAAGACACCGTCAATGCAGAGACCAAGACTGTAACCGCCATCGGCCGCGGTATTCACCCAGATGAGCCGGCCTTCCCCATCCAGCCGCTCGATCTCATCCATGGGGTCGGCTGCATCGTCATACCCCTCGGGAAGGACCTCCGGGTCGAACAGAACCATCGAAGCTGCGTCGGTACCGCCCTTGAGGACAATCATGCCGGCCTTCCTCCGGCGAATCTCAGACCAACAGATCCACCACCCCGACGACGAGCAACCCCAGGCTAATCCCGATATTCACCTGGAAGAACGCCACATTCACCCTTCCCAGATCGTCGGGACGCACAATCGAATGCTCATACACCAGCAAGACCGCCACCACCGCCACGCCCACCCAGTAGATCATCCCGAACGCCGGCATGCTCAGCCCGAGCCCCACCAGCGCCGCCACCATCGCCGCATGACTCGCCGACGCCAGCCGCAAGGCCCCCGCGATCCCCAATCGCGACGGGATGCTCTTCAACCCGCTCGACCGATCAAAACTCGCGTCCTGGCACGCATAAATGATGTCGAACCCGCCCACCCAGCACAGCACCGCGATCCCCAGTAGCACCGGCGGCCAGGCCAGGTCCCCCCGAATTGCGATCCACGCCGCAATCGGCGCCATCGCCAGCGCGGCCCCCAGCCAGTAGTGCGCCAGGCTCGTGAACCGCTTCGCATACGAGTACCCGAGCAACCACACCAGGACCGGCACCGACAGCACGATCGGCCACGGATTCTGCGGCAAAAACAACGCCGTCGCCCCGATGAACAGTGCCGCGTTCACGATCGTGAACGCCGCGACCGCTCGCACCGAGAGCCTCCCGCTCGGCAGATGCCTCGTCGCCGTCCTCGGGTTCCTCGCGTCGATCTGCCGATCAACCAGCCGGTTAAATGCCATCGCCGCCGACCGCGCCGTCACCATGCACAGAAGGATCCCGATCCATTCCTTCGGCCCCGCCTGCGCCCCCGCCGACGGGTCGAGCGCCGCCATCGCCCCCCCCAGCAGGGCGAATGGCAGCGCGAACAGCGTGTGGCTGAACCGGATCATCCCCAGAATCTCGCCCAGCTTCCCCAGGAAGCCGGTCGGTCGCGCGTCGGTGGTCATGAGTCTTCGGGTCCGATCAGCCTTCAAGTTCCGCCGGCGGTTTGCCGTATCCCCAGCGCCGGATCAGGTCGTTCCCCACGCCGAGCTGATCGCAAATCCGCCCCACCACGAAGTTCACCAGATCATCGAGCGAGCTCGGTTGATGATACCACCCCGGCATCGCCGGCAAGACCACCCCGCCCGCCCGCGTCACCGCGGTCATGTTTTCCAGGTGGATTAGGTTCAAGGGGGTCTCCCTCGGCACCAGGATCAGCTTCCGACGCTCCTTCAAGTGAACATCCGCCGCCCTCGTGATCAGGTTCGTCGTCACTCCATGCGCAATCGACGCCAGCGTACTCATGCTGCACGGGCAAACCACCATTCCCCCCGTCGGAAACGATCCGCTCGCAATCCCCGCCGTGAAGTCCGCATGATGATGATACACCACCCGCCCCGGCCCAAGATCGCCAAACACTCCCGGATCGAACCGCGACACCGATTGCCCCGGCGCGATCCCCATCTCCTCCCTCATCACATGGGCACCGCTCGAACTGATCGTCAGATGGACCGTCAATCCCGATCCGCAGAGCACCTGGAGCAACCTCACCGCATACGGCGCCCCGCTCGCCCCCGTGATCGCCAGCACGATCGGCAAGGGCTCCCCCGACCGGCTCACGACTCCGCTCCCGCCGCCGGCTTCGTCCCCACGTAAAGGGTCGCGATCCCGAACGTCAACGGATGCTGCACCGTCTCGGTCAACCCCCGCGACGCCATCAAATCGAGCATCTCCTGACCGTCGGGGAACTGCATCACTGTTTCAGGAAGATATTTGTACGCGTTGTACTGATTCGGCGCGATCGTCTGCCCCACCTTCGGCAGAATATGCTTGAAGAAGGTCAGATACGCCCGCCCCAGCACCGGCCCCCTCGGCCTCGAAAACTCCAGGATCGCCACCTTCCCCCCCGGCCTCGCGACCCGGATCATCTCATCTAGCCCTTTGGACGTATCGCTCACGTTCCTGAGCCCAAACGCCACCGTCACCACGCCGAATCCATCGCTCGGGAACGGCAACCGCTGGGTGTCTCCTTCAATGAGTGTCACCCGCTCCTCGGCCCCTCGCTTCTTCGCCTTCACGTTCCCGATCAGCAGCATTTCCCGGCAAAAATCCGACCCCACGACCGGTGTTTTCCCCTCCGCCGCCTTGTCGTACGCCAGCGCCAGGTCCGCCGTCCCCGTGCAGCAATCGAGCACCGGCACCCCCGGTTCCGGCGGCACCATCTTGACGGTAAACCGCCTCCAGAGCGTGTCGATGTTCAGGCTCAACAGGTGATTCAGCAGGTCGTACTTCCCCGCGATCGACGCGAACATCGAGCGTACTCGATGCCCCGACTTGTCAATTTCAGGGGCAGACACCGCTTCCGGATCGGTCTGAGTGGCCACGTCGTTTCTGTCCGTCAACATTCGTTCGAGCAGGGCGGAACCTGGAACAGTCATTCACCACCGGATGATATAGACGATCGGCCCTTTTTGTCCACGATCACCGGTTGAACTCGCTCCCAATCCGCTTCCGCGTTGACAGACACCCATTCCGGTTCTATCCGTTCCCACAATAGGTCTGACCACGATCACCGACCGCTTCTGAAGCAACGCACCGAGTCCTCACGGAAACCACCCATGCCGAACCACCGCCGTCGGAACCCGTTGTCGTTGCGTCCCAACCCCTCCTGCGAGGCCCTCGAAGCCCGCACCTTGCTCAGTACCGTCCCCGCCCTTTTCCACCGATTTGGAGCGATCGAGGCTCCCCAGCAGCGTTCCTCGGTCCCCTTACCGCTCGGCACCGATCGGGTCGATCCCGGCCCTTCCGATCGGATCGTCTACCAGATCGAGGTCAAACCGCTCGATGACAGCCCCTTGATCCCCGGCCAGGTCCAGATTCGCCGAGGCTCCGGCCCTGCGGTCGTCCCCCACCAGATTCGATCCGGAGAGACCATCACAGCCTTCGTGGCCCTTCGGCCGGGAAACTTCTCCCTCTCCGTTGCCGGCCGGGGCGAATCAACCGGGGCCTTCATCGTTTCGGTCGGCCTCGCCGGCGACATCTCCGGCGATTTCGACGTCGATCCCGAGGACTTCCTGCAGGCCGCCGACGCCTTCCGATCTCAACTCAGCCCCGGCGCCTCCCAGGCCACCTCCGCCGCCACCCGCACTCAACTCCTGCGAACGGGCCTGATGGCCCTGCGCAATCAGGGTGCCGAGGCCACCCCCTTCGTGACCTTCCGCTTCGACAATCTCACCGCTCCCGGCCGCGATCCCCACGGCACACCCGCCTACACCAATGCGTCGATCCACGTCGCCATCACCGCTCAGAACGCCTCCGGAACGTTCGTCCGGGTCGATCCGAGTGGCTCCACCACCGCGATGGCACTCGGCGACAACACCGCGCCGGGGCACATCACGAAGAACTCCATCGACTACTCGAACTATTTCCATACGATCGACCAGTTCGCCTCCGGCTGGGACGTTCCCTACCAGCTCCAGGGCGCTCGGCTCTGGATCGGCATGGGCAGTCCCCTCTATCTGAAGGTCACCCCCGACGCCGCCGGCAACATCGGGTTCGCCGGGCCCGACTTCGGCAACCCGACCGACCCGAACCTCAACCTGTACGTTGACTGGATCGAGTTCTCCACCATGAATTCCGGGTTTAATGGTAACACCACCCAGGTCGACCAGTTCGGCGTCCCCTTGACGCTCACCCTCTCGCAGACCGGCCAGTCCGACCAGACCGTCGGGCTCGAAACCAGCCGATCCACCCTCTTCCAGAAGTACGCTCAGGACGTGGATCCCGCCTTCCAGTCCTTGCGAACGGCCCAGGCCCCCTACCGCATCCTCGCGCCAAAGCACGGCATCTATTCCCAGGCGAACAATCCCACCTATTTCGACACCTATATCTACACCGTCTGGACCTCCTTCCAGACCACCACCTGGGAGTTCCAGAACGTCCTCGGCACCTTCACCGGCACCGTTTCTCCCCAGACCCAGGTCCTGACCCTTCACCCCAAGGGCAACCCCCAAGGGCCGTCCTACACCATCCAGAAGCCCAAGACCTGGGAGATTTTCGCCGCCGCCGGCAACATGGCCACCGGCAACGCCATCGAGAAGGCCATCCAGGCCCAGATCGTCGCCGGCTTTACCCGCCACGTCGCGGCCAACAACCCCGCGATCAACGTCCCCCCCTTCACCCAGACTTCCTCCTTCTACGCCCAATCCCCCGCCAACTTCTACGCCCAGTTCTGGCACGAATACGGCCTCGACGGCCTCGCCTACGGCTTCGACTACGACGACGTCTACGGCCAGAACCCCACCGTCACCGGCTCCTCCTCCCTCTCCCCCCGGGTCACCGTCAACCTCGGCTGGGATTGACCATTCCTCATCCCTCCGAAAAAACTTGAGTCCGACCCGCGACCTCCCGGGTCGCGGGTCGGCGGAGAACGCCGGTTGCCCAATCAACTGGGGCAGCGTCAGTCGATGATGATCGTTACGTTGTCGTTCGAAGTGCCCTGCGTCGTCTGCACAACCACCGTCTGGGGCAGCACGCTGAACTGGTCCGGGGCAATCACACTGATCTGAGTGTCGCTGACGGTCTGGAAGTTTTCCGAATCCAGCGGCACACCCCCGATCAGCACTCCGGTGACGAGCGAAGGATACAATCCCGTCCCGTGAATCGTAAAGGTCCCGCCCTCCGAGACGACCGGCTCGCCCAGGATCGAGTTCGGCGCGGTCAGGCCGGTCACCACGGGGTCTTGCAGCGCGAAGGTGCTGCCGAACGGGATGGGGATCTTCGATTCCAGCTGGGCAGCGACGTTGCCCGGGCCCGGCGGGTTGAGCACCTGGAAGGCCGCTGAGTTGGGCAGAATCAAGCCCGATTGCAACTGGAACTGGGTATAGGCCGAGAACGGCACGCTCCAGATCCACTGATTGAACACGGTGTACGACTCGCCGATCCTGGGACGATCGTTCACGGCATAGGTCCACGAGGGAAAGCCCGTCGAGAAGTCGGTGGCATTCACGACATCGACCGGAGGGACCGTGGTGGCCTTCGAGTTCGAGATCGTGGTGCTCTTCGTCACGGACGCGTCGAGGCCCTGGCTCGTGTTGAACCCGACACTCACGCTGACCGTATCGCTCACGCCGCCGGTGAGTGTGGTGGCCTCCATGACCGTCGCCGGACTCGTCTGGAAGACGGTCGGCGAATGAGTGAGCGGGACGGTCGTGTCAGCCGAGTTGTCCCATTCGTCGATCGTCGGCGGGTTGCCGACGGCGAAATCGACCTCCTGGAGGACGTAATAGAGGTCAACGTTGTCCTCGAACGCCCGCAGAGACCACACGGTGTTGACGATCTGGACCTGATTGCCATACGAGTCGGTTGCGACGGTCGAAGACATGGAGGACTTGGCGATCTGGATGAGGTTCTGCGAGGAGCCGTCGCCGGGAGACGTCTCGGGCACAACGGCCGTCGCCGAGAGCGCCTGGCTCAGGGCCTCCAACATATGCCCCCCGGCGATCCGGCGCGCGGCCGCGGTCTGGGGGCGATCCGACGCCAGCAGAAACGCCGTCGAGGCCTCGTGGGCCTCCCCGTCCGGGCGGGTGCTGTTGCGGAAGACGACCAGGTCGGCGTGGGGGACGCTCGGATCCCATCCCACTCCCCCCTGGTGGCCGAGCAACTCGCCCAGCCGATCGACGTCGGCGTCCGTCGCGCGGGTCAGGGCGACGGGCTGCCCGGCCTCGTAGGTCGCCCTCAGCCGCACGACGACGCTCGGGTCGGCCAGGTCGGCCGGCCCAATGACGATCGGGGTCGTGGCATCGAGGCCCGTCGCCCGCAACGGCTGAGGCGTATAGGTCCGGAAGAGATGCGGCATCGCCGCCCCCGAGGCCGCCTTCGAGACGCGGATCGCCCCCATGCGGTGAGGCGTCACCACGCGGTCGCGCCCGGCCCCGGCGTCCAGCGCATCTCGGCCCGCCGAGCCAACCACCAGGTCATCGCCGTCGCCGCCGAAGGTCTGGTCCGGGCCCGACCCACCCCGGAGCCGATCCGCTCCGGCCCCGCCGTGGATCACCGCGGGCTGTCTCACGCCCTGCCCCAGCAGAACAATGTCGTCCCCCGCTCCGGCATCAATCTGGATCTGGGAGACGGGCCCGAATCGGCCGCGGTCCTCCCCATCAATGACGACGCGAAGCACATCCGACCGGCCTCCGAATCCGACCAGGATTCGGTCGGGTCCCTCCGTGCCGGTAATCACCAACGTCTCGCCGATGACCTCCACGGCCGCAGACAGGGCCAGCCTCGGCTCAAGCCCTTCGAGGCCGGGGCGCACGGCCCGTCGAGGCACCACGTACGATCGTTTTCGCGCTCGGGTGGAAGACATGGCGGCTCCGGGATGCTGGGAACAGAGGAGTGAACACGTCACCGCCTCACCTGAAGTCGACGAACGATTCGTCGTCTTGATCCACGAACGCGAACGAAACCTCAGGGAAAAACACGACGGAACGCTCGGATCATTCCAAGCCATCGAACAAATTGTCTCGTGCTCCTTGCGGTGATGCAAGCACAATCCGATCTCTGTCAAACCCTCTTTCCAGCAGCAGTCCATCGCATCGGACTCCCCCGATCCGATGACTACGCCTCCCGTTTATCCCGATGCTATCGGTATCGGGCTTTCCGTTTCCGATGCCATTCCGCGTCCAGGGGCCGCGCGCCGGGAAGCCCAGACTTCAACACCAGGCACGCATCGAGCGAAACGAGAGCACCCACCATGAGCCACGCACCGATCCCGACCGAACCCGATCACAACCCCGCGGGTGGCCCCGGTTGCTCGTCAACCGGGGCGGCGTCGCCGCACGAGGCTTAGGGCGTCTCACCGTGGCCTCTCGTCGCTCCGCGACCCCGGTTGGCAAGTGTGCGATGCAGGGACATGGGTCACACCCGGTGCAGGGACATGGGTCACACGCACCGGTTGTTCACCATTCTACAAGCGTGTGGGCTCCGAGAGCATGGCGGAGAGGAGATGGCGGACGCAGTGCGGACCGAAATTGACTTCCAGGTGAGCCTCGGTCTCGACCACGCGGACCCGCTGGCCGACCAGGTCACGGCCCTCGCCGTTAATTGTTCTCCCCGAACACCTTTTGCCCTTCCTCGACAATTTTTTTCACTTCTTTGACAAAATTGGGGTGGTGTCTCGCGAAGCCCTTCACCTCGAACCTTCGAACTCTCATGGCGATACGTTCGGGCAGGTCGATGACGAATGGTTCCGTCCTACTACTCCCGCCCAGTGCAGTGCCATTCACACCCAACTGCTTGGGAATCAGCATTTTGATGATGACGTTGTCTCGATCGTCGAAGAGGGTGATGATGCCCGCCGCGTGGAACCCCGCAAACACCGTTCGGTTGATTCCCGTGAGCTCGCCGTCGATCCTGGCTGCTTTACCCACTTGGCTGATCTGGGCCGTCACGTAGACCCAATGACCTTCGTCCACCCGGAACTCTCTGTTACCTTCTGCCTGTTTGATCGGGAGATGCATCATCACCTCCGTCTCCTCAGTGACGGACTTCGCCCCCTCCGCCAGCTTCGACTGCTCTTCGTCGACCGCACCAATGCCACAACATGCCAGGGACAGCACGGCCGCGATCATTGTCTGATTCATGGTGGCCTCTGTATTGAATGCGAGCCTCGAACGCATCAGTTCCTTCAGTATTTCTAGATTCCATGTCAAGAGTACGACGTATTTTCTCCCCGTGAGCCGCTTCACATAAGCTGTTGGCGTCATGCGTCTTCGTGTTTTCATCGAACGCGACCAATACGTCCTGGGCAACCCCAGCGAAGGTTCATGGAATCCTCACGCATCGAACAGGTTTTCCCGTGGTTCTTGCGTCGTTGCGAGCGGAATCCGGGGCTCATCAAGTGACACGGCCATTGGCGACCCAAGACATCGGACTTCCCCGATGCGATGACTACGCCTCCCGTTTTTCCCGATGCTATCGGTATCGGTCTTTCCGTCCCCGAGGCCGCCCCGAGGAGGTCGCGCCCCGGAACGCCCAAGGATCGAACCAGACACGCATCGAGCGAAATGAGAGCAACCCACCATGAGCCCCACACCCATCCCGACCGAACCCGATCGCAACCCTTCTTCCCGCTCCGGCACCCGCACCGAGGCCGGTCGGCGGCGCAGCCGGCTCAATGCGAAAAAGCACGGCCTGACCGCCGCCTTGCCCGACGGTGAGGCCGAGGCCGCCCTCATGCAATCGTTCGCCGACCGCTGGGTCTCCCAGATCGGCGCGGACACGGAGGCGGAGGAAGCGCTCATCCGATCCTCGGCCGTCGCCTATGCCCGGCTCGAACGATGCCGGAAGGTCGAGGAGGAAACCCTGAAGGACACGGGCCGCAAGGCCATTGCCGCCTGGGAGAAGCAGCGGCAACGGGCCACTCGGAAGGTCGCGCAAGGGCTGTCGAACGACCCGAGCAACACCCTGGCCGACCTGGAGGCCGACTCCTTCGGCTGCGAGTGGCTCATCCGCCAGTGGCTGAAGCTCGACGCCCGACTGGAGCAGGGGATCGGTTGGGACCGCGACGACTTCCCCCGCGCCATGCACTTGTTCGGCCTCGTCCCCCAGGCCCCCGGCCCCGACGCCGCTCCCATCATCCAGCGCCTCTGGTACCTCGCCCGACTCTGTTCCGGATTCCCCGTTCCCGAATCCCCTCGGCTTCCCCAGGACCCCGTCTCCGGCCGGATCGCCTTGCGAGCCATCATCGCCGAGGAACTCGACCGCCTCGAAGCCCTCCGCGACCAGCGCTGGCATGATCACGACCAGGCCGAAGCCCTCTCCGTCGCCCAAAGCGCCCAGATCGACACGAGCAAGGAGGGCCAGCTTCGCCAGCGCTACCGCCGCGAGGCCTTCTCCGAAATGATTCGGGGAATCAACCAGGTGATGCGGCTTCGGGTCGAGCGGAGCAAGGATCAGGATCGGGTGTGGCACCAAGCCCACCCCGAATTTCACCGCCGACGCGCGGCCCCCACCGGGCCGACCCACGCCGGGTTCCCCAACGTCGCCCCGCCAAGAACCGATCCCGATCCGCCTCACCCCCCAGGCCCGGCCTCGGCGTCGAACGCCCCGGCTAATTCCCGAAACGAACCGCAATCTCCGGCCTCGAAACACAACCCCGATCGCTCGAACACGAATCCTTCATTGGAGATACGACCCGACCCCTCTCCTGCGTCTCCTCAGGGCAATTGGCGCACCGAACCGCCATCAAGGGGTTCCTTCCCCTCGGATTCGGCGTCGCAACCGGCCACCGATGCCCCCTCGCTGCCCCCCGAACGCACTCGCTAGGCCGTCCGATTCTCGCAAACTCCCGATTTCCCCTCCCGGACGACTCCGGCCCGGGAGCACGTCCGCCGCGAGCCGAGCGCCGTCCCCATCGCTCCTTGGCATCCCGAACCACCCGAGCATGGCCAAATCGCCCGGGATCACTAAGCTATCTTCTGTGGAGGTCGCCCGGCCTCCGTCACGCCCTGACCTCTCGAACGAGTCCTGAGACGCTGGCATGGGATACCGATCGCTCGCCGATTGCCTTGACGACCTGAGATCGAAGGGAGACCTCATCGAGATCACCACCGAGGTCGATCCTCGCCTGGAGGTTGCTGCCATCCAGCGCCGGGTCTACGAGGCCCAGGGGCCGGCCTTGCTCTTCAAACGGGTCAAGGGGTGTGCCTTCCCTGTCGTCGGGAACCTGTTCGGCACGATCGAGCGGACCCGCTGGATCTTCCGAGACACCCTGGAGGCCGTCCGCCACCTCGTCGAGCTGAAGGTCAGCCCTCCGAACGGCTTCAAGCGTCCCTGGCGCTACTACGATGTCCCGAAAACTGGACTGAACCTCCTCCCTCGTCGAGCGCGATATGGTCCGATCCTCAGCCACCGGACGACCGTTTCGAGCCTCCCCCAGCTCGTCAGTTGGCCGAAGGACGGGGGCGCATTCGTCACTCTGCCGCAGGTCTACACCGAGCACCCCGAGACCCCCGGCCTGGCGAAGTCGAACCTCGGCATGTACCGCGTCCAGCTTTCCGGCAACACGTACGAGCCCGACCGCGAGATCGGCCTCCACTACCAGATCCACCGCGGTATCGGCATCCACCACGCCGCAGCCATCAAGAAGGGGGAGCCGCTCCGCGTGAACATCTTCGTCGGCGGCCCTCCCGCCATGACCGTCGCTGCCGTCATGCCCCTGCCTGAAGGCCTTCCCGAACTTAGCTTTGCCGGCGCCCTCGGCGGCCGGGCCGTGCGGATGGTCCGGCCGCCCGACTGGCCGTTGGCCATGCCCGCCGAGGCCGACTTCGTCATCTGCGGCACCATCAACCCCCACGAGACGAAGCCCGAAGGCCCCTTCGGCGACCACCTGGGTTACTACGCCCTTGTGCACGAGTTCCCGGTCATGAAGGTCGATCGCGTTTACCACCGTCCCGGAGCCATCTGGCCCTTTACCTCCGTCGGCCGCCCGCCTCAGGAGGACACCTCGTTCGGCGAGTTGATCCACGAGCTGACCGGCCCGCTCGTCCCGACCGTCTTGCCAGGGGTGAAGGCCGTGCACGCGGTCGACGCCGCAGGCGTTCACCCGCTCTTGCTCGCGATCGGCAGCGAGCGCTACGTCCCTTATGCCCAGGAGCGTCGACCGCAGGAAATCCTCACCCAGGCCAACGCCATCCTCGGCCAGGGGCAGATGTCGCTGGCGAAGTATCTCTTGATCATTGCCGAGGAAGACAACCCCGAGCTGGACATCCACGACATCGGCCGCTTCCTCCAGCACCTACTCGAACGGGCCAACTGGGAAACCGACCTGCATTTCCAGACGAAAACGACGATGGACACTCTCGACTACTCCGGCCACGGCTTCAACCAGGGGTCGAAGGTCGTCATCGCCGCTGCCGGCCCGAAGCGGAGAGACCTTCCCACGGAGATCCCCAGCGACCTGAACCTGCCCGACGGCTTCAGCAACCCCCGCGTTTGCCTTCCGGGTGTCCTCGCCCTGCAGGCGCCCCCGTTCGCCCCCGACCACCGTGGCGAAGACCAGAGCCAGGCCGCCTTCTGCTGGTCGTTCCAGCCGGGCGATCCCATCAACGTCTTCCCGCTCATCGTGTTTGTGGATGACAGCGACTTCGCCGCGAAGTCCCTCAAGAACTTCCTCTGGGTCACCTTCACCCGCTCCAACCCCGCGGCCGACATCCACGGCATCGGAGCTTCGACCGTTCAAAAACACTGGGGATGCCGCGGCTCACTCGTCATCGACGCCCGGATCAAGCCGCACCACGCCCCCCCGCTGGAAGACGACCCCGACGCCGAGCGCAAGGTTGATTCCCTCGGAGCCCCCGGAGGCCCACTGCATGGGGTGATCTGACGAAAGGCCAGGCGCGGTCAGCCCCGATCAGGACGGGCCTGCCGCGCCACTACCCAACCGGCTCAGGAGATCGCCAATCCCAATCCCCGCAAACGTCAACAGCGTGAGGATCAAGAGCAGGTTCGACCCCCAACGGTTCCGGAAGCCTCGGCCTACCCAGTCCTCTCGGTTGTTCAAGATCAGGAGCGTTACCGCCAGCAACGGCATGAACAACGCCCCCAGCACCGCATGAGCCAGTTGCACATGCCTGACCGACACATTAACCAACACTAATGGAACCACCGCGATGGCAATCAGGTACCCACGATAGGCCCGGGTCTGGTCGAGGTCCACATCGACGATGGCATCGGTGTCCCCCTTGCTGAGCTGCCGGAAGTCGGCGAACAGGTAAGGCGCACTCTGCCAGACCCCGAGCAAGCTGGAAAACACCGCCCCCCAGAACCCAACCAGAAAGACCCACCGCGCCACCGGCCCGGCCGCCTCCTGAAGCTGATCGGCCAGCAGCAGGGCCACCTCGGCCCCCTGACGGTCCACGGTGATCCGAGAGCTGATCACCAGCATCGCAATCCCAAAGAGGCCAGTGGCTGCGTAGGCAATGGCCAGGTCGATCCGGCAAAGCTTCGCCCCCTCCAGCCCCGATCGGTTCGACTCCCGAATCCAGTACCCATAGGAGAGCAAGGTCACTGTCCCGCCCACCCCGCCGAGCAACCCAATCGCATAGGGAAGGTCCCCCGATCGGATCATCGGGCGGGTCAGCCCCCGACCAATCGCCTCGTAGTCCGGACCGAGCAACGCCGCAGCCAAAATCACACAAAGAAACATCGATGCGACCAGCACCGCCATGATCCGCTCAAATGTCTTGAATCCACCGAACCAGACCAGGGCCAGACCACCCAGGGCATGCACCACCGTCCAGATCGCCTGCGACGTGGCCCGATCGCCGAGCGGGAACAGGCCGTCCCCGGCCACGCCGCAGGCCTTGCCCAGCGATCCCCCGGTGATCAGCGACCACAGCAGTAAGTACGCGAGAAAGACCCAGCGAATCCAGCCGCCGAGCTTCGTGGCCCAGCCTTCGAGCAGGGTCGTGCCCGTGGCCATCTGCCAGCGGGCGAGCCCTTCGGTCAAGGCCCACTTGAAGACGCAACCGATCACCACTGCCCAGACCAGGGCCATCCCTGCTTTCGAACCCGCGTAGCTTGCTGTCAACAGGTCGCCCGCCCCCACTCCGGTGGCCGCGACCAGCAGGCCGGGGCCGATCAGGACGAGCAGCGACGGACGACCCGATGATTTCATTGACACATCCTCATCACCAAGCTCTTTGAGAATCCAGTCACTCCGCCTCACTTTCGGCCAGGATCTTGCGATAGGCCTCCCGGGCGAACTCGTAGGCGGCCTCGGCCTCGGCCCGTTCCTCGGGACGGATCCCCTTGACCTTCTGCGACCAGCACTGATCAACGCTCTTGAGGCACCACTCGGCCGACTTCTTCGAGGCCCGGACCGGCTGGTCATCCACCAGGACGAAGATCGGGTTCGTATGCGAGCTGGGATAGATCCTTAAGGCCACCCAGCTTGACTGCTCGATCGGAACGTCGAAGGTCAGGTCCTGGAACGAGCCGTCGGCCTCGATCTCCTGCCGAGCGACCGGATAACCGTTGACGACCACCTCGACGGGGACCCGGCGGGAGTCGCCGATCCGGGTCCGCTCGACGTCCCAGTAGGGTTGCTGGCTCAACGGTCGGTTGCGGATCGCCTCGGTTCGCTCGTCCGGTTCAGGGGCAAGCAGGGCGGAAACTGAGGCGGAAACGCGGACCTGGCCCGCCTCGTCAATCTTCAGCTCGCTGCCGTTCTCGCCGACCGCCACATCCTCCACCTTGAAATCAACCAGGTGGCTCCGGCCGTCGGAGACATAGGAGCGGCCGTCCTTGATCCCCTGGACCCACCGATCAAAGTCGAGTTCTCCGTCGATCTTGACGTACGACCGCCCCAGGCCGACCCGCTCGCCGTAGATGCAGGGGAAATCGGTCTCGCCGCTGATCTTCGCCCGGTAGCCGCAGTTCAGAGTGTGATACCAGATGTTCAACTCCCACGGGGCCGGCGTATCGACGCTGGAGATGAAGTCCACCGCATCGTGGGCCACGGTCACGATGTATTCATTCGCGCCAATGCCATCAAACGGCGGAATCTCATCGGTCGGCAGCTCCAGCGACTGGGTCTGCAAGCCCCATCCCGAGTGCGAGTAGCCGACGACCCCACCTTGCTCCTTGCCCCACTGCAAGACGGGCAAGGTCCAGCTCGGCCACTCCTCAATCAAGGTCGTGCCCGGGTAGTCGTCTTCGGTCAGGCGGAGCAGGCAGAGGTGCCCGGAGTGCGACGAGGGGAAGCCGGAAACTTCCACATCGTACCGCATCAAATAATCGGAGGTTGAAAGCGGGTGGATGGTTCCTTCGAAGAACTCCTTCTGGTAGTACCAGCAGGGGCCCCAGCTCAGGACACAGCCGACGGTCAGGTCCTCGCCGAGGATATGGCGCATCATGTGCTCGGGCTCAACCCCTTCGGTCGGGCTTTCGTAATGGGCACAGCCAGCGGCGTGGACGTGGTGGTCGCCCGAGTACCAGCCCTTCTCGGCCAGGTTCGCCCAGCGTTCGAGCCGGAACGACTCGGTCTGCGTGCCCGCCCCTTCCTCGACGGTGATCTGCCGGGACTTGACCCGGTACTCCGGCCCTCGGGTGTACTCGACGTTGAAGGTGCCCGGCGGCAGGATGACCGACTCACCCGACTTTCGGTAGATTTGCGGGTGGAAGAAAAAGTCGGGGGCAAGCCGACGGCCCGGAGACGGATAGACCCGGCCCCTCGGGTCTCGGATCAAGAGGGAGCCCATCACGGGGGTACCGTCCTCGTCCTGGATGTCGAGCGAGACAACCACGCCCGGCTCGCACTGGAACAGGATGTCCACGTCGGAGCGGAAGCCAAGATCCTGGGTCCCCTGGCCGACGTCGAAGGTCAGCTTTGCCTCTCGGGGGCCGGCGTCTCGGCTGTAAATCTGGATGATTCGGTATTCGAGCAACAGGCCCGAGAGCGTCGGGTTCATCGGCCGGTCGTTGAACATGGCAATCTCGGTCCAGCGGTCGGGAATCGACTCGGGAGGGATCGTCTGCTTGGGATCGGGCGATGCGGTCGATCGGGTGTAGATCGGCGCGGCGTTCGGGCTGGCGACGCGGAGCGGGGCCGTCACGCCCGCCTCGTTGTGGACCTTGATGAGAAAGGCTCGCCAGCCTTGCTGCGTCAGGCTCGGATCGGCCGGGCCCTGCTGGGCCTTCACCCGGCTCTCGGGGTTGATCGAGACACCGACGAGGCAATAGGGGTCGAGGATCTCCTGAATCGCATCGGAGCCTTCCGATTCATCGGCACGGGTAAAGGCCCGATCGAGCTGGGCACGCTCCTCAACGCTCAGCGGTCGGCCGATCACCTCCAACGCATCGGCGACCCGGCGGGCCTGAGCCGCGAGGGGTTGAAGCGGAACACCGGCAACCCTGGGCAACTCTCCGGCCTCGATCGACACCGGGGAACACAGCATCAGCACCGCCAGCACACGCAGCGAGCGATTCATCGAATCATCCTCCGAGGTTCGCGGACTGAGCGAAGGGGCAGGGAACCATTGGACGCGTTCGGGGGGTGCTCGCGACTCAAAGGTCGAGCGTCGATCACCGCACACCGAGGCCGAACGGTCGCAATGCCGAGGCTAGCCGGGGGGATGGGCCGATGCAACCGACCGCCCGGGAAGTTCCGCTTGTCGATCTGGACGGCTTGGGGTATGGTCCCCGCGACTTTCCGGGGCGATGACCCGCGCTGCAATCGTTGCGGACGGGCAGGTCCCGCACTTCCCCCGGGCCTACGGAGGCTCGCCATGCGAGGTCCGAGACGCCTGCGCCTCGGCCGGCGTTGGCTGATCGCCCTGGTGCTGGCCCCGCCGCTCTTCTGGACGGCTGTCCTGACGATCGTGCCGACCGATTGGGCCCGGCGAGCCATCGAGGACCGGGTCCAGCGCATCACGGGCTGTCCGGCCAGGCTGGAGCATGTCCGGTTCGGGCCCCTCGGGGGGATTTACCTCCGAGACCTGTCGATCCTCGAACCGGGAGGCGCACCGGACGAATCGACCACCCCCTGGGTCGAAGCCGGATCAGTCCGGGTCGACCTGAGCCTCGGGGCCTTGCTTGTCGGTCGGGGAGAACCGAGCCGGGTCGATGTCTGCGACCTCTCGCTACGACTGTCCCGGGATCGAGACGGCAATTTCCCGCCCTGGCTCTTGCTCCAGAACGCCGAACCCGCAGACCTCTCAGTCGTCAACGATGAGGAGGGAGGCACCAAGGCGCACGGGCCAATCGCCTTCCGGCTCTCGCGAGGGCGGATCGTCTTTGTCGATGCTCAGGTGGCAACCACGGTGGCGATCGACGATCTGAAATGCTCGGGAACCTGGTGGCCTTCGGTCGTCGAGGTCGAGGACCTGAGAGGGACACTTAACGGCGGAACATTCGCGCTCGCTGCAGAGATCGAGCGGGGGCCATCTCCGGCCTTCATGGGACAACTGCAAGCCCAAGGGGTTCAGCTTGGCTCGAACCTGGGACTCATGACCTACCTGGTTCCGTACCTGGCCGGGGCGTCGGAGCAACTGGACGGCAAACTCGATCTGGACCTGGAACTGAAGGGGCAGGGGGCCTCTGGCCCTGAGATCCGAGACTCGCTGAGCGGTCGGGGCATGGTCAAGATTGACCCGATCCGCCTGGAGGGGTCGTCGCTGCTGATCGACCTGGCCCGCGTGTTACCGGTGACGCAGTATGGAAAGGTCGGCTCGCTCCGAAGCGAGTTTTCGATTGACGACCGTCGCATTCTGAGCCGGAAGATCCAGCTCAACCTGGGGGGAACACCGATTGTCCTGTCCGGCGGTTCGGCCTTCGACGGGAGGATCCACTACCAGCTGGATACCTCGCCGCTCGCCGGGAAAGTGGGTCCGGACATGCTCGCCTTGCTCGCCGATGCCGGGCTCTCGCCGGAGGATCTGCTTGATCTGAAGATCACCGGCTCCATCGACCAACCTCAGGTTCAGCTTGGTCGGGTCACCATCGACGCCCGCCAGGATGGCCGATCGACGATCGAGGCCATCACCCGAAGGCTCAGGGATCGTCTCCGTCGTTGATCGTGGTCCCAGGCCGGTCGATTGTGAAAATCGGTCGGTCGATCATGCGTTCGGGATCGTTGTCGAGCGTTCTGGAGGCTGCTACGATGCCGGTCAGCTTCGGCCCGCTTGCTCCGCGATAATCCCCAACGACCGGCCGACGCTCGATCTTCCCCAGGAGACCACGACGCGATGAACCCCTTGATGAATCTTCCCGGCCTGTTGACGGCGGCAATCAGCGTGCTGGCGGTCAGCCTCGGTGCTCCGGCCGTGGCCGACGACGAGGCGATCGACGTGACCGAAGGCGGAGAAACGATCGTCCTGCTCCAGGACGACTCCCTCGACAACTGGGTCATCTTCGTCGACCCTCGGACCGAGCCCTACAGCCCCGAGTCGAAGGCCGAAGGGATTTTCACCGTCAAGGATGGGCTGCTGGAAGTCACCGGCGAGCGCTTCGCCTGCCTGACCACCAGGGAGGCGTACAAGAACTATCACCTTGTCCTTGAATTCAAGTGGGGCGAGACGAAGTGGGCCCCTCGGGCCGAAGCAATTCGAGACTCCGGCATCCTCATGCACTGCGTCGGCCCGGACAAGATCTGGACCACCTCCATTGAATGCCAGATCCAGGAAGGGGACTGCGGCGACTTCTTCATGGTCGGCGGCACGACCTTGACCGTCGATGGCGAAACCAAGACGGGCGGCCGGTTTATCAAGTCGCCCGACACCGAGAAGCCCAACGGCGAGTGGAACACGATCGAGGTCATCTGCGACGGCGACCGGATCGTCAACATCGTCAATGGCACCGTCGTCAATGACGGCTCGGGGGCGAGCGTGACCGCCGGTCGGATCGCCTTGCAGTCGGAAGGGGCCGAGGTCTTCTACCGCAACGTCGTCCTCAAGCCGATTGATCGCTGAGCCATCACCGGGAACGAAACCACTTCGGTCCGTCCTCCCGCGATTAGACGGGAGCTCGGATCGAAGGTCAACCGCCAGAAGAACCCTCTCTTTCGAACGAACCACTCCAATCCCTACAAACCCCTTATTTGCCGCACTGTAATCTGATTTCGTTCGGAGTGGACCTTGTAGTGGGGCTGGGAATTCGTAGGATAATTTGAGGTGAAGGATCTGAGAAACGTGATCCCGATCCAGATCGTTCGCCGCTTCGTAGAGTGGAACGAGACTCGACACGAGCCGCCCCCAACTCTTCCCGGTTGATCGCCGACCGACACTTGCCTCCTCTCCGCGAGTGGACCGGGAATCGGGTCTTCGTCCGTCGTTTGTGAATGCTTCGCGCCCACCCACCCGTTGATTGACCCCCACGAGAAACGCCATGATGATGCGATTCCCGAGTTTCGGGTTCCGCTGGCTGGCTCCGATGCTTGGCCTCGCCCTGCTTAGCGGGCTGACCTCGCAAGCGATCGGCCAGCAGGAGGAGTCCCCTTCCGCGTTCCCCTCCGGACCGATTCCGACCGGCTTACCCCCTGAGATCATGGCCCGGCTGGCCTCGGGAGGGGCGAACGGAAACCAAGCGCGGCCCGACGACTTCCCCCCTCTGGACAAAGTGATCGAGGGATATGAGAAAGTCGTCTCGATGCTCGATGGCAAGCCGAGCTTCTTCAACATCTGGGTCCGCAAGCGCGACGGCCAAATGCTCGCCGAGCTGCCCCGCGACTACATGAGGCAGAAGCACTACATCGCCCTGACCGTGGCCAGCGGCGAACGCTTTGCCGGGCTTCAGGCAGGCGATATGTACGTCTACTGGAAGCCCTACGACAAGCGGCTTGCCCTGATCCAGCCGAACGTGGAAGTGCGATCGACGGGCGACAATGAATCGAAGGCCTCGGTCCAGCGGCTCTTTACCGACAAGGTATTGCTCGACATTCCGATCTTGACGATCGTCCCTCAGGGCGGACCGGTGATCGACCTGGATGAGCTGCTTGTCGGTCAGGCGTCGAAGTTCTTCGGCAACAGCGTTCGGATCAGCAACCCGAGGCTGGCCGCGATCAAGACGGCCAAAGCGTTCGAGCAGAACGTTGAGCTGGCCTTCGAGGTGCCGATGGACGACGGGCAACTGCGAACGTTGCACTACTCCATCAGCCTGATTCCCGAGAACACGGGCTACCGAGCCCGGAAAGCCGATGAGCGTATCGGGTATTTCACGACCGCCTACTCCGACCTGGGTAAGTTCGCCGAAGGGGAGAACCGGGTCCGCTACATCAACCGATGGCACCTGGAAAAGGCCGACCCAAGCCTGAAGGTGAGCCCTCCCAAGCAGCCGATTGTCTTCTACATCGAGCACACAACCCCGATCCGATACCGCCGGTGGGTCCGCGAAGGGGTGCTCTATTGGAACAAGGCGTTTGAGAACGTCGGCTTCTCCAACGCGATCGAGGTCTACTACCAGGACGCCGCCTCTGGGGCTCACATGGAGAAAGACCCCGAGGACGTCCGGTACAACTTCATTCGGTGGCTGAACAATGACGTGGGTACCGCCATCGGCCCCAGCCGAGTCAACCCGCTGACCGGCCAGATTCTCGACGCCGACATCATCCTGACCGACGGCTGGATTCGGGCCTTCTGGCGCGACTTCAACCAGGAATTGCCGAAGATGGCGATGGAAGGCTTCAGCCCCGAGGCGATGGCCTGGCTCGACGCCAACCCGCGCTGGGACCCCCGCATCCGAATGGCCCCCCCCGCCGATCGTGACCTGTTGATGGCTCAGCGAGCCATGCGAGGCCCCCAGGCACTCGGCGGACATCCGGCCGCTCATGTCGATCCGACCCTGATGGGGGACAACGAGTTCGACGGCCTGATCGGCCGGATGAGCCAGGTCAACGGCCTCTGCCTGGCCGCCTCGGGCCGGGCCCGCGACGTGGCCGCTCTGCGGCTTCACCTGGCGACCCTTGACGACGGGCACGATCATGGCCACAACCACGCCGCAATCGTCGAGGGGGACAAGGACGGTGAGAAGCCCAAGGACGGTGAGAAGCCCAAGGACGACCCGGAAGAGCCGAAGGAGATGCTCGACGGCATTCCGGAGGAGTTCATCGGACCGTTGCTCGCCGACCTGGTCGCGCACGAGGTCGGCCACACGCTCGGCCTGCGCCACAACTTCAAGGCATCGGGCCTGTACACCCTGGAGGAGATCAACAGCGACGAGGTGAAGGGCAAGAAGCCGTTTACCGGATCGGTGATGGACTATAACCCGGTGAACATCAACATGGAATCGGGGGAGGTCCAGGGTGACTATACGATGATCGACATCGGCCCCTATGACATGTGGGCCATTGAATTCGGTTATTCGACTGACGAGAAGGGTCTCAAGAAGGTCCTCTCCCGGGTTTCCGAGCCCGAGTTGGCCTACGGGACCGACGAGGACACCGGAGGCCCCGACCCCTTGGCGCGTCGCTACGATTTCTCGAAGGACCCGCTCGACTATGCCGAGAATCAGATGCGGCTGGCCCGCTATCACCGCGAACGTCTGCTGGAGAAGTTCGTCAACGACGGCGACAGCTGGGCCAAGGCCCGTCGCGGCTATGAGATGACCCTCGGTTTCCAGGTGTCGTCGCTGAACATGCTGGCCGGCTGGGTCGGCGGCACGTTCGTCAACCGCGACAAGAAGGGGGACCCTGGCGACCGCGACCCGATCCAGGTCGTTCCCGTCGATCAGCAGCGGGCCGCCTTGACGTTCATCATCGAGAACGCCTTCAAGGACGAGGCCTTCGGCCTGACCCCCGAGCTGCTCCGCCGAATGTCGGTGGACAAGTGGCTCGACGGCGAAGGCTTCCGATCGGCCGTCAACGACGAGCCGACCTGGCCGATCCACGATCGGATCATCGGCATCCAGGCTTCGGCCCTGACGATGCTCATGAACCCGACCACCTTGCGGCGGGTGTATGACAACGAGTTCCGAATTCCGGCAGACCAGGATGCATTAACCCTTCCCGAACTGCTCGAAACCGTCGGCAAGACCATCTGGTCTGAGCTGGACGATCCGGGCGCGGGACCGTTCACCGATCGCAAGCCGATGGTCTCCAGCCTGCGCCGGAACCTTCAGCGCGAGCATCTTGATCGCCTGATCGACCTGACCTTACCCAACGGCGGGACCGGGGCGGCTCAGAAGCCGATTTCGAACCTTGCCCAGATGCAGCTTCGAGCGCTCAAGGACAAGGTGTCGAAGGTGCTCGAGGCCAGCAACGGCAAGGCCGACTCTTACACCCGGGCTCACCTGCTCGAAGCCGTCGACCTGATTGACCGGGCCTTGAATGCCCAGTTGATCTACAACACTCAGGACCTCGTGCCGGCGTCGGGCCGTCCGATGGTCATCTTTGGTGAGCAAGGCGTTCCGACGTCTCGCTGAGTCTTGTGAGCCGAGGCCGCCGAAAGTCTCGGTTTCTTGACTCCTCAATCCGGAATTCCGTAGCACCGGAGACGGTCCTCATTCCAGAGGGATCGTCTCCGGTGTGTTTCCCGGCGGTGCGTGATCGGAGCGGCCGAGCTTGACCGTTCCGTCCGCTCCGTGTAGAGAACGCTGTCGCAATCGAACAGGGATCGTCCGTTCTTCTCGGTGCCGGCGATCTCGATCCGCATGCAAGGGCAAGGCAAAGGGAATGCCTGCCAGGGACCGGCCGCCACGGAGGGACAGGGCGATGCAAGGCGGAGAAACCGGGCAGAGGATCGAGCTGGCCCATCGGGCCCGGAGACGTCTTCAGCGCGTCGCCGAACGAACCCGGCAACGGATTCGGGGCGTACCGATTCGACTGGCCGAGCGGGCCTCAGGATTGCCCGTGCCCCCTCCTCGCTTGCTGCACGCCATCGGCAATTCGGAGGACCCGACCTGGTTCCTTCAAGGGGGTCGATGGGCTGCCGAGGACATCCGAAACGCCGTTGGCCGCCACGGAATGCCGATGGAGGAGGTGGGCGCCTTGCTCGACTTCGGATGTGGGGTCGGTCGGGTGGTTCGCCATTGGTCAAGGCTGGCCGCTTCGGGGGTCGAGATCGTGGGGACGGACACCAACCCGGCGATGATCTCCTGGTGCCGCCGGCATCTCGGATTCAGCCTCTTCGCGGTCAATTCACTTGACGGGCGCATCGACGCTCCTGACGCCCGGTTCGGCCTGGCCTATGCACTGTCGGTCTTCACCCACATGGGAGAAGCCCGCCAGCGGCACTGGATGACTGAGCTACGCCGGGTGCTCCGGCCCGGTGGCCTCCTCCTGATCACCCTGCATGGCGATGCCTATCGCGACGGGCTCTCGCCGGTCCTCCGCGATCAGTACGACCGCGGTGAGATGGTGGTGGTGGGGACCGACCGCGAGGGCAGCAACGACTGCGCCGCGTTCCACCCGCCCGGATCGCTCGCCACGGGTTTGGCCGAGGGATGGGAGATCCTGGAATGGCACCCCCAGGCCGCTCGGGGGAATCCGGTCCAGGACGTCTACTTGCTCCGAAGGCCGATAGAATCCGGGGCCGAACGGCTCAGGACTGCGATGGTCGGATGAGGGGACGGGAATCGGGCTTGGGGAAGGGGATCGCAATCGCGTATCCTGGAAGGCTCCGGAACGAGGTGCCGCCCCGCCCCATCCCTGGCCGAGTCCTCCTGCGATGCGATTCCTGCCCGTGTCGATTCTTCTTCCCGTGGTCACGCTCACCCTGGCTGCGGATCAAGCAACCGGTGCGAGCCTCTGGAATGATTGCGCCCATCGGGTGATCGCGGCCATTGCCTTTGAAGAACTGCCACCCGAGGCCCGACAGGCGATCGTGGAGATCCTCGACCAGCATCCGGCCGCCCAGGACGCCACGTTCTGGGCCGAGCATCGATGGAACGGCGACGACGCCGCGTTGAACCGCTTCATGAACGCGGCCGTGTTTCCGGACGATGCGAAACGGCCTGGCCCGTTCAAACGTTACGATATCGGCCGGGCTCATTACATCAACTTCCGAATCATGGTCGATGGGGAGGGGAGGGTCGAGGTCTTACCGCCCTTGCAGGATCTCGACGATGACGACCCGCACGGCGACATCCTTGAATCGCTGGCGACGAACCTGGAGATTGCCCGAGACCGCTCCGCCCCGACTTCGGATCGGGCGTTGGCCTTGAGCTGGATCTTCCACCTGGTCGGCGACCTGCATCAGCCCTTGCACAACGTGGCCCGCTTCAGCCCGGCCACCCCGAATGGCGACCGGGGAGGCAACGAGGTTCGGTTCGGGGAAGGGAACCTGCACAGCTATTGGGACCGGGCCCTGGGGACCGACGCGACTCCCGAGTCCGTCGAGGCGCTGGCCGCCACCTTGCGGGCGGAGCATCCTCGGGAGACGTTTGCCGACCGGCTCGCCGAGCCGAACCCGAACCGTTGGTCTTCGGAAGGAGTCGCGCTGGCACTCCAGACCGTTTATCGCAACCTCGACCCCTCCCTGGCGGAGTTCCCTGATCTTCCGATCGGTTACGACGCCGACGCCCGAGCCCTGGCCCGTCGCCAATCGGCCCTGGCCGGCTATCGATTGGCAGACCTTCTGCTCGAAATCGCCACCCCGCCGGACCACTGCACATCCCCAAACTGATGGCTTCCCAGCTTTTCCAGGCTCTCGGGGAAGTGTACCTTCGCCAGGTTTTCATTTGACAAAAAAAGGCGTCCCTCGATACGGTGATTGGCCGGCAGTTTTTCGAGAGACGTGTCACAATTGATGGTCCTCTCCCTAAAATCCTTCAAGCCTAGATCGTTGGCGCTCGAACCCTCTCATTCCCTCGGGGGATGGTGAAGGCGTTCGGAGGAGGCGCAACGACCGAGTCCTTGCCGAAGTCCCTGAGCATCCGGTCATTCACACCTTCCGGCCAGGGACTCGGGATTCGCGATGAACAGCAACCACGGGGGCCGCGCAGCGAGCGGTTTGTGTATTGGAGAGGGATCCAGGAACCACACCCGGGGACTCGGCGTCCTCAATCGGAACCGTCGCACCATCAACGACGTCGGCCATCCCCGACACGCTGATCATTGAGCCCCCATCAGGCTGGCAACTGGTCGATCTTCGCGAACTGTATGAACGGCGAGATTTGCTCGTGTTCATGACCTGGCGAGGCATCAAGGCTCGCTATGCTCAGTCGGTGCTGGGAATTGGCTGGGCCATCTTCCAGCCGGTGATCACGATGATCATCTACACGATCATCTTCAGCCGGGTGGCGAAAATCACGTTGCCGAGCAACTTGCCCTACGCCTTGATCGCGTTCTGCGGGATCGTTCCGTGGTTGTTCTTCTCGGCGGGACTCACCGGCGCCAGCAGCAGCCTGGTTCAAAACAACACGATGATCTCGAAGATCTACTTTCCGAGAATCATTCTGCCGCTTTCTCAGATCCTTTCGAAGTTTGTTGATCTGGGGATCATGCTGCTGCTTCTGGGACTGCTCATGCTCGGGTATGCCATCGCGGGATACGACGTGGCCCCGCGTCCAGAAGCAATCGTGGTAATTCCGGCCATGATTCTCGTCGCCTTTGTCGCGGTGCTGGGGATGAGTCTCTGGCTTGCGGCGATGGCGGTCCAGTATCGGGATGTGGCCTATGCGTTGAGCTTCGTGATCCAGTTGGCGATGTATCTCACGCCCGTGATCTACACCACAGAAATGATTCCTCCTCGGATCATGGCGGTGTTCGGACTGAATCCGATGCTGGCCGTGATTACCGGATTCCGGGCCAGTTTGCTCGGCGCTCCATTCGAATATCACCTCCCCCTGATCCTCGAAGGTACGCTGGTCGCGACGATTCTGTTGGTAACTGGCTTATTCTACTTTCGACGCTCAGAACGTCTGTTTGCCGACGTCGCCTAGTCCGTCGGTTCCCCATCCGTTTCCCTCTGCATCCTGAGTGCTTCCGAAGATCACCATGTCGAACACCGCCATCAGTGTCGAAGGGCTGAGCAAGCTCTACCGGATCGGCCTCGCCGAAGAGCGCCACGAATCGCTGCTCTCCGCGTCGATTGATGCGATCAAGAAGCCACTGAAGAATTTTCGCAAGCTGTGGCGGCTCGACACGTCTCGATCGGGAGCCGAAGATGAAGAGGATTTGATCTGGGCCCTCCGCGATGTGTCCTTTGAAGTTCCTCGGGGAGAAGTGCTCGGGGTCATCGGCCGCAACGGAGCCGGGAAATCGACACTTCTGAAAATCCTCTCTCGCGTGACCGCACCGACCTCTGGCCGAGTGGTGGTCAACGGCCGCGTTTCCTCGTTGCTGGAGGTCGGCACCGGTTTTCATCCCGAGCTGACCGGCCGTGACAATATCTACTTGAACGGCACGATCCTCGGCATGACTCGTCGCGAGATTGACCGCAAGTTCGAAGAGATTGTCGAATTCTCGGGCATCTCGAAGTTCCTCGACACGCCCATCAAGCGCTACAGCTCAGGCATGAAAGTGCGGCTGGCGTTCTCGGTGGCGGCGCACCTGGAACCGGAAATCCTCATCATTGACGAGGTGCTCGCGGTCGGTGACGTCGAGTTCCAAAACAAATGCATGGGAAAAATGCAGCAGCTTTCTGATACGAGCGGAGGGGCTCGGACGGTTCTCTTTGTCAGCCACAACATGAACGCGATCAATCGGCTCTGCACCCGAGGGATTGTGATGAACCAGGGAGGTGTTCATTACGACGGGCCAGTCGAGGATGCGGTCCGAGCCTACATGGACCTGAACGTCAAGAACGGCAGCCGGTACGAGTCTGGGCTCGACCGCTCTCGGGATGCCCAGATCTTCCAGATCGAAGTGCTCGACGGGCTCGACGAAACCCCCCAGAACGACGTCGACAGCGACCGCGGATTTTTGATCCGGATCGGTGTGTTCAGCCAGTCTCGTCGACCTTCAGGCTTCCTGACGATGTCACTTCGAGACTCGCTAGGGATTCCTGTGCTGTTCACCGATATGCGAGACTCAGACCGAGTCGGAATTCCTGAAGGGATCACCTACCACACCATCCGCGTCCCAGCCCGATTGCTGGCCCCGCTTGAATATGCCGTTACGGTAGCGCTGAACGACCCATTCAAGGGACCGCTTGACCGAGCTACCAATCAAATTAAGTTTACAGTTCACGATCACTCATCCAAGCGGGGCGGGAGCCGAATCGGGTACTTTGGGGGAGTTCTTCCCTGGGAACTTGCGACCGAATCCGAGTTTCAGGCCAGCCGCTCCACGGCTTCCTGATCATCCGCTTACGATACTGGGTCGACGCGGACAACCTCGGACAGCCACCCACCGCGACAGGATCTTGGATTCATTGAGCCAATCCATGAACGTCTACTTCATCAACGACACCTCCGACAACGCGAACTGGGGTTGCCGGGCCACGACCCGAGCCCTCAGGGAACTGGTCGAGGAGGCGGGTGGGCAGATCTCGGGTCAGCTTGGTCTCTCGAAGATGTCTCGTCCGAGTCGGTATGTGCCATCCTCCGCGGCACGAGCGTTTGAACGAATGAGTTGGGGAACCGCACGAAGACTCCCGATCGCGCGACGAGAGGCGGTCGGACTCGTCAATCGAACAGTTATCGGAGGTCTCGACCGGCTCTATGGGGCCTCGGATATCGTTCCGGAGACCGTTGATCAGTTTGATCGGTTCGCAAATCTCGCGCTCGACGGACAGATCTACGAGCCAGAACGAGCGGGTATTGAGCAGAGCGACGTCGTCGTGATCAATGGAGAGGGAAGCATCTACGACCGCCAGCGAAAAGGCAGGATGATGCTTTTCCTGGCATACGTTGCAAAGAAGTACTTGAACAAACCCTGCCTACTGGTCAATCACACGGCCGATCTGCACGACCCGATCATGGCCGACATGGCTGCCCTGGTCTACCCAATCCTCGATGACGTGGTGTTTCGGGAACCGATCTCGGCCGAGACATGCCGAACGATCGTTCCGGACGCGATGGAGAGAATCGCACCTGATGCGGCCTTCCGGTACCGCCCTGCCGAACGATCCGCATGGGTTTCACTTGCCAGCCGACCTGGTTATTTCAGCGTCTGGCCGGATAATGCAGATGGGTTCGATCCGAGTCAGCCGTATGTCTGCGTCGGTGGGAGCTCGATTTATCTGCGACCGGACCGTCCTGAGTACGATCCCTTGCCCGCTTTTAACAACCTTTGCCTCAGGCTGCAGGAAGGGTTTGGTCAGGTTGTTCTGACGGCACCTTGTGTCCAAGACGAGCGGTTTATGCGACCGCTGGCGAAGGCCCTCGGTTTACCCCTGATCGGACTTCATACCCCGACACAGCAAGCCGTGGATATCCTCGGGAACGCAGCGCTTTATATCAGTGGACGTTGGCACCCGAGTATTCTGGCTTCGACAGGCGGTACCCCGATCATCGTCATGACCGCGAACACGCTCAAGACGACCGGACTCTTGCGCCTCCTTGGCTTGGATGCCCCGGTCTTTGATTCGCTTCGACTCCATGAGCAACTCGACGCAATTATCGATCTTGCCCACAGGTACGTCGGGCAAGGCGATTCGCTTCGGAAAGAGTTGATGGCTCGGGTCGACGATCTCACGGCTCGGGTGCCTCGAAATGTCGAGTGGCTTTCCCATCGAGTTGTACCGGAGGCGACGGCTGATTCCGAGCGATTACTCGTCAAATAGTTCACTTTACCCCAGATGCAACATACGAGATTGACACTTCGTGAGGGAGTTGCCTTCGCTCTGTGCGACGCCAGGATCAGCCTTGCCAGCGACGAGGGATCGAGGTGAACGCCGTTCAAGACATGGAAACAAGCCTCCAGAATCTCGTTCAGCGGACTGGACAGACTCTGGAAGATGAAGCATTGGGGCACACGACAGTCGAGCGCGGATAAACACTTATTTAAGGTGCTGTCAAAGGGGACACCCTATGTCTGGACTCAGAGCACAGTTTGAGCGGGACGGATACGTTGTGATACCCAGCCTATTGACACGGACGGAGGCCGACTACTACCGCTCCGAAATCATTAAGCTCTCGGGTGTTGGGGATGCGGACTATGGGTCGAAGGTTTTCGAATGCCCCGACGGGGTCTCGAAGCACCGAGAATTCTGGCCCTTGATTTTCCACGAAAAGCTCATTGAGGTCGTGAGAGAGCTCTTAGGACCGACAGCAAGGTACACCCAGCACTCAGATCTTCATGCCCACCGCATCGGCGGTTGGCACCGTGACAGTGCTTGCCGCAAATTCGGTGAGGGGGCCGACTGGGATGAGAGCCGGGCGCCTTATTTGGTCACTCGTGTCGCGATCTATCTGCAGACGTTTGCAGAGAGCGGCTCATCACTGGGAGTCGTTCCCGGAAGTCACCGGTTCGAACGACGCCTCACCGACGCAGAATGGGCCTCGTGGGAGCCACGATTCCGTTGGGAACATCGGTGGAAGAAGTTGCGTCATCGCCTTGGCCTCGGACCGGAACCGCGATTCCCACCGCGGCAAATGACCATGTGGACCACGCCCGACCCCAATCCCTCGCGGACGCGTCCAAGTGTCCCGGTCTGGATCAAGACCGAACCGGGCGACTGCATCCTCTTCAATCAGCGGCTCTACCACTGTGCATCGCCAATCCGGGGGCCCAAGTACGCCGTCTACCTGTCATACGCCCCCGAGAACGAACACAGCCGCAACCACATGGGTTATTACCGCCACACACGGACGGATCTCGGTTACGGCCCGCTCGACCCAGAATTGGCCGAGACTCTTCGAGAGCGAGGCCTATTCTTGGACGCGCCGGACCCGTCCAAGCTCCCGTCCGAATTCGCGATTCCTGCCATGTGATGCAAGGCAATCCAACCATCCGATGCGAGGGACATTGACCTTCTTTGCCCGAGAAGACTCGAATGAGATCGACTCAAAGAAGCATCTGTCGGCTTACGGCCAGCCGAGAATTGGCTGGCGTTCGCTTTGCTCGGGACAGATGAACACCGCAACGATGTCGCGTCCCCTATCCACAGTATCTCTCGAATAAGGATTGAAACGATCTCGATCGCTGTTTCAGCTCCTGAGAATCGTTTGCTGGGTTACCGCAGGCTTCTTCAAGTGGATCACGAAATGTCGTCGACTCAAGTCGTTTGGCCGAATTTCCTGGTGATCGGAGCTGCCAAGGCCGGGACGACTGCGCTTCACTCAATGTTGAGCGAACATCCCGATATTTTCATGAGTCCCGTTAAGGAACCGAAGTTTTTTTGTTTCGAAGGAGGGCCTCCAGACTGGAGAGGGCCTGGAGATCAAGATCGTGTGAAGGGTTACATCACCGATCGGGATCAGTATCTTGAGTTGTTTCGAGGGCATGCGGGTGAAGCCAGGATCGGCGAGTCGACCCCGTGGTATCTGTATAGCGAGCAGGCGGCCGACCGCATTAAATGCTACATCCCTGAAGCACGACTCATTGCGATTCTGAGACATCCGGTGGAGCGAGCGTTCTCGCAATACCTTCATCGTGTTCGCGATGGGGTCGAGTTTCTGACGGATTTCGCAGAAGCTGTCCGAAGCGAACCGGAACGGCGTGACAAGCAATGGGGATGGCCGTGGCGTTATCTGGAGCGAGGCTTCTATGCCCAGCAACTCAAATGGTATTTCAAACGATTTCCGAAAGAACAAATCCTCATTCTCCTTTACGAAGATTTTGTCTCTCAGCGCGACGCAACACTTCGGCAGATTTTTGAATTTCTGAAAGTCGACCCGAATTTCCGTCCCTCTACAACAAATCGAAAAAACGAATCACTCATTCCAAAAAACCTTCTTGTTCATCGCACGCTCTCACGCTTTGATCCAATCGCAAAGGCGATTCCCGGACCACTTGGTAAGGCTGCGAACAAATCTCTGAGCCACCTGAAACGCAAGAATCTGCATAAACCAAAATTGAACGACCACCTTTTCAATGATCTTCTCGAATCTTACAGGACAGACATTCTGGAGACCGAGTCGTTAATTGAACGCGACCTTTCGGAGTGGCTCAAACCACGCTCGAGGATTTGAAGAACGATGTTCCTGCGTCTCGAAAGGAAATCCATCGGCCTTCAAGGCGGTTTCGAGGATTGAGGACCCTGCTGTCCGAGGCACGTGGTGACCGAATCATCTTTCTGGAGTGCGACTAACTCACTTGGCCACGATGACAACACGCTCAAACCGAACACTTGCCATCATTCCTGCCCGAGGGGGCTCCAAGGGGATCCCTCGAAAGAACGTCCTGCCTGTGGGTGGGAAGCCGATGATCGGCTGGACGATTGAGGCGGCTCGCGCGGCAAGGGCGGTCGATCGGGTGGTGGTTTCGACAGATGATACGGAGATCGCGGAGGTGGCCCGAAGGTTCGGGGCCGAAGTGGTTGATCGGCCTGCGGAGCTGGCAGGAGACGGGGCCTCAAGCGAGTCGGCCTTGCTGCATGTACTCGATCATCTGAAGGAGTCGGAAGGGTACGAGCCCGAGGTGCTGGCCTTTTTGCAGTGCACGTCTCCGCTCACGGCGGCAGAGGACATTGACGGGACGATCGGTGCGCTCGAGCGGGAGGGGGCGGATACGGCGTTGGCGGTGGTGCCGTTTCATTACTTCCTGTGGAAGCAAGAGGCGTCGGGCGACTGCGTCGGGATCAACCACGACAAGAAGTTCAGGCCGCTGAGGCAGGAGCGGGAGCCGCAGTTTCTGGAGTCGGGGGCCGTCTATGTGATGAAGGTGGCCGGCTTCAGGGAGGCGAAGCATCGGTTCTTCGGAAAAACGGCCCTGTACGAGATGCCGGCGGAGCGGCGATGGGAGATCGACGATCCGGTGGATCTCGAAGTGGCTGAAGTGCTCTTGCGGGCACGTGCGAAGGAGGAAAAGCGGGCGCTGCTGCCGGAGAAACTCGACGCCCTGATCTTCGATTTCGACGGGGTTTTCACCGATAACGGGGTGATCGTCCTGGGAGAAGGGCAAGAGGCGGTCGTCTGCAGCCGGGGAGACGGCATGGGGCTGGAGATCCTCCGCAAGAGCGGCTGGCCGATGGTGGTGATCTCGAAGGAGACGCATCCGATCGTCTCAGCCCGGTGCGCGAAACTGAAGATCGAATGCATCCAGGGAATCGAAGATAAGATTACGACCTTGCGTCGATGGCTCGACGAGCGGGGCTTTGCCCTGGAGCGCACGCTGTATGTCGGCAACGACGTGAACGACCTCTCCTGCCTGACGGCCGTCGGATGTCCGGTGGCCGTGGCCGATGCTCACCCCGAGGCGCTCCGGGCGTCTCGGATCATTTTGGAATCACCGGGGGGTCGTGGAGCCCTCCGAGAGCTGGCGGACCTGATCGCCGCACATTACGGAGCGTATCACACCCATGCCTAAGGTTGTTTCGATTGGCGGTCGGCCGGTCGGCGAAGGTCACCCTGTGTACGTCATCGCCGAGATTGGCCTGAATCACAACGGCGACATCAAGCTCGCCAAGCAACTGATCGACGCCGCCGCCCTGGCCGGTTGCGACGCCGTGAAGTTCCAGAAGCGCACCCCCGAGTTGTGCGTCCCTCCCGAGCAGCGCGACATTCGTCGCGAAACGCCCTGGGGAGAGATGACCTACATGGACTATCGCTACCGGGTCGAGTTCGGCAAGGAGGAGTTCGCCGAGATCGACCGCTACTGCAAGGACAAAGGGATCGCCTGGTTCGCCTCGTGCTGGGACGAACCGTCGGTTGACTTCATCGAGCAGTTCGACCCCCCGTGCTACAAGATGGCGTCGGCCTCGCTGACCGACGACAGCCTGTTCAAGCACACGGTCGCCACCGGTAAGCCGATCATCCTCTCAACCGGCATGTCGACGATGGAGGAGATCGAGCACGCGGTTTCCCTCTGCAACCCCGAAAAGCTGGTCATCCTGCACGCGACCAGCACCTATCCGTGCAAGCCCGAGGAATTGAACCTGAGGGTCATCCCGGTCCTGAAAGCCAAGTTCGACGCCCCGATCGGCTACTCGGGCCATGAGGTCGGCCTTCAGACGACCCTGGCCGCCGTGAGTCTGGGAGCCTGCGTGGTCGAACGGCACATCACCCTCGATCGCGCCATGTGGGGCAGCGACCAGGCCGCCTCGGTCGAACCGTCGGGCTTCCACCGACTCGTCCGGGATATCCGGGTGATCGAGAAGGCGATGGGAGATGGCGTGAAAAAGGTCTACGAAAGCGAGTTGCCGATCCAGAAGAAGCTCCGCAGAGTCGGCGCCGCCACCTCCTGATCGCGGTCCCATCGCCAACAGGAGTCGGCGAGAAGGGGGAGCAATCGGCTTCTGAGCAACGTACACGCAACCGATTCCCAGCGCCGTGAGACGATCGCAGCACGCTCGGGCGTCGGTTGCGTGGTATCATTATGTTCGATGCGCCGTTTCACCCGCCGTTCAACTTTGGTATAACGGCAGCTCATCTGCCTCGATGCCAGCAACGCTCCCGACCCTCCCGGGGATGGTGAGGATCGTTATGACCTGCTCCGCGTCGCGTTCCGCTCAACTTCGTCACCCCCAACTCTCCCGAAGGTATGCCCTTCAGGCAGGGGCGATTGGTTTGCTTGGCCTCGGCTCGTCGCATCTGAGGGCCTTGCGAGCGGCCGACGTGGTGGACCCAGCCTCCACGGGGCAACGACCGGCTCGATCGGTCATTTTCATCTTTCTCTCGGGGGGCCTCGGTCAGCTCGACAGCTTCGACATGAAGCCCGAGGCGCCGGAGGAGATTCGCGGCGAATTTCAACCGATCGCCACCAGTGTGCCGGGCCTCTCGATCTGCGAGCATCTTCCGGAACTGGCGAAGCGGGCCCACCTTTGGTCGCTCGTGCGGTCCTTGACCCACCCCTATAACGAGCACTCTCAGGGGCACATGGTCATGCTCTCCGGGCAAACCATGCTGCCGCCCGGCTTCGACGCGAGCCGACCAAAGGCGACCGACTGGCCCTCGATCGCCTCGGTCGCCGGAGCGCTCACCGGGCCTCGCGGGAATCTGCCACCGGCGGTCGTCTTGCCCGAACGGCTCATCCATAACTCCGGCCGGGTCATTCCTGGCCAGTTTGGCGGCCAGATGGGGCCGAGGCGCGACCCCTGGTTCATCGAGTCCTCCCCCTTTGACAACACCTATTACGGTGCGTATCCGGAGTACGGTTTCGACCACCAGGAACGAGGCCGCCCGGAACCCGAAAAAGTCTTCCGCGCCCCGAGTCTCGATCTTCCAGAAGGTCTGGATCGAGGTCGATTGCGTGATCGTCTCGCCTTGCTCGGCCACGTCGATGGCGTCCGTCGGGAACTCGATGCCGGGGCCGAGGCGGCCTCGTTCGACGATCACCGCTCCTCGGCCGTCGCCATGTTGACCGATCCCTCCGTCCGGCAGGCGATCGACGTGGCCGGTGCCCCGCAGGCTGAGCGAGATCGCTATGGCGACAACCTCTTCGGCTGGTCGCTTCTGATGGCTCGTCGACTCGTCACCTCTGGCGTCGATCTTGTTCAGGTCAACCTCGGCAACAACGAGACCTGGGATACCCACGGGAACGCCTTCCCCCACCTGAAAGACAAGCTCTACCCGCCGACCGACCGCGCCCTGGCGGCCCTGCTCGATGATCTCCAGGCCTACGGATTGCTCGATTCGACCCTGATCGTCATGGCAGGGGAGTTCGGCCGAACGCCTCGCATCTCTCACCTGGAAAAACACTACGCCCTCCCAGGACGCGACCACTGGGGACGTGCTCAGAGCGTCTGGCTTGCCGGCGGAGGCATTCAGGGAGGCCGAGTCCTCGGCGCGACGGATCGGGTGGGAGGGGAGCCCGTGTCCGATCCTCAACGTCCCGAGAATTTCGCCGCCACCATCTACCGGGCCCTCGGGCTGCCGTCCACCGCCTCCTGGCAAGACGAACAGGGACGCCCCCACTTCATCTATCACGGCGATCCGTTCCCTGGCCTGACCTAATTCCCCAGGGCCTTCCTCCGTATTCCTTCCGCAACTCTGCGCGTTGGGGAATCATCCCCTGCTCTGAGCAGTCTGAGGCGAGGCGATCGCGCAAAAAGCGAACGACCCGACCAACCTCCAACTATCGCTCGTTCCGAAGCACGTTCGCCATGAGTTCAAGAAGGCGGATCAACATGAGTGAACTGCATGATGATATGGGACGCGGGAACCTTCGGAAGATCTGGTGGCTGCTGACCATTTCCGCAGCCATGATGCTCTGGTTCATCGCATCGTTTCTGCTCTATCGTTTCTGGTACGAAGACGATCTTCCTACACCGAAAACGTTGTTCAACCCCTTGACAAATCTTCTGAACATTCTTGGATGTCTTGTCTTCGCCTGGTTGATCATGCTCCCCTTTCGACCTCGGGGTGATCTCTGAATCACCTCGAGGAGAACGCGTTTGGTCCTGGAGCGTGATTGCTCTGAGGCTGAGGGCTGCTCAGAGGTGGGTTGCGGCGAATCGGGATGGATTGAAGGCGTTTACTGAGGTTCTTCCGATCAATCGCCGCCGGAGGGGGCGGCAATCGGCAGGGCAGGGGGGGGAGCCGGGTTTGCCACCGGTTCAGGAGATGCCGGCACACGAGTCGTTCGACTGGGCAGCGCGACATCCCGCAGTCTTCGACGCGCCTGGGTGGTCATCAAGGCCGTTGGGGCGAGTACGAACGCCATGCCAAGCACGGTTAACGGGGTCAGGACTCGCCCCCACACCCAGACATCGAAGATCATCGCGAAGGCGACCTGTGACAGACCGATCACCGCGACCCGAGCGGGAACACCCAGGGCATAGGCTCTTGTCAGGCAAAACTGACCGAGCGTGCCAGAGATCGCAACGCCCAGCAACAGTGTGAGCGTCAAGACGTCGAGACGGATTCCATGAAGGGCTCCGTTCGACACTTGCACGAGAAGCCAGCCTCCGGCAATGACACTCGCGACCCCGGCGAAGTGAGCGACGACCGCTCTGGTATCCACATGGCGGAGCCGGTGCAACCCCATCAAGGCCACTGCCGTGGTCAACGAACTGGCAATGGCAATGGCCACCGCCTGGGAATCACCTCCCAGATGAGGTCGCTGCATCAAGACCACACCGATCAGCCCGCAGATCACTCCCCCGACTTCCAGCACCGAAGGCATCCGACGCAACCAGAGGGCAGAAAACACCACAATCCAAAGTGGATACATGCTCATCAATGTCAGCGCATCGGCGACCGGCAGAATCGACATCGCATAAAAATTGCAGACCAGGCTGACGCTGCCCGCAAGGCTTCGAATCCAGAGGGTCGGCGGCCGAAAGACGACCAGTCGAACCCCGGCCGAAGCCGCCAGCAACCACGCCGAGCCAAGCATAAAAATCGCCCGGGTCAAGGCGACAATGAGCCAGTCACAACGAGATCCCAGCGCGTGGGTCAACCCGCCCATCACGGCGAACGAAACCGCCCCGACGAGCATCCAGAGCGCAGATCGAATTGAAGTCGCATCCATGAATCATGACGAGGGAACGAAGAGGAAATTGAGGAGGGGATCACGCCAGGGGGGAGAGCGAGAGCGATTCGAAAGCCACCACAGCCACCAGGACAATCGCCGTCAGCTTCATGAATTTGACGGTGGGGAGCCGGTTGATCGCTTCAGTCCAGGTTGTCCAAACCGCGCCAGAGTGCTGAGAAGTTGATCGCGATGAATCGGCTTGCCAAGGTATCCATCACAGCCCGACCGAAGATAGCGTTCACGATCTCCATCCATGACATTGGCCGTCAACGCGACAATCGGTGTCCGACAGCCGAGGGCACGAAGCCGAGCGGCAGCATCGAGCCCGCCGAGATTGGGCATGAGCATATCCATGAGAATGACATGATAGTCTTTGCCTTCCGCTTCCGACCTCTGGACCGCCTCCACCGCTTCCACACCGTCATTGACCACGTCGAGGCAGACCCTCGCCTGAGCCAGGATTCGACCGATCAACCGTTGGTTGCTCACCGTATCTTCAGCCAGCAGGACTCGAAGCCCCTCGGGCAATTCCACCCCTTCTGCGGAGGTCGTATCAGGAGAGGAGGTCGGCGAGGCGGTTGGGGGAGGGTCTCGCTTGATCTCTGGAATGCCGTCAAGCTCTCCTGGATCGATGGTGACAGAGACGGTCGTTCCGGCGTTGGGTACGCTGGTCACCTGAATTTGCCCACCGAGCAACTCCACCAGGCGCTGGCTGATGGTCAGTCCCAGCCCCGTACTGCCACGAGGGTCATCACGGCGGTCAAGCCGACTGTAAGGGATGAAAAGCCGAGAAACCTCGTCCGGAGTCATCCCAACGCCCGTATCGGCAACCTCGAACTCAAGAAGCGGACGATGTCCGAGGGGATCGGGCTGGCCGGGAAGCAGTCGGACCGTCAGGCTGACCGTTCCCTGGTCCGAGTACTTCACGGCGTTGCTGACGAGGTTCACAAGCACCTGTTTCAGCCGAACGGCATCGGTCTCAATCCGTTCGGGAATGTTGCCTTCGAAACAGACCTGGAGCGACAATCCCTTGCGCCGAACGAGCACACCGATGAGCGATTCCACCTCAGCCAGGATCCTTGATAGCTCGACCGAACGCCGATCCACTTCAAGTCGACCGGCCTCGATTCGGGAAAGGTCGAGCACGTCGTTGACAATATCTAACAGATGCTCGCCATTCTCTCGAATTGTTTGCAGGGCATCGAGTCGAGAGGTTTCGTCTCCGAGCTGAACCTCTCGAAGCAGTTCGTCGGAATACCCGAGGATCGCGGTCATGGGGGTCCGAATTTCGTGGCTCATGTGGGCCAGAAAGTCACTTTTGGCCCGATTTGCTGCCTCGGCTTCTGACGTCAGTTCAGCGAGCCTGCGGTTGGCCTGTTCAAGTGCCTCGGCATGTTCGGCAAGCTGGATCTGGGCTCGGGTTCGCTCCTCAATTTCCCGAGTCAACCGATCGTTCAATCGCATCACGCCCGGTAATTCGAGTGCTCGCGGAATGATCGGGATCATGGCCATCACCGTCAACCACGAAGCGGTCGCCGTAATGGCCTTGGAGACACCCAGCAACCGATAAGCAGGCCACGTAAACATGGTGGCATCGATCAGATGGGTAATCCCGCACGTCAGAATAAACAACCCGAAGAGATAAAAGACCTTGTGAAACGGGACATCCTGTCGTCGTTTCACAAAGAAAAGCAGCACACACGGGATGGTCAAATACGCTCCCCAAATCGCCAGATCTGCACCGATATGGAGCCAACCGAGGGCTGGAGTCCACCCCGATCCGCAATGCCATCGCGCGGGGAAACCAGAGGTGTCGAACAGGCGACCGAAGGCGTCGATCATGAAAATGGACCGCAAGCGGTGAGTCGAACCGAAACGATGCAAATCAACCGATCGGCCCCAAAGCCTCTCCCTGGCCACGCAACCGGGGCAGGGTCGCCATTAGACCATCTCGAGTGCACCCACGTGTTCAACGACGGCCCCAAATGGTCGTTGAACTCAAGAACGTTCCAGTGTACGCCCCGTCATCGAGCATGAACAGAGCAACCGCGATCGATTCCAGGTTCCCAGCGCATAGCCTCGCCTCAAGTTCCTCAATGTTCGAGCCAATCATCAGGGGAGAGACCAGCATTTACTCGACCCCTGATACCATGCTCTCAATGCAGTTTCATGAACTGCCCCGCATCCCTGATATCAACGAGGGCTTTTGTCGCCAATGCGCCAGGCACCCCCAACCTCGCTCGAGTCCACATCTTCCTCATGAGCCTTCTTTCTCCGCTCCCAGGCCTCGCGCCTGGGAGCGGGCCCCCCGTTAAGGACCGTCCTGAGGACGGTGAGGGGATTGCGATCACGTTGGCTCGATCGGGGTTCATGGCGACCTCCAGGCTTGGCCTGGAGAACGCATCGACCGGACATTTCTATTGGGGCCAACCGGCGGACATTTCTATTGAGGTCCGACACAATCCTGGCAAGGACTGGCAATACGTGACGAGCGTGATTAAAATGCCTCTTTCCGTAGTTCAGGACAGACAACCTTCATTCCGCTGATTCCTCTGGACATGCCACCACTTCGCTTCGTAAACTAAACCTCTTGAACGTCGAGGTCTTTGAATTATTCCACTCTCGGATGCATCGCTTCGTAAATTGATCTATTTTGACTCGTGCCATTCTTGAAATAAACTCGTCTCCCATTCCAATCCGAAAATGCACCCGTAGCTCAATTGGATAGAGCATCAGTCTTCGGAACTGAGGGTTGTAGGTTCGAGTCCTACCGGGTGTACTTCTGACATCATGCGACCCGAGGCGACGAAACCCGTCTCGGGTCTTGCTTTGCGCTGATCGGGTCCAGTCAGAGACCCATCGACTTTCTTGACTGATCCGATTCGAATTGACCCGTTCCGACTCCTACGCGCTGCCCATAAGCTGCCGGGATTGGGACATCGGAGCCCGTTCGGGATCGCGTCGCGGCCTCGCTGCGAGGGAGCGTGATCGGGGTTCAACTCAGTTAAGTGTTCAGCGCGGCCGACTGGTTATGCTGATCGTCCTGGGCGTTGTTTCCAAACGTTAAGACGGGCGTGATGTGCCGGGCGAGGAACTGAACCAGCTCCAACGGCGCCCCCGACTTCGCCACCAGGGGAACTTACCGACATCTTCCAAGCCTCTCTAGAAACTCGAAGACAACCCTGGTCGGCTCGTCTCCCGAACGACCGATCTCCCGATTGATCGAGGCGTGCGTCTTCCCCTTGGCGGGGACAACCTTCGCCTCGACTCCTACTTCCACCAACTTCTCCGCCAGCCCCTCAGACTGGTCCCGAGAATCCGGTCGATTCGCCACATGGAGAATCAAAAACGGCGGTATTCCTTTCCCAGCAGCGACGTGTGAGATGGGAGAGGCGTCTCGCTGGGTCTCCTCGTCATTCGTGAAGACCCCTTCGTAGAGTTGCTTCACACGGGGTTGCTGCGCATCCCGCAACTGGCGGGGAATGTCGTAGCCGGCACCGTCGAGCAACACCACACCAGAAAGGACCCTGAGATCCAGCCCCTTGGACTCCAAATATCGATGGTCAGTGGCGACCAGGGCCGCAAGGTGGGCTCCAGCACTATGTCCCATCAGGGTGATACCTTCAGCCGAGGCGCCGTAGTCCGCGGCATGATCACGCACCCATCGGATCGCTGTAGCCAGATCATCGGCCTGCTCCCGATAAGTGACCCCGGGCAGGAGCCGGTAATTGACGCTCACGAGCATGTATCCCTTCTCCGTGAACGCCTGCGGCTTGCGCTGAACGTGAGCCTTGTCGCCAATGCGCCAGGCACCGCCGTGGACCCAGACGACGATCGGCAGGCCCTCAGCATTTTCTGGAGCATAGACGTCGAGCCGGGTCGATCCCCGACCGCCCACGGCATTGGAATACGCAAGGTCGCGATCGACCCGGATCTCCTGATTGGCAAGGATGGGCACGACCATCATTGAGCACAGGACGCAGGCGGTGAAGCGAAGCATGGATCGGGTCTCCTGGTTCGTGGTTCGGAAGATTCAACCCCGCCACAGCGGATCCGTTCCGAGGGAATCGGAGAAGATGAGGAAGCCGAGCACAGTCAGGCAGCGTTTGAACCGAATGTACCGGTCGATCGACTGCGTTGTTCAAGAGGCATCGAGCCGATCCAAGCAATCTCCAGACTCATCCGGGTGGTCACGATCATGAACGTCACAATCCTGACAGTCGGCACGATGGGGGATGTGCGACCATTCGTTGCACTCGGGATCGGTCTGAAGCAGGCCGGACACGGGGTTGTCCTTGCCACCGGAACCAATTTCGAAAAGTTCGTCACCGAGCACGGGCTCTCCTTCGCTCCCATGCAGGCCGATTTTCAAGCGATCATCCAGTCCGATGAAGGGAAGGAATTGCTCCGGGGAAGCCCGATCGCCGCCTATCGGGCGCTGAGGACCACCATGCCGGCGCTGGTCCGTCGCATTCTCGACGACTCGTGGTCGGCTGCGCAGGGTGCCGACTGTCTGATCTTCCACCCGAAAGTCGTCGGTGGCTGGGACATCGCCGCCTCGCTTGGCATTCCCGCATTCGAGTCCCTGTACTTCCCGATGCTGGTTCCTACGAGCCAATTCCCCTTCCCGATCCTCCCGTTTCGCAACCTCGGCGGCTCTCTCAACCGTCTCAGCTATCGACTCAACAGCCTGCTCACGGCTCCTCTCCGGAAGACGGTCGATCGCTGGCGAATCGAGGTGCTCGAACAGACCGAGCGATCCCGTCCCGGGAAGGCTCGGGGAGAGTCAAATCCAGTACTGCATGCCTTCAGCCCGAATGTGATTGAACCACCAAACGACTGGCCCGCAACGGTTCACACCACCGGATTCTGGTTTCTCGACGAACCGGCATACACTCCCCCTCCCCAACTCGTTGCGTTTCTGGAGTCCGGCCCCCCGCCTGTTTACGTCGGCTTCGGAAGCATGGCGAGCCAGGAGCCCGAGGAGGTCTCACGCCTGGTCGTCGAAGCGATCCGAAATACGGGGAATCGAGGGCTATTGGCCACTGGATGGGGAGGGATTGGTCCCGTCGAGGCGTCCGACGACCTCTTCTGCGTGGATGCGGTATCCCACGACTGGCTCTTTCCCCGGATGTCGGCCGTTGTCCATCACGGAGGGGCGGGAACGACCGCGGCAGGACTCCGGGCAGGGAAGTCGTCGGCCATCTGCCCGTATACTGCCGACCAGCCTTACTGGGGACGCGTCGTCGCCGATCTCGGAGTCGGCCCCCGACCCATCCCTCAAAGGCGGCTGACTCCGGAACGCCTCGCTCGGGCCATCGAACAGGCAACCGGCGACCTCGCAATGCGAGGCCGAGCCGAACGAATGGGGGAACGGATCCGGTCGGAAAACGGTGTCGCTCGCGCGGTTGAGATCGTCGAATCTACCGTCGATCGATCAGGAGCCGCTTGATTGCCAGTTCCTGGCGATCCAGCCTCGATCTCATTCCTCGGCTGCCGCGAAATCATTCAACGAAACAAACCGTTGAGAAACGATCGTCGCGATATGGGTCGAACAAGGAGCGGGACGCCTCTCGGGCTTCCAGGCACTGTGGGCAATACCAGGGGGCGGGGGTCTTGACAGGCTTCGGACTCCGTTTGTGGCACGAAGCGCAGCGATACCGCTTCCCCTTGACCGTCGTTTTCGGACGGTTTCGCTTGCCGGATCGGGGAATGCTCTTGGACATCGGAGTTCCTCCAAGGAACGAGGACGACGCTCACTTCCAGACGAATATTCCTTGCCAAAGGTTCGGCCATTGGGTGTTCAAAACAACCACAACTGCTCGGCGTCGGAGGGCGGGCGTCGAAAGCGAGAGGTGTCATGCGGGGGCAAACCGCCATCAAGGTCACACTGACGGGCGAAGAGTCGGAAGAGGTCGCGAATGCCGTCGGCGATCTCCCCCTCTCCTCGCATGCGCTTGCCAAATTCGGTTGTGTTCAGCCGACTGCCTCGCATCGATCGAAGTCGCTGCTCGACCTTTGACCGACGCGAAGGCTGTTCACGATCGAGCCAGTCCAGGAAAATCGGGGCCACCGCCAGGGGCAATCGGAGGATCTGGTATCCCGCATGGAGCGCTCCGGCATCGCGAGCCGCCTGAAGAATCGCCGGAATCTCTGTGTCATTGAAGCCGGGAATGACAGGGGCGATCAGCACTCGCACGGGGACTCCCCTCTCCGACAACGCTCGAATGGTCCGGAGCCGGGCCAGGGGGGTACTGGTCCTCGGCTCCATCGACCGGCTAAGGTCGGCGTTCAGTGTCGTCACACTCAGATTCACGTGGATCAGACTCTCCGAGGCCAGCGATTCCAGCAGGTCACGATCTCGGAGGATCAAAGCGTTCTTGGTAATGATCGAGACCGGTTGCTTGAACGCTGCCATCACTTCCAGACAACCTCGGGTGATCCGAAACTGACGTTCGCCGGGCTGATACGGGTCGGTCACACCAGACATCACAATCGGTTCGGGCACCCATCCAGGTTTGGACAGAAAGGCTCGTAAGAGATCTGGGGCATCGTGTTTTACGAGAATCTTCGCTTCGAAATCGAGCCCAGCATCGAGCCCAAGGTACTCGTGTGTCGGACGAGCGTAGCAGTAGGAGCAACCGTGCTGGCAACCGCGGTAGGGATTGAGACTGTACGAAAAAGGGATGTCCGGGCTCTCGTTCTTGACAACAACACTGCGAGCGTGGTCAGGCAGGTACTCGGTGGGTAAGTTACGAAGCGCAGTCAGGTGTTCGTCTAGTGCCTCAGGATCGGATTCGAGATGCTCGAAATCCTCCTCAGCAGAGAGGCCTTCAAAACGATTCGCCGGACGGATCTGGGAGCCTCGCCCCCTGGCAGTCCGATGCATCTCCCTCGCCATGTGTGTCCTCCCGTACTGGTTTCTGTGTTCGTCTGTATCGTATCAAGATCAAGCGGAAGGTTGGGAGATGTTGCGGCCTGGAATCCGGATTCAACCGGAGATCGCCGGTGTGATCTCTCAGGAACGATCGAACAACATCCGGTGGGATCTGGCGACGCTGTGGGCCTTGGGCGAGACTCGATAGTTGATAAAAACCCAAAGGAGAGGCATTGGCTCTCGGCCTTTCCAGTATTCGGGGGCCAAACCACACCCTCCCACGAGGCAGCCATGGCAACAGACGAAGAACGCAAACGTGCCTTGAAGGCGTTCAAGAAGCGACTGAAACTGACCCGGCTGGATGACGAATCAGGACTCAGCCGAGGCGGTGGGAAACGATCCGGGATCACCGGGATCACCCCCCCGCCCGGTCATCCGGCCGAAGTCTGGGACGAGCTCGTTGCACTGGGCAAGTTAAAACGCGACATGGGAGGAACCTATGCCCTGAGAGATGGGACCTGATCGTCGAGGCGGTTCACCTTACACCCGAAACGACCGAACCGAGATTGGCACACTCTCGAATTGAACAATTCAGTACTCCCTTGTGGATTCAAGAGACCGTATCACGAGAATGGGGTGAGAATCCCGCACGATCCCATCACCGAATCGTACCACGATCGAGGGATCGCTCCTCGTGTTCGAGTCCTTTCCGTTTTCTGAGACTGCAGCAAAGGGACTTCCTCGATCCCGAACCGTGGTGTTGACTGACGAGGGAACCGTCAGAGCCGTTTGTTCTCCGAACTGCCTCGCCTGGAACGCCGATTTTCAAAGGCGGCCATACAACCCCAGTATGCTCCGCCTTCGAGACAATGACGATGACCACGATCGAAGCCGTTGCCGTGCTCTTTGGCCTGTTGTGTGTGGCGCTGACCATCCGTCAAAGTATCTGGTGCTGGCCAACAGGACTGATTCAGGTTTCTCTGTTTATTCTTATTTTCTATGAAGTAAAACTGTACTCTGATCTGATCCTTCATGTGGTATATGTCGTCCTTCAGGTGTACGGTTGGCATCATTGGCTTCATGGTGGCACCAATCACCAGGAATTGGCGGTCAGTCGCCTAAGCGTTCGCGGGTTCCTGGGCTGGATCCTCATTACGCTCACGGGCACGACGGTATGGGGCTTCGGCATGGCATCGTACACCGATGCGGCGCTTCCTTACGGAGATGCGTTCACGTCCGTGGCAAGTTTGGTAGCGCAATGGTTGATGACGAGAAAGCGGCTTGAGTCCTGGCTCGTTTGGATCTGCGTTGATATCGCCGCAATCGGCATCTATCTCATCAAGTCACTTGTGCTTACTTCGAGTCTTTACGCCGTGTTTCTGGTGATGGCTTCAATCGGGTTTCTCTCCTGGCGAAACACGATGGTCATTCGATCGAAGGACCCCCTTCCCGATGAAGACCGGATTAACTCTGGGCAAATTTGCCCCTCTTCACCAGGGACATCAGCGGTTGATTGAACAGGCACTCGACCAGAGTGATCACCTCATCGTGATTGTCTACGATGCCCCGGACACGACAACCGTCCCGCTCCCGGTCCGAGCCGGGTGGATCAGAACCTTGTATCCAACCGTCGAGGTCCTCGAAGCATGGGATGGGCCGACCATCGTTGGAAATACGCCCGAAATCATGGTAATCCATGAAAATTATCTTCTGAAGATTCTCCAATCTCGAACAATCTCGCATTTCTTTTCAAGTGAATTCTACGGCGATCATGTCAGCCGGGCCCTGAACGCGATGGATTGTCGCGTCGATGAATCGCGAACCACCGTGCCGATCTCCGGGACGGCGATTCGGGAGAACCCGTTCATTCACCGGCATTTTCTCGCACCGGAGGTCTATCGAGACCTGGTCGCCAAGGTTGTCTTTCTCGGTGCACCTTCGACGGGAAAGTCAACTATGACCCAGGCTCTTGCTCAGACGTACAAAACGCAGTGGATGCCCGAATACGGCCGTGAGTACTGGGAGTTGCATCAAACGAATCGTCGACTCACTCCGGAGCAACTGGTGGAGATCGCAGAGGGACACCTCCAACGAGAAGACGCGCTTCTCCATGACGCAAACCGATTTCTTTTTGTCGATACGAACGCCACGACAACTTCATTGTTCGCACAATGGTATCATGGAACAGTTCACCCCCGACTTGCCCAGATCGCTGAGCAGGCTTCCCAGCGATACGACCTCGTTTTTCTTTGTGACGACGATATCCCTTACGAGGACACCTGGGATCGGTCTGGGCTCGCAAACAGAACGATCCTTCAAAAACAGACCCGGGCAGATTTGCTTCATCGGCGAATCCCGTTTCTCACGCTCAGGGGATCACTCAACACTCGGATCGAAGAAGCGTCTCGGATTCTTGAAAGGTTTGACAAGTATACGTCTCTTGGCGATCTCCTCAGAGGCTAAGACGCGTGCCGAGTCGGAATGCAGTAAACTTACAAGAAATTCTGTTCATACCTCCACTCAGGATGACAAAGAGAGAAAGACCCTGTCATCGAAGCAACCAAACATTCTGGATCTTCCCATTTTTGACCAGATAGATTGCCACCGCTCCGAATTCACGGCCCTGGGCGGTGACCTGTTCGTGGTCGATCACGTAGTCACCTTGAACGATTCGCTGGGTAACTTCCGCGTGGAGATCAGGCGTCCGGTCGAAGAAGGCTCCATAACGCGTTCTCATTGCGTCAATGCCGGTCGAGAGGAGCCCATCGGGGAAGTTGGAGAGCGTAACCTCCTCGGCATAGGTCTCCAGAAAACCATCGATGTCGCGACGGTTATACGCATCAAGCTGCTGCTGAACAATCCGCTCGGCCTCACTCGGCTCGCGGGTTGGTACGTCTCGTGATGCCCGGCTGATCCCAGAAGCCATGATGATCGCCATGATCATCACCGCACCGAAGCCGAGAAAACCCCAGAAAAACCGACGCATGCCCCTCTCCTCTAGCGAAATCGATCTCTTCGTGCCCATGCCAGTGATCGATGCCCTGCGCTTCAGGAGACCTAGATTGAAGACAGCAGGGATTTCGTGTCAGGGGCCCAGGACCCCTTTCGAGGACGTCGCGGCGAGCACTCCTCCCGTGACAATCAAGACACTCGCCACCAACAATCGGCCCCAATGCACATCACGCCACTCTGACAAAACGACCAAGCCAATGAAGACTGCAACAAGCGTGTTCATATTGTAAAGCGGAACAAGCTGGCTGATTTGTCCTCCGTACCGCCGCAGGGCAATGGCGATGCACCCGACCCCCGTGGCCCAGAGCGCTCCGAACAGAAGGGTATAAACCGCACTCTTGCGACTGACCGTCACGTCATGTTCGACGACGGTCAACAATCCTCCGACGGTGAGCACAGCCAGGCCTGTTATCGCAAGATACGGTCCGGTGCCGATCCCGGTCCGGGCGCATGCCTTCTGCATGACTCCGGAGACGCCAAACAGGATCGCGGGCAGGAGACCACCAAGCAGGAGTGCCAGAATGGGGTGTTTCAAGAATCGAATCCTTGAGAAGTCGGGAGTCATTTGCTCGAGTTTCTGAATCCTAATCGTCATTGTGAACGATCTGGCGACGCTTTGTGAACCAGGATGCGCAACTGGGATTTCGGGGAACTCTGTTTCCCTGCTCGAACGTCGGCCTCGGTAAATCGAGCCATCAAAATTTCCCGTTCATCCCGACGCGAGAAGTCGTAAATGACGGACAACGTTCCGTCGTCCCCCTCAACGCCGTCGGGATATGACACCCCGTTCCGCTCGTCGAGCAGGAGACCACCAAACCAGGTCTTGCCCTCGTCCTCGGAAAGGAAAGCGGTCAGGTGCGATCGTCCGGTGGGCTGATCAATCGGACCGTGCTTGACGAGCAAGAGACTCCCCGAGTTGAGACGACGGAGAAAAAATCGCGCCGAGGGATGAGCAATGCCCGAGGGCACCAGCTCCGTCCACGTCCGGCCTCGATCCGTTGAGACACTCTCGCCAATCCCGGAGTTGGTTCGAGCCAGCATCCAGAGTGCACCGTCTGGACGTTCAACGATCATGTGCTCATCAAACGACCGAACAGGTTTGGGAACATGGCAACCACCTCGAACCGACCACGTTGCTCCCTGGTCCGTGGAGACCACGAATCGTGCGCTGTGGTCGGTCTCTCTCCAGGTCGATACAGGCAAGCACCACTCACCTGTTGAGAGCACGATGGGTTTCCCCATCATCACGCCATCGGTCAAGCGTCGAGGCTCGGACCAATCAGCATCTGCGACATCCGGATTGTGGCTCACCATCGCCCAAACTCCCCCAACACTCGCCGAGTGTCCGACGGCCTGAGCCCAGAAGGCCCACATTCGCCCATGAGGATCACACCAGATCTGAGGATCGAAGGCGCGGACTGGGCCTTCACCGTCCGGATCGATCACCACACGTTCTTGAGTCCATGATGTTCCCTCATCACCACTGGTGACCAAAATCACATAGTTATTTTGATCTTCTCCAGGAGTTGGTCCACCGTACCAGGTTGCCCAGAGCCTTCCGCCTGGACTCTGGGCGATGCTGGGAATTCCTTGAAACTGCCTCGACGCGCCGGAGTATTCCAGACCCGGATCGGCGATGACCTGCGGCGGTTGAAGAAACACCTGAGGGGTGTCGTCTCCGAGCCAAGCGGGCAATTCACCATCCCCCGTGAGTTCTCCGTCAAGAATCCAGGAAAGGTTGAATCGTGCAAGCGTCCCACCCACATACTGAGCGGTGTCGTTTCCATGTTCATAGAGCAAAGAGATCCAGCCCTCACTCGACGTTCCCGGACGACCGGCGGCCAGTGACGAATAAGCACTCTGAGCCTCGTGAACGAGACGCTTCACGGGCCAAGTCGTGCCGCCATCGAAACTGGCCCATACCGTCAAGCGAACCCGTTCATGTCCCTCGTGATCGGCATTACTGTAGATCAAGATGTCGCGATTCTTTACCGGAACCCGAGTAAATCCCGCCATCATGCCGAAATGGGCGTTGTAGTTCGCTCCACGTCGCTCCTCACCACGGTATCGTGGCCCATCCGGCACGACAGGAGACGAGAAGGGCGCGTTCCAGGTTTCTCCTCCGTCGTCGCTTCGCGCGAAAACCCGCTCTGCCTGCAACGGTTGCTCGCTTGGGAAAAAACTCCGACGGGCACTGAAGATCAACTGACCGTCCGACCGCTCGAGCAAGGCTCCCTCGCCTGTTCCTCGCTCTGGAAACGGTTCGCCAGCCTGCCAGGTCCTGCCCCCATCGTCACTGAAAATCGCCGTGGCGTATCGGTCGGGGGAAGGCTGATAAACTCTCGCCGGACGGATCAATCGGCCCGCGTGAGTGCCGCGCACGAGCGTAACCCCACGTTCACACATATGGAGGGAGGGCACATACCCCTTACCATCGATCAAGAAGGTTGCCTCAGAATTGACCCATGACACTCCCTGGTCGGTGCTCCGGTAGACAGTACGCGGAGCGGTGGTTCCATCTCGGGGTGGATGTTCGGGATGTACAAAGAGCAGGATGTCTCCGTTTCGTTCATCGACGAGGGTTCCTCCTCCGTGGATCCCTTCCGCCACCTCAACCTCGTTTTCCCAAGTGAGTCCGCCGTCTTTACTACGACGTACCCGGATTCGCTTGCTTCCCCAGGTCGCAACGACCGTTCCATCCTGACCAACGACCAGATTCGGAAAGCGTTCATCATCAAAAAGAACGAGCGAGTCAAATCGTGGGGCACCGAGCAGCGGTTCCAGAGCCCCGTCGAATGACAGATCCTCGCCGGCGGTGGTAAGTGTTACATTGGCATAACCAAGTATCGTCACAAAATAAATCATCAAATATTGATAATTTCGATGCGGTCGGCTCAGCATCATGAGCTCCTAAATTGTATCTGGAATACCGGAATGTTCCTGTCCCGTTCAGTTTCCGGGAGTGTTTGGGGGTGTAAGTTGATTGCTCAGCGTGTCCAGATCTTCGAGGCGAACAATCAGGATCTCGACACGTTGTTTGCCACCGGAAAACGCGATGAGCAACGAACCGTCGTGCTCCAGAACGTGGGGGTAATCCACCTGTCGGCCACCGATCAGCACGCCGAGTTTTGTGAATACCATTCCATCCTCGCTGATTGCCAGGGTCAGCGGATCACGTTTCCTCGGGTTTGCATTGGAGGCAAGGACGTAGCGACCGTCGCTCAGACGAAGTCCGTGAAGCTTCGAAGTCGCGTCAGGAAAATTCGTCCGGACCGGCAGGCTCCAGGTTTTTCCATCGTCGGTCGAGAATGCGCGGTAAAGGTATCCGCCCCGTCGATTGTCGCGGAACAGAGCCATCAAATGATCATTGGGTAACACCCACCACAGCGGTTCTTCTGCAGCAAGTTCGCGACTGGACCCGAGCACGGGAAACGACTCCCAGTCGTTCAGCCCCTTGGCACCTCCCCGCAAGAAGAAGACGCCGGTTTCCCTGTAATTGTGCGGACGACGCGACATCAGCCACTCACCCGTCGGCAACCGCTTGGGTGGAAAATTATTGATCGTATCCTCGGCAATGACCCCCCAAGGGTTCCAGCGATTCTCTTCCGGGATCAGTCGGAAGGCGTGCAGCGCCAGACTCGGTCCAAAGAATCCGTCCGCTTCGTCCAGCGAAGCCAGCGCATACAGGTCGTCTTCCCGAAGCCAGAACCCTCGCGCGATCCATCGAAATCCCTCAGGGCTACGCGTTCCATAATGTGGCGATGAGGGTCCAGAATTCGGTGGCTCCGGTGTGAGGTCCCGCGGCTCACTCCACGAACGACCATCAGGACTTGTGGCAAATCGCACCCGCTGACCCACCCGATCTTCAACTCCCGGACCGTCACTCCACATCACCCAGAACAGGTCTCGATGGCGTACAAGATAGTTATGCTGGTTCACTCCATTCTTGGCACGCACATCACTGACAACCACATGCTCACTGGGAATTTGTGGAAGTTTGGAAAAATCAATTGCATGCGGATCATCCGGAACCCATTCGCCGGCAAGCATCAATGATGACTGTGGGTTTGATTCTGGGTGAGGTCTCGTCAGGATCAACCCGTCACCCCCAATGGCCGACCAAACACTCCCGATCGCGATCCCAATGCCCAGGAAAACGCCTGACATGATGAACCGGATCTCCTCGATGAATCAGAAAGGACGACAGCTCGGAATTTTATCCAAATGCTCAGACTTCTGGACTCGATCTAAGGTGTTTGTCAGGGTGATACCACGTTCCCACTCCCTCAATCCGATCATGACCATTGCCACCCTTGCGGAGAACCATCCCCCGATCGAGCGTCCTCTGAAATGTTCACAAGTCGCACCCGACAGACCCCGGACTATGCGCCCGAGAGTCGCGTCGTGATGCTGCACCCAGGTCGGCATTCCCTGTCGAGCCAATCAGGGCTGTGAAGATCCGTCATCGGTCGGTTCGGAGGATGAGGAGCCAAGCAGATGCGTGTCAAACCAATCCACCAGCTCGTTGAGATCGCTGGGCAATTCGGGCCAGCCGTGCCCGGCATCGGCTTTGACCACAAGCTCCGTCTCGACTCCTTCAGCGCTGAGGGCTTCAAGAAAGCTCTGGGCCTGCTGAATCGGGACCAATGTATCGGCATCACCGTGGAGAATGAGGGTCGGAGGATCATCCGGACTCACATGCGTAATAGGCGAGATCTCACGACCGATTTCAAGGACTCGTTCTTCATCGACGATGGGGACATACACGTTCCGTGTCGTGTCCAGTTCGTGAAAGTCGAACGGAGCCTTGAAATTTTCCAGAATTCCCCGGCCCAGCGCATTCTCTCCGGGTTTGCCGTAGTTCAGGAAGTCGGTCGGGGGAAACAGGCAAGCCACGGCCTGAACCCGGCTTGAGGTTTGCTCGACTGCATCCTTCGCATCGGGGTCCCCGGCGGATCCGGCCACCCCTTGCATCAATGACAGGTGCCCCCCCGCCGATCCTCCGTAGATGCCGATCCGATCGGGGTCGATCTCATAGTCCTCCGCGTGGTGTCGAATGAACCGCACGGCACGGTGCATATCACTGAGGATCTCAGGAATGGTGAATTTCGGTTGGCTGCCATGAACAACCGCGAACACGGTGTACCCCCGATCGACAAACGGCTCGATCAAGGGAAGAGCGATCGCTTCGTGTGCCGAAAACCATCCACCACTGACGGCCAGAATGAGACCTACCCCCTGAGCCGGTCCCTCCTTCGTCGGCTGAAACACGTCGAAGGTCAGGGCTGTGCCGTGCTTTCGCCCATAAATCACGTCTGACGTCCGTTCGAACGGGGCTTCGGCAGTCGCCAGAACCGGCTCCGTCAGACCAGCGAGGGTGACCACCAGAACCAGAACGAAGGGAAACGGTGACGGTCTCATTGATACGCACATTCGCGACACCTTTCGATCGAAGAACGCGGTGACAATCGCCGGGGGATCGATCGATCACGCCTCGTCCCCCAACCCACGAGGGAGGATCGACGGCCGCCATCAGACGCCCTTAACCGGGTGGAAGTCAACCATCTCGTGCCGGCCCATGAACGATTGTCGAGTGCTCCAATGGGCTGACTCCTCTGCTCGGTTCGATGCGGATCGATGGCGGAGACACAGGAGGTCATTGGGGCCGATTCGGCAAAGATGAAGGCTCCGAACCGAATCCGATCCCTTGCTCGGTCGAGAACCCGAATCCATTCGGCAAACCCGGTTCCTCTGGGAATTTCGGAGGCTCGACCGCCCGTTGCCGGCTGTGCTAAGATGATGATACGATCGGTTGTTGCGTTCGATTCGCCCGGCGGGTCCGAGTGGATCGCCACCCTTGGAATCTGATCGCAGCCTGACGGTTCGCCCGCACCAGATCGAGGATGCGCCATGCCCTTCGGCGACCCCGACCCCTTGATGCCCGATCCCTTCGGCCCGAGCAACGGTCGGGCCCTCGCCGACCCTGAAATTCCCGATCCGTCCGTCTCAGGCCAGGTGATTGAAACGACCGTCAGCCCGTTTCATTGCCTGTACCAGGATGCCCTCTGGCTGCACACGCAAAGCCACCTGCGGCTGCCTCGCTCCGAAAGCGAAGCGAGCCGACTCGCCCGGGCCTCCTTCCTCCTCTATCTTCAGGCGGCCGAGGCGCTCGTTCACCAGGCCGCCGCCGAACTGGCCCGGCCCGAGCTGGTCCATCTCCTGACCGACCCCTCCCGCCCTTTGCCATTAGCCGAAGCCTGGGCCCTGCTTCCGGCGCTCGCCGCCGAGGAACGTCCCCCAGCCCTTGAGACCAACCAGCCTCCCTGGCCCCAGTTTGCCGAACTGCTTGCGCTCCGAGATGCCTGGACCTATCCTGGCCCACCTGCCTCGCGACGGGCGTATTACACCGCGTCGGCCGACGGTTCCGGCTTCGAACCGCTCGACCCGCGTCAGGTTCCCCACGACCTTGCGATCGCTCCTGACCAGCTTCGCTCGCCTCGGCTTGGCCTCCCGAGAGACCCCTACGCCTTGCGCCCCCACCACCTCGACAGCGCACGAGCCGTCCTCGATCAGGCGATTACTGCCCTCGACCGTCGTCTCGATGGTGCCCTGACCCAGGACGGCCGCCACCGCAAGGAACCCTGTCGAGTCCTGCCCCCACGATCCTGAGGGCTGGGCGGCGATCGTCTCTGGGACGTGGTTGACGGAGTCGGTTGGCCAGTCGGATCAATCCGTCAATTCGAAGTCGAACGTGTTGGAGCGCTCCTCCACCGTGGCGGTCAGGCCCGAGGTCGTTTCCAGCTCGTACTTGGCCGGAATCAGCTTCTGGGCCGCCTGGGTGGCGGCAATCACGTCATCCTGACGACCCGAACCGCCCTGCATGTTCGCTTCGACCTGCGTGTTGTCCACCTCCAGGGCAATGATCCGAATCTTGTACGAGCCGGGGAACGCACCATCGTTGGTTCCGGCCGTGGAGAGGCGATACCGTCCTTCCTCAATACTCCCCGAGGCGGCTCGACCCGTGTTCGCGTCGTCGGGGACGAAGAAGATGTTTCCGTGGGGAACAGGTTCGCCCTTGTAGGTGATGGTGCCGGAAACCGGGTAGCGTTTTCCCAGTCCGTCGCCGCCGCACCCCGCGGCAGTCACGAGGAGTGCCAAACCTCCCAGCAACACAAGCGATCGAGTGAAGCCATTCATCTGCGAGAGTCCTTGGATTCGTTGCGAGTCTTCCGTGGCGGGTCGCCTCTCACCAGATTCAACATCAGAGAAGGGAAGAGGGCAGACCCGATTCATTCAGTCGGCCCGGTGAAGAGAGCCTCCGTAAATGAGGTTCTCCCACCGGGCCAAAGCACCGAAATTCATGTCGGAACAGATTCCCGATCAATACTGGTCAGCCGAAATGACCTCGCCCCCGTTCCGACTGCCGAGGGCGCAATAGATGACAATATTGACGCTCTCCTTGAGGAACTTCACCGATCCGTCGGCAAAGAGGAAATTGGCTCCGCCCGGATGCTCACTCACGAACCCCTTGGCGGCGGCTCCAAACCGGCAGCCCAGCGGAGCACTGGCAGACTGCCAGCGATTGGTGCACGACGGATCGTTCCCCGGGACCGTGTTCGAATTCCAGTTCAGTGGAACGGTCGTGCCGGCGCTCGAACCGTTGAAATGCCAGAAGTTGCTGTCCGCGGCCCGATAGGGCAGGGTCTCGCCCACCATCAGGGTGTTGCTGGTGCCATCGCGTACACCCGCCATGTTCGTGGTTTGCAGTTCGCGATAGTCGGAGAAGCCGCGCATCTGGCCTCCGCTATTCCGAGTCCCCCAGAAGCCGTGATAACCAATTCGCGGCTGGCCGGGTGGCAGGGTCGTGACGCTTGGAGGCGTCTCCCAGGGAAGACCGCCATTGAGGATACCTCCGGCATAGTTATCGCCGAAGCTCAAGGCATAGTTCGACACCGGGACACGATTGTGCGGAGTCGTCGTCCCGGGGTTGAACGGCGGGTTCCCCGCCGGATACTGGCCAAGGCCAGCCCCTTGCCAAGGCCGCAGTCCTCCCTCGTTTTCCCCGTCAGAAGGGCAGAGGAACGTGTTGTTGACGGTCACCCACGCGGTGAACATGGCCCCCGGGTCTGGACCAGCACCCAGGGTATTGATATTCAGATTGATGGCGTCGTAGGTATTTCTTCCCTCGATCTGCGGAAGAATCAGCGCTCGCCAGCAAAGCAGGTTTGCATTGGCAGCCCAAATCCCCCCCGCCTGACCAAAGCCGGTGATCCCTCCCGTGGGGAAGGCTCCGAACTGGTCGTGGTAGTTGTGCATCGCAATGCCGATCTGCTTCAGATTATTCGTGCATTGCGCTCGTCGCGCGGCTTCGCGGGCACTTTGAACCGCAGGAAGCAGCAATGCGATCAACACACCAATGATCGCGATGACGACAAGTAATTCAATCAGAGTGAAGCCGATCCGTGAGCGAGACTTGACATGCATAAAGTTGCTCCTGCGCAACCAGCGCAGTGGAAAGGACACGCCGATGCTCAACACCGAGCGATCGTCGCAACGTTTCAGAACTGATTGTCCGAAGGGAAACTGTCAGACACACGAGCGTGTGCGACTCAGAACGTGATTGGCCTCGAGGGAGAGTCCATCCCTGTCATAGTTGAATCACCCGGATGCCCAAACCTCCAGTGGCATGAGCCTTCGCCGAAGTTGGGAAAACATCAGGGGTTATTCTGAAATATCAAGCTTGCCCGTCACGGTCAAGAAAGAAAATTTGGATTTTCTGGATATCCAGATCCTCTTGGGCTATCGAAACCATGTATGCGTGTGAACGTGGACGACTGGGGAGTGCTCCTTGAGCCCTCTCGAAATGATACGCTCCGGCGGGAATTTCCAAACAGGTTGATCTGCTTGTGAAATAGACAACCGACGTCCGGGCCCCGAGACTCGGGCACCTGAGTCGCAACGATCAGTCTTTTCCAACGCCTCTTGCCTGGTCTCGTTCCGAAGCGGCGGCTGCGGGCTAGCGTTCCGCGCTTCGCTCCGCGACGATAGGAATCAGCCGACACGCACACAGGGGGGCGATCCGGAGCGGGTCCGGCTCATTCCACGCCCCAGTTGCCGATCATCCGATCTTGAGAGGATTCACCGATGAAGCATCACCTTGCCGCTCTGGTGGTCGCCCTCGTGGCGACTCTGGCCGCTCCGGGCTCGAATCGGGCCGAGGCTCAGGGGTTGACCCCTTTCGGAGCTCCGGTCGTGGTCTCGTCTCCAGCCCTGCCGGGTTCGACCTTTGGCGGCGCGATCACCTTCGATCAGGGTTTCACGTTCCCCTACAGCTACTATGCTGCCTTCCCCAACCGAGCCAGGCAGTATGTCCCTTACGGGCCGAACGACGTCTTCCCGTTCTACGGCACCCCGTACGGCCAACCGTACGACCGCTGGACCTGGGATGCAATGAGTGGCCCTCCCAACGCCTTGCAGCGCTACTACTATCCGCCGGTGCGCTGAGCAACCTCTTTCATCAACGAAACCGAGGGGGCCAGCGTGCCAATGCCGCCAACCCCCTCGGACTGCTGATGTGCCAGGCGATGCCTCATCGCGGCTTACCGCATCTTCTCGCGGAAGGTCTGAGAGAATTTCTTGAGTTTCGGAATGATCATCATCTGGCAGTAGCCGGCGTTCGGATTCTTTCGGAAGTAATCCTGGTGGTACGGCTCGGCCGGATAGAAGACCTGGTAGGGAACGACCTGGGTCACAACCGGTCGCTTGAAGACCTTGTTCTCGTTCAGTTTGGCCTTCAAGCCCTCGGCGATCTGGCGTTGCTCATCATCGTGATACAGGATGATCGAGCGGTATTGCGTCCCGATATCCGGTCCCTGGCGATTCAGGGTGGTCGGGTCGTGGGTCCTCCAGAAAATCTCCAGAAGCTCGGGATAGCTGATGACCGAAGGATCGTAGGTCACCTGAACCACTTCGGCGTGCCCGGTTCTTCCGGTGCAAACCGCGTCGTACGAGGGGAAGGGAATTTGCCCTCCCGCATATCCCGAAACGACGTCGTCGACCCCCTTGACCAGCTCGAACACGGCTTCAGTGCACCAGAAGCAGCCGCTACCGAAAGTGGCCAGCTTGGGTTCCGAAGAGACGGGGGGGGACGTTTCGGACTGGGACTCCTGCGGCGTCTCCACGGCCGGTTTCTCCTGAGGACGGTCTGCGTTCCGGTCACCCTGAATTTGCTGAGCTTGCGCTGCGATGGCGCGGGGGGTGGGTTCTTGCACCGGAGGCGAACCGATCACTCCCACCCCCATGAGGGTGGCAGATACGAGTGCGAGGATCATCGTCAATGGGCTCCCGAGGGGGCCACGGCTACCCTTTGAGCTCTCGGACCGCGCAGCCCGAGTTGGGTTGGCCTGATTGCCAGCGTTCGTTGACATTGTATGCAATGGCAAGATGATTCCCAACCAATCCCGGTCTCTTCCCAAGGAATCGTCCCCTTGGATCGAACGGAAGAGCCTCAGCCGTCTGCGAAAATCCTCTGGATTGCTCCTCGTCAGCGAACTCCGATAGCGAGATCCTCGGACGAGAATCGGGAACATTCCGCTTCGCGCACAACCGTGGGGGACGGTAGCGTCTCTGAGTTCATGACGTCGAACGAAGATCTCTCTGATCGTTTCGGCGGGGCAGCCGTGCGGCCCGGAGTGATCCACTCGGGCCATTGATTTGAAGGATTTCGGTGATGCGAGACATTCAGAAACGGCGATCCTGGTTGCGATCGCGAGCAGGAGCCGCGCTGCTGATCGCATCCGTCTCGGCGGCAGGGGTGATCTCAAGCACGAGCTTCGACGAACCTCCTCGATTCGACGGTGCAGGCTATGCCATGCTCGCCCGATCGATGCTCGACGGCCTCGGCTACCGAGACATCGACCACCCCGATGCCTCGCCTCATGTGCATTTTCCCCCCGGCTACCCGCTTTCACTCGCGGCCGTATGGGCAATGACCGATCGATCCCTCACCGCGGCTCATGCCTTCTCCATCGCCTGTACAGTGACCGCGGTGGTCGTCTCCTGGGCCTGGTTCCGATGGCTTTATCCGGCTCGTGTCGCCCTGTTGCTCGGCCTCGCCCTGGCGATGAACTGGACCTGGCATCGCTCCGGCGGCGCCATCCGATCGGAACCGCTCTACATGCTGCTCCAGCAACTCGCTCTCCTGGCAACCGTCGCCGCGATGAGAGGCGGGGCAGGGCAGGGGGTCTCGGTGGGCGCCTGGCTCGGTTCCCTCACGCTCACGCGGCTCGTCGGAGCGATCATCGGTGTCGCAATCGCTCTGGAACTGCTGGTCCGGCGGCGGATCAAAGCGCTCCTTTCCACCATTGTCGTCGCCGCAGTCGTCGTGGCCCCGTGGGCCTGGCGATTGGTCTCGACCCCGAGCACCACCCACCTCGACTACTTCCCCAGCCAGTCCGTGCCGGAGGTGATTTTCGGCAACGCCTGGTTCTATATGCTCCGCATTCCCGACGCCCTGAGCGCCCCGTTGATCGAGGTCGGGACCGTCTTCGTCCCCCGAGCCGCTCCAGTGGCTGGGACCCTGGCAGTGATGGTAACTGCTGTGTTCATGATTGGCCTGGTCCGAGCCTTCCGAAGCAGTCGGCGACGGTTGGCGGGCCTCGTCGTCGTGTGCAATCTGGCCCTCTTGCTCATCTGGCCGTTCACGGAAGCCGGGAGATTCCTGATCCCTTTGGTCCCCCCCTTGCTTGTCGTCGCGTTGGAAGGAATGACGACGATCGTCCGCAGAATCAACCCGACTCGCCTGCACCCCCGGACCCTTGCGGCTGCCCTCTTGCTCGCCCTCGCGACCCCTTATTCCCTTTACGCCGCCCTCACCGGCCGGGCCGAGGCCGAGCGCCGCTTGCAAGGTGTGGTCGATCCTGCCTTCACCTGGATCGCCGAATCGGGCGACCGGCCCGGCCCGATCATGACCATCTACCCGGCCGAGGCCTTCTGGTTTACCGGCCGCCCCGGCCTGACCTCCCTACCGCTCAAAGGAGAACCCGACGTGGCCGGGCAAATCGACCGCTATGGTGTGGCCTACCTTGTGGCCACCGAATCACGATTCGCCCGAGCCCTCGACGACCCCATTTCCCAGTTCGTCGCCGATCATCCCGACCGCGTCGAACTCCGCTGGTCGAGTGACGACGAGACGATCCGGGTCTTCGAGGTCATTGCCCCTTCGGAGGATCTCAATTTCCCTCGGCCGGAGCCTTGAGGCTCATCAAGTACGCCACCAGATCGGCAAATTCCTCGGCCTTGAGTGAATCCACCAGCCCTTCAGGCATGATCGACACCTGCCCAAGCCGTCGCTCCTCGATCTGATTCTTCGCCACGCGGGTGATCTTCGCCTCGGCATCGGCCAGCACCAGTTCGCTGGCCGATTCCTCCCGGACTAAGCCCGCCAGCACCCGGCCGTCGTCGGTCGCCACCAGAACCGGCTGATACCCGGTGGCAATCCGGTCGGACGGCTCCAGGATCGACCGGATGATCTCCGCTCGGTCGTACTTCGCCGCCAGGCCCGTCAGGTCCGGGCCAATGTCCGAATCCCCTTTGCCGTCCGCAGCATGGCACTTCACGCAACCGATGCCATCTCCAGCAAAAAAGAGCGTTTCTCCTCGCCTTGCATCTCCCTCGTGTTCGAGCGCGAAGGCGCGCAGCCCCTCGATCCCCGCACCTGATTCCTCACGAGCCAGCAACGTCTGGCCTGGTTCCGACACTTGAACGCCGAAGGCCCACGTGCCGATTCCCTGACGGACGCGCATCACCAGTCGGTTTGATCCCTTCCTGAGCCGGACGCGCACCCGCTCGCTGTCCGGGGAATAGGGGCGGCCGGCGTACTCGCTGACCTCAAGAATCGGTCCCCCGTTCAGCTCGACGATCATCGAGCCGCTGGAGCCGAACAAAAGTAAGGCATCGCGGTCCGAGTCCGATTGGATCTCGGCCGTGGCAAATGCGGCCAGGTCGGGAGATCCGGTTTTGTCGTAGCCAAACCCGCCAACATCCCCTCGTCCCCCTTTCAGGTCGTTGATCACGACCCGTCCTGTCTGCGGATCTCCTTTCCGAGGGTGCCAGGCGATCCTCCGCCCCTCGACCCCGGAATGCGTCTCCGAGAAATCAATCTCGGTCGATCCCAGGAACACCCGCGCCGTCGTCCTCGCAAACGGCCCGATCACCCGCCAGTCGAGGACCGGCTGAAAAGTCGTCAAGACCCGCTCCAGCGCCGCCGCGGCCGGGCTGGTTGGGTCGACCGATCGTGCGTGCTCCTCCAGACGAGGACGCACCCGATCGCGGATCACCAGCAAGGCTGCCTCGGCCGATCGCCTCAAATCCGGGTCTCGGTCCCCGATCGCTTCGAGCAAGACCGGCAACGCCTCGGGCTCGGGCATGACCGAAAGGGCCCGCACAAGCGTCGATCGAAGGGTCGGGTCGATCTGATCCAATTCCGCCATCGCCACCAGATTCGGCACCGCCCGGCGATGACCGAGCGCCGCCACCGCCGCTACGGCCGCCACCCTGGCCGTCGGGTCCGAGTCGGCCAGGCGACCGGCGACCCGGTCGGCCAGATGCTCCGGCAACCCTTCGACCGATGCCAGAGCACCCAGCGCCGCGATTCGAACCGACGCGTCCTCATGATCGAGGAAGCTCGCCAGGTCGTTCGGCGGCAAGGCCCCCGACCCGGCCACCTTCGGCAAGGCCCTTGCCACGAGATCGGCCGGGGCCTTCGGATCGAACGTCACCGTGAATAACGCCCGCAGGGCCTCTGGCCCTTGTAAATGCCCGAGCGCATCGACCGCCGCGGCCCTTGCCGGCGACGGGGCCAGGGGATCGACGACCATCCTGGCCAGCATCGGCACCGACTCCCGATCCGCCAGGTCGCCAAGAATCAACGCCAGCGCCCTCAGGTTTTCCCCGTCCGATTCTCGTCCAAGCCTCGCCCTCAGGTACGGCGCGGCCGATGGCCCAACAGTCCTGAGGCCGACGATCGCCCGCCCCCGAACGGTCGCGTCCGGGTCGTCCAACGCCCGAATCAAGCCCGTCGCGGCGAGCCTCATCCCTTCGCGATCCCACGCCTCGGTCTTGCGAGGCATCGTTCCGGCCAGCGGATTGGTGCCGAACCAGGCCCCGTCCCAATCGGGCACCTTCAACAGGATCTCGGAGAGATTTGTCACGATCGACGCTCGAGCGGTCACATCGGTGACTTCCCCCAGCGCCTTCGATAATGCCTCCGCCACCGGGACCGCGTAGGCTTCGTCAGTCAACCGGATCGCCGCGTCCCGACGTTCCGGGTCCCGCAAGGCCTCGACAATCGCCTCAACATCCCAGGCATTCAGCTCTCGGATTGCACGGCGAATCGACCACGCCACGAACGGATCGCGCTCGCCGAGCTTCGCCATCAACGCCGGGCCTGCTGACGGATTGCCCAGCTTGCCCAGCGCGATCGCCGCCTCGCGCCGGACGACCGCTTCCGGATCGTCAAGCAACCCTTCCAGCGTCCGTCGCGCATCCACGTCCTTGCGAATCCCTGCCCGTTTCGCCGCCTGGGATCGAACGACCGGATTCGCATCGGTCATCGCCTGGCGAATTGCCTTCGCGGCGTCGGGCGATTCCGTTGCATCCAGGGCCCAAAGCGCATGCAGACGCCCCTGCGTCCCACTCCCTTCCCTTTCCAGGCGCTCGGCCAGCGCCGCGACCACCTCTGCTCCTCGCGTCGCCAGGGCTCGCTGCGCCCGAAGGCGAACGGCATGATTCGGGTGATCGAGGGCATCAAGGCCCAAGGTATCCTGCAATTCCAACGGCTGACGATCCGTTCCAGCGGAAGACACCCGATACAGCCTTCCCGTCTCGGCATCCGGCAGCAGCCAGTTGCCAATCCCCCAGTCCACCACGTACAGCGATCGCCCATCGGCCGACTCTCGAATCGAGAAGGGCCGGAAATCCGGCACGTCCCCCGCGGTGACAAACGGCTCGCGCCGGGTCAGACGGAAGGTCCCTCCGCTCGGCGCTACTTCGATCCGAAAGACGGTCTGTAAGCCCCAGTCGCAAACGAACAGATTCCCCTGAAATTCCTCGGGCAACCCGCCGTTCTTGGCCACAATCCCCTGCGTCCCCGATCCGCCAAGCTGTCCCCCGACGATCGGCAAGGCCCGCTCGGGCTTGAGGAGGAACTCGTAGGGATACCCGTAATGACCGCCAACGATCTGATGCGTCAGGCTGTTCGGCCACTTCTTGCTGTCGTCGTCATTACCGTAAGTGAAAATCTCGTCCTGTGTCGTGAGCATCGCCGACAAGGGATTCCGCTCGCCCGTCGACACCACCTCCAGCTCACTTCCGTCGGGACGGACGCGGACGACTCCTCCCCCCTTTAGCTGAATCGTCGTCCCGTCTGTTCCGACCGCCTTCGGAATTCCCTTGTCTCCCACCGCAATGTACAGGAACCCGTCCATCCCTAGTTCCATCCCGCCGGGGACGTGGTCGTTCAGACCGCTGAATCCAGGGCGATCGGGGCCGAGGCCGGTGACGAGGTCCACCCGTTCGTCCGCCTTGCCATCACCGTTCGAGTCCCGAAAGGCGGACAGGAAAGGGGCATGTACGACGTAGAGAGTGTCGTCGATCCATTCGAGGCCCATCACCGCCCACAAGCCATCCGCAAAGGTGCTGATCGAGCCGTTGGGCCGGATGGCGACCACCGAGTCAATCGGCTCGGTCGGCGGGCCGGGCATGTCCATCGGGTCTTGCCCAAGGTAGACCGTACCGTCCGGGGCGGCCACGATGGCCGTTGGATAGAGGATATTCGGCGCCTCGGCGATCAGCTCGATGGTCCAGCCGTCCGGTACTTCTGGCAAGGGTCGAGCACGTTCCTGAGCGAGCGAGCGTTCGATCGTCGGAACAGCCCCCAGCACGGCAACCACGAGCGAGATACGGACCAATCGACGCATGGCAAACCCCCCGGGCCGGAAGGAGTTCAGAAGAAGGGGCAATTCTCGGGCGGGCGACGGGTCGGGATTCTATCCGCAACCGTTCCGACCGACAACTTGATCCGCTCGCCCAGCCCCAGGGGACGCGGATCTTCGCGCCCCGACTTTCCGGGCATACAATCAGACGCCTCTTGCCGTTGGTCTGTACCGGTTTCTGGTTTCGATGGCGAACCGAGCTCTGGAGCGTCCCGTGTCCCCCAGTTACGACATTTTGCCGGCGCACCCGCCTCGCCCGGTGCTCCCGAAGAATCCGTCCTATCCCCAGCGAGTCCACCTCAAGGAGCGGCCCGAGCTGGAAGCGATTCTCCAGCACTGGGATCAGCGCATCGCTGAGGCCCGCCGCAAGCTCGACGTGCTCGGCAATGCGCCTGAGCGTGCCTCGTACGACCGCATGTACGCCCAGATGCTCGGTTCGCGCGATCAGATCGCGCACTGCGTCTCCCGAATGCCCATGGAAACCGGCGATCTCTACGCCGAGGACGAGCACCGACTGCACGAAGCCGTCGCCGCCCTGGAGCGGATCTTCCAGCGCTGGAAGTGAGTGACAGCACCTCGTGTGCGAAGCCTCCTCTTTCGTCTCCAAGAAAGGGGGGCTTCGCTCCCGACCGTCCTGCCTCAACTGACGATCGACCCTGGCGGAGTGGGTTCTTCCATGCTCGGCAAATTCGGATGCACGACCAAGTCGTAGACGAAGACCCCGACGATCCCCCCCAGGAACGGGCCAACGATCGGTACCCAGAAATACCAGTCGTGCGTCTGGAAGGCCGCCGGCCCCCATCCTACTATTGCGGCGGCAAGCCTCGGCCCGAAGTCCCGAGCCGGATTGATCGCGTAGCCGGTCAGGCCTCCGAGCGACAGGCCGATGGCGAAGACAAGCAGCCCGACCAGCATCGGCTCAAAGTAATCGCGAAACTGGGCGTTGCGACGATCCGAAAGCGCTCGAATTCCGACCAGAAGGACGGCGGTCCCCAGCACCTCGCTGAAGACCGATCTCCAGGTCACGTCGAACGCCGGAGCCGTGAAGAAGACCCCCGCTCCTCCAGCAGCCGGGTCTTGCAGACGGCCCTCGACCAGCAAGCCTCGGGTGATGCCGTTGGCCGCTTCAAAGGCCCGGAACGCCTCGGCGTAATCCACATAAACGATCATCGCCCCGGCAAACGCTCCCGCGACCTGAGCCGCCCAGTACACCGGAACGCGAGCCCAGGGCAGTTGACCTCGCACCGCCAGCGCCAGCGTCACGGCCGGGTTGATATGCCCCCCGCTCAGCCGGCCGCTCAGGTAAACTCCCAGCATCACCGCCAGGCCCCAACCGGTGGTAATCACGATCCAGTCGGCCTGCTTGTCCAGCAGGACAACCGACGCAACCACGCCGTTGCCGAGTAAGATCAGCAACGCCGTTCCCAGAAACTCGCCAAGGATCGCCGATTTCAATGGTGGTTCGTTCATGATCGGAGCAAGCCTAGACGGCACGTCAGTCCCTCGCAAGAGGGCAGGGGGCTTTCCCCCTTTCGATCACTCCGCCGACAGGTCCTCGACCCGAATCGCGCGGAACTCGACCCGACCGTTGTGACACTGCAGCCCAATCCGACCGCTCGGCCGTTTCAGTCCCGGATGCTCCTCGTTCAGGTCCGGATGCTGGTCGATCTGATCATCAACGATCGTCGTGTCGTTCAGCAGAATCCGCACGTGAGGGCCTTCCGCGAGAATTTCCAGCGAGTTCCATTCCCCGGTTGGCTTCAGGTGGCCTGGTTCGGCCGCGGCAACGTGATAAATCGAACCGGTGCGCTGCCAGGGCTGAATCGACGCGTATCGCGGGTGGTCGTCGTCGAGAATCTGGATCTCCATCCCCGTTCGAGAAATGTGCGACGTATCGGCAGGTGCTCGGAGATAAACCCCTGAGTTGCTCCCTGGCGTGGCAATCCGAAACTGGAGCCGCAACACGAAATCGGCGTAATCCCGAGGCGTCCCGATCCATCCCCCTCGCTCGCCATCGACCACGATGCAACCGTCCTCGACCTTCCAGACCCCTTCATTCTGGCCGCCAAACCGCTCCCAACCGTCAAGTGACTGGCCGTCAAACAGCTCCTGACCAGCGTCGGCCTCGGGCGGTGACGTCGAGTCTTCCATGCCGAGCAAGGCCAGGGTCATCACCCAGGCGAAACCCATCGAGGGGGCGATTGCGGTCATCGTCGCGAGTCTCTGGGGGGGTGGAACAAGGGAGGGTTTGTGTTGTTCTGTCTGCGCTCGAAGCGAAAACACCACGTGAGAACTCGAAGCGATCAGGTTGATCCCCACGGCCTGACGATGGCCGCGGCTTCGAGGCTCGGGTCGTCCACATCGGTGATTCGGAAGCGAAGGCCGGGCTCGACCGGCACGGGAAGGTCCAGAAGGAGCCGCACGCAGGTGCAATCCCGCTCGCTGATCGACGCCAGCGGGTGACGACGAATCACCCTCGCCTCGACATCGGCCGTCCTGATATGGGTCATCCAGCGCGAGCCCTCGACGCAACGATCCAGGAACTCGTCAATCCGTTCCGAATCGGCACTCGTCAGCAGCGCATCGACGCGGTCGACTTCGCGGGCATCGGGATCTTTCCCGGACATCGATCCTTCCCTCGTGGGCGGTCCGTCGTGGTCATGATGATGCAACGCTACTGTGACGACGATACTCTGGCTGCGAGGTACGAAACCAGATCTCCCCCCGACCTCGCATACTCGGCCAGCAGGTCCGGTCTGCCGCTCTGCTGGCAAAGCTGGAGCAATCCGGGGCACAGCAGCAAGCCCTCGGGAACCCCCTGGAGCGACTCCGCGGCCAGCGGGATCGCCTCTTCCTGCCTTCCCAGACGGTCGAGCAGGCGGATGAGAATTTGCGCCGGCAGGGTCGATGCCAGGTCGTCGCCGTCGGGGTCGGCTGGAACCAGCTTTTCCCGGAAGTGGGCGATTGCCTCATCAACCCCTTCGCCGAGCAAGGCGCGGAGGTAAACGCCGTGATCCTCGTAAAGCTGTTCGAAGGGCGGGTCCCCTTCGTAGCGGTGCCGATCGCTGAGCCGACGGCCGTACTCGGTCAAATCGACCGCTTGCCGGATCGCTTCCGGGTCTTGTAGCAACGGGCTCATGCGGACGACCGCCGCCAGGTGCGAGGTGTCGATGTGGTAGGCGTCGTCGTCGAACAACCAGGGGTTAGCTTCAACCAGTTCGGCGATCGTCGCCTCGTCGGCAGGCTTCGGACGTCCCGATCGCTCAATCTCGGCCCGAAGCGTCGCGCGCAACTGCTCGTGCAGGTATCGCACGAGCCGATCGGCGCACGGTTCCCGAGTCGCCTCGTCGGGCGGCAGGTGTTCAAAGGCCGTGATCGCCGAGCACGGACCATAGGTCTCCAGCACCAGTTCGAATCCCCGTCTCGGGTGGACGCCGTGCTGAAGCGCCAGCTCCATGATTTGCCCGAGCACCTGCCCGTCGGTCGAGGAGGGGTCCACCGACTCGATCGCCTCGGCCACCGGCTCCTTCTCGCCGATCGTGCGGAAGTAGGGCCACGCGCCGATCAGGTCGCCGGCCTCGAGCCGCTTGCGGCCGACGGTGCGCAGGGCCTCAATGTAGCGGTCCTCGTAGTGCGTTCGGGTCGGCTCGGGCAAGCTCGACAGCGCTCCGGAAGAGATCGCGGGCAAGCCCAGATCGAGCCGGGCCTTCAAGAGCAGGGCATCGAGCAAGGCCCGGGGCTCCTCGCCGTGATCGAGCCGAGCGATGAGCCGGTCGATCGCCGCAGTTGCTCCTCCGTCGGTCAGGGCGTGGTCAAGTTCCTCAAACGCCGAGTCATCGACGGCGCGATCTGAGCCGTTCGCGTCGTTCATCGGTCCTCTCAGGGCATGTTGGCGGTGCATTCTCAATCGAACCCGGCTCGGGCGGAAAGTCCGATCCCGAGCCCTGGGCGACATTCTGCGTATTCTCGCCCCTGGTCCGGGGTCATGGCAAGCGGCGATCGTCCTTGATCAGCTCGTTACTCGGCGTCGGCCTTGCCCGGATCCGGCGCAGTGGACGGAGCGCCAGGAGGATCGGCGTGGAGCCTGGCCCCCTCCGATCGCTTCCAGCTCTCCCGGGAACGGTCGCTGTAGCATTCGACCAGGGTTTCGCAGACCTCATCGAGCGAGTCGGTCACGATCAGCAGGTTGAGATCCTCCGGAGAGATCAAGCCCGCCGGAAGCATCGTGTGCTCGACCCAGTCGAGCATCCCTCGCCAGTAGTTCGAGTCGTACAGGATGATCGGGAACCGGTTGATCTTCCTTGTTTGCACCAGGGTGAGGGCTTCAAAGAGCTCGTCCAGTGTTCCGAACCCGCCCGGAAAAATCACAAACCCCTCGGTGTACTTCACAAACATTGTCTTGCGAACAAAGAAGTACCGAAAGTTGATCGACAGGTTGGAATAGGAATTTCCCATCTGTTCGAATGGCAATTCGATGTTGCATCCGATCGACAGGCCATCGGCCTCCGACGCCCCCCGGTTGGCCGCCTCCATCAAGCCGGGACCGCCGCCGGTAATGACCGCAAATCCGGTCTCGGCAAGCTTTCGGCCCAAGGTTCGGGCCGCCTCGTACCAGGGGTGATCCTCCTGGATCCGAGCCGATCCGAAGACCGCCACCGCCGCCCCGACCTCGGCCAGGGCGTTGAAGCCCATGACAAACTCGCCCTGAATCCGAAGCACGCGCCAGGGGTCGGTATGCGTGAACTGTCCTTGCTCCGGAGCGAGCGGAACGGGGGCCTCCGGGCTGGGATGGTTCAGCAACTCCTCGTCCTCGGTCGGTTGCCGATAAGCACGCGATCGGAGCCGAGCATGCCGGCGGCGAAGGGACTCCAGGTCTTGCAAAGGAGCCCCCTTTCCGGGTCCCGAATCCTGAGCATCGGGGTTCACGCCGTTCGGATCGCGTCGGTTCATGGTGGCTGCTCTCTCCCTGGGCCGTTCGCATCGCAACACTCGGGAAGCCAACGGTTTCCTCTTGGATCGATTCGCTCGAGGGAACCCACCCCCGCGGCATCATCGAATCCCTTCGATCTCCATCATAACGCCAAGGCGGGCCTTGCGTCCCCTGGAACGCTCGAAACGTGCCCTCGGACGATTCCTCACGCTTAATAATATTTTTATTCAATGCATACATCTGCGTTCGATCGATTTCGAGGCTTGGGAACCGAAATCTGTTCTGAGCCCGAAGCGGCGTTGAATTAACGAGTTGAGGAACAAGGTTGGTCTTCGGGACAAGCAGCCGCTTGACGCCGCTGAGCTTCGCCGACACCATGATCCCGAACGCTGGCCATCACTCCTCCGGGGATTGATTTGGCCAGAGCCTTTTCCGACGACTCCGTGGAGTTCCAGACCATGCGGTCGACGATCGGGATGGGATCCCTTGCCGTCTTCCTGGCACTCGCCGCGCCAGGGTTCGCCCAGTACGGCGACCTCGGCGATCTCGAGATCGCTCAACCCGAAGACCTTCAGCACGTCGAGTCCATTGCCCCTCCCGAGGGGGCCATCATCCTCTTCGATGGCTCCAGCCTCGAAGAGTGGGTCCAGCTCGACGGGCAATCGCCGGCCTGGACCCTGGTCGAAGGCGGTGCCATGCAGGCTCCGGCCCGTGGCGGAGACTTCGGCATCAAGACCCGACGCACCTTCGATGGCCACTATCGCTTGCACGTCGAGTTCCGGGTTCCCTATCAGCCCGAGGCTGCGGGCCAGGCTCGCGGAAATAGCGGTGTCTACAATCAGGGCCGCTACGAGGTTCAGGTCCTCGACGGTTACGGATTGGGCCAGCTCGGCCCGACCGACTGCGGCTCGATCTACGAGGTCGCTGCTCCTCGGGTCAACGCCTGCAAGGCCCCGACCATCTGGCAATCCTATGACATCGACTTCCGTGCCCCAGTCTTCCGCGACGGCCAGAAGGTCGAACCCGCGCGAATGACCGTTTATCACAACGGCGTCCTGATCCAGGACGACGTCCCGATCCCCGTGGATAACACTCGGGCCGGACTCGGTGGCGATCCGAGCGCTCCGGGACCGCTTCACCTCCAGGACCATTCCGATCCGGTCCAGTTCCGCAACATCTGGCTCGTGCCACTCGACGACTGATTCCCGGAACGACGGGGGAACCGCTCCCGAGTTCGGATCGGGCTCGTGGCCGATCGTTTTGTGTTCAATTCGATCGCCCTGGAGCGTCTTGAGAGAATCCGCCTGGGGAGGACCGTGGCTACCTCATGCTTCGAAGATTGCATCGAACTCGAATCTCCGCTTGCCGTGTTCGACCGCCTGAAGTGTCCTGATCGTTCCCGGGATGGCCTTGAGATAAACGCTGGAGACGCCTGACGAAAACTCCTATATCGCCCCGTGCGGCTAGGTTGAGTTGGTGAATCTCACTTCGGATCAAGATCGCCTGCGGTATCCCGACTGCACTGCATTGGATTTGCGAGGCTTCCGCTCTGTGGGAGATGACCTGAGATGAGACACAACGACCACTTCGCTCCGAATCGTCGCCAATTTCTGGGAGGGCTCGCCGGACTCGGACTCGCCTCGGGATTCCCGAGTCTCGTCCCGGCGCGGGCCTTCGGCGCCGCGGACCGGGTGCGGGTCGGGTTCATCGGCGTCCGTAATCAGGGAACGAATAACCTGAAAGCCTTGCTCGGCCGCACCGATGCCGAAGTTGCCGCCCTCTGCGACGTGGATTCCGAGGTCCTCGCCAACGCCTCTGCTCTGGTCGCCGAGCGGGCCGGATCATCCGTCCCCACCTACTCCGATTATCGAGAACTCCTCGATCAAGCCGACATCGATGCCGTTCTGATCACCACCCCCGACCACTGGCACGCCCTGCCGACCATCGACGCCTGCAAGGCCGGCAAGGATGTCTACTGCGAGAAGCCCCTCTCCTTGACCGTCGCCGAAGGTCGAGCCATGACCTCGGCCGCTCGATCCCACAACCGCGTCGTACAGACCGGCAGCCAGCAACGCTCCAGCGCCGAGTTCCGCCGCGCGGCCGAGGCCATTCGGAACGGTCGAATCGGGACCCTCCGTCAAATCGTCGTCGGCCTCCCCGGTGTCAATTTCGACGGACCTCCCGTACCCGATGCCGCCCCCCCCGCCGAACTGGATTACAACGCTTGGCTCGGCCCCGCCCCCTTCCGTCCGTTCAATCCGAAGCAGGTCCACTACAACTTCCGTTTCTTCTGGCCCTACTCCGGAGGCCAGATGACCAACTGGGGAGCCCACCACCTCGACATTGTCCAGTGGGCCCTTGGCCGAGACGAGTCCGGCCCGGTCCAGATTGATCCCGTCTCGGTGTCCTATCACCCCGAGAACTGGTACGAGGTGCCAACCACCAGCGAGGTTGTATACACCTACGATGACGGTGTTCAGGTCCGCTGCCGACAAGGCCTTGGCGACCCGAACGGCATCCGCTTCGAAGGAGCCGAAGGATCGATTTTCGTGGCCCGAGGCAAGCTGGAAGCCGATCCCAAAGACGTTCTCGACGAACCTTCGGGCTCCGAGGCGATCCGCCTGGATGTCAGCCGCAACCACTTCGAGAACTGGATCGCCTGCATCAAGGATCGCAATCGACCGATCTGCGATGTCGAGATCGGACACCGCTCGGCGACCGTCTGTCACCTGGGCAACATCGCCGCTCGACTCGGCCGACCGATCTCCTGGGATCCGGTCCGCGAGCTCATCGCCAACGACGATGAAGCCGCCTCCATGCTGTCCCGTCCCTATCGAGCCCCCTGGGCGTTACCGGGTTAACGGGAGCAGACCAGTTTGCCAAGTCCAGTCGGGGGCGGCGTTCGATCCGGCCCCCGTCCTGGTGTGATTCGGGGATCGAAACGTTCAGGACTCGGACCAGCCGCCATCGGCTCGACCTGGTCCGGAGGGAAGGGAGATCGTCCGTGGTGTGGTTCGTTCGACAACGGTCCGGAACGCTCGGATTGCTCGGACCAGTCGGATCTGATCGGTCGCGACAACGCGGGAGCACTTCGATTCGCTTCCTCGAAACCAGGGCTCACCGTTGCCGTTGGCGCAGACCGATGGAAGGATACACGCCACGAGGCGAGGGCCGCGATCGCGAGGCATGTCATGTCTGAACCGCGAGGCCGTCACGGCTCGGATCCGGGCCGTTCATCGAGCCGGAAGGATCACCACGGGGCGTCGCCCACCGACTCCCAGGACGACCAACCCCCTCAGGTCCCTCCCGGCCAACCCGTTGACCCTCATGCCGATTCGAACCCCGAGACCGCGTCGTCGGGGGATCGCAAGGAGCCAATTCGTATGCCGCTGTCGACCTTTCTGGACCGGGCACGAGGAACCTTGCTCGGCCTGGCCGTCGGCGACGCCCTGGGGGCACCGCTCGAGGGGCTGAGCCCCCAGCAAATTCGCGCCCACTACGGCTCGGTCGTCGATTACGTCGATGGCGCCCGGGCCTGGAAACGCAAACCCTATCGCTGGAGACTCCCGGGTCTCTACACCGACGACACCCAGCAGGCCCTCGCCCTGACAGAAACCCTCATCACCCGAGGTACGGTCGACGCAGACCATCTGGCAACGATCTACCTCGATCTGGCCAACCCCCGCAACGGGCACGCCGGTGCCCACCGCGGCATCGGCCGAAGCTTCCGCCTCGTCCTCGATGAACTCGAACGAGGACGCCCCCCGCTCGAATGCGGGCAGGACTCCGCTGGCATTGGCGCGGCCATGCGGATCGCTCCCGCCGCGATCGCCTTCCTCGACGACCCCGACGGCCTCTTTGACGCCGTCATGACCGCCAGCCTCATGACCCACCGCGACATTCGCAGCCTCTCCGGTGCCGTTGCCGTTGCCTCCGCCGTCCGCCGTCTGCTCACCCTCGAACCCCGATCCGCCAGCCTCCTGTTCCGTGTCGCCGCAGACGTTGCGACCGCTGAAACCCGCATTGCCGAGCAATACGGCCACCTCGTCGATTCGATTGACGAGCACGGACGCAGCCTCTCCCGAGCCATCGCCAACGTCGAATCCTTGCTCGATCTGCCCCGGCCCGAAGCCCTCGCCGTGCTCGTCGAAGAGGCCAACGCTCACGGCGCTCGCCCCGTGTGTAAACGGCCGACGATGGGTTTCCCCCCAGCCTGCATCCCCACCTGCTTCTATCTCTTACTCACCACCGAGTCGCTCGAAGAAGCCCTGATCGACGTGGTCAATCTGGGTGGCGATGCCGACTCAACTGGTGCCATCCTCGGCGCCCTGGCCGGGGCTCATTATGGACTCGACGCCCTTCCCGATCGCTGGCTCGATGGCCTCCGAAATCGCCAAGGGATCGACCTCCGCGCCCAGGCCCTCGCGCTCGGATCGGCTCAGGGGTTGGAGATTCCCGATCTTATTGCCATCGAGCGGCACATGAGCCTCGAAGAATCGAACTACCGCGAACGCCTCCTCGCCGCGAACCAGCGAGGCGGCATGAACATCCGGCCTCCTCGCTGAGACGTTCTCCACCGCCATCGAGCGGTCCAACGGGGACGCCCCTCCCAATTCCAAACGGAACATGTGGAGGGCCGTCCCGTTTCTTCTTGAAGGGTCCATCTCCCCAAACCCACTCCAAGACCCTTCACGTCGCCCCTTTGTCTGCGACGGGAGAACGGGTTACAGTGAAGTTGAGTCGGTCTCCTGGCGGTCGTGAATCGAGATGTTGTGTGAATCTCGCCAGGTGTTGAGTGTCCGATCATCTTGAGTTCAGGGGAGTAGCGTCGGCCATGGTACAACCTCATCAACTCGTTGCAACAATTCTCCGTGACGGCGCTTGCAACCCACGCCGATCCCGAGACAGGAATCGGCGAGCCTTGATGCTGGAGACCCTGGAAGCTCGGACGGTCCTCAGCACCACCGGGAACTTCGCGCTGCTGGGAGCCACCGCTGTCTCTCCCCAAACCATCGAGATCGACTTTCACCACGTTGATCAGCAACTCACCGAGATCTCACTCTCGATCTACCGATCCACCGATTCCCACGTGGATCCAGGGGATCGAGAACTGTTCACAACGGTGCTCACCGTCGCTCCCGGTGCGAACCAATCGGCCCAGATCGCGCTGAACGATCCCCTCGGAATCCTGCCTGAGGCTCCCTACATCCTGGTGGTCGCCAGTGGAGACGCGGACGACTCCGACAACGTGGCCTCGTTCCGCAAGTGGACCATCGGTGCGGTAACGCACGGCTTTGAAGCGAATGGGAGGATGCCCTCCTGGGTGGCCTCCACGGCCAACGCACTCCGCCAGCAAGGTTACGACGCCGCCTTGCCGTTCAACTGGGCTCGCCTGAGCAACCTGCCGCGTCCTGGTATCACCGAGCTGGTCGCCCGGCGTCTGGTACACCAGTTGACCGCGATGACCCACCGGTTGCCCTTGCATGGGTTCCAGTCGCAGGATGTCGTTGATCTCCACCTGATCGGCCATAGTCGCGGATCGGGAGTGATCAACCTTGCCGCTAATGCGCTGCCAAACGGCCGGGGACCGCTTGCCGGAGGACTGATCAAGCTGACGATGCTCGATCCCCATCCGGCCCGCAACACCACCGAGGTGCCTGTATACAGCGCCTCGGCTGGGCCAATCGGCGTGCTCTCCCTGCGGAATTTCCTGGCCTTCCAGCAAGCCGCCAACGACCAGCCCCTCGTGCTCTCCCCTGGCGTCCACCACCTAGAAGTCTTCTCCCAGGCTGGCACCGTGGCCGATCCCAGCCCGTTCCTGGCTCCAGAAGAACGGTTCGTGAATAGCTGGGGAGAGGTCCCCGTCACGATCCTCGCGGGTTCGTCCGTAACCAGTGTCGACTATTACGACCTGACCTCCTCGGTCCCGTCACACTTCGGGATTCCCGTGTTTTATCAGACCGTGGTCGCGCCAACGCTCGGAGCAGCCCTTCCACTCGATCAACTCCAACCTCCCTTGATTGCCTCACCGATGGCCGATCCGCCGCAAGGGGGTGGATTCCTTCCGGGAACCGGGTTCGACTCCGAGCTTCTGGTCCTGCAAAGCTCAGGATTCCCGGCTCCGGTGGCTTCCTCGCTTCTCAGCGAGGTCCAGGTCCTCAATACGGCCATCGAGCAGGGGAACCTCCTGGCGGCTCGCCTTCAATTGCACCAGCTCTTCAGAGGTGTGCATCAGCTTGGCAGGATGGGATTGCCCCAGAATGCGCTCGACTCGTTCCGCCTCCTCTTGAACTCGACGGCTCAACTGATCCGGCGGATTTAGTGCGGTTTCCGTTTGCCTGTGAAGGGTCAGGGAAATGGGGACTGGCTCCGAGTCTTCGAGGTGCCTGTCCCCCATTTCCCGGCGAGCCGCTCCGCTCAATCGAAAACCACACTCAGCGGAAACCGCGCGAGCCACGTCCGTGTCACACCCGACGACTTTCCCGACCTGATCCCCTCGGATACAATGCCTGCCGGAAGGTCCGCGCAGGGTGCCGGCTGGCCGGGAGCGTCGCGTCATGCCCAGGGTGATCCTCGACCCGATTGTCAGACGGCTGCGGGAGGCCGAGGGGTTCCTCGAACTCGGCATGCCCTCGCACGCCCTGGAGGTGCTTCAATCGCGGCCCGACTGGGCAACCATGCAGTTTGAGGCCAGCTACCTGACCGGCGAAGCCTTGCGAGAACTGGGCCGCTACCGAGAAGCCCTCGAACCTCTGGAAACGGCCGCCAGGCTTCGGCCAGAGAACCTGATGGTGGCCGTTGCCCTCGGTTGGTGCTACAAGCGCACGCATCGGCTAGCCCAGGCCATCGACGCCCTGACCCGCGCTCGTCGAGCAAATCCCGACGAGCCCTTGCTTTCCTACAATCTCGCTTGCTACTGGAGCCTCGCCGGCAACCTCGATCGCTGCCTTCAGGAACTGTCCGCCGCGCTGACGTGCCAGCCCTCGCTCCGAGCATTGATCCCCGAGGAATCCGACTTCGATCCGGTCCGGAACCATCCGGCCTTCCGAGGCCTGGCCGAGGATCGCTCGTCCGATCCCTGAACCACGGCGGGCGACCTTTCGAATCGAGCCGGCCGGTTCATCGTGAGACGCGATCGTCTCTTGCCGCTGCACGTTGCGCGACCACCTCGAAGGGTGAGCCGATCATCGCCAGCCATCGCATGCGTTGGTCCTCGCTCAATACGCTCACGGCGTCTCGGTGCATCCGGTGGTGGGCCTGAAGCGGTGCTTCGCCGGGTGCCGGCCCCTGGGTAAGGGTCTCGGCGATCCGGTTCCGCTGGTCCTCGGTCAATTCCAGGCTCGCGGCAATCGTCGACCGGGAAACCAGGGCCGACGCCCCTTGCCATTGCAGGTCGATCTGAGCGAGTCGTGCCTGCTGTTCCTCCGAAAGAGATACTTCGATCCATTGCTGAGCTGCCTCGTCCACCGCGCGCCGAGCCGCCACGGCATCCGGGCCTGAGCGTCCCCGAAGGCTACTCGCCTGGGCCAGAAGCTCGGCAATCGCCTGTTCTACCGCGGTGGCCTGTTCGGCCGTGATGGCCAGCTCGACCTGAACATCCTGCCGACTCAGAAGCAAGACCGGCGAAAGCCGGGCTCCGATCGCCTCGTCTGGAAGCTGCCAGGACGTCGAACCCGATCCAGGACTTCCCCCCGTTCCACTGGCCGAGAGTGCCATCCCCATCGCCACCGCCGCCGCGATTGTGAGCGCTCCGAACCGCATGGGGCCAACTCCGTTTGTAAGTTCCTGATTCAAAGGCAGAAGGAACCGTCCCGTTTGCTTCGTTCTTTGTCTCGTGCTGCCCCTCGATCCCACAGCAATCGGTCGTTCCGGACGGTCAACAGGGAGGCCTCGTTATACGAGGGATCGCCCTGACGGAGAACCCCAGCATTGCCGACACGCTGAAACAACGAAACGCCGAGGAAGCGGGATTGAATGTCCCTGCTCCTCGGCGTTCGCGAATTCCGACACGGCTCAAGATCGCGGAGTCAACCGATCAGCGGCCTCCTCGGCCTCCGCGACCTCCCCGATCACCGCCTCCGAAGCCTCCCCAGGCGCCTCGACCGGCAGACCTCATGTCGAGCGTCGAGAAGTCGAACTTCGCGCCAAGCAGCCGGTTGTACTGCTTGATCTGAGAGGCGCTCAGCACCTTCCCGATTTTCTGCAGGGCTTCTTTCTCGTAGCTCTCACTCTGGGCCTCAAGGGCGTCAAGCTTCGCCTGCGTTTCAGGGTCGATCTGCGGGCGGCCCCGTCGGCGGTCGTTCTCGTCATCACCTTCGGCGTTCTCCGTCCCAGCACCGGGGCGAGCCCCTGCCTGGCCGGCCTGACCTTGTTGTTGACCGCCCCGAGGCGGCTGGCCCTGCTGGCCCGGTTGTCCCGGTTGCCCTGGCTGACCCCCACGACCAGGCTGGAAGATGCCCATGAACAGCTCGCGGCGAGCGTTGTTCGCTTGCTGCTGCTTCATCTCCATTTCCTGCTTGATCATGGCGATCTGCTCGCGCTGGAATGGCAGCAGTTGCAGGGCGTTCTGAACTTCGTCCTCGGTCACGGCCATCGGGCCCTTGGCCTGGAAGATAATCTCTTTCAGACGCTTCTGCTGACCCTTGCTCAACACCCCTGTGATGGCCTGTTCGCTTTGCTGCTGCATCTGCGTCATCATGGTCCGGAAGGCATCTCCCCCCGGAAAACCGCCACCTGGTCCGCCGCCGAAACCACCCGGCCCGCCGCCGAAACCACCCGGCCCGCCACCGAAGCCTCCCGGTCCACCACCGAAACCGCCAGGACCTGCAAAGCCGCCCGGACCCGCCGGCCGACCGCCTCCTGGAACGTTACCTCCGCCTTGTTGTGGGCGGCCTCCCGGCTGGCCCCCCCCTTGATTGCGCATCTGCTCGCGCATCTGGTTGAAGGCGTCCCGACGCGATTCCTGCATCTGGGTATCCACTGCCTTGAGCCGCTCAAGCTGCGCGTCGGAGATCTTCAGCTCCTGACGAACCGGATCTTGCTCCAGAAGCCACATCGGACCGCGCATCTGAACGATCCGGGCGACCATCTCCGGATCCACGGGAGGACGCTGTTGGCCCTCTTCCCCTTCGTCGCCCTGGGGGGGCCTCACCACGCCGGGAATGTTCGGCGTTTCCGTCTCTGCCGGGGCTTCCGGAGTCGTCTCGACCGAAGGTGTCGATCCGCTGGTCCCTCCCAGGTTGCGCCGCACCTGGGCCGAGGCCAAGGGCGCCAACGTCAACCATCCCGCCGCCAGAAACGCCGCCGTCAATGTATACCGTCGGACGATCACTCTCATCCCCGATGTCCTCCGTCTCGTGAGGGAATCGCAATGGCGGGTCCGGCGGCATGCCGGGTCCGAATCGCTTGGATTGACTTCACCCCGGTCGATTCGGGATCGAAGAATCCATCTCATTCTCATTCTAAGCGTTGCGAAGCCACGATTGGACCCAGAAAACTGCAATTCGAACTTATCGAGACGACTGGGGCTGATCCTCCGGGGCAATTGCCACGGCCATTGCCGCCTCGGGGGAGGGACGCTCTTCCCTCATTCCCCGGTGCATCCAGAGCCAGGCGGCCAGCGCGACCACCGCTGAAAGGGTCGCCATTCGCACGATTCCCCGATACAGGGCAAACCGTCTCAATCCCGTTGTTTCCGGAGTCCTCGCCATCGCCTGACGCTGCATTGCGGCAACACCGTTCATGGCGACCAGATGGACCAGGGCCAGCATCAGGAAGCCGAACCCCAACTCTCCCCAGGTCCGCCAGGGCAATCGAGGAAGCCCGAGCGTGGCCTCCAGCGGGGTCGGCAAGGTCAACGGACCATCGGGCTGGTAAATCAGAAGCGAAAGCACACGCCCATCCGACCGACGCCCGTCGCTCACCCGAACACGCACGGAAACCGGGCCCGGCGTGCCCGACTCCGGCGTTCCTCGGATCAGGCCCAGCTCGTCATCGAAGGTCAACCCCTCAGGCATTGGCCCATCGAGCATCCATCGCAAGGGGCCGCTCCCCCCGGTCGCCGCCAGGGCCAGTTCGTAGGGTCGGCCGACAATCGCCTCCGGAAGCCGCTCCGGCGTCACGATCGTCAGCGGTTCTGGCCCCTCCCCGGCCGATCCTGCTGTCACCCCGGTCAAATTCTCAGCCCTGGGGATCAAGGCCATGATCACCATCGAAAGCAACAGGATAAACAACAGCGCGCCGGTCAATTTTGTGACCACCACGGCCACGAACGAATCTTCGCCCGAGCCGCCGAACTCCAGAACCCCGTGACCGCCTCGACGTCCGCGACGCATGGTCGTGCGATCTCCTTCTCGTTCCCAGGTCCGAGGCTCGTTCGACCCATCCAACGACACGCTCGGCCACAACGTAGGGGATCGGTCCCTCCGACCGCGTCCCGTCAGATTCTCGTCACGCAAAGGGGCGGGGTAGGGGGGGACTGCGCCTGCGGGTCTGACGCTCGATCTAAGCTACCACCCGAAGATCGATTGCCCCCCCCACCCTGACCCTTCGCGTGACCTTGATTCCTTCCGACCGGGTGAACCGGTCGATCCTCTCGACCGGCGACACTCCCATTCATGGCCTTTGGTTTCGGCCGATCTTGCCGGAAACTCCAGTCGCTCCGGTGCCGATCGCCCGGCGATCAGGCCGCCTTCGAGGCATCCTGACCGCCACCGATTCCCCCCGCTCGCTCCTCGAACATCTTGCGAACGATGTTCCGGTACAGGGCGTTCCCCTGTTCCATGCTCACGTGCAGAAGGTCGAGCGCTTCCTTCAGGCTCGCCAGAGTTCGGGCCAGTTGCTCCTGCGTCGATCGGCTCGATCGCTCGAACGCCGCCGTCCACTGGTCCGACAGGGATTCGACAGCGATCGTCGCCCGGTCCATCCCCCGCCGAATCGGTTCCAGCTGACCTTCGATCGACGGTTGATCATTCAGCGCGGCCTCAATCCGAGCCATCGCCGCCAGGACCCGCCGAATCGATTCGTTCGCCTCACCGACCGCCCCGAGGTCGTCCCCGAGCCGACCAATCGCCTCGGCCCCCCGCCTCAGGTCTCCCAGGGCTTCCGGCAGGGTGTTGACCGACTCGGCAAACCGATCGACCGACGAACCGAACCCTTCGCCCAGTCGATCCGTCAACGCGGCGATCAACTCCTCCCGCATCCGGTCAAGATGCGGCGCGAGCACCTCTCCCGGCCCCTCCGGTCGGCCCAGGCTCGGCAGGGCATGCTCAACGACCCAGGCATCAACCCTCGCCAGGTGGTCCTCGGCCAATCGATACACCACCGTTTGCACGAACATCAACGCCGCGCTCAGGAACAAGGCGAGCAACGTACTGTCAAAGGCCACCTGCAACGCCGACGTCACCCCCGTCAGGTTCCCGAGGAAGCCGTCCAGTTCTTTGACCATCGGCAAGACAATACTGATATTCCCGAGCGCCTGGCTAATGCCCTCAACCGTGCCGATGAAGCCGATCACCGGCAGCAAGTACAGGATGTACCGCGTCAATGTGAATCGCGCGGCCGTCCGTTCCTGGTCCAGGCCCGAGACCTCTCGGTTCAGCTCCATCAACTGACCGACCGTCGGCGCCGACTGCCCTCGTGCGTGGCCGTCGAGTTGCCGCAAGCGGCTCGGGAGCAATCGCCGATCGGTCGCCGCCACCGCCTCGCCGCCGACGACCCGGTCTAGAAGGGCCGGGGCCTCGGCAAAGGCCCGCTCGTCGCTTCGCAAGCGATTCCATTCTCTGACGAGCATCAGGACGGCCCAGGCATAGATCGCCGTCCCGGCATACTGATGCCAGCCCCGCTCGAACATCAAGGTCGGATTGAAGACCATCAACCCGACCGGGAACGCCAGGGCCACCGCCAGCAGGGCCAGGGCACCGACGTACGACGCCGACGATCCCCCTTGGGCCAGGTCGTTCACTTTGCGGGACATGCAGCATCCCTCCTGTCTGGTCCGCACGCAGTCCAACCGTCGCCGACCCTCCGGGCCGGCCTCACAATCCGTTCCATCGGCCCGAGCGGCCCTTTGACTTCACCCGCTCGGGCGATTCGATTCTCGGCCCAAGCTGAAACGAGGCCCCTCCGGCCCGAGCCGGCGACCATCCCTCACCCCAGGCCAGCTTCCGGGCGATCGTTTGTCCATCCCCCTTCGATCCCGCTGGACGGGCCACCTTCGCGTCCCGACCGATCGCGGGTCAGGTCGGTGCCCCAGTTGCGGTCAGGGCAAGAGCCGCGCCCGCTCTTCCGGCGAGGGCAAGCGGCATGCCTCGGCCGCGCCGAACCAGCGATAGCGCCGGACCGCGACCTGATCGTAGCCCCAATCCCGTAGCGGACGGGGGATGATCAGCCCGAGTCTCCCCAGCAACGGCCACGGCCATCGGAGCCGACGCAGCACCCGCAAGGCCGCTCCCGATCGGTCGTAAAGCCGAGCGCCCTCCAGCAGCAAGACCGTCGAGAGGTCCGGCCTCCCCTCATCCGGGCATCGCTCGCGGAACGTCTCCCCTTGAAGCGGCGCAAGGAACACGCGACCCCGCGTGTCCTGATCGAGCACGAACTGCACGAACCGATTGCACAGACCGCATTCCCCGTCGTAAAAAACGATCGGCTCCTGAACCTCGACCCGCGATTCCGAGCAAGCGGCCATGTGACCCTCGATCTCGATGCCTCCTCAATCCACGATCGGTGCGCGATCCCCCGATCGGATCGGACCTCGTCGTAATTCTTGCACGCCCGTCAACCGGATGCGAAGCGAAGCTTGCGGAATCGGATCATTCCGGCCCGTCCGCTTTCCCTTCCGCTTTCTCCCGCAACCGCGTCACATCCCGCCAGAGCTGCTCGAACCCCTGTCGCTCCGACTCCGAGAACCGTTGCAAGGCGTCGGCATCTCGAATCGACTCCAGATCCGGGTCGATCTGCCAATACTCCAGCGTCTCAACGATCTCCCTCGCCTGATCCTCATCCGCCTCATCGGCCAGCGACGACCACCGCTCCAGTTCCTCCCGAAGCCAGCCAAACGCTTTCGACCGGAGTGCGGCGCGTTCGTCCGGGGCTTCCGGAGCATCGACTCCCTGCCCATCGGCCGCAAGGGCCGCAGCACAGGAGGCGTTGTAGGCATACTGCTCTTCTCGGGAATCGGCCACCGCGGGGTCCAGTTCCATCCCTTCTCCCCAAAGTCGAGCCGCCGCGGCGAATCGATCGGTCTCGTACGCATGATCGGCCAGGGCGAGGCGGACGTCGTTGTCCTCGGGTTCCTGTCCCTCCAACACCGCAGCAAGCAGGGCCTCCAGCAGCGGGAACATCGGGTCGCTCACCTGAAGCTCCTCTAGAAGCCGCTCGGCCTGCGCAACCAACGCGTCGTCGCCAAGTTCCTCCGCCACGTCCAGCAAGCCCAGGCACGAAAGGATCTGGAACTCTCGCAGGTCCGCGTCCTCCGGGTCCGATTCAATCGCCTTTGCTTGGCATTCGATCGCCCGGAGCAGCCGGTCTCGGGCGTCGGCGAATTTGCCCTCATCCACATCGAGCAGCGCCAGGTCGTCGAGGACACTGCCGAGCCTTCGCTGAAACCGGGTGACCTCTGGAGCTTCCCTCACGAGCCGCTCCTCGACCTCGATCGCCCGCTCATAAGCCCGCCGCGCCCCGGACGGGTCGCCGAGGTCTTCGAGCAATCGTCCCAGCCTTGTAAGACTCTCCCCGAGAAGCGCCTGGAGATCGACGAGCGACGGGAAGTCACTCACCAGCTCGGCCCGAATCGCCACGGCTGCCTCATACTCCCGACGCGCTCCCACCAACTCCCTCCGATCGGCCCGAAGCTGTCCGAGGTTGAAGTGAGAACTCGCCAGGCCGATCCGGAACTGGGTGACGGTCGGGTTGTCTTCGACCAGCGACGCGTGGATCTCCTGCGACCCTTCAAACGCCTCCAGCGCCTCGTCCAGGTTCCTCCGGTTGGCCAGCACCCTCCCTAGGTTGAGCAGACTGTTTGCCAGGGCGTTCCGAAGCTCGATGGACGACGGGTCTGACTCCAAGAGAGCCGTGTGAATGGCCACGGCGGCCTCGAACTCCCGACGGGCTCCGTCCGGATCCCCCATCATCTCCAGCACATTCCCGAAATTACTGTGGCTTCTCGCCAGCCCGTTGCGGAACGAGGGGACAGTCGGATCGGCCTCCACCACTGCCGTCTGATGTGCGACCGCGTCCTCGAACGCCTCCCGAGCCGACTCCAGGTCGCCCCGGTCCGCCAGCACGATTCCCCGATTATTCTCCGTGTCGCCAAGGCTGTTCCGATACTCGGCAACCGAGGGAGATTCCGTCATCAACCTCGTCTGGATCGCCGCCGCCTCATCAAGCTCCCGAAGCGCACCGTCCAGATCCCCGACCCGATGCAAGAGCACCCCGAGGTTACTGTGGCGGCCCGCGAGGTCTTTCTGGGCGTCGTTCATTTCTGGATGATCGGCCGCAAGCTGCTTCCAGAGGACCAGGGCCTCCCTCATCACCGTGATCGCGTCGTGCGGGTCGCCGATCTGATTGGTCATCTCACTCAGCTCATACGCCGCGATGGCCAGCCGCTCCAGCGCCTCGGGCCGAGTGTCGCCGTCGGCCTGGAGCTGGTCGCGCAGCTCCTTGAAGAACGCCAGGGGCTCCTGGAGTAAGGTCTTGCGCAGCTCGTCCAGCTCGGGAGAGTTCTTCAGGATCGGGTTCTCGGCCACCGCGTCGCGGAATCGCTTCACGGCGTCGATCGCCCGCTGCTCGCGATCCTCGGCGCGGCCGCGCTGTCGCTCGAGTTCCCGGTTCGTTTCGACCAGCTCCAGATTCTTCTCCGCCAGCGCGGCTCGCCCTCGCGTCTGGACCACCGCGACGGCAGAAAGCCCGATCAGGCCCACCAGCACCGCCGCCGCCGCCCCGGTCAAGGCCGAGCGATGCCGAGACAGCCATCGGGCCAGGCTTCGGGTCCAGGGCTCCGGATACGCCTCCACCCGTTCATCGGCTAGCCAGCGGTCGAGGTCATCGGCCAGCGCTCGGGCCGACTCGTAACGCTCGATCGGCTCCCGCGCCATCGCCTTCAGGCAAATCGCCTCCAGCGCCGGATCAATCGCCAGGTCGATCGTCCTCGGACGCGGAACCAATCCCTGCCGGACCCGTTCCAAGACCTCGGCCAGGTCGGTCCCTTCAATTGGTGCCCGACCCGTCAACAGGGCATACAACGTGGCCCCGAGGCTATAGACATCCGACGCCGGGCCGAGCGCCTCCAGATCGCCCCTCGCCTGCTCCGGACTCATGTACGCCGGCGTCCCGATCGCCGATCCCGGCAAGGTTTCGGCCGAGCCACTGGCCGAGCTAGGGATCAACGGGCGTTCCTCAGTTGCTTCGATCCCCTCAACCTTTCCCTGCGCCTTGGCCAGGCCCCAGTCGACCACCAACGTCTCGCCATGCTTGCCCACGATCACGTTGCCCGGCTTGATGTCCCGGTGCAAGACACCGCGCGCGTGAGCATATTCGATCGCGTTGCAGATGTCGGTGAACCGCCTCAGCAGCTTCCGCAATTCCAGCGATCGGCGGCCGGGATCGGTGTTCAACGACCGATCCGCATGGAAGCGCGCGATCGCATCCTTCAGTGAGTCTCCCCGGATGAACCGCATCGCGTAGTACGGCCGTCCATCCTCGAAGGCCCCCAGAGCGTAGACCGGCACGATCCCCGGATGCTCCAAGCCTCCCGTGATCTCGGCCTCGATCAAGAACCGCTGCCGACTGGATGGGTCGTCGGCGTGATGGTCGAGAATCTGCTTCAACGCGACTTCGCGGTTCAGTTCCCCATCCACCGCCACGAAGACCGCTCCAAGCCCCCCCCTCGCGTGCGGCCGAAGCACCCGAAACCGAAGCCCCTCCGCCGTGCTCGACCCGATCGTAACGCCCGTGTTCCCCGCGTGGCTGACGGTGGCCTCCGGATCACTCGATGCCACGGGCACATGGTCGATCGTGGCGTTCAGGTCCGGGTCGTTCAATTCCCGGAGCCGATCGCGCGTCGAGCCGCCCACCCGCATCGCCGCCAGGCTCGCGGTCGCGTCTCCGTCGTGCTGCTTCAGAAGCCGCTCGACGAGCGCCTCGATCGCCGCCCGGCCCTCGGCGTCGATCGCCCCGAGTTCAACCAGATGCTCGGCCAGACTCCTCGTGGAATCCTCGCACCACTTCCGAACGGCCCCGATCAGTTGATCCTGGTCGATCAGACCATTCTGCAAGGCGAGCAGACCAAACAGCAGATTCCGGTCAGCATCACCGGTCATCTCGGCATCTCCCGGTCGTTGACATGCCCGAGCCTCTCCGGCTGCTCCGTCGCAGCCGAGCCGGCCCCTTGATGGGTGCCTGATGTGCCCGGATTCTCCGCGCAGTTCCGGTCAGGAACAACCCCTCAAGGGTAGGTCGCCAACCCCGTTTGGGGCTCCTGGCCTTGTGGCTCGGGTCGACCCCAGGCGTCATCACGAGGCAATCGTGCTCGACCGGTCCGATTCAAAAGTGACTACGCCCGTCTTATTTCCCGATCATTTCAGTGTCCCTCACCCCCATGCGCCTCCCTTTCGATCGGGATTCTCTCCGTGAATGACCGTCGTCTGTCACAGTCCTGGATTCTCGGCACCTTCCGCAATCGGCCGCGTCGCGTGCCTCGATGCGCTGCTTCCCACAACCCGAATCCTCAATTCCCGCCGGCCGAAGCAACAACGCCCCATTGCCGAAACAAACTGAAGCCCAACCAAGCAACCTATTTCTCGCAAGAAGGTTACGCCGATGCCCCTCGCTCCACACGAGCGCACCGAAGGCGCACCGAGCCGCGCACCAGGGAGCGCACCCGAGCGGTCCTCCCCCCTCGCGGCGTCCCGTACCAAACAAACCCATTTGCCAGAATAGCAGCGCATCGGGGCTAGCCACCCGCAACCAAACAAAGCCACTTGCCAGAATGGCGGTCGAACGAGGGGGCACTCGCTGAGCCGAACAAAGCCACTTGCCATTCTGGCAGTCGGCAACCCTGGTTCGTCTCAGCCTCGGTTGCGATAAAGATCCGGCTCGACGACCGCCACCATCTTCGCTTCGTTGAGGATGCCGCCGAGAAACTGGTTGATCTGGCTCGCCAAAGGAACGGGGTTCGAGACCATCTGGTTGTAGTCGACCTCCAGGATGGCCAGGTGAGGCTGCTGGGCCGCCCAGGCGTCGAACTTGGCCAGTTGCGACTGGAACAAGGCAGCCATCTTCTCGTCGGAGATGCCGCCGTCGTCCCGGCCCAGCCGGGCGAGCATCTTCTTCTGAGAGGCAAGCACCTCAGGCATGCTCCGCCTCATGAACAGGACCCGGTAGTGGCGGTCGCCCGGCAGGTCGTAGAGGAGCTGGTAGACCATCTTCACCGCCTTGCCGTGGGCCGCGTCGAGCCACGAGGGGTCATCCTTGGTCTTCTTGGCCGGCTCGAACTCGTAGTAGCCCCTCGGGTTATCAACGTCTGCCTCTCGGATGGCGTCGGTGACGACCGGCATGCCGCCGGCTTCGAGCATCCGCATCATCATCGACGTGCCGGAGCGGGGCAATCCCGAGACAATCGTCACGAACGGGTTCATCGCGTGCCATCCTCCTTGGCTTGCATCTCAACCTCGGCCCGGCGCTGCTGCGGAAGTCGTCTCCGGGCGATGGGTTTCAGTGTGGCCTCCCTCAACGGTTCTGGGAAGGGCAACCGCCGGGAACCTCTCACAACGGCTCATCGCGTGCTGGCGTCTCGACGACCGCTCAGGCATGATCGTCTGGATGGATTGGCACGCATCCAATCGGCACCCTTCCGTGAGACGACCCCCATGACGCTCGCTCGCAATGTCAGGATGGCTCTGGCCACCCTCACCCCCCTCGTCGTGTGGCTGTCGCTCGATCCGGGACCCGCGAGCGCGAACTCATTGTCCGAGACACTCCTGGTCGGATTCGGCAAGGCTGACATTACCCCCGAGGTCGGTGACGGCGCCCCTCCTGTCTTCATCGCCGGCTACGGTCAGGATCGCCGAGCGACCGGCGTGCACGACCCGATCTGGTCCCGCGCTGTCGTCCTCCGCCACGGTGAGGAGACGATCGCCCTGGTCTCGGTCGATCTGATCGGCGTGCAGCTCGAACTGACCGAGGCGGTTCGAAATCGGCTGAAGGACATGACGTATGTCCTGGTCAGCTCGACCCATAATCACGAAGGCCCCGACGTGATCGGCCTCTGGGGGCCTTCTCCTGTCGTTTCGGGCGTCAATCGCGACTACTTAAAGCAGGTCGAGCACGGCATCGTCGCCTCGGTTCGGGAGGCGGAAGCGGCCCTCGCGCACGCCGTCGCCTCGTACGGGACCGCCGCCGACGAGTCGCTCCTGGCCGATAGCCGCCAGCCGGTCGTCAAGGACGGCGTCCTCCGCGCCCTCCGCTTCGATCCCCCCGAGGGCGGCCCGCCGATCGGCCTGCTCGTGCAGTGGAACTGCCACCCGGAGAACCTCGGCAGCAGGAACACCCTGATCACGGCCGACTTCCCCGAGGCGACCGTCCGGACCCTGGAACAGCGACACCAGGCCCCGGTCGTTTACATGACGGGGGCCATCGGCGGCCTGATGAGCGCGGCCGAGGACGTCCTGACGAGGCCCGACGGCACCTTCTACGAGGAGGGGGAATTCGCCTTCGCCGAGGCTTACGGCGTGGCCATTGCCGATTTGACCGACCAGGCGATCGCCGGGGCCTCACCGATCGAATTGACTCCCTTCGCCGTCTCTCGCCTCCCGGTCTGGCTCCCCCTGGAGAACTCCCTTTACCGACTGGCGAGGGCCGCCGGGGTGCTCGACCGCCTCGGCTACCGATGGACGGGCGACCCGTACACGCCGGGCCGGCCGCTCGGGCGACGCAACGTCCTCGGCTCGCTGGCGGTCCAGACCGAGGTCGCGGCCGTGCGGCTCGGCCGCTTGCACGTCGCCGCCATCCCCGGAGAACTCTACCCGGAGCTGGTCGCTGGCCAGGTCGAGGACCCCGCCGACCCGAACGCCGACTTCCCCGACGCCCCGATCGAGCCGAGCGTCCTGGACACCCTGCCCGACGGCCCGCTCCTCATCCTTGGCCTGGCCAACGACGAGGTCGGCTACATCATCCCCTGCCGTCAGTGGGACCGCAAACCCCCGTTTGCCTACGACCGCGAAAAGGCCCAGTACGGCGAGGTTAACAGCATCGGACCCCAGGCCGCCCCGATCCTCTTGCACGCCCTGCAACGCGCCGTCGAGCACCTGAACCAGGACTGACAACGCGTCCCGGGACCGCTCTTTGACAAATCACCACTCACGCATCCTTCGACTCGCTCCTCAGGCATCGCGTGATCTGCCGGACTGCCTGGCGCAAACGCTGGTCGTTCTCGACCAGGGCAAGCCGCAGGAACCCCTCGCCGGCGTCGCCGAAGCCTCGGCCGGGGCTGACGGCGACATCGGCCTCCTCGATCAGCTTCATGGCGAAGTCAATGGAGCCCATGCGCGATCGCCACGGCTCGGGGATCGGTGCCCAGACGAACATCCCCGCCTTCGGCCTCGGAACGTCCCAGCCCTGGCGGTTCAGTCCTTCGACCAGCACATCGCGCCGCTTCTGGTACTCCAGCACCTGGACCCGTCGAGCCTCCTCACCGTGCCGAAGCGCCACAATAGCCGCGATCTGCACGGCCTGGAACAGGCCATAATCATAATAACCTTTAATGGATTTTAACGCGTTGATCATCGCCCGATTGCCTGCGGCAAAGCCAACACGCCAGCCGGCCATGTTGTACCCCTTGGACATCGTCGTGAACTCGCAGCCGACGTCCTTGGCTCCCTTGGCCGAGAGGAAGCTGGGCGGCTCATAGCCGTCGAAGCCGATATCGCCGTAGGCAAAGTCGTGGATCACCGCGAAGTGGAAGCGGCGGGCCAGGGAGACGATCTCCTCGAAGAAGCTCGGCTCGACAACCGTCGCCGTCGGGTTGTGCGGATAGTTCAGGATCAGAACTTTCGGCCTGGGGTACAGATGCGTGCACATCTCGGCCACATTGGCCAGGAATCGTTGCGGATCGGTAATATCGAGGGCAATCACGTTTGCATTTGCCAGCGCAACAGCATGGGCATGGATCGGGAAGGTCGGGGCGGGGGCCAGCGCCGTGTCGCCGGGACCGAGCAGGGCCAGACACATGTGGCTGAACCCTTCCTTCGATCCGATCGTGGTGACGATCTCCTCGTCCGGGTCGAGCGTCACGCCGAAGCGCGACTCGTACCGCTTGGCCACCTCTCGCCGCAGGTTGTCGATTCCCTGAGCCACGCTGTAGCGGTGGTTCCGGGCGTCTCGGGCGGCCTCGCAGAGCTTGTCGACGACCCACGATTCGGGCGGGTCGGTCGGGTTGCCCATCCCCAGGTCGATCACGTCGTCTCCGGCCCTTCGCTTCTGGGCCTTCAACGCGTTGATCTTCCCGAACAGGTACGGCGGCAGGTTCTTCACCCGCGCCGACACCTCGATCGGCATCGGCCCAAGAGCCTCGGACGTCTGGGAGGGGTCGGGGGTATCGTTCAGCATGGGGGTCGGGACCGGGGTCGGTAGACGAACTGCGGGGGCAGTCACCCAATGGGTTGGCAGCAAGCTCCAGTATATCCTTGCCCGTTCTCGGCGCATGCGCCCGGTTTCGCTTCTTTGAGGTCGGGTCTCGCTCTGGAAACGAGCCAAGGGCGGCGAACCATGACTGGCCCGCCGCCCTTGTAGGATTGGCTTCGGCAACAGGGGACGAATGAATCCCGGGCGGGGCTCAGCCCTTCGGACCTTCGACCTTGGAGTGGAGCGCCTCGTCGGGGTTGTCGAGGTACTGCCACTCGCCTTCGTTCCAGGGGCCGCGCTCGTCGGTGCCGAGGCCGACATCACCCTGGCCGTCGTTGGAGAGGTTGTAATAGGTGTTCAGCTCGGTCTCAGGTTCCAGTTCCCCCTCGAACTCCTTACCGAGGCTCGCAAGGGCCTGCTGGAACATCTTCTGATGCGAGATTTCGCGGGCCATCAGGTAGGTCAGCGTCTCCTTGCAGCCGGGGTCGTCGGTGAGCTTGATGAGCCGTTCGTAGGCCATCTTTGCGCCGGCCTCGGCCGAAATGTTGTGCTTCAGGTCGGCCACGGGGTCGCCCGAGGCTCGAATCCAGTCGCTCGTCCAGGCGTTGCCCATCGAGTCGAGAAAGTGAGGGCTCTTGCCCATGACCGAGAACAAGGTGTCCTCGTAAGCTTCCTCACGCTCGGCCCCTCGGGTGAGCTGTTCGATCATCAGGCCGACCATCTCCAGGTGGCCGATCTCCTCCGTGGCGACGTCCATGAGCATGTCGCGGATCCCCTTGTGATCGCAACCGAAGCTCTGGACGAAGTACTCGGTCATCGCCGTAAATTCGCCCGATCGGCCGCCGAACTGTTCGAGCAGCTTCTGGGCAAACTTCGGGTTCACCTCACCAACCTTGACCGGGAACAGCGGGCGCTTGCGGTGCAGGAACATCAGGAACTCCTCGGCGTTGTGAATCAAGAACCGGTTGCTCTCGGGAGAACCAAGAGCAACCGGCATGCCGAGAACAGTCCTTGACATGCACAATCACCCCGCCTTTGCGGCGACCGGGCGCAGACGGTGCAAGGTCTGGAAGACGTCGTCGACGATGTCGTCGAGGCTGAAGGTCAGCTCCCAGTCGGGGTAGTGGGAGCGGAACTTGCGGAGGTCGGTCATGTAGCAGATGTGGTCGCCGACCCGGTTCGTTTCCTCGTAGGTCTGAGGGATGGTCCGCCCGGCAAGCTGGCCGAAGCGGTCGAGCAGCTCCAGCAGGCTCGCGGCGTTGCCCCGGCCGCCGCCGAGGTTGTAGACCTCGCCCGGCCTCGGGTCGCGGTAGAAGGCCTCGAAGGCCCGGGCGACGTCCTCGCTGTGGATCTGGTCGCGGACCTGCTTCCCCTTGTAGCCGATGACGTTGTAGGTCCCCCCGTTCAGGGCCACGCGGGCCATGTAGGCGAGGAACCCGTGCAACGGCACGGCGCTATGGAAGGGGCCGGTCAGGCAGCCGCCTCGGAAGACGCCGGTCTTCATGCCGAAGTAGCGGCCGTATTCCTGGGTCATGATGTCGCCGGCCAGCTTGCTGCAGCCGAACAGGCTGTGGGTGCTGCGGTCGGTCCGGCAGTCCTCGGCCACGCCCTCGTAATCCTCGGGCCGGGCGTAGTCGTAGCGGGTCGGCAGCTCGACCAGGGGCAGCTCGTTCGGGGCGTCGCCGTAGACCTTGTTCGTGCTCATGAGGATGAACACGGCCTCGGGAGCATGCAGCCGGGTCGCTTCGAGCAGGTTCAGGGTGCCAACGGCGTTGACGTCGAAGTCGTCGAACGGCCGGAACTTGGCCAGATCGTGCGAGGGCTGGGCGGCGCAGTGGAGGATGAGGTCGGGCTGGGTGTCCTCGATCACCTTGAGCATCGCGTCTCGGTCTCGGATGTCGAGGTTCCGATGCTCGAAGTTGTCGCAGGATTCCCGGAGGTTGCGGAGGGTCCAGGAGGTATCGCCGTCGGGCCCGAAGAAGTCGGCCCGCATGTTGTTGTCGATCCCATAGACGGCGTCGGCCTTGGCGTCGAAGTAACGAACGGCCTCCGAGCCGATCAAGCCGCTGCTGCCGGTCACGAGCACTTTCATGATGTCTTTTGCCCTCGTGGCAACGTGCCGCCGGCGCTGCTGGGGAGGGCCGGCGTCGATCCTTCGTGGTCGTCCCTGGGTGTCGGGCGATCAAGGCGCCCGGTTGCGTCGAGGGATCGTAGCCCGATCGGCCGGTGCTGGCAAGGCCAGAATTTCTTCCCTGAGCGACAATCACACTAGTAATTTGAAGAGCCCAATAAGACTTGCCAGTTTTCGAGAGTTTGTCATAAAATCCCCGGAACGATGGAGAAAGCCTGAAGATGTCGTCTCATTTATATTGGAATGTCAACTTGATTTGATTGCCAAGGCTCTCACATGAAAAAGCAAAAAGACCAAGACCTTGGACCTACAAAAGCAGAGAAAATCTCTGTTTTTGCCGACTCGATTAAGTACGAAATACTGCATGCATTTGGAGTTCCGCTTTATTTCGTTTGGGATTATAGCCAGTGGGAATACATCAACTTCACCCGAATGGCTCACGCCCGCCTGCTTTACGATTTTTTGGAAACCAGCGAAGAGAAGCGCGACCGCAGGGGCAAGCGGGATGTCGTGTCGGAAGATTATGATTTTCCCAGAAAAGAAAATTTGTTGCCAGAACAGGATAGAAGTTTAATTAACACTAGACTATTTCATTTGTCTTTTGGTCGATTAGAGTACAATGATGACAACAGAGCTTGGCCTTCCAGAATTCTAGAAAATCTTTACGAGCCAGTCGTAGAGTTTATGTGTCATATCAGGGATTCGCAAAGATGGGTTTTCCGAAACGACGATGACGTTTCTCAATGGGATGAATTGATTGGGATAATTACTTCAGGCTACGAACTCGTGCACGCACGTTGGAGTTTGAGTGATGGAACTCAAAACTTCATGTTCGCCAAGGGTAGAAAACTACCAAACGGGAAGCCGTCATTGACTCCGTGGGCAAGAATCGAAAGCAGTCCCGAACGTGAGATTAACCTAGTACTTGAGCAACTACGAACGATAGTCGTGGAAAGATAGCTTCTTATATTAATTCACTGAAGCATTCAGAATTGGTTTACGATTGCAGGACTTCTGATGATTGCGGGCACAAGCAACACATTACGTATTTTCGTTGATTTCGATCAGTTCATGGGCAAGGAGGTTCCCGAACGATGCGCATCTTGATGGTCACCTCGTTCCCGATCGTCGGGCAGACCGACGGCACGGCGATGCTGGCGGTCCAGGTCTTCCGGGCCTTGAAGCGCCGGGGGCTGGATGTGGCCCACGCCTACCTGAAGCTCCGAAGACCCTGGGACGTACCGTTCGAGGGGGAGTTCGAAGGCTCGCCCTCGTTCACCCTCACCCCGTCGCGCTGGATCAGCGGGATGGCCGAGATCCGCAAACGGTTCCCGTTCGACCTCGTCCATGCCGAGCATTACGGCGGCGCGACGCGGGCCCTGGCGGCCTGCGAGCTCCACAAGTGGCCGATGATCTACTCGATCCACTCGCTGCTGGGCGAGGAAGTCGAGCGGGATAAGCTGGGCCGCGGCCTGGTCTTCCGGACCTACCGGACCCTGGAGCGTCGGGTCTGCCGGTATGCGAGCGGGGTGGTCGTACTCGGCCACGGCGTCAAGAAGATCGTGGTCGAGGAGAAAGGGGTGCCGAGCGATCGGGTGGCGGTCATCCATCCGGGAGTGAACCTGGCCGATTATGCACCCGGCCCGGCGGCGGAGATCCCTGGCATCGGCCCTGAGCACAAGGTCGTGATGTACGTCGGGAATATCCGGGACCCGAACCAGGGGGTCCCGATCCTCCTCGACAGCTTCCCCCGAGTGGCCGAGGCCGTGCCCGAGGCCCGTTGCGTGCTGGTGGGAGGGCCGAGCGAGGTGGGCGAGGCGTACCGGCAGCAGCTCGGCCGCTTCGGCGATCGTCTGATCGTGTTGACGGGCAAGACGCCCGACGAGATCACCGCCCTGACCCGCCGGGCCGATGTGCTGGTGCATTCCCGGCTCGCCTGTCGAGAGAACGACTCGGTCCAGACGAAGATGGCCGTCTACCTCGCCTCCGGTCGGCCGATCGTGGCAACGAACTACGGCGACTATCAGCACCTGCTCGGCGACACCGGCGCGGGCTTGCTGACGCCCGTCGATTCCGACGCCCTGGCCGATGGGATCATCGAGGTCATCACCGACGCGAACCTCGCCTCCCGCCTCGCCGCCGCGACCCGACCGGCTGCGGAGGAATACATCTGCATGGATCGGAACGTCGATCGTTACCTGGCGCTTTACGAGACGGCCCTGCGGCTCGGGCCTCGACGGCGGTCGAGCAAGGCCGAGGCGACTGCCTGACGATTCCCTGGAGGACAGCCGGGAGCGATTGTCCTTTGGCGAAGGGTCGATTGACAGGGGTAGTACCGCTTTCCAGTTTTCATCGGTGGGTTCACGGATTTTCTGCGGGTGCCCCGGGTTCCGCGCAGCGGACCCCGGGCCAAGCCGCATGGGCCTGCCGCCTCCCGGCCCGGGGTCCGCTGCGCGGAACCCGGGGCACCCGGATCCCACCCATTTCGAGAGGACGCGGCACTACGGCACGACTCTCGTTCATCTCATCAGGAACCCGATCGGCCCTGCTCGGTCAAAAGGCGCTCGGCCATCCGGGCGATGAGCCGATCACGGCCGGGGGAGAGTTCGAAGGTTTCGGGAGGCCGGGCGGATCGGTCCAGAAGGCGGTCAGGGATTGGGGCGGGGAGCCCTTTCGGGCCGTCGGCCGAGCGGCGGAGCGGGGGGGGATCGGTTGTTCCCAGTCGATCGAAGTGGTCGAGCGTCTCAGGCCGAACCTGATCCCATCCCGGTCGAACGGCCAGGCGGCCGAGCGGCAGGAGGGGGTAGAGGTTTCGCCAGGGACCTCGACCGGCCGGAACGATGCCTCGGGCGATCATCCGGTAATGGCCTCCGGGAAGCTCGTCGGTGGTGATGGACCAGGAACCGTCATCGGCCACGGTCGTTTCGCCGAGTGCGTGAAAGTCACCGCCGGGGACCATCTGGGTCAACAGGCGGATGGTGCCGCCAGGGGCGGCCGTGCCGGAGTAGGTGGGGGTGGCGAGGCTCGATCGGGTCAGGTCTCCCTGGGTGCGATCGCTCGGGGTCGCCAGGAGTCGTCCGGTCAGGGCGGTCGGATTGACGAAGGTGCCCCCCTCGGCGAGCGTCGGGACGACGTTCAGGTAGTACCAGGTCTGGACGCCGGTGACTCCGGTGTGCGCCATGCCGGGGCCGGTCAGGTCGCTGTATTGAGCCTTCCCCACGACCGGGGCCTGTCCCCAGAGGTTGCTGCTCCAGGACTGGCCAGCGAACTCGACGGGGGTGTGCTGGTAGTAGACCTCGGCCTCGGCGACATACTCGGGGATGGTGACGAAGGGATCGCCCGCCATCCATTGATAGGCCGAGGTGCCGTGCTTGGTGAGCCAGCCTTCGAGGTCTCGGGTGTAGCTCCCCTGGCCCGGCGCTCCGTTGCTGGCAGCATGAGGGTCGAGCATCGTCGCTCGCGTGAATCCGGCCGAGAGTTGCGGGGTGATGATCTTTTCAAGGGTGAGCAAGGCCGCGCTGTTGATCACCGTCCCCTGGCTGTGGCCGATCAGGTGCAGATCGACCGGCTCGTCTGCGGGAAACAGGGTCGAGGCGTGCAGGACGATGTTGGCGAGCCTGGCCCCTTGCTTCGGGGCCGCGCCGGGCGTGCGGCTCTCTCCGGCCCAGGTGTAGGTGATGACCGCGTCGTAGCCGACCTCTCGGAGGGCGTCGCTGAGTTGAACTGCCCAGACGGGGGGGTACGAGGAGGTCTGGACGCCCCCGTGGGTCACAACGCCGAGCACCCGTTTGCGAAAGCCGGCGAGATTGTTGGTGGTGTCGAACTCGTTGAGCACGCCCGAAGGATCGGCGACCGCCAGCACGAAGGGTCGGGCCGGGGTGGGTCGGAGTCCTCCGGGGATGGCGATGCGTTCGGTCGCGGACAGGACCTCCGAGCCGTCTCCCTCGACGGTGACCCGAATCGAACCGACACGGCGGTCGCGGATGGGATCAAAAGACTCATTGATCGAGCGATAAATGCCGAAGTCGATCGACTGCTGTACTCCGTCCGCCAGTCCGCGAACCTCAAATCGGAGATCGACGGCCTGGGAATCGGGGGTTGAGGCCGACACCACCTTCACGTCGAAAAGGTCGGCAGTGAGGAGTTCTCGGGACTCGAGCCGGTCGAGTGCGGGAAGACCGGACCGCTGCGGGCGAGCGGCGTTGCCTCGAAGCCGGGAGGCCCAGCGTTCGATCCATCGAGCGAGGCTCATGTCTGACTCCTTCGGCACCCGATGACAACCCGAAGGCGAGACGAGTCCGATGATTCCGTCCGTAGGGAATCGAACGATCCGCCGGGTCGCAACGAGTCAATTCGCCTCGGTCGATCGGGAGTCTTCCGGGGAATCGGCACAACCGGCAATGTCGACGCTCGAGTGGTTCAGAGCTTCGACTCGCCAAACAGGCGGGCTCGGAAGTTCTCCCACTCGGTCGCCTCTTTCTGGGGGTCGGGCTGGCGGGCGACGAGTTCGGCAATACGCTGGTCAATCAGGTCGAAGTGCCCGGCCAGAACCCGAATGGCAGCGGTGGCCAGTTGCTCGGAGGTCCGGGGGTCGTCCTGGCGGAGCCGTTCGTGGGCCTGACGCTCCAGCACGAGGTAGCGAAGGTCGGTCGCGGCGATGACCGTGACAAGCTGCGGCTTGCGCTGAAAGTACGAGATCTCGCCGAACGAGGTGGGGGCGTGCAGATCGACCAGCCGTTCCTGGTGCCCATTGGACATGACCCGCGAGACGGCCACCGATCCTTCAATGAGGAAGTGGATGCGATCGTTCGGTTCACCTTGCCTGAGCAAGACCTCTCCCGAGGCGGCATGATGCTCCTCCAGGATCTGGAGCAAGTTCCGGCGCGCCGTCGCATCAAGATCCGAAAGAAACGAGGCATGGAGGAACCGTTCGGCGGCGTCTTGAGAGACCATCCGTCCTGCTCTCCTCGTTGCCTGGTGAACCTGCCTTCAAGGCGGGAGGGAAATTACCTGAGCGATGGGGGTTCCCCTTGGCCGGGATTGCCGGATCGTTCAGGAGCACGAGCGAGCTCCAATCGTAACCGGAGAGTGGTGGAAAGGGGAACGCGACCTTTCTCGGGACCGATCCGACGGCTCAATCGGAACCGTCGATACGACCGAAGCAGGCGAACCTCGGTTCTGGTCGCAAGCAACGGGTGAGGCATGTGGTCCGGTCCTGACGACCGTGGCGGTCGTAGCCGATCGCAGTGGGATCCCTTTCCTGGATCGGGAAACGGTAGGGTCCGCAGAGGCCGATGGTAAGGGGTGTTCCGAAGCGGGCGAAAAGGAGTTCGTCCGCATTTGTTGATTGATTTGTGGCAACGGCGGAGGGAGTCGCCATGCGTCTCGGCCCATCGTGTGCCCTGTGGGGAGTCTGCTTGATTCTGATGGCGTCCGGCTGTGCGGGACCGGCGCGTCGGGAGGGGCTGGCCACCACCGGGGCGGGAACTCTTCCGGTGCGGCTGTTCCGGCCGGCCGATCCGATCGCCCGCCTGAGCCCGGCTCCGGTCTCGGTGGGTCCGCTGGGAGATCCAGGATCGTACACTGCGGCCGGAGTGCCGGAGATGTCGCGGTCGGGTTCGGTTGGTGCCCCGTTGACGGTTGGCGGCGGACAGCTTGCCAGCCGAGGTAACACGCCCTCGGGCAACCCTCGAAGCCGAGCGACCCCCGATCGTCCCTCCCTGCGACTGGCTCGCTCGGAACCGTTGCGGAATGGTCCCGTGACTCAACCGTCCCCGGACGATGGGCCGCGGCAGCCTTCGTCGTCGGGAGAAGGTTTGTTTGCCCGATTGATCGGCCGGACCGAGCCCGCGTTCTCGCAATCGGAGCGCATTGAGGGTCGATCCGAAGGGCTGGCGTTGCGTCCTCGTGAGTCGGGGCCGACCCCGGACATCGAGACAGATCAACCGCCTCTCATGGGACCGGAATCTGAATTGATCTCGGAATCGGAATTGGAGAATGCGACACCGATTCTTGCCGAAGGGATCGACCTGGAAACGTATGCAGCCCCACCGATTGCAAGCGACCCGGACGCGCAGCTCGCCTCAACGCGACGGCCCATGCCTGCGCTGAGCAATGCTCGGGATTTGCTTCGATCGGTATCAGAAGAGACTGTGGCGGAGTCGTCATCTGAGTCTCCGACGGAACCGATTGCCGTCTCGATTCCGGATCTGCCGGAGGTCTTCCCGGAAGACCCCTTTGCGACCGAATCGGACGATCCGGTCCAGGGCGACCAACCAACGAAGGCGGATCGTGATGATGAGGAGGTTCGCCCCACCTCAGTGCATCCGGAGGAGCTTGCGAGCGAGCGATTGCGGGACCAAGGTGATCCTTCTGCGACGATCAAGACTCCCTCGCCCTTCGAGCCGACCCGGCTGACGGAACGGCTTGGCATGCGGATGCGGCGGCTCCGCGAGCGGCTGACCCCGAACGTCGTTCGTGAGGATCGGTCGATCGACTCGGGATCGAATGATGCCAGGGGCTTCCCTCGCCTCTTTCGTCGGCAGCACGATGAAACGCGATGAGCGCTGCCACCGAGGCTCCTGAAGGACTCTTCTTGATGCGGTGATCGAGCGTCTGGCCGACATGGAGCGCTGGCCAGACGCTCGATCGACGATCGAACGCTCAGGCAGCATGTTCCCGACGGGTCGGGAGCCGTCCGGCATCGCGGTAGACCTTTGCGACCTCCGCAACCACGTGACGGAGGGCCTCCCGAGAGAGTTCGGGGTAAATGGGCAGGGCAATCGTCTCGTGGGCGGCCGCTTCGGAGATGGGGAAATCTCCCGGTTGACCGCCGAGCGAGGCGAAGCATTCCTGCAAGTGCAGCGGGATTGGGTAGTAGATCTCGGTCCCGACCCGAGCTTCGGCCAGGCTGGCGCGGATACGGTCGCGAAGCGAGGCCTCAACACGGATGACAAACTGGTTGTAGACGTGAATTCGTCTGGACTGTTCCACCGGAAGTGTCAGGAGTCCACTCAGACCGGCCTCGTGGAAGAGGTCGCGGTACGACTCGGCCACCGCCCGACGCCCGGCAGTCCAGGAGTCGAGGTGGCGGAGCTTGATGCGGAGGACGGCGGCCTGGAAGGCGTCGAGCCGAGAATTCAGGCCGACCTCGGAATGGTAGTATTTCGGCTCCATCCCGTGCACTCGAAGCCGGGCCATCCGGGAAGCAAGCTCGGGGTCATTGGTGGTGATCATGCCGCCGTCGCCGAAGCCGCCGAGGTTCTTCGACGGGTAGAAGCTGAAGGCCGAGGCATGGCCGAGCACACCGGCGCGCTTTCCCTTGTAGCCCGCGCCGATGGCCTGGGCGGCGTCTTCGAGGACCTTCAACCCATGCTCGGCGGCGATGGCGTTGATCGGATCCATGTCGGCCGCCTGGCCGTAGAGGTGGACCGGAATGACGGCCTTGGTCTTCGGCGTGATTGCGTCGGCGAGGCGATTGGGATCGAGGTTGTAGGTGACCGGGTCGATGTCGACGAAGACCGGCTTCGCCCCTAGTCGCCAGATGACCCCGGCGGTGGCGAAGAAGGTGAACGGGGAGGTGATCACCTCGTCTCCCGGCCCAATACCCCAGGCCATCAGGGGCAAGAGCAGGGCATCGGTTCCCGAGGCGCAGCCGACCGCGTGCGACGCCCCGCAGTAGGCAGCCAGCTCGGCTTCGAGGGCTGCGACGTTCGGCCCGAGGACGAACATCTGGCTTTCCAGGAGTTCCTGGACGATCGGTTCGACCTCGTCTCGGATGGTCCGGTACTGGGCCTTGAGGTCGAGGGCCGGCACGTTTAAGGGCTCGGCGGCGGGACGGTTCATCGGCGTTCCACTCCTTCGGCGTTCCCGGGCGCTCCGGCCCGGGCCCCCCTTCCTTTGGGGAATCGCTCGCCTGGGGAAAGTAGTCGGGACCGTCGAGATCGTCAAGGCAACTCGTCGAAGCCAGGCGGCCATTCGGTTGTCGTTGAGAACGCTGGGCGATCGGCATCGGGATTGCTCGGTACGAGGGAGCCAATCACCCGCTTCCTGTCCGCACCCCTTTCAAGGAACGTGCAACGTGTTTCAGGAGATCGACCTGCGCGAACTGGCCCAACACCGTGGGGCCGAGCGTGCTTATGTCTCGCTCTATTGCTCAGGGGAGGGGGGCCTTGGGTTCCTCGACCGTCGGGAGCGGCAGATCCGATCCTTGCTGGAGGATGAGCCCGCCGAGCTTGAGCATTTCGACGAGACGATGGCGATGGTGCGGGCCGAGCTTGATGAACGGCCTCCGAAGGCGTCGGGGACCTGCCTGTTCGCCTGCTGGGCTGATGACTTGCTTCGTCGCTACGATCTGCCGGTGGTTGTTCCGGAATTGCTCCGGGTGGATGCGGCCCCCTACATCCGGCCACTGGCCGAGCTACAGGACGAGCACGAGGATTTCCTCGTCGTCCTGGCCGATAACTCCGCGACCCGGGTGCTCCAGATCACCTCGGCCGAGGTCGACAACGCCGATCGGATCAAGGGGAAGGTGAAGAACCGGGTGAAGGTGGGCGGCTGGTCGCAGCAACGCTATGCGAGACGCCGAGACAAGCAGCTCCACCACTACGCGCACGAGGTGGCCGAGTCGCTCGACGAGATCGTCCGCGACGGCCTGTTCACCCGGGTCGTCCTGCTCGGATCCGAGGAGACGATGCGGGCGATCGAAGAGGCCCTGACCCCTCCGGTCGCCGAGAAGCTGGTCGGCTCCCAGGCCATCGACCTGCACGCTGATGATCGTTCCTTGGTTGAGGCCGCATATGCCCTGTACGAGGATGCCGAACGAGCGTCGGAGGGTCGCCTCTGGGAGCAGATCCGCGCCGAGCTGTTCTCCGGGGGCCTGGCCGTCGCCGGGCCGGAGGAGGTGCTCGCCGCCGCCCTGGTCGGCCGGGTCGATTCGGTCATCGTGGCGCGAGACGCGAAATTCATCGGCGTCCGTTGCCGCAACTGCACCAACCTCTCGGCCGGCGAGCCACCAACCTGCCCCGTCTGCGGCTCCGGGTCGGTCTTCGCGGTCGATCTGATCGATGCCCTTGCCCGCCAGCTCGAACTGACCAGCGCGACGATGGAGTTCACCGACCCGATCCCCGGCCTCGCCAAACTCGGCGACCTGGCGGCGTTGCTCCGGTACTGAGGTCGGCCGTTGGACCAAGGGAGCGAGGGCTTGCGAACGCTTTGCGATTCGGCAAGATTCGAGGACCGTGGAGCTTGTATGGCTTTGATCTCATCGTCTCCTGGTCGAGCGAGCGTCCCCGATGAATCGAACCGATTGCGCATCGTCTTCCTCGTCGTCCCGCCGGGGATTCCTCCGAACGATCGGCCGCGCCGCGGCGGCGGGAGTGGCCGCGCCGATGATCGTGCCGGCCTCGGCCCTGGGCAGGGGAGGGGCGGTGGCGCCGAGCGATCGGATCACTCTGGCGATGATCGGCACCGGTAATCAGGGATTCAACGATCTTCGGAGCTTCCTCCGCGACGATCGCGTGCAGATCGTCGCCGTGTGCGACGTGAACCGCGAGAGCCTCGGTTACTGGAATGGCAAGCTCGGCGGTCGGGAGCCAGCGAAGCGGCTGGTGGAGGAACATTATGCCGATCGGGCGGGCTCCGGGTCGTACAACGGTTGCGACGCGATTGTGGATTACCGGGAGATCTTTGGCCGCGACGACATCGACGCCGTCGAGATCTGCACGCCGGACCACTGGCACGCCATTCCGGTGATCGAGGCGTGCAAGGCGGGTAAGGATATCTACTGCCAGAAGCCATTGTCGCTGACCATCGCAGAGGGGCGGGCGATGAGCGACGCGGTGGCGAAGACGGGCGTCGTCTTCCAGACCGGCAGCCAGCAGCGCTCCGATCCGAAATTCCGGAGGGCCTGTGAGTTGGTCCGCAACGGTCGGATCGGCGCATTGAAGCGGGTGCTGGTGGGACTCCCCGGCGGTCGGCCGAACCTGGCCGGGGAGCATGGCGAGGACAAGGAGATTTGCCCCGTTCCGGAGGGGTTCGACTACGATTTCTGGCTCGGCCCGGCCCCCGAGGCCCCCTATGCCCCGGCCCGCTGCCACGTCAACTACCGGTGGATCCTCGACTACTCCGGCGGCCAGATCACCGACTGGGGCGGCCATCACCCCGACTGTGCCCAGTGGGGCATGGGGACCGACGACACCGGGCCGATCGAGCTGCGCAACGTCCGAGGGTCCTTCGACCCGCCCGACCCGCTCTGGGACACGGCCACGGCGTTTGGCTTCGAGGCCGTGTATGAGAACGGCGTCGTCATGTCCATCTCGAACGAGCACCGAATGGGTGTGACGTTCGAGGGGAGTGAAGGCTCGATCTACGCCAACCGGGGGCAGATCGACGCCGATCCGAAAGGGTTGCTCGACTCGGAACTCGGCCCCGACGCGATTCGCCTCTACGCCAGCGACGACCACTTCCGCAACTTCATCGACTGCGTAATCAGCCGGGGGGAAACCGCTGCTCCGGTCGAGGTCGCCCACCGATCGATCACCATCTGCCACCTGGGGAACATCGCGCTGCGGATTGGGCGTGACCGTTTGCGGTGGGACCCGAAGACCGAGCAGATCCTCGGTGACAACGAGGCTGCGGCCATGCTTTCCCGCCCGTATCGCGACCCGTGGGTCTTGCCGAGCGTCTGACGAGGGGGGCCCGGCCCGACGTCCCCAGATCAAGAAACGGGGGAGTCGGGTCGGATTGCCTTCGGAAGGTCATTGGGTCCGGTAGTGTCGGACAACCGTTTCGACGGCGTGCCGCCAGCGTTTCATGGCCTTACGACGCCAGAAAATGTCGCGATCGGCGTGGAAATCGTCGCCGCCGGATTCGAGCAAGTCGCCGATGGCGTCGAGATCGGTCAGGAGTCCGACCCCCAGCGCGGCCAGGGCGGCGGCCCCGAGGGCCGTGGCCTCGGTCTGGGGGCTGCGGTGGATCGGCAGGCCCATCAGGTCGGCCTGGAATTTGAGGAAGGGGTCGGATCGGGCCATGCCGCCATCGGCTCGCAAGGAGGAAAGCGGGCGAGGTAGGTCGGCGTTCATCGCCTCGACGAGGTCGGCGATCTGATAGGCGACCCCTTCGATGACGGCGCGGGCCAGGTCGGGAACGGTCGTTCCCCGGGTGATCCCGAAAATGGTACCGCGGGCATCCGGCTGCCAGTGCGGGGCACCGAGGCCGGTCAGGGCAGGGACGAACAGAAGCTCGCTGTGCGGGTCGGCACCTTCAGAGATGGGGTTGATTTCCGGGGCTGCGCCGATGGCCTTCAAACCGTCTCGAAGCCACTGGACCGCAGCACCAGCAATAAAGACGCTGCCTTCGAGCGCGTATTGCTGGGCCTGACCGGGAGGCGTCGCCGCGGGAGTCGTGACGAGTCCGGCCGTCGATCGAACCACCTCCGGGCCGGTGTTGACCAGCAGGAAGGCCCCAGTGCCGTAAGTGCACTTGGCCTCCCCGACGTGAAAACAGCCGTTGCCAAAGAGGGAGGCCTGCTGGTCTCCGGCAATCCCGGTGATCGGTAAACCGTCTGGCAAATAGCCCAGACCGCGTGTTTGCCCGATTTCTCCGGAACTGGGAACAATCTTGGGCAATATTGCGGGAGGAATTCCGAAGTACTCGCACAGGTCGTCGGCCCAGCGCGCCTCGCGGAGGTCCATCAAGAGGGTCCGAGAGGCGTTGGTCACGTCGGTCGCGTGCAACTGACCGCCGGTCAGGTGGTGAAGAACCAGGCTATCGACGGTGCCGAATGCCAGATCGCCGGCCTCGGCCCGGGCTCGGGCGTTCGGCAGGTGATCGAGCATCCAGGAGAGCTTCGTGGCCGAGAAGTACGAGTCAATCAACAACCCCGTGCGTTCCGCGATCCAGTCGGCGCGGTCGGAGAGCTTCCGGCAGAGGTCGGCCGTGCGGCGATCTTGCCAGACGATGGCCGGGCCGATCGCTTCGCCAGTCGCGCGTTCCCAGAGCAAGGTCGTCTCGCGCTGGTTGGTCAGGCCGATGGCGGCGATCCGGTCGGGACCGATCGAGGCATCGGCAAGAGCCTGGGTGACGGTGGCGCCGATCGAATCGATGATGGCCTTCGGGTCGTGCTCGACCCAACCTTGTTTGGGATACGTCGGCGGTACCTCACGTTGTCCCTGGCCAACCGGCTGCAGCCTGGTATCGTAAAGGACGGCCCGGGTGCTCGTGGTCCCCTGGTCGATCACCAAGATGCTGTCGCGGGCCATGGCGAAGGTCTCCGGTCGGGGCTCAAGGCGTTAATGCGTCGAAGTGATGTCACCACGTGAGGTGGAGGAATGATCGGATCGGCATTACGGTGCAGAGCCAGGCTCGCCCGGTATTGACCAATGATGGGAGCCCTCGATCGTTGACGAGTCCGATTGCTCTCCTCACCTCATGAAACGGTCAGCATCGGCCAGCGAGGCCCAGGACGCAAGACGGCCGCGTCATTCGCCTCACAATTCGGAGACGACAGATGAGTGGATCATTGATCGGGACGTGGCCAGTGCTGTTCGGGCAGGCTGCCGAGATGGTTGCGATCGATCGGTCGGCGCCGACCCTCTCCTTCGTGCTGATCTCGCTGATTGGAGGGCTGGCGGTGATGCTTTTGATCGGGTATCCGATTGTCCTTGGGATCCGATCGGCAGCCCGGCAGAAGGAAATGGAGCACCTGGAGCGGATGCGGGCGATTGAGCTGGGAAGACCGATTGCCAATGAGTTGGGATGGTGGACTCCCGCTCGGATGGCGGTCGGGATCGGCATCGGGGTTCCGATCGGGGTTTTCGCGATCGGTACGGCCGCGGCCGAGGCGACAGGGGCTGCGCCGTTCATCTGGCCCTCGGCTGGGGCGGTCGGGGTGGCGGCAGTCATTTGTGGCACGGTGCTGGCCTCGCGGTTCTCGATGAACGAGGCGAACGCCTCGAAGGGCCTGAACGTCAAACCTTACGTCGATCCCGACGCCTATGATGCCGCGGAGCATCAGCACTCATAACAGTTTGGATGCAATGTTGAGCCGTGTTGTTATCGGATTCGAACCGTGGAGTTCGGCGGCTTCAGCACTTGCCTTGACGAACATCCTCCCCTGAAGACGAAAGGACGATCATGAGTGAAGATGAACTTGTCATCATGGTTCCCATTGTGGCAATCTTGATGCCTTTAATTCTGGTGCCCACTGTGATTGTGCTCCGTCAGCGGGCTCGACGACGTGAGTGGGAATATCGGGAACGCATGAAAGCCATGGAGATGGGGCTCCCGGTGCCGGGCAGCGAGGTGTGGGCCTCTCGGGTGGCAATCGCCATCGGCGCGATCATGCCCGCCGGGGTGTTCGGCGTGGCATGGCTTGCCAGCCTGACAACTTCGGTGGACGAGGTCTGGATTGCGGCAGCGGTGGTCGGCATTGTGGGTGTCATTCAGGGTTCGCGACTCGCGAACCGGACCCTCTCCGGAACCCAACGACTCGAAAAGGAGGATCAGCGGTCGTCCAATGCACAGGGGCAAGGAAAGCCGCAGTTCGATCCCGACGCCTACGAAGCCATCGTACGCCACGGTTAAGCTCGGCTCGAGCGTTCAACGACCCTCCGATGCCGATTCGAAGAGGCTGGCCTCGCGATCGCGGGCCAGCTCAAGTCGAAGCTCTTCGACCTGCATCTCCAGCCGAGCAATCTCTCGAATACAGCTGTTCAAGGCGATGTTCATTTCATGGTGCGAGACGTTGGTCAGGTGCAAATGGTGGGCAATGGGATCGCGGACACATTCGCCAAGCATACGCTCCAGCTTCTGATCAAATTTGCGGACGATCGGGCGACGAACTCCTGCAGTCCAGCCCCAGACCTTGGACGCAAGTGATTTCAAAAAGCGTTTCATCCGTCATGGACTCCTGAGACGTGGGTGTGCTCGTGAGTATGGATCGATGAGGCGGACGCCTCGGCGCATTGGGCCGCGAGTTCAGAATAGGCCCGAGCGGCGATCGACCAGTCGTGGCGGGTCTGGACGTAGGTCAGCGCTGCCTCACCAATCGTCCGGCGTGCCGAGGGGTTGGTCGCGAGTTCGCACATGCGATCGGCGAGGCCGTCGATGCTGTCCTGATCGGGATTCCAGGAGACGACCGTCTCGGGAGGATAGTCGCGGAAGCTAGCGACATCAGTGACGATGGTGGCAATGCCTGACCTGAGAAAGTCGAGCAAGGAGGCCGAGGTTTCGCCGTAGGTAGGCGGGCGTCGCAGGCCGAGCCCGACATCGACGGCTCCTACGAGCCGCTCGTAATCCGCCTTCAACGCCGGTCCCAGAAACAAGACCCGATCGGTTAGGCCCTCGGCCTGGACACGTGCGCTGGCCCGCCCCTGTTCCCAGTCCTTGCCCACAAACAGAAGGAGAGCTCGACCCACCTGGTGACGGATGTGTGCAAAGGCTTGAATCGCTTCCTCATACATCTTCATGGATGTCAGATTGCCGAAACATCCGAAGACGATGGCATCGGTCGGGATCCCAAAACGCTGTCGTGTGGCAGTAATCTGGGCCTGAGTTTGCCGGTTTAGCGATGCACCCATGGGGATGACCACGGTGCGGTCCACGAATTCGGGCATCGTCTGCCGTACAAGATCACGACAGTAAGGTGAGTGGACGACCACGAATCGTGATCGTTCGAAGATCTCCCGGTTCATGGCGATCCCACGCCGCATGGCCGCGGCCTGTACCCCTCCAGGTTCGGTCTGCCAGGTTTCCGGGTTTTCCTCGGGGCCAATCAGTCCGGCGGTACATTCCTGAGCGACGATCCGGTCGAAGTGCCCCGAAGCGACATCGGGTTGATTGGCGTACCAGAAGTGGAAGCCGGCGAGATGGAAGTCGTGCAGAACGGTGATCCCGGGACGCTCGCGCAAGCACTCGTACACAAATCGGTGATACCAGGAATTTCCCATCTGATAAATGATTGCCTGGGGAGGGAGCACAGCGAGCCGACGGGCGAATGTGGCACGATCGAAGCAGCGGAACCGGCGATCGGAAAGACCCAATTCAGGCACATAATCGCCATCGTGATAGAGGTCAACACTTGCATGATGATGAAGAGCAAGGGCTAACCGCTGGGCATAGTCGGCGATCCCCGTTGCCTTGGGAGGGAAAGGGGACACCATGGCGACACGCGGTCGAGGAGTCCTGAGGCGGAAGTGCGGACGGGGAAGCTTTGCGTCCAGGCAATCGACGATGGCCGCTCGTGCTACTGATCCCTGCGAGGCTCGACACAGCGTCGCTGCCCGACGGATCGCAGACTCAGCGAGCGTCAAGGCATACGGACGATCGTTAATCAGCCTGGTGATGGCTCGGGCAATCGCTTCCGAGTCGGACGGATCGACAAGGATGCCCGAGTCACCAACGAGATCGGTCTGAGAGGAGTTCCGCCCAGCGATGACCGGGGCCCCACTCCGCATGGCTTCGAGGATGGGCAGTCCCAACCCTTCGTAGTGCGATGGGAAGACAAAGGCTACGCAACCACGGTAGAGTGCTTCGAGCGTGGCATCATCGACTTCGCTCGGGATGATCAGGCGATCGTCGATTCTTCGTTCTCTCGCATAGGCGTTGATTTTGGATCGGTAGGCGGGATCGTAGGCTCCCGCGACGACCAGAGTGTGGCCGGATCGGATCGCCGGATCGAGCATGGCGAACGCATCGAGCGCTGCCCAGACGTTCTTCCGATCATCGCGTCCGCCGAGATGGAAGAGGAACGGGGTCGATAGCCCGAGACGGGCGAGGGTTTCGGGGTCGCGATGGTTGGCGGAGTCAGGTCCGAAACGTGGGTCGACCGTCAAGGGGAGGGTAACGACCCGATCGGCCCTGATGCCGAGCCGGTGCTCGGCATCGCGACGGGTGGAGTCAGAGATGGCGAGAAGGCAATCGTAGCGTCGAAGGGTGTCAAGGCGTTGGAAATATCGTCGCCGGACGCCTGGGTCACTAAGGTAAGTTTCAGGAAAGAGCAAGGGAATGAGATCGTAGAGGACCGCGATGATTGGCAATCCCCCCGGGGTTCGTGGTGGAGGTTCGAAGCCGGGTCCAAGCTCAAACGGATTGAGCAACAACAGCCCATCGAGTCGGTCGGGGTTCTGAGTCGCGATGGTCTGCCATCGCCCTCGAATCGTATCGTCGTTTTCAATTGTGCCCACGGAGACGATTCGAACCCTGGGACCCGTGAGTTCAGGGACCCGGTCAAAGGGCAACTCTGAGTAGGAATACAGTACCCACTCGTCAGCCTGCGCGTGCTTGGCCATCGAGTGGAGCAAGGCCGCGGCGTAACGACCAACCCCGCGCTCTCGGCTTCCTTCGGATTGAAGTGGGAGAAGGTCGATTCCAAGACGCATCAGGCCACCCCTCTCCGGATCATCGTCGTCCGATCGGTCTGTCGAACGGGGAAGCAGAGCTGTCGATACTGTTCAAGAAGCTGTGCCCACGAATGCGTTCGGGAAACGTAATCGTATGCCGATTGACCTCTTTTCAGCCGCTCGTTCGGGTCGAGGACGAGGGATCGAAGAACAGCCCCAAGCTGGGCGACTCCGGAATGCTCACTCGTCCAGGAAATCTTGCGAACGACCGAGTCGGGAAACTCGGCAAAGGTGCCTACATCGCAGACAATGGTCGGAATTCCTCGTCGAAGCAGGTCGAGCAAGGCGGCGGATGACTCGCCATTGGTCGGTGGGCGTCTCAGGCTGAGGCCGATATCAAAGGCATCGATCGTTCGTTCGAAGTCCTCATCTGAGAGATGGCCGAGAACACGGACGCGATGGCGAATGCCCAGCCGATCGGCCTCGCGGCGTGCCTCCCCGTTACCCAGATCCCGACCGAGAAACACAAGAACGGCGTGAGGGAGATCGACCAGCGCCCTGGCAAAGGCCTGGACCGTTTCCCGATTCAGCTTGGTCGGATGAAGAATGCCGACCGCACCAATGACGATATTGTGATCGTCAATTCCAAGCACTCGACGCGCGTTCTGCTTCCGGTTTGTGTCGATGGGGTCGGGGTCGCAGCCGATCGGTGCGACATGAACCTTCGTTGAGAGCCAGGGAAACGCCTCGGCGATCTGGTCGCGGCTGTGCTTTGAGTGCACAAGGATCGAGGTGGCTCGCTCCAGGATCCGGCGATTCATGGCCACACCTCGGCGGACCATCTGGTCCTGGATGTCCCAGGTCCCAGGTACCCAGCCGGCGACCATGGTGGTAAGCGCGGAATCGTGAGCGTGCCCGGAATAGCTGAGTTCCTCGACGAGGTGCGCATTCATGCGTCCCGTCATCAAGCCGTAGCTTGCATGAAACCCCGAAAGTGCCTGGTCGTGCAAAACAACGATGCCAGGGTGCTTCAGAAATGGCTCATACAGGTATGTGTGAAACGAGGAATTTCCAAACTGATAAATGGTTGCGTCGTACTGGACCAGTTTCCGACGGCGGTCGAACAACGAGGCGTCGAACATCGCATAGCGACTGGAGACGTCGCCCAGGGCGGGTCGCTCGTTTGGGTCGTGGTAGACGTCAATCAGCGTTTCATTGCGCAGTGAGTTGCAGATGCGTTCCGTATAGCGAGCGATTCCCGAGGGAATCGGAGGCAGCGGAGAGAACATGGCCAGGCGGGGAGGCGAAGACACGGTGACGTGCTTGCGGGATCCCCGGGGGATCACTTGCATTTGTGTCGCTGATTCAAGCGATTGAAGGGTCCGATCAGCCACCTCGGACCAGCGAAAGTGTTCGGAGCGAAGAAAACCTTGCTGCCCATACTGCTGACGGAGCGAGGGGTTTTCCAGCAAGCGGCGTATGTTCGCGGCCAGGTCGGAGGGTTCGGCGGCGTTGGCGAGCAGTCCGGCGTTACCCAGGACCTCAGGTTGCGAGGAGTTATTCGCAGCGATGACCGGGGCACCCAGTTGCATCGCTTCGAGAATCGGCAGGCCAAACCCTTCGTAGAGTGAGGGAAAGACAAAGGCAACACAGGAGCGATAAAGCGTGACTAAAGTCTCCTGATCCACCGCATTGGTGAGCACCAGTTGCTCGGAGATTCCGTTCGCTGCCGCGTGTTGACGAAGGTGTTGAACGTCGGATTCGGTCAGGGAGCAGGTCACGACCAGTTGCGTCTGGGAACGATGATGGGGTGGAAGCAGTCCGAACGCATCAATCAATCCTCGAAGATTCTTGCGCGGATCGTTGCTTCCCAGGCAAAACAGAAAGGGACGATTGATTCCCAGGCGATCGAGTACTGCAGAGTGCTGCGAGGGGTTTTGTGCGTCGAGGGGTACAGGCTCACTGGCCGTGCCGATGGTTTCAACCCGCCAGGGTGGTAAGCCGAGGAGTTGCAGCGTATCGATCCGAGAGGCTTCGGAGATGGCCAGGAGTCGATCGTAACGGGAGAGGCGTCGGAGATGACCGTAAAACCATCGGCCAACGTTTTCGTTGACCAGATAGGTTTCCTGGAATAGAAACGGGATCAAGTCATAAACAACCGCTGCAGTTTGCATGCTTCCAACAGGCCGATGCGGAAGCCCGAAGAATTCCCAGGTTTCGAAGGGACTGAGTAAGAGGAACCAGTCCAGTTTCCCGGCATCTTCGTTTAGCGAGCGCTCAATTGCATGCTGAAGGGTGTGTTCCCCCATCTGGTGGTCGCGGCGAACGTCTCGGAGGCGGGTACGGGGTGAGGTGGGAAGCGATTCTCGGGAAAGATCTTCGTAAGTGTAGAGCGTATACTCATGCTCATCATCACGTTCGAGCATGGCTTTCAGAAGACTTCTCGCGTAGCGGCCGATGCCTCGCCCGCGGCTATAGGGGGACTGGATGGCGAGCACGTCGACCCCGATCCGCACGATGACCTCCCTGCTGATGCGTCACGAGTTGGATGGGCAGACTTCCAGACAGCGCCCAGCGGATCATCAGGCCGCTTCGGCCGTGGCTCGATCAGGTTCCTGAGTGCTGGCCGCCCTGGTTTCGGTCGTACCGACATGGCGAATGTAAGAGTCGATGACCTCATCGATGGGACCGTCGGCCTTGAGGACGCCGTGGTCGAGCCAGATCCCTCGGGTACAGATCTTCGAGAGTGCATCCATATCGTGGGAGACAACGACCACAACGTTCGAGCGATCGATGACCTGCATGATGCGGTCTCTCGCTCGGTTGCGGAACGAGGCATCGCCAACGCTCAGCGTCTCGTCAAGCAGCAAGATATCGGGATCGACCTCGGTCGCCACGGCAAACGAGAGCCGCGCGAGCATGCCGCTTGAGTAATATTTCAAGGGCAGCGAGGTAAACTCGTGCAGTCCGGAAAAGTCCCAGATCCGATCGATTCGTGCCTTCATCTGCTTCCGATCAAATCCGAGCAGCGCACCGTTGAGATAAACATTCTCTTCGCCGGAGAGTTCGTAATTGAACCCGGCTCCCAACTCAATCAGGGGGGCGACCCGGCCATTGACCGCGATGCGACCGGAGGTGGGGGAATAAATCCCGGCGATCACGCGAAGCAGCGTGCTTTTTCCAGCACCATTGGCGCCGATGATGCCAAGTCGCTCGCCCCGGCGAATGGTTAGATCGACGCCGCTGATGGCCCAAAACGACGACTGATTGCTCACCTCGCGACGGAGGAAGAGATCCATGCATGCGCGTTTGAGCGAATAATATTTGTCGTTATAGGTGGTAAACCGCAGCGAGACGCGCTGCAATTGAATGACCGTCTCGGTACTCAACTCTGCCTCTCCTTGGCCTCCCGGCCTCGACTCAGAGCCGGAAGACCAGTTTGTCTTCGTACGACTTGAACGTGACATAGCCGATTCCCAGGGCAACCACCGCAATTCCGGCAGTCGAGAGGAAGAGCATCCAGGAGGGCCAGTGGCCTTCATAGATGGTGACATGGAACATGCGGATAAAGGGATATGCAGGATTGAGCCAGAATCGCCATGCGATCTCTTCAGGAAGGGCGCTGATGGGGTAGACGATCGGGGTTGCGAAGTACCATGCCTGAAGAATGACCGTGAGCAGATGGCCAAAATCTCGGTAGAACGTATTGACTGTGGCTGCGATCAGTCCGAGGCCCAGCGTGAAAACGGCGTACACGAAGATCGCGATCGGCACCATCAGGAGCGAGGGAGTAAAGCGGGCGCCGAGAGGGACCATGAGCAAGAACAAGGCCGTCATCGACAGGGTCAACATGGTTGTGTTGAGCACGAGTCGTGAGAGCGGGAGAATCAACTTAGGGATGTAGATTTTTCGGATCAATCCCTCGTTGGAGATGATACAGGTGGAGGACTCGCTGATCGTTCCCACGAGCAGGCCCCAGGGGACCATTCCCGAGAACAGGTAAAGCGCGTAGTCCGTTCCCCCTTTGCTGAACTGAAAGAGATGCGTGAAGACCACTGAGAGGGTGATCATCATCAAGATCGGATTCAAGAGCGTCCACAAGAATCCCAGCAATGATCGTTGATATCGTGTGCGAAGATCCTGGGCCACCAGGTTCGTGAGCACCGCCCGAAAGCGATAGAGTTCCTGGGCATCGCGGACAAGAGTCGTCAGCCCGTTCAGGCCAGGCAGCGTGTCACGCCCGGGTGGGAACACCTGCGGGATTGGCGTCGTCGGAGACGAAACCTGTGTGGCCATAACGGTTCACTTCCGTGTGAATGAATGCGGGATCGGATTCAGGTCCGATCGCGACCGGAGCGACCCGAGGGGACGGGCCTGACCATCAGATGTCGATCAAGGGTCGGCCTCCGTCCATGCGACTCGACCATCGATCCCTGCGGGTCGCGAATCATGATACGGTTTCGAGCGCCGTTGTGAAGTCCAAGTCAGGTCGTCGGACCGATCGAACGGCGACCATGCCCGAGGCCCAGACCGCCATCAGCGGCTCAACGGGGACATGGAACCGGGCCGAGACGATGGTCAGGGTGTGGAACGTGGCAATCAGAGCTGCTGCGAGCAACGTCGGAGCAAGCCGACGGCGGAGGTCCGGGCCGAGTCCAATCAGGCCGAAGACGGCGAGCACTGTCAGCCCAAGGTGTCCAGCGCGATAGACCAGGCTACGTGTCTTCGGATTGGTTTCATCCCAGAGAAGGAACGCCCGGAGTCGTTTCGCACAAAGGCTCGGGTACCGGAGCGGCTCGGCCCGCAGGTCGTCGAGTGCTCGGTGAAAGAGCCATCGAGAGCGGGCGGGTTCTGTGAGCCCCGCCAGGGTTTGCCGGTCGTCGCGGGTCAGGGCGATATCGTCGATATAGCCGGCCTCGTGGCGGGCTTCCCACAGGGCTCGGTTCCGATCGGCAAGGCCTGAACCGCTCTTGGCGAGGATTGGCTCAACCGAGGCTCGAACAACCTTGTCGGTTCCTTCGCTCAGTGAGCAGTTCCCTTGCCAGAAGGCGTAACCGAAGGTGCTCTTGACGGGCACAAACTCACCGTGAACGTGAGCGTTGCGGATGATCCAGGGAGTGACCGTTAGCAAGGCCACCAGAGCGACGGTCGTCAGAGGCACCATCGCGCGACGAAGACCCTGGCCCTGGACCGCCACCCAGGCAATGGCGGGCGTGATCAGTCCGAGAATCGGATCGCAGAGGACCAAGAGCCCGAGCACTCCCCCCAGAGCGAAGGCATCGAACCGTCGAGCCAGGCGTCCCAGTCGATACGAGGCGACAAAGGCCAGCGTCACCAGCGTGGCTGCAAGTCCAGCGACCTGAACATGAGTTGCCGAGTAGACAAGCGTGGGATGCACGGCTGTCACCAGGCCGGCGGCAATCGCCATTCGAGGCTGATCGGGGGCGACCTGCCAGGCGAGGGCCATCACCGCCAGCACCATCACTCCTCCCAGCGCAGCCTGGCCAAGCTGGAGGAGGAGGAGGGCTTCGGGCGTTTCCACGCCTCCCACGGCGAAGGCAGCCGCAACCAGGATCGGATAGAGCGGGGCTTGTTGCGAGGTTGGTCCCTCAACACCCAGAAAGCGAATCGAAAAACCCTGGCCTTCGAGCAAATTCGCGGCGATTTCTCCGTGCTCGTAAGTGCTGCGGGGAACCGTGTGACTCTGAAGCACGAAAATCGCCGCAACCCTTACCAAAACGCCAAGGGCGACGATGGCGATGATCCAGCGCGATTGAGGCATCGAGGCCGACTCCCCGGGCCACGATCGCGGGACTCTCCGTCGACCCACTTCCCTGGCCCGGGGCACTTTGTCACCGATCACTCGGTCGGTCAAGGCGGGTTCGGCATTCGAACGGAACGCCGGGGCCAGAACCATGGCGAGTCAACGGGCGAGACGCTCGGAAGCGTCCCGCTCGAAGTCGTGGAGACTCGAAACATCGCCGGACCATCTCCCCAAAGGAAGACACGGGTCGGGAAAACCGGCCGTGCCCGAGGGGGGTTGGGTTACGCGATCAGCTCGGGAATCACTCGGGCCGGCTCGACTCCGGTGAGGCGCTGATCAAGCCCCTGATAGCGATAGGTGAAGCGTTCGTGATCGAAGCCCATGAGCTTCAGGACGGTGGCGTGGAAGTCTCGGATGTGGACAGGGTTCTCAACAATGTTGTAGGAGAAGTCGTCGGTTTCTCCATAGATGGCCCCGCCTCGGGCACCTCCGCCAGCCATCCACATGGTGAAGCAACGGGGGTGGTGGTCTCGACCGTAATTCTCTCGGGTCAAGTTGCCCTGGCAGTAGATGGTCCGGCCGAACTCGCCTCCCCAAATGACCAGCGTTTCGTCAAGCAAGCCACGAGACTTGAGGTCCTGAATCAGGCCCCAGCAGGGTTGATCGACGTCCTTGCACTGGTCGGGTAAGCGGCCTGAGACATTGGCGTGCGTGTCCCAGTTGTTGTGATATATCTGCACGAAGCGGACGCCCCGCTCGACCATCCGACGGGCCAGCAGTGCGGTGTTGGCGAAGGTGCCAGGGTTTGAAACATCAGGACCGTAGAGCTCCAGCGTTGCTTCCGACTCCGTCGCCAGATCGGTCAGCTCAGGGACACTCGACTGCATCCGGAAGGCCAGCTCGTATTGCTGAATCCGGGTGTTGATTTCCGGGTCGCCAAGCTGAGCGTAGGTCCGTTCGTTCAGTGCGTTCAAGCCGTCGAGCGTAGTTCGCCGGACGGCTGCAGAAACGCCATCGGGATTGTTGATATAAAGAATCGGGTCTCCCGCCGTCCGGAACGAGACCCCCGCGTGTTCGCCTGGTAGGTAACCGGACGACCAGAGTCGGGCCGAGATGGCCTGGATCTGCTCGGTGTTCGATGGCCGGGCGACCAGAACCACGAAGGTCGGCAAGTCTTCGTTGTCCGAGCCCAACCCGTAGGATGCCCAGGAGCCGAGGCAAGGGCGGCCGGTGACCATGTTGCCGGTCTGCATGTAGCTGATGGCCGGTTCGTGATTAATCGCCTCGGTATGCATGCTCCGCATGAAGCAAAGGTCATCGACCATCTTGGCCGTGTGCGGCAACAGTTCCGAGACCCACATGCCGCTCTCGCCGTGCTGAGCAAAGGCATATTTCGACGGCGCGATGGGGAAACGGGCCTGGCCGCTTGTCATCGTCGTGAGCCGCTGGCCCATTCGGATCGACTCGGGGAGATCGGTATCGAACAGATCTCCCATGGCTGGCTTGTAGTCGAACAGGTCCATCTGGGATGGGCCGCCGACCATGTGCAGATAAATAATATGCTTGGCCTTTGGCGCAAAGTGCGGCCCAATGGGCAAGCCCTGCGTGTCGGCACCGGCCGACGCCGATCGGCCTCCGAGCAACGTCGCCAGCGCGGCCATGCCAACCGCATTAGCCCCCTGACCGAAGAAGTGGCGTCGTGTCTGGTTCTGGACGAATTCATGAAGCGGATTCATGGTCGTTCCTTAATCGAGTGAAGAGGTCGGGGAATCACTTGTTCAACACCTCGTCCAGATTCATCAACTGATTTGCAAGCATTGTCCAAGCGGCCAGAGTGGCCGGATCAAGCTCGCTGTTGGCAGGTGAGGCCCCCAGAGCGATCAGCGCTGAGGCATCGTCTGGGTGCCCTTGATAGTGGGCGAGCAGGTCGCCGAGCGATTCGCGGACAATCTCCAGCTCCTCCGAATCCAACGGCCGAGCGACCAGCCGGAGCGCCATTGCCTGAACACGATCGTCGTCCGATTCGCAGGTCGAGGTCAGCGTGCGTTCGGCCAGGTGTCGGGCCGCCTCGACGTATTGCACGTCGTTCAGGGTGGCGAGTGCCTGCAACGGCGTGTTGGTCCGCTCGCGCTGCACGGTGCAGTACTCGCGGCTCGGAGCGTTGAGGACCTCCATCGAGGCTGGCGGCGCGGCTCGCTTCCAGAAGGTGTAAAGGCTACGGCGATAGAGGCCGTTCCCCGCGTCTTCCTCATAAAAACGCGTGTTGCTGCCGGGCATGGCAACGGCTTCCCAGACTCCATCGGGCTGGTACGGCTTGACGCTCGGGCCTCCGATGGTGTCGGCCAGCAGACCGCTGACAGAGAGGGCGGAATCACGGATCATCTCGGCATCCATTCGGAACCGAGGACCACGAGAGATCAGGCGATTTTGCGGATCACGCTCCAGGGCTTCGGGAGAGACGGCGGCCGATTGCCGGTAGGCGGCCGAGGTGACCATCACGCGGTACAGATGCTTGAGATCCCAGCCCGAGTCGCGAAACTCGACGGCCAGCCAGTCGAGCAGCTCAGGGTGGCTTGGGAGTTGTCCGCTGATGCCGAAATCACCCGCCGTGGCGACCAGGCCGGTCCCAAACAGTTCTTGCCAGGCACGATTGACCGTAACTCGGGCGGTTAACGGATGATCGTCTCGAAATAGCCATCGAGCGAAACCAAGTCGGTTTCGGGGTGCTCCCTCGTCCATCGGCGGCAGGATGGCCGGCGTTCCAGCCGAGACTTCCTCCCGACGCTGATCATATTCACCCCGGTGCAGCACGAAGGCCGTGGCCGGCTGATCGCGTTCGATGGTGACATGAGCAATCGTCCCTCGGGCCTTGATCTCGGCCTCCTCGGCCTCCAGTGCAGCCAGGGTGGATTGCAAGTCGCGATTCGTTTCATCGATGTGGGCGAGCCACCAGGAGAAGGCGGCGTTGACCTCCTCCTCCGGTCGCGACTCGGCGTTGGTGCCGACGAGCCGAAGCGTGCGATCTCCGCCCGCAAGGGCGGCAACTTCCGTGGTGGCCAGTGATCGGTTGAAGATTCGAACATCCCGGATCATTGCACCCTCAAGCCGACTCGACCCATTCCGCTGGCCGATCTTGAAGGGAACCTCGGACCGAATCGTTTCCTTGAGCTGATCGGTGGCCACATCGACCCCCTGGGGCTGGCCGTCGATGGCAATCGAGACACCAGAGGCCTTGCCCGAGCCGTCGTAAGAAACGCTCACATGAGTCCATCGGTTGCGCTCGATCTCGGACTTCGAAACCACCTTCAACGCATCACTCGGCCAGGCGTGGACCAGGTGTGCACCGACCCGGTTCCCCTCGATCCAGAGATCCCAGCCACGGTGTTCATTCGCCTCGTCCATGCGGGCGACCACCGCGCCGGTCATCCCGCGGCGAGGCAGCTTGACCCAGGCCGATACGGCAAAAGGTTCGCTTGTGTCGAAATCACCAACCCCGGCAATCTCCAGTGCGCCTCCCGGGCCGGGCTGAACTCCCTCGCCAAGCTGAGCGAGCAGGGTCTGTCCCTCGGAGGGAATGCCCGACGCGACACGCTCGGCGTTCGCCTCGGCAAGCCAACGGTCGAATGCGGGCCGGGCCTCGATCTTGTGCGCTGCGCTGGCCTCTCGAGCTTCGGCCAGCACCCTCGAAAGCTCGTCCCAGCGCTGTCGGTCCCGGTCAGCCGGAACGGGAATGATGGGAGGCGTATCGCGAATGTTCCCGTCCATCGCCCCCTGGGTCGTGTTGTTGAAAAATGCGGCCAACTGGTAAAATTCGCGCTGGCTCAATGGATCATATTTGTGATCGTGGCACGTTGCGCAGCCGGCAGTCAGGCCGAGGAAGACGGTGGCGACCGTTTCTGTTCGGTCCCGGGTGTAGCCAACGAGGTTTTCTTCGGGAATCGTGCCGCCTTCGTTGGTGGTGATATTGCAGCGGTTGAAGCCGGTGGCGATCAGTTGGTCAAGGTTGCGATCGGGCAACAGGTCGCCGGCAAGTTGCTCTAAAGTGAACTGGTCAAACGGCATGTTTTGATTGAACGCCTTGATCACCCAGTCACGATACGACCACATCGTCCGCTCGTTGTCGAAGTGCAAGCCGTGAGTATCGGCGTATCGGGCGGCATCGAGCCAGAATCGAGCGCGATGTTCCCCCCATTGGGGTGAGGCGAGCAGGCGATCGATGTAGGTCTCATAGGCCTCGGGAGATGGGTCGTTGACGAAGGCTTCGACCAGTTCGGGGTCAGGAGGGAGGCCGGTCAGGTCGAGGCTCGCGCGTCGGGCAAGGGTCCGGCGGTCGGCCTCGGGCATGGGCGAGAGTCCGGCCTGGTCGAGCCCTTGAAGAATGAACGCGTCGATTTCGTTCCGAATCCAGGACGGGTCGGAAACTTCGGGTTGATCGGGCCGCTCAGGAGCGATGAAGGACCAGTGCGGCTCGTACTCGGCTCCTGCCTCAACCCAGCGACGGAGTGTCGCTTTCTGCTCATCCGTCAGAGTCTTGTGTGAGGAGGGAGGGGGCATGATCTCGAAGTCATCGTCCGACTCGACCCGGTAGATCAGCTCGCTCAGCTCGGGATCACCGGGGGTGAGGGAACCGGCTTCGATGGCGGCCTCGCGCTGGTCGAGCCGTAGATCCGCCTTCCGGGCGGCGCTGTCCGGTCCGTGGCAGGCGAAGCAGTTCTCCATGAGAATCGGCCGGATGTCGCGATTGTACCTCGGAACCTCGTCGGCCTGCGCGGCCGAGGAGCATGCGACGAGGAACCCGACCCACAGGGCGGAAGCGCGTCCTCGAAACGAAGACCAGGGGGTGGGGTCACCATGATCAGAGCGGCGATGGCTCATGCGAGTTCTCCCTCAGTCCGAAGACAAGCGGGCCGATCGAGGATGGTTCGATTGAGACAATGGAGATGATTGCGGAAGGGCTCGGCTCCAGTATCTGACACCCGACCGGATGTGCTGGCTCATGGCCCGCACGGCCCCGATGCGGTTGCCGATGAGCAAGGCATCGACGATTGCCAGATGCTCGTGCGCTTCCAGTTCCAGCCGCCGGTAATCATTCCGCGATTGATCGCGGGCCCAGCCGGCATCACGAAAGGCGCGAAAGAGAAGAGTCAGGCGTTCCAGCTCTTGAGCGAGGAAGGCGTTGCCGCACGAACCGGCGATCAGGTCGTGCAGGCGGCTGTCCAGTTCTCGGGCGCGAAGGACGAACCGAGGACGATCGGCTGACCGCACCCCGACCATCGCTTCGAGTTCTTTTCTCAACCGCGTGAGTTCATCCGGGTCGATGCGACCACAGGCACTTCGGACGGCCTCGCATTCGAGCGCCCGGCGGACCTGGCAGATCTCCCGGACCTCGGTTTCGGTAAACCGCCGAACGATTGCCCCTCGGTTCGGCAAGACATCCAGCACCCCCATGCCCGAGAGTGCAATCAAGGCTTCCCGAACCGGCGTATGACTGACGCCGAACCGATGTGCCAGTGTTTGGGTCACAAGGTGCTGGCCCGGCGCAACGCGGCCCCGGATCACGTCTTCAAGCAACGTCTCCACGATTGTCTGGCGACGCAGGCCGTGATCACAGGTTATCGCTGCAGGTCGGGTCGGGCTCGTCACTGAGGTCGGTCCGAAGGCGGCGGGAGGAATCGACACCGATCACGCAATGGAGAAACAGTTGACAGGCGAGCCAACGGCACCTGTCAATCCGGGTGATCGGGTTCGTCGGCAGGATTAGGGGAGGGCATACGTGGCTCGCATCGAGAGCCGTTCATGACCCATTCACCTTAACGAAATCGGGATCGTCCTCGCAAGGATTTTTCCACAGAATCACCCGATGATTCTGTAGAATCACCCGATTGCAATGAGCAAAGGACTCAGGCCGACCAGGCGAAGGTCCGGTGGTGGGCCGACTCGGGAACGCGGGCGAGGGCATCGGCCAAGGCGGTGGCGGCGGCCTGTCGCGAGGCAAGCATACGCATTCTCCGACGCCCCGCCTCGGCCATCCGCCGGTAGCGGTCGGGATCACGGTCGGCGACCCGTGCCGCTTCGAGAAGTTGATCGTGCAGATCCTGCCAGTTCAGGCGATGCCAGAATGTTTCGTACCGAGGTTCGGGATCGTGCGGAATGAAGGTCGGCTCGGGAGCGCTCCGGACCACAAAGGCGACCTGATCGTCGATGTAATCCTCCATCGCCGTATGCCGAGGGGCCACCGCCGGCCGTCCCGCGGCGAGTGACTCCTGCAAGGGAAGGCATGCCCCCTCCGCCTTGCTCGCATTCAGGTAAAACGTGGTCGCCCGATTCAGCGAGGCAAGATCTTCGTCGCTCAGGTAGTCGGTAATTACAACCACCCGGCATGCGTGTGAAATGTTCAAATGCTGGTATCGAGCACGGAATTCCTTGAGCTCGAAGTACTCGCGATCGGGGTTGGTGGCGAGTTTGAGCACGAGGGTCGCATCGGGACGATTCTGAAACGCCACCAGGAAGGCGCTCAGCATGTCGTCAATATTTTTCCGACGGTCTCCCAGGTTGAAGATGCTTGTGAAGACCAGGCCGCTTAGGTGCAGCGGAGCCACCGGAGGCCGAACGATCCGCAGCGTGGGAGTCCGGCCGAGCAACCGGTTCTTGGTCTGGAAGAGTTTCTCGGCTGCCTCCTCGCTCAGGTAACGCATGATGTGCTGTTTGTAGAACGACCGTCCTCGCCGATAAACTCCGGCAGCGGCCCGATGCCAGGTCGGGCGTTCCGGGGCCGAATCGGGTGGGGTTTGGGAGTGCTCGGAAGCCGGATCAGAGGCAGAGGTATTGCTTCCCTGAAAGATGATGTGGCGGCATTGCAGGTCGACCGATCCGTCCGGGTCCCGATCGGGTACGGCGAAGGCTGACTCGGACAGTGGAACCGGCACAACCGCGACCGGTGGCCGGACTCCCGATCGCTGAAAGACCGAGGCGGTGAACCGGCATGCTGTGATGACCAGATCGGCCCGATCGAGGATCCGTTTCCAGTTCTGCCGAGTGTCGAACCCCATGTCGCGGTCGGGAAGCGAGGGAAACTCCCAGAAGGGAAAGGCGATGGTCGGCACGTCAGGCGTCAAGAAGGCATTGTGCGGCGGATGCAACGAAAGATGAATCGGTGTGAGCCCTTCGAGACGGGCCTGGGCTGCCTGATAGGAGAGGCTGCTCTCGGGCTGCTCGACCACCTGCCACGAACCGATCTGATCGAGCACCGGCGCGAGTGCTTTCAGCACAAAGGCATACGAATAATCGGCATTGCCCATAAACCGCTGCACGTCCTTCGCACAGGCGGTGGTACTGACGAGGATGTGGTAGGGGCCTCGACGGGTCTGAGACCGGGGGTCACTGCCGATCGCTGCGGTCATCTTCGTAAGCTCCTGCATCCTGCAACCGACAACGCCCGCTCCCTGGGATCGCTGTGTCAGCATAACGGAGCGAGCACGGACGTCAATGTCCGATGCCTCGGCGCCATTCGACCGTCGAACTCGCCTTGATCGATTGGGGAAAGTTTCCTAACGTCCATTCGACGCGTCCCAATGGATTGGCACCTTCGACGCTCCGAGCATGGAGGCTCGGTTGATGACGGCCCGGTTTGAATTCGTGGCCTTCGGGATAGCACTTGCCGCAGTGATCGCCGTTCCGCTGGGTCCGGCACTCATCGGCGATCGGGTGCTCAGTCCGTCCGATCTCGCCTATGTTCAGCGCACCTTCGATCGCGAGAAGGAGCCATCGGGTTTCGCCTTCGAGCCGTCAAACAGGCTCCTGACCGACCCGATGCTCCAGTTTGAACCCTGGATCACGTTCAACCGAGAGATCATCCGCTCGGGACGTCTACCGCTTTGGAACGATCGGGCCGGGTGCGGGGTTCCACATCTGGCAAACGGGCAGAGTGCGGTCTTCGACCCGATCGCCGCGATCGCCTACGTCGGTACCATGCCCGACGCCCTGGCATGGATCGCCGCGGCTCGGCTCTGGATCGCGGGCCTGGGCATGTATGTGCTTGCCCACATGTGGGGACTTGGCTTCTGGGGTCGATGGTTTGCCGGACTCGTCTATCCGCTCTGCGGATTCATGACCCTGTGGCTGCTTTATCCCCTTGCGAGTGTCGCCGCGTGGCTTCCCTGGTTGATCGTCTCGACCGAGTGGCTAATCCGACGCAGAGGGACGAGACCAATCGCCGCAGTCGCAGCCTCGGCATCTCTCGTCATTCTGGGCGGCCATATTCAGACAGGCGCCCATTGCTTCATGCTTTCGCTGCTTTACTTCCTGGTCCGAAGTGTTCCCGGCCGGGAGGGAAACGCGACGGCCCGATCCACCTGGAAGATGTCGATTGCATGGGGATCGGCGATGCTCCTCGGCATCACAACCGCCTCGGTCGCCATCCTCCCCCTTGGGTTCTACCTGGCTCGAAGCCCGGCCTGGGAGGACCGGACGCTGGAAAAGGGCTCTCCCTGGACCCTCGCGCAACCGAGGCTGCTCGAAGCGGCCACCACTGCGTTTCCGAACCTCTACGGCAATCAGCGACGAGGGCAGCCGAACCTGGCCCGAGCCTTGGGGTTGAACAACCAGAACGAAGCCGCGGGCGGATTCGCGGGTCTCGGCACCTTGATTTGGCTCGCTCCGGTCGGGAGCGTCCTCGGGCGCGGCCGGGTCCGGACGTTCCTGCTTGCAGCAGTGGGACTCGGAATTTGTGCCAGTTTTCGACTTCCGCCGATCGACAACCTGCTGCGAGCCTTGCCAGTGCTCGATGTAACCGATCACCGCAGAATGACCCTCTGGATCGCCTTTGGGCTCGTGGGCCTGGGAGCGATCGGACTCGATCGGCTCGCCGCTTGGAAACGATCGAAAATCTGGTGTATTTGGATTGGATTGTGGGTGATCGCGGCCGGAATGATCAGCCTGGGGGCAACCGCGCTTCCGCTTCTGGAACCTACGATCCGAGACCGCGCCATGACTCACTATGCCGAGGCCGCAGAGCAGTCGGCCGACCTCGGTCCGGACGATGCCCGCATCTTAAGCGAACGTCAGGTCCGAAACCTGATGGAGGGATATCGGTCGACGCTCTGGATGAGTGCTGCGCTGCTGGGTTCGCTGGCCGTGCTGGCCCTGACCAACATCGCTCAAGGAGGGCGAGCCGTCATCCTGGGAATCGTCCTGTTCGATCTCATCGCGTCAATGTGGGGAGCGAACCCGACCATCGCTCGAAACGACTTCCTGCCCGAAAGCCCGGTCATCGCCCATCTAAGACGCGAGGCCGCCCCGCCGAATCGGGTTCTGAGTGTTGGTATGGAGCTTCCGCCAAACATGCTGATGCGTTACGGGCTCGCCGATCTCCGGTGCTACGATGCCATCGAACTGGCCAGCATCAGCGATTGGCTCGCTCCGATGTACGAGTCGACAGAAGGCCGGGTCGAAGCACGCTCCAGTCGCCGCACGATCACCTGGGAAGGGGTCGCTCGGGCACGCGACCGTTTGCTTGCATGCCACGTGGTCGCGGTGGTCGGGGCTACCCCTCCACCTGAGGGGCTCTTTGACCGGGTCGTCGCGATCGGCCAGGTCTGGGTGGGTCATTGGAATCTCAAGAAGCCCAACGCTGAAATCATCGCCATGCAAGGTGGACGGATCACTGTCGATTGTTCCGACTCCATCGACCAAACACCACACATTCATGAGCAAGTGAATCCAGGAATCCAGATCCCAGTGGTTTATGTTCCCGGCTGGCGGGCCTGGTGTGCTGAGGGCGAACTGCAGGTCTTGCCGGGGACTGGTCCGTTCCTTGAAGTTTCGGTGCCGGACGGAGTGGATCGGATCGAACTGAAGTACGACCCGCCAGAGGTCCGGTGGGCGATCGGAGGATCGTTGCTGGGGTTGACGGGGATTGTGTTGCTGGCGGGCCCTTGGTCTGTGAAAAACCGGACAAACCTACTTGGACCCGCTCGGCGCTTGGCGTTAGAATCGATTCCGATGGTTACCGGGGACAGGTTGTCCGACTCGTCCCCTCAGGTCGAAGGGTACAACGCTGATGGTCCACTACACGTGTGATCTGTGCGGCAAGGATCTCTGCGCAGGCGAACCGCGCTTTGTCATCAAAATCGAAGCCTATCCCGGGCACGATCCTGACCAAATCACTGATGACGATCTCGACGACGATCACATGGAGGCCGTGGCCGAAGCCCTTCGGAACGAGGAATATCAGGCCTCGGACACCCACCAGGAACAAGGCTACAAGGGGTTTCGCTTCGATCTCTGCCCCTCTTGCCATCAAAAGTTCTTGAAAAACCCGCTCGGTCGTGACCTGATTCGCGCACTCGATTTGAGTGATTTCAGCGAAAACTGAACATAACATCATCCTTGACACGGGGAGGGACCTTGATCGGTCCTCCCCGCTTTCGCTCGGAGATGACCCCCGTCAAGTCAGCGGGCGATCATCAAGATGATGTTCGACACCAGCGAGAGCCCAAGCAGGATGGCGAGCACGGTGATGATATTGTTCCGAGCGTTGACGATGCCGGCCAGTTCCACTCGCTCGGAGTCCGTCATTGCAGAGCCGTGCTCGTCCTCGTAATAATCCTCGTCTTCGTCGGCGTCTCCCTCGGCCAGCTTGGCCAGGGTATCAGCCTTTTGCTCGGCGATGACCGGGCGTTTCCCTTCAATCAGAGCTTTCAGGTCGATCAGCACGTCGCCGGGATCGCGATAGCGGTTCTCCCGGTTACGGGCCATCATCGTCTCAACCACCTCGCCGAGGCCGCTGGAGAGGCGCGTGTTAAGGTGATCGGGTGGGGTTAGCGTGATCGACTTGTCGACGTGCTTCTTCATCACCTCGGTCGGGTCGTCGCCGGGAAACGGCGGGCGGCCCGTGACCATGTGGTAGAGCGTCGCGCCGAGGTTGTAGATATCGCTCCGGATATCGACATCCGTGGCCCCCCGCACCTGTTCAGGACTGATGTAATAGGGCGTGCCAATCGCCATCCCTGCCTCGGCCACGGCCTGCTTCTCATCGGCCGTCAGGCGAGCGAGCCCCAGGTCGGCAAGCTTCACGTTGCCGTCCTTGGTCAGAATAATGTTCTCCGGCTTGATGTCACGGTGGATCAACCCGCGCTCGTGGGCGTGCTTCATGGCCTCGGCCACGGCCAGGACAATCCGAAGCGCTTCGGGCTCGTCGTAAATGTGTCCACCCTCGATCACATCCTTGATCGTCGTGCCTTCGACGAACTCCATGACGAAGTAGTGGAGTCCGTTGACCTCCCCCGCATCTATAGCGTTGACGATGTTCGGATGGTTCAAGCGAGCGGCAATGGTCGCCTCGCGCTGGAATCGGTGGATAAATTCCTTGTTCCGGGCCAAGACATCGAGCAAGACCTTCACGGCCACCACGCGGTCAACGCTCGTTTGCTTGGCCTTGTAGACGATCCCCATCGACCCCTTACCCAGCTTTTCGAGAAGCTGGTAGCCGGGGATCTCATGCTTCTTCTGTGCCTCTCGTCCCAGGTCGCGAAGCAGGCGCTGCGCCTGGCTTGGAGTCAGAGCCTTGGCCGCCACCATGACTTCGAGCAGGCCCTTCCCCTCGGCCTGACCCGACTCAGCGAGCCGGGCGCGATGGGCTTTACACGTCTGAAGCTCTTGCTCCGTAACGAGGCCCCGCCGAATCACCGTTTGCTCCAGGTTCGCGTCCGAAAGGGCCGAGAGGCCGGCGCCCGACGACTTCGCGCCTGCCGGGGCCTGCCTCGGAAGGCTTGCTGCCCGAGCCACAGGCGGAGCGTCGGCGGTCGGCTTCGATTCACCGCTCGCCGAAGGAGCAGTGGTCGGCTTCGGCGCAGCGGCTTCGGGCGGGCTCGGAGTCTTTCCTTCGGCAGAGGTGCCCATAAGCGTCATTCCGTTGGCGAGGTCGATCGGTCGGTAAGGCGAAGCGCAGTGCGACGTGTTCGAACCGGAAAAGGCAACCGACCTGACCGATCGAAGTTCACGAGGAGCGAGGCGTCGATCGGAGCCCGGTTTTTTCGTAGTATGAAGCGCCGCTTGAGATTGTCAACGGGCGTCCCGATCCTGAAGAGCCTCATGCAACCGCTCTCGGATCGGGAGAAGGACCAATCGGCTCTGGCGGCAGCATCGAATCGAAGGGCAGATCTGCGTTGAGATGCACCCTTCATTCTACGGGCGCCCGGCAAGTCGGGTGACCCTTCGATTTTCCGAAGCCCCGTAACGCACATCGAACCAAGAGCGAGGAGACGCAGTGGCCACGATCGGAGTGATCCCCGGTGATGGTGTTGGTCCTGAGGTGATCGGCGAGGCGCTTGCCATCCTTCAAGACCTGGGAGCGGCCCACAATCTCGGGCTGTCGTTCCAGTCGTTTGACCTGGGGAGCGACCGCTACCTCCGATCCGGAGAGGTCCTGCCCGACTCGGTCCTTCAGGAACTTGCCGGTTGCGACGCGATCCTGCTCGGCGCGATCGGCGACCCTCGGGTTCCGCCCGGCGTCCTGGAAAAAGGGCTCCTGCTCCGCATCCGGTTCGAGTTCCAGCAATACATCAACCTCCGCCCCGTGCAGCTCATGCCCGGTGTCGAGACACCGATCAAGGGCAAGGGGTCCGGCGAGATCGACATGGTCGTCGTTCGTGAAAACAACGAAGACCTGTACGTCGGAGCCGGCGGCTTCACCCGCAAAGGGACCCCCGAGGAGGTCGCCATTCAGACCTCCATCAACACCCGAGCCGGTGTCGAGCGCTGCCTTCGCTACGCCTTCGCCCTCGCCGAAAAACGGGCCAAGGACCGCGTTTTCCCTGGACTCAGCCTGGCCGCCAGGGAGGCCGGTAAGCGAGGGCTCGTCTCCCTGGTTGCAAAGACCAACGTCCTGACCTATGCCCACGACCTCTGGAACCGGGCGTTCGAGGAAGTCGCCCCCGACTACCCGTCGCTCGCGACCGACTACCACCACGTCGACGCCTGTTGCATGCGCATGGTTGTCGCTCCCGAGCGGTACGACGTCATCGTCACCACCAATATGTTCGGGGACATCATCACCGACCTGGGTGCCGTCTTGCAGGGGGGGATGGGCGTCGCCTCCTCGGGCAACCTGAACCCCGAGCGGACCTTCCCCAGCATGTTCGAGCCGGTACACGGCTCGGCTCCGGATATCGCCGGGACGGGCAAGGCAAACCCGATTGCCGCGATCCTCTCGATCGGGATGCTGCTCGACCACCTCGGCGCGGCCGAAGCCGGCAGCTCCGTCCGATCGGCCGTGGCACAGGTTCTGGCCGATCCGAACGGACCAAAGACCCCGGACCTGGGCGGGACCGGCACGACCCGAGAGGTCGGCCGCGCCGTCCGCGAGGCCGTGAGCCGCTCATGAACGCCGAAACGCCCCGGCGATCGGTCCTCAAGTCGGATCGATCACCGGGGCGTTCGGGGTTCGGGAATCGCTCGGAACTGTTCGAGCGTGATTAGCGTCGTCGGCGGTTCGGAGGTCCGGACGACGGGGAATTCTGGTTCGACAGGAACGGGACCTCGTTGCCGTGAGCGTCGACAATCTGCACAACAAGGTGCTCTCGAACGGCACGATCGACGGGGCAAATCTGGATCGAGATGGACGAGCCAGACTCGATCGCCGCCAGTTCCTGACGCTTGCGATTGTTCAGGAACGTGGCCACGTCTTCGCAAACGTCGACCCGAATGCTCCGGACCCCTTCGCGGTGGATGGCGAAGGCGATCAGCCGCATGGCGTCGATGGCCATGCTCTCGACCGTCTTGACCAACCCGCCACCGCCGCAGTGGTCGCACTCGTGGTAGACCGACCGCTTCAGGCTCGGCCGGATGCGCTGGCGGGTCATCTCGATCAGGCCGAACTGGCTCATCCGGAGAATCTTCGTCCGCGCCCGGTCACGTTTGACCGCCTCGCGCAGGGCTCGCTCGACGCCCCGGCGGTGCCGCTCGTCCCTCATATCGATGAAGTCGTTGACGATCACGCCTCCGAGGTCCCGCAGGCGAAGCTGGCGGGCGATCTCCTTGGCGGCCTTCAGGTTCATCTCGTAGGCCGTGCGCTCGGCGTCGTCTTCGACCCGGAAGTTGCCGCTGTTGACGTCGATCGCCACCAGGGCTTCGGTCTGGTCGATGACGACCGAGCCGCCGTCGGGCAGGTGAACCTGACGGCGCTGAATCTTGTTGATCTCTTCTTCGAGCCCGTACTTCTGGAACAAGGGGACCTTCCCCTCGTACAGTTTCAGGCGATCGACGAAGCGGGGCATCACGACGTTGAGAAATTCCCGGGCCCGCTCATAGGCCTGGGGCTCGTCGATCCAGATAGTATCAATCTCGGAATTGAAGATATCCCGGATCGTTCGAATGATCATGTCCGATTCTTGGTAGATCGGAGCCGGGGTCCTTGCCTTCTTGATTCGGCGCAGAATCACCTTCCAGAGCCGGAGCAGATAGGCCAGGTCGCGGGCCAGGTCGCGCTTTGAGCGGTCGAGGCCGGCGGTGCGGACGATGAAGCCGAGCCCCTTCGGCGGGTTCAGCTCATGCATGATTTGCCGAAGCTTGCGGCGCTGACCTTCGTCGGCAATCTTCCGAGAGACCCCCACGCGATTCAGGCCGGGCATCAAGACCAGATAGCGGCCAGGGATGCTGATGTAGGTCGAGAGGGTCGGCCCCTTGGTGCCGATCGACTCCTTGATGACCTGCACAAGGACCTCGTCGCCGCGCTTGAAGACCTCCTGGATCGGCGGCTTGATGGTGACGCGACGGCCACCTCGCATGACGGTCGTTTCCCGAGACTCCTCGTCCTCATCGGCGCTGCCTCGAGATCGGCCCTCGGTCCCTCGGCCTCGGAAGCCGACCTCGCGTTCGAGCACGCGGATCTCCTCGATCTCCCGGGCGATTTCTTCGAGCAGTTCCGGCTCGATATCCTCGGGAACGACTTCCTGCTCGTCGGCGTCGGTGTCGTCGCCGTCATAGTCGTCCTGGTCGTCTTGATCAACGAAATCGAATTCGTTGGCCAGCGCAGATTCATCGATCAAGGCCGGGGGCTTGCCCAGGTCGGACTGCGCCACGGCCGAGTCGGGCGACTCGTCGCGGTCGGTGTCGAAGCTCGAATCGCGATCACGATCGCCTCGGCCTCGTCGGCGACGGCGACGGCGGCGGCGACGATTCTCATCATCATCCCCCTCGGCATCGCCTCGGGAGTCGGCGTCGAACGTCGGCAGGCCCGGTTCCTCGGAGTCGGAAGTCCGATCGAGCAACTTGGCCCGTTCACGGCGGGGGATGTAGCCGGGCTCTCCGGCGCGATCGATCCGGCGAGGGCGGCCGGGTCCGGTCGATTCTCCCTGCTCGGTTTCCCGAGTCTCACCCGCGTCACCTTCCACCGAGGGACCGCGCGGGAGGCTGCGTCCGGAACGATCCCGATCGCCCCGGCTTCGGATGGAATCACGCCCTGATCGGGGACGCCTTTCCGTACCTTGGTCGTCTTCCTCATCGGCTCGGCTGGTCGGTTCCGGAGCGGGACCGAACAGATCGTCCGGCTCGGTCGGGGTGGGAGCATCCCAGTCGGCTCGGCCTCGGCGGCGAGACGGACCTCGACCCGATCGGGGAGGGGGCCCCGATCGACCTCCTGAGTCCTCGTCGGTGTCTCGGAGGTCGGCCGGCCGATCCTCGGACGATTCAGGCCGGACGGAGGGCCGACCGCGCTGGGTCTTGCTCTCCGGAAGGTTCGCTTCGTAGTCCTCCGGCTCTGGCTTCCGTTCGACCGACCAGCGGTAGGAGAATGAGGTTTCCTCGGCTTCCGGTTCAGACGACCGACCGCGTCGAGGAGCCGGGGGTTCTTCGGCAGGTTCGCGGTCGGGGACGAGTCCTCGGCCGAACTCTCGGGAGCCCTCAAACGATGAGCGGCTTGAAGGGGGGGGGGTCCGCTCGAATCTCGGTCGAGTGGGGGTGGGACGATCGACCGGTTCTGACTCGGCCTTGGCCTGGGGCTCGGAAGGCTCGTCGACCTCGGGAAGATCGAGCGGTTCGTCCGTCAAGCCTTCACCGAATCGGCGGGGACGAGACCGATCTCGACGTCCTTTTTCAGAGAGGTCGGGGCGATCGCGATCCCGATCGCGCATCCGTCGTTCGCGGATCTTGTCTCGTCCTCGACTGCGACCGCGAGGAGCGCGGGTGCCCTGGTCGTCGGCCTGGTCGTCTTCCTCGGGCTCGGCGTCCGCAGGATCGGGCAGATTGCGGTCGAGGTCGAACTCGTCTTCGTCGTTGAACTCATCGGCAAGGCGGTCGCGCGGCCGAAGTTCCTCGCGGGTCCGATCCCGATCTCTGTCTCGGTCCCAATCTCGGCGACGTTCGGGCAGCGGACGACGATTGCTGAGGGGTTCCTCAGCCTCGAAGGGCAGGGGGGGCTCGACGGCCTCGTCTCGGACCGGCTCGTCACGGTCGCGGCCACGACCTCGGGGGCGATCGGGGGTGAGGTCTCGGCTGCGATCCGGTCGAGAGGCTCGCGATCGGGAGCGTCGATCCTCGTCGGTCTCGGAGCCAGAGCCACGGGACAGCTCGGGGGGAAGTTTCGACCGAGGGTCTCGTCCCCGATCCCGGGCGCCGAGAACCGTGTCGTCGTCAAGCTGCTCGCGGTAATAGCGGGGCTCAACGTCGGAAACATGCAGGAAGCCGTTGCGACCGACGGAGAAGTCGACAAAGGCAGCCTGGATGGCCGGCTCGATGTTGACGATCCGGCCCTTGTAGATGTTGCCGGTGTAGTTCTCCAGACTGGTCCGTTCGACGTAAAGCTCCTCGAGGATGCCATCTTCGACGATGGCGATGCGGCACTCCTCGGGCTGGAGCACGTTGATCAGCATTTCTTTGGATTTGCTCATGCCTCGGTCAATCTCCGGGCGATGGGGTTGTGGCCAGCCGGATGTCCCCGAACGGCCCGGGCCAGCCGATCGCCCTTCGCCTCGACGCCACGCGATGCGGCGGAGGCTCGGAGGGATCGGGTGGCGGCAGAGCGGCAGAAGTCGGGCAAGGCTCGGCTGGTCATGGGCTTTGGCCAGGTCGCGACGCCGAGGGTTAGGGTCACGTCGCGTCGCGAAACGCTGGGGAAGAAGGGGGTGATCCCGAGTGTTCGGGCACGGTAGAGGTCAAGGGTGACTCGGTTGTAAGAACCACCTCGGTCCGGGAAAGGACGGTACCGGCGGCCATCACGTCTCGAAGGCCAAGGACGTCGAGCACTTCCTCAGGTCGGGCGGACACCCCGGCGTCGATCTTCAGCCGAAGCCACAGCGAGCCTTCGGCCGGGTCCACTCGGACGTCGAGCACCGAGGACCGCAGGTCGAGGGGCACATCGCGGCCTGGCTTTCGACGGACGTAGGGGCAACTCTGGCGGTCGAGCAGCGTGGCGACGGCTTCCGCCGCCGATCCTCGTCGCTCGTCCGGCAACGGGAACTGGTACTCGACGAACGCGACGCGGCCGGGGCGGCCCGGGGCCGGAATCGCCTCCAGAAACTCCAGACCGGGGGGCGAGACGTCGCAAAGGCGCCGCAGCACTTCACTCGGTCGAAGGGGTTCGGCCAGTTCCAGCTCCAGCACCTCGCGGCGTCCCTCGATGCCGAGTGCCAACGCCAGTGGGAACGAGAGCTTTGGCCGGGGGTTGAACCCCTGGCTCTGGGCGACGGGAAGGGCCGCCCGGCGCAGCACTCGTTCCAGACAGCGCATCAGGTCGTGATGGCTGACAAGGCGGAGGTCACCGCGTTTGGCGAATCGGAGCCGAAGCCGGGAAGTGGCGTCGTCCATGGGACCTGGGGGTCAGCGGTCGGTCGCTCGAGGAAGGATCGAGGAGATGGGGGTTCCGGTCGGCACGGGCCTGAAGCCGGAGATCCCGGCCCCGGCGACGAGCCGGAACCGGAGAGGATGACGAGGCCGGCGCCTTCAACGGATGAAGGAGCGGCGAGGAGGGCCATTACTGACGGGCCAGGTCGGGCGCACTTGGATCATCGGGCAGGGCGCGGCGAAGGGCACGGGTCAGCAGGGCGAGCACATCATCTGCGGTCTCGCACTGGAGCGCCTCTCGGGCCACGGCCCGGGCTTCGTCCAGTCGGATGGCGCGGATGACACGCTTGACCTCCGGAAGCTGATGAGGAGGGGTGCTCAATTGGCGAATCCCCAGACCCAGCAGCAGCATCGTATAGAGTGGTTCGCCGGCGATCGACCCGCACACGGTCAGCTCGATTCCGGTGGTCTCGGCGGCCCGAGCGACCATGTCGATCAGGCGGAGCACGGCCGGATCGGCCGACGTGTAAAGGTCGGCCACGGTCTCGTTGGTTCGATCGGCGGCAAGAATATATTGGGTCAGGTCATTGGTACCGATGGAGAAAAAGTCCACCTCCTTTGCCAGCTGGTCGCTCATAATGGCCGCGGCCGGCACTTCGATCATCGCTCCGACAGGCAGATCGGAGCGGGCCGGGGTGCCCTCGGTGTTCAGTTCGGCGGCCACGTCTCGAAGAATCGCGCGGGCCTGCCGGAACTCACTCAGGGTCGTCACCAGAGGGAACATGATGCGCACGTCACCGCCCACGGATGCGGCGGCTCGGAGAATCGCTCGGAGCTGGGTCCGGAACGGCTCCAGATCGCGGAGCGATCGGCGGAGGCTGCGCAGGCCAAGCGCCGGATTGGGTTCGACGTGTTGAGGCCGCCCGGGTTCGACTTTGTCCGAGCCCAGGTCTAGGGTCCGGATCGTCACAGGGCGGCCGGCGGCGGCCCGGATCACCTCGGCATAGGCCGTCGTCTGCTCGTCTTCACCGGGGGGACCGTCGGCACCGAGATAGAAGAACTCGGTTCGGAACAGGCCGATCCCCTCGGCTCCTCGCTCGCGGCAGGCCTCGACCTCGGCGGGGAATTCGATGTTGCCGAGCAGGTGAATGCCGACCCCATCGGCCGTTTCCGCCGGAAGGTCGGAAAGCTGGGCCAGTTCGGCGAAACGATTCGCCTGTTCCACGGCCCGGACGCGGTAACGACTAAGGGTCGGCTCATCGGGGTCGAGCACGACCAGTCCGGCATCTCCGTCGATGATGGCCATCTGGCTGTCGCGCGCCTGGTCGAGGACGCGGCCGAGGCCGACGACGGCCGGGATTTCCAGCGCTGCGGCGATGATGGCCGTGTGGCTGGTCCGTCCTCCCGATTCGGTGGCGAATCCGAGCACCCGAGCGGGATCGAGGGCAGCGGCCTCGCTGGGAGTCAGATCCTCGGCCAGTAGTAACAGGGGCTCGACAGCCGAGTCAGCCGGAGAGGGAGCGGGCGGATGATCGGTCAGTTGATCGAGGATTCGCCGTTGAATATCCCGGACATCGGCAGCCCGAGCCGCGAGATGGGCAGCCCCGAGCTGCTCCAGGCGCCGCGCATAGCCGTCGAGCACCTCAAAGATGGCATGCTCGGCGGTGACCAGATCGCGGGAGATCCGGGAGGCGGCCTCATTGCGAAGGGTCGGGTCGGCGATCATCCGGACGTGAGCCGAGAGGATGTCGGCGTATTGCGGGCCGAGCCGTTGGCGGGCATCGCGCTCGGCGGCTTCAGCGTCGATCCGAGCCGATTCAACGGCCCGTTCCAGACGGAGACGTTCGAGATCAACCGCCGAGGCGGGGATGGAGCGCCGGGTCAGGCGAGGCCCGCGAGGGGCCAGAATCAGCAAGGGTCCGAAGGCGACGCCGGGGCTGACGGCGATTCCCCGGAGAACCCTCATCGTCCTGGGTGGGGTGGCGGGGGATGACACGGCGAGATCCCTGAGCGTCGGGGGGGCAAGTGACGTCGCGTCAGGGGCCGTGGCGATCGGATCGAGGGCCACTGACGGGAGGGCGTCGGCCGGCGCGGGACGCGCGCCGGGAGTCATGGGTGCAGCCCTCCGGGCGGGCTGGTATCGGCCTCGGGAGGCGGAGCCTGGTGATCGTCGCAGCCAGTCTTCTCCCCGAAATGGGTTGAGACCAGCTCGACCAGGGCGGTGATGGCCGCTTCAGCGTCGGGTCCTCGGGCTTCGAGTTCGAGCCAGGACCCGCATTCGGCGGCCAGGGTCATCAGGTCGAGGATGCTCTTGCCGTTGCAATCACGGCCTTCATAGTGCACCCGAACCTCGGCGCGGAACTTCCCGGCCAGGCCGACAAATTTCTCGGCGGGTCGGAGGTGCAAGCCGTACGGGTTGGTGATTTCCACCCGACGACGAACTCGATGAAGGTCCTGACTCATCAGCGATCCGGTCCGGCGAAGGCTGCTATCAACCGCAGCCTTCTGCCTGGGGTCTCGAAGATCTGGGGGCATCACAGCGACCGTCCCTTCGACGTCCGCAAGCTACAGAAAAAAGGGCGAAGGTCCCGCCCACAAGGGCCGAGGCAGGCTCAGGGGCTTGACTGGTCGGCCTCGTCGAGCACATCGAGGATTTGCTCCCGGGTCCTCGCCTGGCGCAGGAACCGGACGAATTGCTCATCCTTCAGATGACGGGAGATGTTTTCGAGCGCCCGAAGGTGATCGCCGGGCTGGTTCGGGGGTGATACGAGCAGGAACAGGATATCGACCGGCTCACCGTCAAGGGCCGCAAACTCGACCCCTTTGTTGGAGAGGGCGACGGTCCCGATAAGCCGATCGACCATCGGGTGTCGGGTGTGAGGGACCGCGACTCCCTGACCAATTCCGGTCGAGCCCAGCTCCTCACGATTGAGGATGGCCCGGGTCACGCTCTCCAGATCCGACTCGGTCAGGCGGCCCGCGTCGCGAAGGCCGGAGACGATCTCGCGGATCGCTTCTTCCTTGGTCGTAGCCTGGAGGTCGACAATGACCGCCTCGCGAACGACGAAATCCGAAAGTTTCATGCGGTTCTCCATCCATCGAGGCAAAGCCGGCCCCGAGGGATTGTGCAGTTCATCGCCCCAGAGGTACCCCGAAGATGGTCGGACGGGGCGGCCGGTTCCAGTTCAGTCGACCTCGGGGGCCTCAGACGATTCGGGCGGCTCGGGAAGGTCCGGCCGCGACCGTGAGGTTCCACCGTGGGGAATCTCGTCTTTGTGATCCTGAATCTTATCCTTGTAACGGCGAATCTGCTGCTCAATCATGTGGACGACCTGGTCGGTCACCGTCTCAAGCCCCGGCGCATCGCTCCGGGCGACGAAATCGTGCTTGTGCTCGGCGGAAACGACCATCTCCATCGACCATCCATTCTTGGGATGGTCAATGACGACATCAATCTCCATGAGGCGGCTGAAATATTTAAGCAGCTTTTCGGCCTTTTGTTGTACGTACTGCTGCTGATGAGGTTCAAGAATCAGGCCATGACGGGTTGAAATTTCGATATGCACCCGAAGACTCCTTGCCGCACGATGCCCGTCTTTCGTTGTTTGCTGAACCAGTCGGGCGCGCATCGAGATTAACTTCTGGAGACCATCGGGGTCAAGGGTCCTGCGTCGTCCACGCAGGTTGATCGGGAGCAGGGCTAGAGAAGACGGCCGGGGCTATGACCGGCTGGACCGATCTCGTATGCTCCGGAAGCCTTTGCGAACCGCGATGACCTGCTGGGAGGAGGGGGCCGATACCGATGGCCGATGTCTGGACACAAGTCTACGATCCGTTCGACGCCTGGCCGTTGTCGACCCTGGCGGCCTCGGTTCCTGTCCTGGTCTTGCTGGGGTTGCTTGGTTCCGGGAGAGCCTCGGCCTGGCAAGCGGCGCTGGCGGGGCTGCTGTCGGCGATGGCCATGGCGATCGGTGTGTTCGGCATGCCTGCTGATCTGGTCGTTGCCGGAGCCGGAGTCGGAATGGTCTTTGCGTTCTTCAGGATTGTTTGGCTGATCACGGCGGCGGTCTTTCTTTATAATATCACGGTTGAGACGGGGCAGTTCGAGGTCATGAAGGCGTCGATCGCTCGGCTCTCGGACGATCGTCGCATTCAAGCGATTCTGGTAGCATTCAGCTTCGGGGCGTTTATTGAGGGGGCCGCGGGCTTCGGAGCACCGGTGGCGATCTCGGCGGCGTTTCTGGTCGGCCTGGGGTTCCGGCCACTTCAGGCGGCCATCCTCTGCCTGGTGGCCAACACCGCCCCCGTGGCCTGGGGGGCGATCGGCACACCGATTCGGGCGTTGGGAGAGGTCACAAGCCTCGACCCGGAACTGCTCAGCGCTATGGCCGGGCGTATCTTGCCCTTTCTCTCGGTGATTGTTCCCTGGTGGCTGGTCCGGATGATGGTTTCCTGGCGGGAAACGGTGGCGGTCTGGCCGGCGCTGGTGGTCATCGGAGGATCGTTTGCGACGGCCCAGTTCGTCTGGTCGAACTACGTCGGTTATGAGCTGGTCGATATCGTCTCGTCGATTGCGAGCCTGGCGGCGGGAATGCTCCTTTTGCGGATCTGGAAGCCGAAGGAGGTCTGGCATTTTCCTGAGGAGCGGGCCGAAGCGGCCGAGGGACCCGTCGAGACGGCATACGATACGATCGGAGACCTGACTCCGGCCCGGGTCGCTCGAGCCTGGATGCCGTTCGGCTTGCTGACGATCATGGTCATCCTCTGGGGGATACCGGCAATCAAGCGAACCCTGGAAGCCTCGACCTCCTGGAACCCGCCGATGCCCCGGCTCAGTGTGCCGATGACCGAGGCAGCCCCGGCGCTGGGATGGCCGAGGCCGGTCCTGGAACAGGCGGCAGAAAAAGGGCAGGACTTCGTCTCTCGCATCGCCAAGGGAGAGGCGGTGACCGGCCGAGTCGAGCCCGAGGCGAGCGACTTCGAGAAGGTCACGCTCGATGTTGCACCGATTGCCTCGACCGGCACGGCCATCCTCGTCGCGGCGATCGCCAGCGGCCTCCTGCTGGGGCTGGGTCCGAAGGGGTTGGTCCGGGTCTTTGGTCTGTCCGTTTATCGCTTGCGGTGGGCGGCGGTGGCGATCCTCTGCATGCTGGGCCTGGGATTCGTGACGAAGCTGGCGGGCATGGATGCGGTGCTGGGCCTGGCCTTTACCCGAACCGGACCGATGCTCTATCCGATCTTCGGCACCTTGCTTGGCTGGCTGGGCGTGGCCTTGACCGGATCGGACACGGCAAGCAACGTCCTGTTCGGCAACCTGCAGCGGATCACGGCGGAGAAGCTCGGACTGGACCCAATCCTGATGGCCTCGGCCAATACGACCGGAGGCGTGATGGGCAAGATGGTCGACGCGCAGTCGATCGTGGTCGCCGCTGCGGCAACGGGCGAAGGGGGACGCGAGGGAACGATTCTGCGCGCGGTCTTGATCCACAGTCTTGCCCTGGCCTTGATCGTCGGAGGGATTGTCTGGCTCTATGCCCACGTTTTCCCGGGGTTCGTCCCGAGTCCGGCGGCCGAATCGACCATCGCAGCGCCCGAATGATCAAACTCCGTCGGGTGCGCCCCCCGGTGCGCTGTGAGGTGCGCCCCCCGGTGCGCCGCATACCAGGGGGAAGGTTTTTGCGGAACTTCTTATGTTGACAAGGCTTTGTGTTCGTGGAGTCGGGGTCGATTCGAGAAGTTGAGGGCTTCGTTTCGGCATGGCGAGCGCCTTGGCTCGTCATGGTCTTGATGGCGTTGTTTCGTCGAAGTCATGGCTTCGATTCATTGCGTCGAGCAAGTCCTGGACAGGATTGTCGGAGTGTTGGGGTGTGGATTTTTTTTGGTGTTTGAGCGCCGTTGCCGGTTGCTCATTCGCGATGCGACGGTGCCCCGCGGCTGCCCACTCCTGGTCTTGAAGAATCATCCGAATCGAGCACAAGAGAGATCGAGCAGGAGGTTGCAGGAGGAGTCCTTTCAATTGAAAGTGTCGAGAAATTGGGGGGCGGCAGTCACTTTTTCCCTGGAAATGCTGAAACGATGGGAGGATCGGCCCACGCGTCCGTGATGCAGGTGAGGATGTGCAGGTTGTGACAGTTCGACGTGTTGATGGTCGGTTTCGTTGAGGCTCGCGCGACACCCTGGTCGATACAACCTGACGAATCGACAACATCGAACGCATCACTCGACCTCGAATCGAGCGGGCGAGTTCGGTGGATGTGTGGACTCTGGGTGGAGCGTGCGTGTGAGAATCCTCTGGCTCTCCCTCGTTGTGCTGCAGGTCGGCCCGCCGATCGAATTGCCGCCCTTGCCGGATGCTCGGCCGATGGAAGTGAGGACCGGCCCCGCGGCTCCGGGTGAGCGGCAGGTGTTGAGGGTGGCCGAGCTGGAACAGATCGCGCTGCAGTCGAATCCGACCCTTGCGCAGGCGGCCGAGCGGATTGGTCAGGCCCGGGGCAACGTCGATCAGGCCGGAAGATATCCAAACCCGATTGCCGGCTGGAACTCGCAAAGTCTCGGGGCAGGGGGGACGGTCGGGACCCAGGGCGGGTTCATCCAGCAGCCGATCGTCACCGGGGGGAAACTGCGAATCAATCAGTCTCGTTACGAGGTTGATCTTGAGATTGCTCGTTGGGGGCTGGTGGAACAGCAATACCGGGTGCGAAACGGCGTGCGACTCCGTTGCTGGCAGATTCTCGCGCAGCAGCGGTTGCTGGAGGCCCGCAGAGGGCTGATCCGGATGGCGGACGAGGTGGTGACGTGGACCCGGGCGAAGGTCGAGAGTGGTCACGCCTCGAAGGCTGACCTGTTGCTGGCGGAAAACGACGCCACCACGATGCGGTTGGACCGGGAGCAGTTGGTGGATCGTTACCGAAACTCGTGGAGAGAACTGGCAGCCTATCTCGGGGTTCCGGGAATGGAGCCGGTCCCGCTCGCGGGCGATCTGGTGCGGCAGTCGGCGCCGGTTTCGTGGGAGGAGAGTCTGGAGTACCTGCTGGAAGGGAGTCCGGAGATCAAGATTGCCGAGCTGCGTGTTTTGCGAACGCAGCGAGACCTGAGACGCGAGGAGGTCGAGCCGATTCCCGACCTGATCCTCCGGGGGGGAGCAGACCACAACCTCTCGAATGACGAGACGACCGGGATCGTTCGGGTCTACGTCGACATGCCCCTCTGGGACCGCAATCAAGGGAACATTGCCAGAGCGCATCATGCGTTGGCCGACGCTCGTCAGAACCTGACTCGGGTTCGATTGTCGATCGAGCAACGTCTCGCTCGGCGATACAACCAGTATCTGACCAGCGATACAAATGTGAAGCGGTATCAGGAGGAGATTCTGCCCCGGTCGCTCGAGGCGTTCGAGATTTACGGGGAGGAGTTTCGGAACGAGAAGGCGAGCTATTCTCGAGTTCAGTCGGCGCTGGGAGCCTACGCCGAAGGGATTCAGAAATTGTTCCTGGAATACGAGGAACTTCGAAACGCCGAGACCGCGATCCAGGGAATGTTGCTGGTCGAGGACATCGTTGAATCCACGACTCCCAGGCCGCCAAGTGGTGGGCTTCCCAAGGCCCCTTCGGGAGGGGGAGTTCCGGTCGGGGGACGGCCGTCGAGGGACCCGAACTGATGCCGGATCTGCTTGGGAAAGCGATGGGGAGCGGGTTGCGGCTTCGGGGGCGAAGATCCATCGCGGGGCTGATGCTGGTGGTACTGATTGGCGGTTGCGCGCATCAACAGTTGAGCATGAGCACTGTGCTGACGGCCAATAGCTTTCAGACGATCATCTATCAGATCGTGCTCAACAACATCGCCATGTTCGCCGACGAGCCGACTACATTGCCCTGGCATGTTCGCGTTCGGGATGGAACGGTGCAGATTCAGGACCGGATCGGCATTGGCCAGCAAGGGGGCGGATTTTCGACGTTCGAAGGGGGAGGGCTGGGGATCGAGACCTACGGCCCCCAGGGGTCTCGGCAGGTGGCGTTGCAATGGGGAACGGACGCGGTGGGTGATCCGATTCAGCTCTATGCATTGCAAACGGTTTATCGGCGCGTACTGGGGCTTCCGCCGCTGCCGGAGCCGAACTTCATTGCCGAGCTGAGCAAACTCGGGTCCCGCGTCGAGGATGTGGAGGATGCGGATTCCTTTCGAGACACCGATCGGGAAACCCGGGCGCTGTTGAGCTCGGTGGAGGTGAGCCGCTCCGGAGAGGTCCCCCGGGGCTGGTTTTTCATCGGGGCGAAGAAGGATGTGCCGAAAGCGGCCCGTTACGTTGGCCGTCATGGAGACTGCTACGTCTGGGTGATGCCCGAGGGGGTGGGAGGCCTGGCGCGGTTTACCTTGCTGGTGCTGTCAATTGTGAAGTTTGACGCGGCCGAGCAGCAAGGGGGCGGGGGCTTGATGTTTACGCCCGATTGAGCAATGTTCGCCGCCGGACCGGCAACGGCGGGAGAGGGTCCGGCGGCGAACAGAGCAGCTTGGGCAAGGCTCGGATCCGGATCAGGTCATGCTGCGTCCGTGCGTGTAGTCTTGATCGATCAGGTCCGCGCGGCTGTCGCCGGCGTCGGGGGCTTCGGCATGTCGAATAATGGCGTCTTCGAGGGGTTCGGCGAGGACTTCGCCACGGTCGGGAGCCTCGACAGCCGGTTCGGGTGCCCGGACGATTTGGGGATCGAGGGTGGTCGCGTTTGGTCGTTCGGTGGTTCGGTTGTTCGGGGTCGTGAACATGGGACACCTCCCCGCTCAGAGCGGGTAGAGCCAGGGACGATCGGCGCAGCATGAGGCGTCGGCCGTGCGGGAGTCCGTCGGTCGAGTTACCTGCGAGACATGGCCCGATCCTCCGCGATCGGCCGTTTCCGGTCGGCCGATCGAGCGCCGCCCCACCAAGGGGCGTCGTCGGACACCAGCAAGCCCAGCCCTCGAACGAGGAGAAGGGAAACGAGACCAAGGGGATTCGGGGCCGACAGCCTGAGAGTCCGCGGGTATTCTACGATCCGTTGGTGACGTCGCCAAGGGAATCCGTGTCGGGTTGAGTCTGAATGCCATGCGAATCGGAATCCTGTCCGACTCTCACGATCAAATCGGGAGGACAGCCGCGGCGGTGGCCTTGCTGGCGGCCGAGGGGGCGGAGGCCTTGATCCACTGCGGCGATCTGACCGAGCCGGCGATCGTTCACACGGTCGCCGAGGGAGGGATCCCTTGCCATTATGTGCTGGGAAATAACGACTTCGATCTTGAAGGGATCGAGCGGGCGGTGATCGCGACCGGGGGAACGATGCTCGGCTGGGCGGCGGAGATCACGCTGGCAGGCCGTCGGATCGGGGTCACGCACGGCCACCTGACGAGCGAATTTCGACGCTTGCTCAAGGCCAATCCCGATTACCTTCTGTTTGGACATACGCATCAATGGCTCAACGAGCGCGACGGCGCCATTCGCCAGATCAATCCGGGAGCCTTGCACCGGGCCAGAGAGTGGACGGTGGCGATGCTCGACCTGGACCAGGATGAGGTGCAGTTTCATCGAGTCCGTTGAACTCGGACCGAGCAACGGAGGAGCCGAGGCAATTGCGCGGAAATCGGGGTAGTCGGGGGGTGAGGGGCCGCTATAATCCGCGCAGCGACGCCTGGTCCCTCACGATTCTTTTTCAAGGACGGACTGGTGAGGGCGTGTGGGTTCGAGCCGCCAGACCGGCAAGACGTGGGTCGGTCCTCAGACATCGGAGCGAGACTCAGACGATCGAACGCGACGAGTTCACACTCCGAGGGCTCAGCATCACCCAGCATCTTGGAAGGAGCCTCCGATGCGTCTCTGCTTCGTCGAAGACCTAGCCGTGGCCGGCCTGGAGCCGTTGACGCTGACCCGGCCGGTGTATGACCTGCGTTTGGGAGCGGTGACGCTGGGGGATCGGATTGCTCGGGCCTTCGGAATCGGTCCGGGACCGGCGCGGAGGTCGGCGATCGTGCGATCGGTGCTGGAGCCGATTGCACGGGAGCGCGATCCTCATACCGTGCTCAATGACGCCGACTGGCTCGCCCAGGGGCCGGTGGTGGTGGCCAATGGCCGCTGGGTGCCGCCGAAGGATTTTGAGCCCTCGACGACGGCGGCCCCCTGGCTGGGCCTGTGCAACGGTCGGCCCGCCTGTGCGGTGGTGGGGCCGGAGCGGGCTGTTGCGTTGACGAGCCATCGGATCGACGAATGGTTTGACGACCTGCTGGCGAAGGTCGATGGCGAGGAGATCGGCGGCCATTGGATCGATCGGCCCTGGGATCTGGTGGCGCTGAACGAGCAGGCGATTCGGGAGGATTTCGAGGCGATCGGCGGCGATTCGGTGACGAACCGCCACTTGCAGTCGATGGCCCTGGTCGGTCGTTCGGATCAGTTGCGAATTCACGAGTCGGCGCGGATTGATCCATACACGGTCTTCGACACGACGAACGGGCCGATCATCGTGGGGAAGGGCGTCTGGGTGCAGCCGTTCACGAGGATCGAGGGGCCGTGCGTCATCGGCGCGGGGACGCAGTTGTTCCGGGCGAATGTGCGAGGGGCGGTGACGATCGGGCCCGTCTGCCGGATTGGCGGCGAGGTGGAAGCGTCGATCATCCAGGGATACTCGAACAAGTATCACGAGGGGTTCCTGGGGCACTCGTACGTGGGCGAGTGGGTCAATCTGGGGGCGATCACCTCGAACAGCGACCTGCGAAACGATTACGGCGAAGTTGAGGTGCCCTTGCAAGGCGATCCGGTGCCGACTGGCCAGGCGAAGGTTGGTTGCTTCATCGGCGACCACACGCGGACGGGGCTAGGCAGCATGCTCAACACGGGGACCTCAATCGGCGTGATGTGCAACGTCTTGCCGGCCGGCTGGCTCTTGCCAAAACATGTGCCGAGCTTTTCGAGCGTGCTCTGGGGCAAGGTGGCGAAGGGTTTCGAACTGGAGCAGATGTTCGAGACGGCCCGGATCGTCAAGGGACGGCGCGGCCTCGAATTCACGGAGACCGAGGAGGTCTTCTACCGATCGCTCTACGACCAAACGCGACTGGAACGGCAACGCGCGTTTCAGAAGGCTCAGGGGCATCGGACCGAGCCGATCCGCTCAACGGCGATCGCAGCGCGGTGAGCCGGGGCTGGCTTCGATGCGGCGAGGGATTCCGATCGCGTCGGGGCCAGATGTTCGAGTAGGATGATCTCAGTCAATCCCGACCCCTTGATCGACCCTGACTCGACGGATTTATGGCCTGGATCATCCTAGTAATTGCCGGTCTTGCCGAGATCGGCTTTACCACCTGTTTGAAGCTGAGCGAGAACTTTACCCGGCCGATCCCCTCGGCCGGGTTTTTGGTGTTGAGCATCCTGAGCTTCGTGCTCCTGACGAGGGCGATTCAGACGATTCCGCTGGGCACGGCGTATGCGGTCTGGACGGGGATCGGCGCGTGTGGCACGGCAATTGTAGGGATTGTCTTGTTCAAGGATCCGTTGACGGGAGGCCGGGTGGCCCTCTTGATGATCCTGATCGGCTCGGTGATCGGCTTGAAGATGCTCTCTGGCGATTGATCGCAGGTGAGCCGTTGCGTTGAAGGCTGGCAGACGAAATCAGAAGATTGGTCTGGTCCGACTCGAACCCGACAGCCTTGTCGAGTCTCCTATCATCGTGTTGAGTGATTCAGTCTGCTTGCATCAGGCTGCTCGAAGGCATTTTTTTCAATTGGGGTTCCTCGATGGCGGGTCAGGATGACGGTGGGTGTTCGCATCATGGGACGGGCGGACGAGACTGGGCGGCGTACGTCTTCCTGATCTTGATGGTCTTGATCGGCTCGACCACGGCCCTTTCGGCCAAGCTGGCGGTTCGGGAGCTGCCGTTGCCGCTGGTGCCGCTCGTGCGGTTCGGAGTGGCAGGGCTTTGCCTCTTACCGTTCGCGATGAAAGGCGGGGCGCTGGCCCGGATGTTCCGAGAGGACCGCGGGCGAGTGCTGGCGTCGGGTCTCTTTTGCGTGGGCCTGAATCAACTGTTTTTCCTCACCGGTGCCCGGCTGGCGCCGACAACGCATGTGGGTCTGATCTACGCGACGAACCCGCTCTTCGTTCTTCTGATTGCCAGCGCGATCGGCCAGGAACGGCTGCGGGGGGATCGCCTGGTGGGGATCGTGGCCAGTGTGCTGGGCGTGGCGGTGATTGGCCTGGGGAGCCTGAGAGGGGATACGTCGGTCGAGGCCTCGCGGGCGATTTTGGGAGACCTCTTGCTCGTCGGGGCGGTCGTGACCTGGGGAGCGTACATGACGATCAGCCGCCCCTTGATCCGTCGTCACGGGGCGATTCCGGCACTGGCGGGCACGTTCGTCGTCGGTTCGCTGCTGGATCTGCCGGTCTCGCTGTTTTTCCTGGACTGGGACGGATCGATTTTGCCGCTGGGGCTGGGGGCGATCGGGAACGCCTCGGCGGTGGCCTGGATCGGGTTGGCGCACCTGACGTTGATTGTCACCGTCTTCGCTCTGGCGTTTCAGAACCTGGCCATGACCCGCCTCGATGCGAGCGAAGTCGCCACCTTTGGCAATGCGGCGCCGATCTTGACGGTGGTGTGGGGTTATCTGTTTCTGGGAGAGGCGGTCACGCCGTTTCTGGTCGTTGGTGGTGCCTTGACCATCGGCGGGATTCTCTGGACGATCCGCCCGAGACGCCCCAGGGCCTCGGTTCCCCCTCCCGTTGAAGCTCCGGTGCCCGTCGAGTTGCCGAGGCCGACCGCGGCCATCCCATGCCCTGATTGATTTCGTGCTTGAAACATGATCTCATGGGTGTTCGATCGTTCGGCCCCTTGAGAGTCTCGATTCCATGAGCGCGCAGGTCGATCGTCGCAAGCACTTGCTCGAAGCGATTGGCAAGGTCGGCGCAGAGTCCTTGCCCAGTCGCCAGCTTGACGACACGTTCAAGCACGAAGGCAATCGCCACTGGTTTTCAAACTTGAAGCACGCCGAGGAGGAGTACTTGCTGCACGCGAGACTCCGCCGGGATGCCTTCGGTAACGTCCAGGGCGGAGGGCCCGATACGATTGCCGAAGGCTTGATGGCCTCGCACGAGGCGGTGATGCGGGAGGCGATCGCCGAAATCCTGTTTGACGCCGACGAGGCGGGCCGGATCGTCAACGCCTTCGTGACGCTTGTCAGGAAGGTCTTTGGCCTGCCGGAACCTTCGGCCAATAAATCTCGAGCCCGGGGGTTCTGGAACCGCTGGAGATGAGACCGGCGGGGGGGGACACGAATCGCGACGAAAATCCTGGTAAGATCGAGCCGTTGCTCGGCGGTGACTGCGCCGTCGGGCCGGGTCGAATGTGAATCGGGCCGCCCAGACACTCGGCCGGTTCGCGTTCGTTGGTTCGAGAACGATGCCGGGAGAATGGCAATGCTTCTTCAGTCTTTGATGGTTTCTGTGGTCATGCTCAACTCGCCCGTGATGGTCGAGGAAGACGGGTTCCGGGTGATCTTCGATGGGAAAACGCTCGACGGCTGGAAACAGGTCGGCCCCGGATCGTTCGAAAAGGCCGAGGAAGGGTTCAAGACCGTCGGTGGGATGGGACTGCTGTATTACGAGAAGGAAACGTTCGGCGACTGTGTGATCCGGGTCGTGTACAAGGTGGGGGACGACCGGGATAACGCGGGGGTTTATGTGCGGATTGCCGAGGAGCCGGATGACCCCTGGTACGCCGTTCACAACGGGTACGAGGTGCAGATCGTCGATCGAGGAAGCCCGCTGAGCCAGACGGGGGCGATCTACTCCTTCTCCGAGGCGAAGAAGATCGAGTCTCGCCCCGGAGCGTGGAACACGATGGAGATCACGCTCGATGGTGAGGTGATTGCCGTTTCCGTCAATGGTGAGCCCGTCTCGCGATTCGACCCGACGAGTGACGAAATTCCGCCGCCTCGGAACGACATCGACCCGAAGCGCCAGCCTCGGAAGACGATCGGATACATCGGCCTCCAGAATCACGGAGACGACGATCTGGTGTACTTTAAAGAGGTGAGCATCAAGCCACTGAAGGCCGAGAAGGCAGGCGACTGACCTGGTCTCGGGTCAAGTCAGATCACCGGGACGGAGCAGCCGCATGGCGTTGGCGACGACAACCAGGGTCGTGCCAACGTCGGCGGCGATGGCCATCCAGAGATCGGCCAGCCCGACAATGGCCAGGAGCAACACCAGGACCTTGATCCCGATGGCCAGCGCGATGTTCTGGCGGATGATCGCCAGAGTTCGACGGCTGTGTCGAACGAGCCAGGGAAGACCCCGGAGGTCGTCGGCCATCAAGACGATGTCGGCGACTTCGAGCGCCGAGGCGCTGGCAATTCCGCCGAGCGAGACGCTGACGCGGGCTTCGGCCAGGGCAGGGGCGTCGTTCACGCCGTCGCCGACCATGCCGGTCGGCCCGTGCTGGGCGTCGAGTTCGAGCACGGCCTGGGCCTTGTCGGCGGGAAGCAGGTTGGCGCGATGGTCGGTCAGGCCGAGTTCTCGGGCGATGGCAGCGGCGGTCGCCGGGTTGTCTCCGGTGAGCATGACCGAATGGAGGCCGAGGCGGGAGAGATCGGCCAGCACTCCGGCGGCTTCGGGCCGGGGGCGGTCGGCCAGTCGAATCCAGCCGAGGGGTCCGTCGGTGGTGGACAGGACGACCGCGGTTCCTGGCTCCTGGGCGGCATTGTCGATCGAGGCGTGAAACGACTCCTCACAGAGCCCGGCCTGATCGACATAGCGATGGCTGCCGATGTGATATCGAGAGGCTTCCACCATCCCACTGGCCCCCAGGCCGGCCTCGGCCCGGTAGTCGGACGCCGAGGGAACGGCCAGTTGCTGGTCTCGGGCGTGTCGGGCGATGGCCCGGCCGAGGACGTGCCCGCCGTGATCTCCGAGGGCCGCGGCGATCCGGAGCATCTGCTCGGCCCCGTCGGGAACCTTGGGAACGACCTCGACAACGCTTGGATCGCCGAGCGTGAGGGTGCCTGTCTTGTCAAAGGCCAGGACCCGGAGCCGACCGATTGCTTCGAGAAACTGGCCCCCTTTGACAAGAACCCCCTTTCGAGCGGAACTCGCCAGGGCGCTCACGACCGCCACCGGCGTGCCGATGACCAACGCACACGGACAGGCGACGACCAGAACGACCAGACCCCTCATGATCCATTCCCGCCAGTCGGCGGACTGACCGGTGGCTTGCAGCATCAGCGGTGGGACGAGCATCAGGGCCACCGCCAGGCCGACCGCAATCGGGGTGTACACTGCGGAGAAGCGTTCGATGCTCCGTTCCAGGGGCATTCGACGGGCCTGGGCCTCGCGAACGAGGGTCATGGTTCGGGCGAGGACCGAGTCGCGCAGGGGTTTGGTTGCTTCGACCTCCAGGGCACCGTCGCCGTTGACGGTGCCGGCGAAGACCTCGTCGCCGACCTCCTTGTCAACCGGGACTGATTCGCCGGTAATCGACTTTTGATCGACGGCCGAGCGGCCGACGAGGACCCGGCCGTCGATCGGCACGCGTTCTCCGGCCCGGACGCGGACCCGTCGGCCCGGCGTCACCTGTTCGGCGGGGACGATTCGGGTCGAGCCGTTGGGGTCGATCAGCTCGGCGGTTTCGGGAGCGACGGCAAGCAACGATCGCACGGCGCGGCGGGCTCGGGCGAGGCTCTGGGCTTCGAGAGCCTCGGCCAGGCCGAACAGGAAGGCAACGGTGGCGGCCTCGCCCCATTCTCCCAGCAGGACCGCGCCGCCGATGGCCAGGGTCATTAACAGGTGGATGCCAAGATGGGCACGTCGCAAGGCCCGCCAGGCTTTCGGCAACAGCTCAACGATGCCAGCCAGAATCGCGACGGCGTAGCCGCCGATGGCCACGGCGAGGAGCGTACCCGGTCGATCCGAGCCCCAACCGAACCATCCGGCCCAGTCGGCCGCGGCTCCGACGACAAGGGCAAGGCCCGAGACGGTGGTCCACCCCCAGTGACCGAATCGGGATCGCCAGGAACCGTCGGGCTCATCAAGCGACGGGGTGATCGCCAGCGCCTCGCTTAGGGGTTCGGTCGCCATCCCGGCGATCCGGGAGACACGATCGGCGAGTTCGCTCGGGTCGGTGACGTCGGGGTCGAAGTCGACGGCGACGGTTCCTTCGGGCGGGTTGATGTCGATCGAGCAGACGCCCGGGGCTCCGTCCAGGGCAGACCGGATCGGTGGCACCTCGCTCGGGCAATCGAGCCCCTTGACCTTCAAGGTGCAGCGAGCCTGCCGCTCCATGCTCGAACGCCTCCTGGTCCTGGGTCGAGGCCGCGCGCACCCGACCGGCCGGGGTAGTTCGCGTCTGGGGGCCTCTGGACTTCCGAATTATAGACGGAGTCGGAAGTTGGGGAAATGCACCGTCACAACCGGACCGCACACCCGGCCTTTTTACGAGAATTCTTGAGAAAAAAGTGATTAGGTACAACTGACAATCACTTGCGGAGTCTGGGCGATCTGTGATTGACTGGATAACCCGATCGACCCCAAGGAGGCCTCCGATGCGCCGCTTCGAGATGGACGACGAACGATTCCGACACATCGCCCACCTCTTACCCGGGAAGCCCGGCGACCCCGGAGCCACCGCCAAGGACAACAAGCTCTTCCTCGACGCCATGCTCTGGATCGCCCGCACCGGTGCCCCCTGGTCCGATCTGCCGGCCCGCTTCGGCAAGCACGACACGGTCTTCCAGCGGTTCAACCGCTGGGCAAAGACGGGGACCCTCACCATGACCCACAAGTTGGGGGGCGGCGATCTCTTGGCATTCTCGGTTCGTAAGTGAAGGATGTGGTCCGAACACGAACTCCGCTCCGTCCGCCTTGGTGATCGTCGTCCCAATCGTCGCCTTGCGATCCTCGTTGAGGCTCTCGCCGCGAGGCCGGAGGCCAGCGTCCCTCAGGCCACCGGCTCCTGGGCCGCGGCCAAGGCCGCTTACCGTTTCTGGGACAATGACCGGGTCTCTCCCGAGGCGATCCTGGCCGCTCATCGCGACAGCGTCCGCGACCGACTGCCCGAGATCGGCCCGATCCTGGTCATCCAGGACACCACCGCGCTGGACTGGACGACGCACCCCGCGACCTCGGGGTTGAGGTATCTGGCAAACCGCCGCAAGGCCGGGCTGCTTGCCCACTCCGTCTTGGCTGCCGACCCCGACGGCGTTCCCCTCGGTCTGCTGCATCAGCATGTCTGGGCCAGAGTCCCCGATGAATTGGGGCATCGCGAGTTGCGGAACAAGTTGCCGACGCAGGCGAAGGAGACCCAGCGATGGATCGACGCCTTGAGTGCCACCGAGGCCGGATTGCCCCCGGGAGTGATCGTGGTGACTTTGGCCGATCGCGAGGCCGATTACTACGACCTCTTCGCCGCCACGCGGCATGACGGGTCCCATCTGCTGATCCGCGCCAAGCCGCGTCGCCGCGTCCGGCACACCGAGAACCTCCTCGACCGCGCCTTGCGGACCGAGCCCGTCCGGGGGTCCTTCAATGTCGAGATCCCTCGCGGCCCCGGCCGTCCGGCAAGGGTTGCGAGCCTGACCGCACGCTTCGCGGCGGTTTCCCTGGCGCCGCCATTGACTCGCCGCATCGGCGACCGCCTCCCCGATCTCCCCGTGACGGCGATCCTGGCCGAGGAGGAATCCCCTCCGGAGGGCCAGGAGCCGATCCGCTGGTGGCTGCTGACAACCCTGCCGGTCACGAGCCTGGCGGAGGCCCAAAGGATGGTGCTCTGGTACTGACGACGCTGGCTCATCGAAGTCTGCCAAGCACACTGCGTCTCAAGAGACACCTTGTATCGATCCCGAGGTGCGGCCCATAGTGGGGGTCGCGGCGCTGTTGGACCTGGCACGATGGAGCCGGCAACGTCTCAGCACTCAACCAGGAGGACTGCCATGCGACGCAACCTCGAGCGACCATGTCCCTCCCCGGCCAGGACGATCCGACTCGCCCTGTCCGCCTGAGCGACCTCTGGGGGAGGCTACCGGACCGGACCCGTCGCGAGGCAATCACGACCCTCACGCGGCTGGTGACGCAGCGACTGCGGACGCCTCTGGCAGAGCCGGAGGTGCCTCATGAGCGTCGATGAGAGCCCCTCGCCGCCGACGCGATTGACGGACCCTCGGGATCATGGGCCGATCGACGAGTCCCCTTGGGGAACCCGTAAGATTCAATCCAGGCACCTCGATCGGCTGGCGATCGTCTATGTCAGGCAGTCCACCGCCCAGCAGGTGCTCGAGCATCGCGAGTCGGCCGCCTTGCAGTACGACTTGCGACGCCGCGCCATCGCCCTGTGCTGGGCGGCCGATCGGGTGATCGTCATCGACGAGGACCAGGGCCGCAGCGGCCAGACGGCATAGGGCCGGCTCGGCTTCCAGCGTCTGTTGGCCGAGATCGGCCTGGATCACGTCGGCATCGTCCTGGGCGTCGAGATGAGCCGACTGGCGCGGTCGTGCAAGGATTGGCATCACCTCCTGGAGTTATGTGAGATCTTCCATGCATTGCTGGCCGACCAGGATGGCCTGTACGACCCCGGCGATTACAACGACCGACTCCTGCTGGGCCTGAAGGGCACCATGAGCGAAGCGGAGCTGCATATCCTCAGGGGACGCATGCTGGCCGGGCGCCGGAACAAGGCCCGCCGGGGCGAGCTCTTCAACCACGCGCCCATCGGGTTCGTCCGGCTCCCCGGCGCCGGCATGGTGTTGGATCCCGACGAACAGGCACAGGACGTCGTCCGCCTGATCTTCGAGAAGTTCGACGAGTTGGGGACCGTCTCGGGGGTGCTGCGTTACCTGGTCGGCAACCGGGTCCTCATGCCGGTCCGGCCGCACTTCGGCCCCGACCGAGGTGAACTCCAGTGGCGCCGACCCAATCGGTTGACCCTGACCTTTCTGCTCCATCACCCGATCTACGCCGGGGCCTACAGCCATGGCCGCCGACCGACCGACCCCCGTCGCCAGATCCCCGGGCGACCCGCCACGGGTCGCAGACTGGTGCCGATGGAGCAATGGGAGGTGCTGATCCGAGACCGATTGCCCGCGTACATCACCTGGGAACGCTACGAGGCGAACCTGCAGCGGTTGGCGTGCAATCGCGCCCACGCCGCCGCGATGGGGGCCCCCCGCGATGGGGATTCACTGCTGGCCGGGCTGATCGTCTGCGGCCGTTGCGGACGTCGGATGCTGGTCTCCTATCCCGGCGGGCTGTCCAGGGTCTACGCATCAGGATAGGTGATGTGGGGGGGTTGAGTTGTGGTCGTGC